>NZ_VANP01000037.1:0-2973 GCF_005864065.1 Microbispora triticiradicis | reverse complement strand
TGGTCAACAACCTGTACGGGCCGACCGAGGACACCACGTACTCCACCCACGCGGTGACCGATCCCGGTGCTGAGCGGACCCCGCTGGGCCGCGCCCTGCCCGGATCACGCGTGCACCTGCTGGACAGGGAGCTGCGTCCGGTGCCGCTGGGCGCGATCGGCGAGGTGTACCTGTCCGGGAGCGGGGTGACGCGGGGGTACCACCAGCGGCCCGCCCTGACGGCCGAACGCTACCTGCCCCTCCCCGACGATGAGGGTGGGCGGCTGTATCGGACAGGGGATCTGGCCCGCTGGCGCCCCTGCACCACCGCGGACGGTGGGGTGGAGTTCTTCCTGGACTACCACGGCCGGGTGGATCACCAGGTGAAGCTCCGGGGGTTCCGGATCGAGCCGGGCGAGGTGGAACACGCCCTGCTCCAGCATCCCGCCGTGTCGGAGGCCGTCGTCACCGTCCATGGCGACCACCTGATCGCCCACATCGCCAGCAAGAACACTCCCACCCGCGACCACGGCAACCATGCGCAGGGCGACGAGCGAGCCCACGACGGGCACAGTGACCACACCGGCACGCATGACATGCATGGTGGTCGTCCTGCCGTTGCGGCGGATCACGGTGACCTTGCCCTGTGCGATGCGGATTGCGAGCAGATTCTTCTGCGGTATCTGCGGGGGTGTCTGCCGCAGCATTTGGTGCCTGCCCGTGTTGTGGTGATGGAGGCGCTGCCGCGTACGCCGAACGGGAAGATCGACCGTAAGGCGCTGCCCGAGCCGTCGCTCACGACCGCCGGGGCCGGTGAAGTGGAGCCTCCCGGCACTGAGGCGCAGCGTCTGGTGGCCGGGTTGTTCGCCGGTCTGCTGGGCCGGCCGGTCACGAACATCCATGAGGACTTCTTCAGTCTGGGTGGGCATTCGTTGCTGGCCACGCGGTTGGTGCATCGGTTGTCGGAGGCGCTGGGTGTGGTGGTGCCGCTTCGGCTGGTGTTCGATCATCCGACGGTGGCCGGTCTGGCTGAGCGGTTGCCGGGTGTGGGTGCCGGTGAGGTGGTGGCGATTCCGGTGGGTCGTCATCCGGCTGGTGATCATGTGCATCCGGCGACGGCGAATCAGCAGCGGTTGTGGTTCTTGTGTCATCTGCACCCGGACACGAATCTGGCGTACCACATCACCGGCGCGGCGACCGTGCGCGGGCCGCTCGACCGGGATGTGCTGCGCACCGCCCTCGCCGACACCGCCCGGCGCCACGAAAGCCTGCGCACCACCCTCCGTGAGGAGAACGAGGAGCTCGTACAGGTGGTGTCCGCGGAACCGGTCGCCGACCTGGAGGAAGTGACCGCGTCCGACTGGGCCGCGGTGCTCGACGAGGAGGCGTCCCGTCCGCTCGACCTCGCCGCCGGGCCGTTGATGCGTACGGTCCTGGTCAGGGTGTCGGACGAGGAGCACGTGCTGCTCCTGAGCCTGCATCACCTCATCTGCGACGGCTGGTCGCTCGACCTGCTGCTCCGTGAGATCACCGGCCACTACGCCAGGCTGGCCGAAGGTCCGGCGGGAAACGAGGCCCCCTCACCCGCGTCTGTGCAGTTCGCGGACGTCGAGCTGTGGGAGCGGCCTGTCACCGACGAGGACATGGATTTCTGGCGCGAGCACCTCGCCGGCGCGCAGACGCTCGACCTGCCCACGGACAGGCCACGCCCGCCGTACCAGACGCACCGTGGGGACGCCGTTCCGCTGTCCCTGCCCGCCGCGACCGTGGCCGCCGTGGCCCGGGCGACCGGGGCAAGCACGTTCTCCGTCGTCGCGACGGCGCTGGGTGTGCTCCTGGCCAAGCTCAGCGGCCAGGACGACGTCACCATCGGGTTCGCCGCCTCAGGGCGTACCCGGCCCGAACTCACGGATGTCATCGGCATGCTCGTCACGACGCTGCCCCTGCGCATGCGCCCGGCGCCGGAGACGACTCTCCGTGACCTGCTGCGCGCCACGCACGACGCCGCGCTCGCCACCCAGCAGCACCAGCACGTCGGCTTCGATCGCCTGATCAACGAGTGCGTACGGGAACGCGACCTCAGCCGCAGTCCTCTCTTCCAGGTCATGCTGTCGATCAACGGCACGCCACCGCAGTACGAGTTCCCCGGGCTCGCGGTCGACCCGGTGCCGGTGCATCCCCGAGCCAGCCAGTTCGAGTTGTCGGTGCATCTGGAGCAGTCGGTGGAGGGGTTGGGCGGGTTCCTGACCTACAACACGGATCTGTTCGATGCGCGGTCGGCGTGTCTGCTGGCGGAGCGGTTGACGGTGGTGGTGGAGGCGCTGGCCGCCGATCCCGGCGCGCGGGTGGTGGATCTCGATGTCCGTACGGCGGGGGAGAAGACCGTCCTTGGTGCGTTGGGTGACGGTGGCTTGCTGACCGGTCCATCCGTCGGGGCTGGTGGGTGTGTGCATGGGTTGGTCGAGGCGGTGGTGGATCGGTGTCCGGATGCGGTGGCGGTGCGGGCGGTCGACGGGGTGGTGCGGTATCGGGAGTTGGATGAGCGGGCTGAGTGGTTGGCTCGTCATCTGGTGGGGTTGGGTGCGCGGGCTGGGGTGTTGGTGGGGGTGTGCCTGCCGCGGACCAGTGATCTGATCGTGGCGTTGCTGGCGGTGTTGAAGACCGGCGCGGCTTATGTGCCGATCGATCCGGGATATCCGCCGGAGCGGGTGGCCTACCTGCTGGCCGACAGCGAGGCGGCCGTGCTGGTGACCACACCCGACCACAACCCCCTGGCCGGTTCCGCGGGCTCGGCTGGGGTGCAGGTCGTCGATGTTCGCGCGGTGCTCGGCCCGGTCGGGGGAAGCCCCGGTTCCGGCCGTCCTGGTCGGTTGGGTGTCTCCGTCGGCGCGGGGGATACGGCGTATGTGATTTATACGTCGGGGTCGACGGGGCGGCCGAAGGGTGTGGTGATCGAGCATCGGCAGACGGTGGCGATGCTGACCTGGGCGGGGC
>NZ_VANP01000036.1:0-4131 GCF_005864065.1 Microbispora triticiradicis | reverse complement strand
CGCTCGCGCATGCACGTAGACCTGTTTCGGGAAAGTCCAGAAACTCTTCTCACACGCGCGCATAGACCTGTCCGGGAAGTTCAGGAACTCCCGTCATCTGGGACGACTCCCCGCTCTGCCAGGTCGTCCGTCCGCCGCTGACCGTGCTCACCCGCGACATCCCGGCGTACGGCGCGCACGCGGCGCAACGGCTGCTCGCGCTGATCGACGGCGTGGAGGCCAGGCCGCTGGAGGACGAGGCCCCGCGCCTGACCACCCGCGGCAGCACCGCGCCTCCCGCCTAGATTTCACGCCCGGATTTCAGGTCTGGGCGGGGAGCGCGGACCAGTCGATCGCCAGGCGCTGCGGGTCCGCGGGGTCGGTCCACACCTGGACCGTCCGGCCCGGCAGGACGGCGCCCATCAGCAGCCGGGGGAGGATCTGCCGGTGCGCGACCGTGTACGGCGCGCCGGAGGCGGGCTGCACTCGCAGGTCGAAGGCGACGACGAGCTGGTCGTTCACCGTCGTGCCCGTGTCCCGCATGCTCGCGACCAGGGCGGTGGCCGGCAGACCGGTGCCGACGAGGTCCTGGTTTCCGGTGCCCAGGAAGCTCTTCATCTGGCCGAAGACGCCGCCCGACGGGCCGCCGCCGCCGACCAGCCTGGAGGCCAGGATGACGACGTCGCCGATCAGCAGGAACATCCCGACGATGAAGGCGGGCAACCCCCACGACATGGTGGAGATCGAGCCCATCCCGTAGATCCCTGCGAACAGCAGGACGATGCCGGCGCTGGCGCCGATGATGAAGACGTTCCGCGACATTGCTCTCAACCCTTCCGGTTTCTTGTACGTCACAGAGATAGGCGGACGGGCTTGATCGACGCTTACACAGCACTTACTGGCGCCTTCGGCGCAATGGTTACCGTCATCCGCTCGGCCGTTACCGGCCGTCCGGTCCCGGACGTGTTCATCCGCAACCTGTCGGCGCTCATGGACGTCCCCGAGGACCTGATCGACATCGGCCCGGTGCCCGGCCGCGGCGCTGGAGTGCGGCGCCTGACCATCGGCACGCCCGACCTGCACAGCGACCCCACGACGGTCTGGGCGCAGCGGATCGCCCCGCTGGCGATGCCCGGGGCTGTCCTCACCAGCGTCCCCATCGGCCGTCCCGGCGCCGCCCACACCGCGCCGAGAAGGAGACCACCGCGTGAACACCGCCGCAGCCACCACCCGCGAGGTCGTCGAGCTGATGCTCGAAGTGCCCCAAGGAAAGGTGGTCAGCTACGACCTGGCCGCGCTGTGCTCGGCCCTGGACATCACCAACTCCACCCGCATCACGGTGGAGACCGACGGGTCGCGCCGGGCGATCGTCACGATCTACCCCTCCAACCCGCTGGCTGAGGTCCGGGCCGTCACCCGCGAGGACCTGGTGATGGGCCGGCACGGTCGCATCGTCACCGGCGTCTACCACAACGGCCGCCCGGCCAAAAAGCGCCTGTTCGACCCCTCCACTGGCAGCGCCCAGCGGTTCCTGACGTTCGGCACCACCGGCGCCGGCAAGAGCCGGGCCCTGCAGATCGGGCTGGCCGCCGAGAAGATCAACGGCATCGTGACCTGGCTGGCCGACCTCAAAGAGGGCCAGTCGGTTCCGGAAGCCAAGGGCAACGTCGACTTCTACGGCAGCAGCCAGGAAGCGGCGATCCTCATCCTGCGCGCGGGGTGCGCGCACAAAACCCACCTGCTGCACATCTACGCCAAACTCGACGTCCGCGACCGCGCCTCAGCCGTCGCCGAGGCCTACCGCCGCGGCCTGCTCTCCTGACCGAGGATCGGGTCGGCAGGAGGGCCCAGCTCAGTCGCCCCGGTGGTTGCGGAGGCCGGCCGGGCGTGCGCGCACCTGGGCCTTTTCGCCTTGGGGGCCGAAGATGTGGAGGATCTCGACGGCGCGGTCGCCACTCGGGCCGAACCAGTGCGGCTCTGCCGTGTCGAACTCGGCGACCTCGCCCGGACGCAGTGTGAGCTCGCGCTCCCCGAGGACGAGCAGCAGCTCTCCTGCGAGGACGAACAGCCACTCATAGCCGGCGTGGGTGACGAACCTGCGCGGCCGTGGTGCGATCACCTGCTTGAAGACCTGGAGACGGCCCGGGTACCGCGTCAGTGGCACAAGGACGCTTCCGTGGCGGTGCCGCCGCGGGGTCAGGTGAACCCGGGGGTCGCCGGTCGCCGGGGCGGCGATGAGCTGGTCGAGCGCGACGCGATGTGCTCGGGCGAGCGGTATGAGCAGTTCAAGGGTCGGGCGCCTCTTGCCGGACTCGATCCGTGACAGGCCGCTGACCGAGATGCCGGTCGCCGCCGACAGCGCCTCGAGGGTCATGCCCCGGTCACGACGCAGCGAGCGCAGTCGAGGTCCGATGGCGGTGAGCGTCTGCTCCAGTTCGGCGTCCACGCCATCCAGTTTGGGGCACAAGCGCTGGTCTTCGGATAGACGCTACGGCCAGGTCGGTTTTTGCGGTCTTCGCAAAAATGCTGGCCGATCCTTTCCCGGCGGCCCGACATTGTTCGCCAGGCCCGTGAGGTCTCGATTCCGCGAGCGCCCACGATGCGCCACGAAGGAGCAACCATGGACACGGAACCCGGTGTGCCCAGACGCTGGACGGTGCTGGCGATCTGCTGCCTCAGCCTTTTCCTGGTCGGACTGGACACCACGATCGTGAACGTCGGCCTGCCGGCGATAGGCGCCGGCCTGCACGTCGGCACTCGCGGTCTGGAGTGGACGGTCGACGCCTACACACTCGTGCTGGCCGGCTTGCTGATCTCGTCCGGCGCGCTGGCCGACCGCATCGGACGGCGCCGCGTGTTCCAGATAGGGCTGGTCGTCTTCGGCACCGCGTCCGTGGCGTGCGCGCTCGCGCCGGCCATCGGCGTGCTGGTAGTGGCACGCGCGGTGCAGGGTGTCGGCGGATCGATGCTCAGCCCGGTAGCGCTGGCGATCGTCGTCAACCTGATCACCGAGCCGAAGGAGCGAGCGCGAGCGATCGGCGTGTGGGCCGCTGTCTTCGGCGTCAGCATGGCCGCCGGGCCCATCGTGGGCGGCGCTCTGGTCTCAGGCGCCGGCTGGCGATCGGTTTTCTGGATCAATGTGCCGGTCGTCGCCGTGGCGCTGGTGCTGACCGCGGTCTTCGTCCCGGAGTCCCGCGCGGCGCGACCGCGCCGGCTCGACGGCCCGGGGCAGTTGCTGCTGACCGTCGTGGTCGGCTGTTCGGTCGCCGTGCTGATCGAGGGACCGCGCATCGGGTGGGACTCGCCCACGGCGATCGCGGGCTACCTCGTCGTCGCCGTCGCCGCGGCCGCTTTCGGATGGGTCGAGTCACGACGGACCGAGCCGCTGGTGGACCCCCGGTTGTTCCGCCGGCCGCCGTTCATCGCCGCCGTCGTCAGCGCGGTCGTGGTGTTCATCGCCCTCAGCGTGACCCTGCTGCTCAACACCCTCTACCTGCAGCATACGAGGGGCATGACCCCGGTGGCCGCAGGAGCGGTCACGCTTCCGATGGCCGTCGCCGCGACCGTGTGCGCGCCGCTTTCCGGGATGCTCGTCGGACGTTTCGGCCCACGCCCGCCGCTGATGCTCGCTGGGGGCTTCATCACGGCCGGCGGTCTTTGCCTCGCAGGTATCGGCGATGACACCGACATCCGGTTGCTCTCGCTGGCCTACCTGCTCGTCGGCATCGGGTTCGGATTCGCGAACGCGCCGATCACCAACACCGCGGTCAGCGGCCTGCCGCCCGCCCGCGCCGGCGTCGCCGGAGGGATCACCTCCACCGCCCGTCAGCTCGGCTCGGCCCTCGGTGTCGCTGCCGCAGGCAGCATCATCGCCGGCGCCCCGCCCGCCCATCTCGCCGAAGCATCGCGACCCGGTTGGCTCCTCGTCGCAGCCTGCGGCCTGCTCGTACTTGCCGCAACCCTGGCCGCCCCCGCTTCCGGCGGCCGAAAACCGCAAGCGGGCGGACAGCCAGGCGACGACAGGCGGACAGCGGAGGCACAGGTGGGCGCCGGCCGAGGCGGCCGGTCGACCAACATCTGAACCGTTCGCGCCGAAGGCCGCGAACATCTGACGACACGTGCCGATCGCCCGGAGGCGGCTTCGGTCGTCAC
>NZ_VANP01000035.1:0-4638 GCF_005864065.1 Microbispora triticiradicis | reverse complement strand
GCGGTGTAGATGTAGGTCTTGCTGAAGTCGATGCAGCCGCCCCAGTAGAAGGTCTTGTTGCTGGGCCGGTAGTTCAGGAACGACGCCCAGATGCCGTTGACGTAGCCGCGGCCGCCGTTGAGGTCGTACTTGTTGCCGAAGTCGAGTTTGGGCACCGAGTGGCCGGCGTACTCCCAGTGCACCAGGTCGTAGGAGCGCAGGACCGGCGCGCCGGGCGAGTAGTGCATCGTGGAGGCGGAGTAGTAGTAGGTGTCACCGACCCGGATGATGTCGATGTCGGCCAGGTCGTCCCACAGCACCGGGTTGGAGTACGTCGACGACGGCGGCCACGGCCCGCTCGGAGTGGCCGACGGACTCGGCGACGGGCTGGGCGAGGCACTCGGCGAGGCACTCGGTGAGGCACTCGGCGACGGGCTGGGCGACGGGCTCTGTGAAGGGCTCTGCGACGGGCTGGCGCTGGGGCTCGGCGACGGGCTGGGCGAGGGGCTGCTGGTCACGGTGCCGGTGCAGGCGGTGCCGTTGACGGCGAAGTTCGTCGGCACCGGGTTGGCCGAGCCGCTCAGCCCGCCGTTGAAGCCGAAGCTCGTGCTGCCGCCGGTGGGAATCGACGCGTTGTAGCCCGCGTCGCTCACCGTGACCTGCGCGCCCGACTGGGTGTGGGTGCCGTTCCAGAGCTGGGTGATGGTCTGCCCGGCGGTGAACGTCCAGGTCAGCTTCCAGCCGTTGATCGGGTCGCCCAGGTTGGACACCTTCACGTCGGCGCCGAAGCCGCCCGGCCACGAACTGGTCACCGTGTAGGTGACCTCGCAGCCCGCGGCGGCCTGGGCCGTGCCTGCGGTCGTGACTCCGAGAGCGCCGAGCGCGGCGGCCATCGCGGCCGCGAGCCAGCGCCGATGTCGAATGGGGGGCACTGAAGTCCTCCAGATCATGGGTCTTGGGCTGTGTCGTCAGGACACGGTGTTCTCTAGGACACGGTGCAGGTGGCGCCGTTCAGCGTGAACGAGGTGGGCTTGCCGGCGTTGCCGGTGTGCGTGGCCTGGAAGCCGATCTGGACGGAGCCGCCGGGCGGGATCGAGCCGTTGTAGCTCACGTTGGTCGCCGTGACCTGGCCGCTGGTGGGCGAGTAGGTGGCGTTCCAGCCGTTGGTGATGGTCTGCCCGCCGGGCAGGGTGAAGGCCAGCGACCAGCCGTTGACGGCGGAGGAGCCGGTGTTGGTGACGGTGATGTCCTCGGTCAGGCCGTTGGCCCAGCTGTTGACGGTCGCGCTGACGCGGCAGGCGCCCGGCTGACCGGACGGCGAAGTGCTCGGGGAGGCGCTCGGCGACGGCGAAGGGGAGGCCGACGGCGAGGGCGACGGCGAGGGTGACGGAGACCGCGTGGGAGACGCGGACGGCGACGGCGACGGCGACATGGAGGTGCTCGGCGCGTCGAGGCCGAGGAAGGAGATGGCGTAGGCGAGCTGGCCGCTCATGGGGAGCTGGTGGCCGACGCCGGAGATGCTGATGCCCTCGACGGTGGCCTGGGTGCCGGTGTTGCCGTACCGGGTGCGGGTCCAGGAGGACTGGGGGTGGTCGGTGAAGGCGGGGGTCTGGCTCAACCCGTTGAGGTTGGTCCACTGCTTGATCTCTTCGCCGAAGTTGTTGTAGTGCAGGGTGGTGTCGGTGGTGCCGTGCCACAGCTGCATGCGGGGGTAGCGGCCGGTGTATCCGGGGTACATGGCGCGGGCCTGGTCGCCCCACTGCTGGGCGGTCTTGGTGATCTGGCCGCCGGAGCACTGGCTGTTCCACAGCGACCCGTTGGTGGTGGCGAAGCAGCCGGCCGGGACGCCGGAGAAGGCGGAGGCGGCGGAGAACACGTCGGGGTATTCGGCGGCCAGGACGTTGGTCATCATGGCGCCGGAGGAGAAGCCGCTGACCACGATGCGGCCGGGGTCGACGTTGTAGCGCTGGCGGGTGTAGTTGACCATGGCCATGATGCCGGTGGAGTCGCTGCCGCCGTCGCGGCGCAGCGCGGCGGGGGTGGAGACGTCGAAGCAGGATCCGCTGCGGGTGGCTTCGGGGACCACGATGATGTAGCCGTAGCGGTCGGCGGCGGTGACGTAGTCGTGGCCGTTGCCGTTGAAGATCGCGCTGGCCGAGCCGCTGCAGTAGTGGACCAGGACGAGCAGGGCGGGGCGGGCGGCGACCCGGTCGGGGACGTAGAGGTACATGTTGAGGTTGGTCGGGTTGGTGCCGAACCCGGTGATCCGGGTGAGCGAGGCGGCCGCGGCGGGGTGGGCGGCCAGCAGCATGCCGACGAGTACCAGGGGCAACGAGGCGGCGGCCAGCAGGGATCTGAGCCTTCGTTTCACAGGAGGTCCTTTCGTGCGCGGAGGCTCCCGGGCCTTACCGGCCCGGGAGCCGCCCGGCTGCCAAGTTCGTCAGATCGCGGTGCAGGTCACGGACGGCACGCTGTTGGCGCCGTTCGAGCTGCCGAGGAAGCCGAACTGCGTGCTCGCGCCGGCGCCGAGCGCGCCGTTGTAGCTCACGTTCCGGGCGGTGACCTCTGATCCACTTGAGGTGATCGTGGCGTTCCACGACTGGGTGACCGTCTGGCCGTCGCTGAACCGCCAGGCGACGGTCCAGGAGGAGATGGGCGATCCGCCCGCGGTGACGGTCACGTCGGCCTGGAAACCGCCCTGCCACTGCCCGGTCAGCGTGTACTTGGCCAAGCACGACCTGTTGCCCGGCGTCGGGCCCGTCGAAGGGCTCGTCGAGGGGCTCGCCGACGGGCTGGCACTGGGACTCGCGCTGGGACTCGCGCTGGGGCTCGCCGACGGGCTGGTGCTGGGGCTCGGGCTGGGCGCCTGGCCGAGGCTGCCCGGGACCGACTGGAGGGCGGCGTACCAGGCGGCGGCCATCTTGTCGTAGCCGTTCGCGGTGGGGTGGATACCGTCGATGAGGTCGCCGGTGGTGAGCTTGCTGTGCATGTCGACCAGGTGGACGTGCTTGCCGCTGTTGACCTTCGACTGCACGATGCCGGGGACGGCGGCGTTGAAGGTGCGGGCGGCCGACTCCTGGCCGGAGTTCGACAGCGGGATGATCGTGGCGACGAACACCTCGGCGTTGGGCGCGGCCGAGGTGATGTGGTCGATCAGGGTGGACAGCCGCTGGGGGGCGGAGGAGACGTTGTAGTTCTGCAGCACGTCGTTGGTGCCGATGTGCAGCAGCACGGTGCGGGGGGTGTAGCTGCGCAGCCAGCCGGTGATGTTGGCGTCGATCTGGTCGATCCGCCAGCCGGGGTGGCCCTCGTGGTCGTGGTCGCCAAGGTTGCCCGGCCCGTTGTACTGCGAGCCGACGAAGTCCACGGTGTAGCGGCCGGCGGCCAGGCGCTGCCACAGCCCGATGCGGTAGCCGCCCGGCACCTGGGTGCCCTCGGTGATCGAGTCACCCAGCGGCATCACCCGAACCCCGCCGTTGGACTCCGCGCTCGCGGCGCCCGCCCCCAGCACCGTACCGAGCACCGGCAGGGCGAGAGCCAGGAGGATCGCGGCCAACCGCCTCGTCCGCATGAGCCTGGTGGCGCCGGCCGTGGCGTCGACGCCGACGGTGGGCCAGAGCCGAACGCGAGGGATCTTCATCAGTACTCCCGAAGAATGTGATCTATTAGGAGAAATCTTCTGTTAACGCTCACACTGGCTGTCGTGGCCGCGGATGGTGCTTGGGGTTTGCGGAACCGAGCACGCGTGCGAGGCGGGCGGCGCGTCGGCGCGCCGCCCGGAGCCTCGGCGGCCCTCGGCGGCGGGGGATCACCCCACCTCCGTGCGCGAAGGCGGGTCAAGGCTTGTTAACGCTCACACGTACGCTGCCGGGCCCGCCCTTCTCATAGGCGTCGATGTCGGTGGTGGTGCGGCGGAGCCAATACGACGGGGTCAGGTCCCGTCAAGCGAGCCGGATCCGCCCGCCCGGGCGCCGTGCCGCCGGGCGGGCCTCAACTGCTCCGATGGGCGGGCGGCGCACATGCCGAGGTGGGCGGGGTGCTGAAACATTCATCAAGCCGGCACCGTCCCGAAACGGATGACGAGGCGGCGGGAAAGCGCGGTGGCGGTGCGTGCCACGCGCCCGGCGCGTGCGACTGCGGCAGGGAGACGGCTCCAGCCTCTCCGACGCAGTCTTGACACGTTTCGTGGAGATTTCCAGACTGACTTTCCGAAGCGGCCTCTTTCTGCCGGACCTGGTGGTGGACGGCGGAGGCCGCCGTTCGTGACGCCGATCGTCGTGCGTCCCGGGCGTGGCGTCTTCCCGCGGGGGCGCGTCCTCGCGTTTCCCTTTCAGTGATGCAGCAGTGGAGGCTCAGGCATGAGCGATTTCCCCCTATCCGCCGGTGGCGCCAGGCGACCGCTCAGCGGCCCACGCCGGGCGCTGGCCGCCGGGGCTCTCGGCGTACTCGGGGTGGTGACGGCCCTGTCGGCCACCCTCCCGGCCAATGCCGCGGCGAGCACCCTCGGGGCGGCCGCCGCGCAGAGCGGCCGTTACTTCGGCACCGCGATCGCGGCCGGCCACCTGAACGACTCGACCTACGTGGCGACGTGGGACCGGGAGTTCAACGGGGTCACCGCGGAGAACGAGATGAAGTGGGGGCCGATCGAGCCGTCCCGCA
>NZ_VANP01000034.1:0-4919 GCF_005864065.1 Microbispora triticiradicis | reverse complement strand
GCGCCATCGCCGCCGCCCACACCGCCGGCATCCTCACCCTCACCGACGCCGCCGCCCTCGTCACCACCCGCGCCCGCCTCATGCACACCCTGCCCCCCGGCGGCGCCATGACCGCCATCAACGCCACAGAAGCACAGGTCACCCCGGAGCTTGCCTCCTACGAGGGCAGGGTCACCATCGCCGCCGCCAACACCCCCACCTCCACCGTCATCAGCGGCGACCACGACGCCGTCACCCACCTCACCCAACGCTTCCGGCAGCAGGGACACAAGGTCCGGGCCCTGACCGTCAGCCACGCCTTCCACTCCCCCCACATGGACCCGATCCTCGACGACTTCCACAAAGCCATCGACGGCCTGACCCACACACCCCCCTCCCTCACCTTCGTCTCCGACCTCACCGGCACCCTCACCCCACCCGACGGCCCCGACTACTGGACCGCCCACCTGCGCAACCCCGTCCGCTTCGCCGACGCCACCCGCACCCTGCACGACCACGGCGCCACCACCTACCTCGAAATCGGCCCCGACGGCATCCTCACCGGCCTCATCCGCGACACCCTCGACGGCACACCCGGCCTGATCGCCGTCCCCGTGCTGCGCCGCGACCGGCCCGAACCCCACACCGCCCTCACCGCCGCCGCCCACACCCACACCCACGGCGCCCCCGTCGACTGGACCGCCGTCCACGGCCCCGCCACCACCGTCGACCTGCCCACCTACGCCTTCCAGCGGCGCAGGCACTGGGTCAGCCCGCCGAAGCCCGGCCAGGCCGAGCCGTACGACGACGGGAAGGCGCGTTTCTGGGACATCGTCAGCCGCGGCGACCTCGACGCGCTCGTCGGAACGCTGGGCCCCGAGGCCGGGAACGTACGGCGATCCCTCGGGGAAGCCCTGCCGGTCCTCGCGTCCTGGCACGCGGCGGGGGACACCCGGGCCACGCTCGACTCGTGGCGCTATCGCGTCGCCTGGCGGCCCGTGGAGGACGCCGCACCTCGGTCCGGCGGCCGCTGGCTGCTGGTTCGCACCGCACGGCAGACGCCCGCGGCATGGGCGGAGGCCCTGCGGCGCGCGCTGGAGGAGCGCGGCGCCGGGGTGACGGAGGCCGTCCTCGACGGGACGACCGGTCCCGCCTCGCTGACGGCGTCGCTGCAACCCCTGCGCACCGGCACGCCGTACACCGGTGTCGTGTCCCTGCTCGGCCTGGACGACACCCCGTACGAGGGGCAGGACGTCGCGCTGTTGCAGGCGCTCGACATGGCGGAGATCGGCGGCCCGCTCTGGCTCACGACGAGCGGTGCGGTCGCGGCGGCGCCGTCCGACCGGGTGCCGGACCCGGCCGGGGCGAGGGCATGGGGTCTCGGCGGCGTGATCGCAGCCGAACGGCCGGAGCGGTGGGGTGGGGTCGTGGACCTTCCGCCGACGCCCGACACGCGGCGCGCCGCGTACGCCGTGACCGCGCTGACCGGACGGCACGGCGAGTCCGAACTCGCAGTGCGCTCCTCGGGTCTCCTCGCGCGCAGGCTGGTCCACGCTCCGAGCCGGAACGCGACGCTCGCGGAGTGGGCGCCGGCGGGGACCGTACTCGTGACGGGCGGCACGGGCGCGCTCGGTGCCCACGTGGCCCGGCGGCTGGCCCGGCGCGGCGTTCCGCACCTGCTGCTGGTCAGCCGCCGGGGACTCGGCGCCCCCGGCGCGGAGGACCTGCGTGCCGAGCTCACCGAGCTCGGGGCCCGGGTGACGGTCGCCGCCTGCGACGTGGCCGACCGGGACGCCCTGGCCGCCGTGCTCGCCGCCGTACCGCCGGAGCATCCGCTGACCGCCGTGGTCCACACGGCCGCCGTACTGGACGACGGCCTGCTCGGCTCGCTCACCCCGGAACGGCAGGCCGCCGTACGGCGGGTGAAGGCGGACGGCGCGCTGGCCCTGCACGAGCTGACCCGGGAGCTTCCACTGACGGCGTTCGTGCTGTTCTCGTCGGTCACCGGGCTGATCGGGAACCCGGGCCAGGGCAACTACGCCCCGGACAACGCCTATCTGGACGCCCTCGCCGAGCACCGGCGTTCACTCGGCCTGGCGGCCACCTCGATCGCCTGGGGTCACTGGGGCGGCGAGGGCATCGCCGGCGCGGAGGCCCGGGAGGGCCTGCGGCGGGGCGGCTTCCCGCCGATGACGCCCGACCTCGCGGTGTCGGCGCTGGAGGAGGCAGTGGTCCACGGCGAGACGCGGCTCGTCGTCGCCCACGCGGACTGGGCCACGGTGGGCGCCGTACGGCCTCATCCGCTGCTCGCCGAGCTACCGGAGGCCCAGGCGGCTGAGCGGCCCCGCGCGGACGAGGAGCCGGACCTCCTGGAACGGCTGGCGGCGCTCCCGGAGTCCGAACGGCGGCTGAAGCTGCGCTCTCTGGTTCGGGCGGAGATCGCCGACGTGCTCGGGTACGCCTCGGCGGACGCGGTGGACGACGACCGCGGCTTCCGCGACCAGGGCTTCACCTCGCTGTCGGCCGTCGAGCTACGCAACCGCCTCACCCGGCTGACCGGGACGCCGCTGCCGAGCACGCTCGTGTTCGACTATCCCACGCCCACCGGTCTCGTGGATCACCTGCTGCGGGTGCTGCTGCCCGATCCCGAGCCGCCGCTCACCGCCGTGCTGGCGCTGCTCGACGAGCTGGAGACGCTGCTCGGCGAGCTGAGGGAGCCGCCCGGCGCGGCCGGTGAGCCGAACGCGCCGGCCGCACCGGCCGGTGGTCCGCCGATCGCCCAGCCGGGCGGGGAGGCGGTGGTGACCCGCCTGCGGCGTCTGGTGGATGCCGTCGAGTCCGTGGACTCCGCGGCACCCGGCGAGCACGCGGCGGCGACCGCCGACCTGTCCTCCGCCTCCGACGACGAGCTCATCAGCTTCATCAGCAACGAGCTCGGCATCTCCTGACCTCTCCCTTCTGCCCCACCTCGTGCCCATGGAAGGCGTACCTGTGAGCGACGACCAGATCCGGCATCTCCTCCGCCGTGTGACGGAGGAACTGCACAAGACACGTGAAGAACTGCGGGACGTCCGGGACGAGCAGCGGGAGCCGATCGCGATCGTGGGGATGGGGTGCCGCCTGCCCGGCGGGGTGGCCTCCCCCGAGGACCTGTGGGACCTGGTCGCCGAAGGCCGCGACGCCGTCACCGAGTTCCCCGCCGACCGCGGCTGGGACCTCGACGCCCTCTACGACCCCGACCCCGACCAGCCCGGCACCTCCTACACCCGCCACGGCGGCTTCCTCGACGACGTCGCCGGATTCGACGCCGGCTTCTTCGGCATCTCCCGCCGCGAAGCACTCGCCAGCGACCCCCAGCAACGCCTCCTCCTCGAAGTCGCCTGGGAAACCCTCGAACGCGCCGGCATCGACCCTGCCACCCTCAAGGGCAGCCGTACGGGGGTCTTCACCGGGACCAACGGCCAGGACTACGCCAGGTCGCCGGGCCCTGCGCCGGAGGAGGTCGAGGGTTACCTGATCACGGGCACTGCGGCCAGCGTGCTGTCGGGGCGGATCGCCTACACCTTCGGCTTCGAGGGCCCGGCGGTGACCGTCGACACGGCCTGCTCGTCGTCACTGGTCGCGCTGCATCTCGCCGTACGGTCGCTGCGATCGGGCGAGTCGGACCTGGCCCTCGCCGGTGGGGTCACGCTCATGACGTCGCCGGGCACGTTCGTGGAGTTCTCGCGGCAGCGGGGGCTCGCGCCGGACGGGCGGTGCAAGGCGTTCTCCTCCTCCGCCGACGGCACCGGCTGGGCCGAAGGAGTCGGACTGCTGCTGGTGGAACGTCTGTCGGACGCGCGGAGGAACGGACACCCCGTGCTGGCCGTCGTCCGCGGCACCGCCATCAACCAGGACGGCGCCTCCAACGGCCTGACCGCACCCAACGGCCCCTCCCAGCAACGCGTCATCACCCACGCCCTCCACAACGCCGGACTCACCCCCGCAGACGTCGACGCCGTCGAAGCCCACGGCACCGGCACCACCCTCGGCGACCCCATCGAAGCCCAAGCCCTGCTCGCCACCTACGGCCACAACCGCCCCGCCGACCGCCCGCTATGGCTCGGCTCCCTCAAATCCAACATCGGCCACGCCCAAGCCGCCGCCGGCGTCGCCGGAATCATCAAAACCGTCCACGCCATCCGCAACGGCCTGCTCCCCCAAACCCTCCACGTCGACCAGCCCACCCCCCACGTCGACTGGACCACCGGCAGCATCAAACTCCTCACCCACCCCCAGCCCTGGCCCGACCACGGCCACCCCCGCCGCGCCGCCGTCTCCGCCTTCGGCGTCAGCGGCACCAACGCCCACGTCATCATCGAACAGGCACCAGAGCCGACCGGCAGGTTGGCTTCGGATGACGAGCCCGCACTCCCGTCTCCGGCGCGGACGCGGCCGACGGCCGCAGGCGGCGGGGAGCATGCGGCGCCGGCGAACAGCGCCCTCGCCCTGCCGCAAGGATCGGATGCCCGCCAGGACGCCCCGCGACCGCTGCTCTCGGACGACCCTCAGGGCAGCGGGCGTGCGCTGCCGGTGGAGGTTTCCCAGGGGCGTGGGGTGCCGGTGGTGGGGTGGGTGGTCTCGGCGCGGTCACCCGAAGCACTACGCGCCCAGGCCGCCCGGCTGGCCGACCACCTCGACCGCCACCCCGACCTCGACGCGGTCGACGTCGCGCACTCCCTGGCCACCACCCGCGCCCACTTCGACCACCGCGCCGTCATCACCGGCACCACACCACAGGAACTCCTGGAGCGCACCCGCGCCCTCGCCGACAGCCGCATCACCCCCGGCATCGTCACCGGGGTCGCCCGTCCCGGCAAGGTCGCGTTCGTGTTCACCGGCCAAGGCAGCCAACGCCCCGGCATGGGACGCGGCCTGTACGCCGCCTACCCCACCTTCGC
>NZ_VANP01000033.1:0-5252 GCF_005864065.1 Microbispora triticiradicis | reverse complement strand
CATGCCGTAGATCTCCGGCTTGGTCTTGTCCGTGCCCGGGGCGAACAGGTTGCCCGACGGGATCGTGTAGGTGCCGTCCGCCTCGGGGTGGATGCGCAGCAGCTTGCCGCTCAGGCTGTTGGTGTTGGCCGACGACCGCTGGGCGTCCCAGCTGGACCGGCCCGACTGCTCGTCGATCGGCACGAAGCCGTCGGAGTTGAAGGGGTTGGTGTTGTCGCCCGTGGCCAGCCACAGGTTGCCGGTCTTGGGGTCCATCACCAGGCCGCCGCCGTGGTGGCAGCACTCGGCCCGCTGCACCGGCACGTCCAGGACCTTCTTCTCACTCGCCAGGTCCAGGGTGTCCCCGTTGACCGTGAACCGGCTCAGCCGGTCGACGTTCTCCGAGCCCGTGGGCGAGTAGTACAGGTAGATCCACTTGTTCGTCGCGAACCCGGGGTCCAGCGCCATACCGAGCAGACCGCTCTCGTTGGCCGTGAACACATTCAGGTGCGCCGCCGTCACGGTGCCACCGCTCGGCTTGATGATTTTGACATCACCCAGCCGGTCGATGTAGAAGACCCGGCCGTCCTTGGCGACGTCCAGCATCATCGGGTTGCTGGTGTTGTCGTCGAGGGTGATCTTGTCGTAGCTGCTGCTCTGCGAGGCGGAGCAGTCGGCCTTCACCGCGCCCGCGGCGGTCTTGATACCGCCCAGGAGCAGCTTGAGGAAGTTCGCCTCGCTGTAGTTCTCCTTCAGGTGGCCCAGGCCGGTGTACCACGAGCGGCCGCCGTCGTAGTCCTGACACCAGGTGTTGGGGTGGTCGGCGCCCATCGTGCCGCCGGTGTAGGACTTCTCGTCCAGCGACGTCAGCACGTGAACCGTGTTACGCGGGTTGGTCCGGTAGTCGTACCACTCGTCGGTACGGCTCCAGGTCGTCGGCAGGCCCGCGGTCGACGGGTGCGCCGGGTCCTCGACCTTGACCGTGGCCTGCTGGATCGCCGGGTGCTGCTTGAAGTAGGCCCCGACCAGCTTGCCGTACCACGCCCAGTCGTAGCCGCTGTCGGCGGCGGCGTGGACGCCGACGTAGCCGCCGCCCTTCTGGATGTAGCGCTGGAAGGCGTCCTTCTGGTCCTGGGTGCTGACCGGGTCACCGGTCGTGGACATGAAGATGACGGCCTGGTACTGCGCCAGGTTGGCGTCGGTGAACGCCGCGCTGTCCTCGGTCGTGTCGACCGCGAAGTTGTTGTCCTGGCCGAGCTTCTGCACCGCCGCGATCCCCTCGGGGATCGAGTCGTGCCGGAAACCGGTCGTCTTGGAGAAGACGAGCACCTTGAAGTCAGGGGCCGCCGCGGCCGCCGTCGTGGCGGCCTGGGCGCTCACCGGCGCCGCGAGAAGGGTGATTACGGGAGCGGCGAGGGCCAGGGCCGTCGTCGCCGCGGTGAGACGTTTCGGACGTCGTCCGCTGGTTGGCAGGGTCGCTTTGAGCGACCTGGCCCACGTTCGAGAACGTGGAGACATGGAGAACCCTTTCCTGACTGGGGGGAAGGTCAGGCAAGGCGCGCGCCGCCGCGCTTGTTGCCACTTGGTTGTGGTGGATATTGCGGGGTGTTTCGGGGTGCTGGAAGGTGCCGTTCCAGGTCTGTGGGGGCCGTCAGTGAACTGCCGGCCGGGGTAATGAATCGAGGATCGAGGTGGGGTCGGCGATGATCTGGTCGACCACCATGCTCGCGGCGCCGCGTGACGCGGCGCCGAAACCGAGCGTGGAGGCGACGAACCGGCACTGGGCGCCGGAGCCGGCCACCACCAGCCGGTTCAGCTGGTCCTGCGCGTGGGGCAGCAGCCACTGAGCCAGCGAGGCGAAGTAGCCTCCGATGACGATCACGCGGGGGTTGAACAGGTTGGCCAGGATCGAGCCGCCGAGCCCGAGCCATTGGCCGACCTGCGCGACCGCCTGCGTCATGCGCCGGTCGCCGGAGGACAGGCCCCGGGCGATGTCGGCCACGCGCTCGTCGGGGTCGGGCACCGGCATTCCGGGCAGCCCGTACGCCTGCTCGGGCATGGCCGCGCGGACCAGTGCGGCCAGCCCGACCTTGGTCTCCCAGCATCCGACGCGGCCGCAGCCGCACTGGTCGCCGTTGGGGTCGACCCGCAGGTGCCCGACCTCGCCGGAGTAGCCGTCCGCTCCGCACAGGAGCCTGCCGCCCGAGATGATGCCACCGCCGACGCCGACCTCTCCGGTGAGATAGACCAGGTCGGGCGTGCCGGCGGCGACGCCCGAGGTGAACTCGGCCAGCGCGGAGAGGTTGGCGTCGTTGTCCACCCTCACCGGAACGTCCAGAGGCCTGAGCATGGAGGTCAGTTCGTCCGCCAGCGGCAGGTCGTGCCAGTAGAGGTTGGGCGCGAGCGTCACCACGCCGCGCGCCACGTCCACGAGGCCGGGGACGGCCACCGCGACGCCGGCGGGGACGGCCCGGGCACGTTCCATAGCCTCCGCGGCCTCCTTCGCGACGAGCCCGAGGCGGCGGACGGCTCTGTCGGTGCCGCTGCCCATGGTGTCGAAGGCCACGCGGCGCTCGACCAGCACCCGGCCGCTGAGGTCGGTGCCGTGGACCGCGATGTAGTCGACATTGATCTCCAGTCCGAGGGCGCCCACGTGCGCGCCGTGCAGCGCCACGGCCCGCCTGGGCCGGCCGATCGCGCCCACGTGCTCGACGCCGACCTCCCGCACCAGCCGCCGCTCGAGCAGCTCGGCCATGAGGTTGGAGACGGTGGCCCGGTGGAGCCCGGTCGCGTCGGCGATGTCGGCGCGGGACAGGGACTCGTGGTCACGCAGCTCGCGCAGCACCAGTGAGAGGTTCGCCCTGCGCAGGGCCGCGGGGCCCGCCGCAGTCGGCGTCGCGCCGGCAGAGGTGCGGAGGAGGTTCGGCTCGTACGTCACCTGACCCTCACCCGCCCTTTGTTTGTCTCTGAGATCAATTAATCAGCGTTGTAACACGAGGATGTCCGGACCTGCACCCATCTGTCGAGTAACGAGTTGGCATCGGCGGCCCAACCGCAGCTCAACGACCATCTGTACCTGGGGTTATCGGACTGTTACGGAACCTGCAACCGGTTTCACTCTTGCGTCTTCCGGAAGTCGCTGGCATTAATTCGGCGAGCCACACGAACTAATTGAGGGAGAGGCGTGGACCGAAGCAGGGCCGACGGCCGTACGGGCGACTCGTTGAGTCGCGGTCTGTCCGCGGGTGTTCCCGCTGACCAGGCCACCGTGCGCCGTTCCAACCTCGCTCTGGTGCTGCGTCACGTGAGCGTCTCGGGCCCGTGCTCCCGGTCGGCTGTCGCGCTCGCCACCGGGCTGAACAAGACCACCGTCACCAGCCTGGTCAGCGAGTTGCAGGCACGCGGGCTGGTGATGGAGACGGGACCGCAGCACGCGGGCTCCGTCGGCCGCCCGAGCGTCGCGCTCGCCCTCGACGGTTCGCGTGTCGGCGCCCTGGGCGTGGAGGTCAACGTCGACTACATCGCCGCCATCGCCACCGATCTGGCCGGCCGGGTGCTCGTGGACCGGCGCGTCGGCTTCGACGCGATGGGGTCCAGCCCGGAGCGCTCGCTCGACGAACTGGCCCTCGTGGTCGAGAAGACCCTGGCCGACCTCGACCGGCTCGGGGTGACGCCCGCGGGCGTCACCGTGGCGATCCCGGGCCTCATCGACACGATCACCGGCACCGTCGTCGTGGCGCCGAACCTCGGCTGGCACGGAGTGGCGGTCGCGGAGCGGCTGTCCCAGGCGGGCATCCGCCCGGACATCCCCATCGTGGTGGACAACGACGCCAACCTCGCCGCGCTGGCCGAGTACACTTCCGGCTCCGAGGCCGGCACGTCCGACCTGGTCTACCTCACCGGCGAGGTGGGCGTCGGAGGCGGTGTCATCTCCGGCGGGCGGTTGCTGGGTGGAGCGGACGGATTCGCCGGGGAGGTCGGTCACATAATGGTCGATCCCGCCGGTGAGCCCTGCCGCTGCGGCCGTGTCGGCTGCTGGGAGACCAAGGTCGGACTGGCGGCGCTGGTGCGCATGGCCACACCCGACCGTGCGTACGGCATGGGCCGGCAGATCGTCCGTGATCCGGAGGAACGGCTGGCCGAGATCGAGCAGCGGCGGGCGGAAGGCGACCCGAGGGTCGAAGCCGCCATCGCGGAGGTGGGCCGGTGGCTCGGGCTCGGCGCGTCGGTGCTGGTCAACCTCTTCAACCCACGAGTCATCGTGCTCGGTGGCTACTTCGCCAGGCTCGCCGACCGGCTCATCCCCGCCGCCCGGCAGGAGCTGACGCGTCTGGGCATGACCGGCGCGGTCGAACGCTGCCGGTTCGTCGCATCCGATCTCGGCTTTGGGGCGGCGGCACGTGGAGCGGCCGGTGTCGTCGTCGAACGAGCGCTGTCCGATCCCACCGCCATATCGATCCGACATCCGCTGCCATCGGGGTGATCGAGAACTCCGACGACCTGTCCGGCGGCGGACGCCTCTGTCCGCGGGCCGGTTCCGACCCCCCATCCTCTCCTCAGCCGTCCCCTTCGAACGTCCCGTCCGCCTGACCGTGCTCCCCGCTCGGTACTCCCCCCCGCCCATCCCGCGTGCCGTGGCGATGGGACATGCGGTCAGGCGGACGGGATCACCACCACCATTCAGCCATTCCGAGCCCTATCCCACAAGAACGTCCCGCCCGCCTGTACGGCTGTCCGGAGCCGCGTCGGCATCGTTGACGCCGACATCGGTGCCGTAGCGGCGGTGCCAGCCGGCGCCGTCAGGCGGGCGGGGCCCGGCCGCACCCACCCCTAGGAGGCCTCTGTGCAGCCGTCATCGTCCGAGTCGTCCCTGCTGGAGATGCGAGGCATCGTCAAGCAGTTCCCCGGTGTGCGTGCCCTGAACGGCGTCGACCTCGATGTCCGCGTCGGTGAGGTGCACTGCCTGCTCGGCCAGAACGGCGCCGGAAAGTCCACCCTGATCAAGACTCTGGCCGGGGCGCACCAGCCCGACGAGGGAACGATCACCTTCGACGGCCAGGAGGTCCGGCTGACCAGCCCGACGGCCGCCATCCGGCAGGGCATCGCCACGATCTATCAGGAGCTCGACCTGGTGGACGGGTTGAGTGTGGCCGAGAACATCTATCTGGGTCATGAGCGGGCGCGGCTGGGGTTCTCGCGCCGGGGGGAGGCCGAGCGGGCGGCGGCTGAGCTGTTGAAGCGGTTGGGTCATGGGGAGATCCGGCCGCGGATGG
>NZ_VANP01000032.1:0-6013 GCF_005864065.1 Microbispora triticiradicis | reverse complement strand
ACACCTTCCACGACGCCCTCGCCCACCACCGCCACACCCAGAACCTCCCCGCCACCAGCCTCGCCTGGGGACTATGGGCCCACACCAGCACCCTCACCGCCGGACTCGGTCAGAACGACCACAAGCGCCTGGCCAGGCTCGGCCTGCGCCCGCTAGAAACGGATCACGCCCTGGCCCTGTTCGACGCGGTGGTCTTCAGCGCGGCCGCGCAGCCGCCGGTGCTCGTACCGGCTCGCCTGAACACGGCGACCGACGCGCCGCCGCCCCTGCTGCGCCGCCTGATCTCCCCACGCCGCCGGGCGGTGCGGGCGGCCGCCGGGCAGGACGGCTCCCTCACGACGCGACTCTCCGCGCTGACTCCCGAACGGCGGAGCGCGGCCCTGCTCGACCTGGTCCGCACCGAGGTCGCCACCGTCCTCAGCCACCCCGACCCCCACACCATCCCCCCCGACCGCCCCCTCATCGAACTCGGCCTCGACTCCCTCACCGCCGTCGAACTCCGCAACCGCCTCACCACCACAACCCACCTCCGACTCCCCGCCACTCTCACCTTCGACCACCCCACCCCCGAGGGCATCGCCGAACTGCTGGACGGCCTGCTCGGCGGGGACGTCCGGGCGGAGAAGGCGCCGGTGCGGGCCGAGACGACCGCGACAGGGTCGCTCGCGGACGATCCGGTCGTCATCGTCGGGATGGCCTGCCGGCTCCCGGGCGGCATCGAGTCGCCGGAGGCGCTGTGGCGGCTGGTGGAGCGCGGCGGGGACGCCGTGTCGGAGTTCCCCGCCGACCGGGGCTGGGACCTCGAACGGCTCTACGACCCCGATCCGGACCATCTCGGCACCTCCTACACCCGGCACGGCGGGTTCCTGCGGGACGTCGCCGACTTCGACGCCACCTTCTTCGGCATCTCGCCCCGTGAGGCGCTGGCGACGGACCCGCAGCAGCGGCTGCTCCTCGAAGTGGCGTGGGAGGCGTTCGAGCGGGCCGGGATCGACCCCCGCCGGCTCAGGGGCAGCCGCACCGGGGTCTTCGCCGGGGTGATGTACCACGACTACGCGCCCCGGCTGCAGGAGATCCCGGGCGACCTGGAGGGCTATCTCGTCAACGGCAGCGCGGGCAGCATCGCCTCGGGCCGCGTCGCGTACACGTTCGGCTTCGAGGGCCCGGCGGTGACCGTCGACACGGCCTGCTCGTCGTCGCTGGTCGCGCTGCACCTGGCCGCGCAGTCGCTGCGTACGGGTGAGTCGGACCTCGCGCTCGCCGGCGGCGTCGCCGTGATGTCGTCGCCCGCCACGTTCGTCGAGTTCTCCCGGCAGCGGGCCCTGGCGGCCGACGGGCGTTGCAAGGCGTTCTCGTCCTCGGCCGACGGCACCGGCTGGGGGGAAGGCGTCGCCCTGCTCCTCCTCGAACGGCTGTCGGACGCACGCAGGAACGACCATCCGGTGCTCGCGGTGGTCCGCGGCTCGGCCGTCAACCAGGACGGCGCGTCCAACGGCCTGACCGCCCCGAGCGGCCCGTCGCAGCAGCGGGTCATCCGGCAGGCGCTCGCCAACGCCGGGCTGACTACCGGCGAGGTGGACGTGGTCGAGGCGCACGGCACCGGCACGACGCTCGGCGACCCGATCGAGGCGCAGGCGCTGCTGGCGACGTACGGCCAGGACCGCCCGGCCGAGCGGCCGCTGTGGCTCGGTTCCCTCAAGTCGAACATCGCGCACACCCAGGCCGCGGCGGGCGGTGCCGGCGTGATCAAGATGATCATGGCGATGCGCGCCGGGGTGCTGCCGAAGACCCTGCACGTCGACGAGCCGACCCCGCACGTGGACTGGTCGAGCGGCGGCGTCCGCCTCCTCGACGAGGCGCGGCCCTGGCCGGAGGACGGCGGCCCGAGACGGGCCGGGGTGTCGTCGTTCGGGGTGAGCGGGACGAACGCGCACGTGATCCTGGAGCAGCTCCCCGCCGCCGAGGAGCCGGTCAGGACGCCGGGCACGCCGCCGCCCGGCACGCGGCCCGCCGTGCCGCCCGCCGTGCCGTGGGTGCTGTCGGGGCACCTGCCCGAGGCGCTGCGCGGTCAGGCCGTCAGCCTCGCGACGTACCTGGACGGCCGGGCGGACCTCGACCCGGTCGACGTGGCGCACTCCCTCGTCTCCGCCAGGACGCTGCTGGCCGAGCGCGCCGTCGTGGTCGCGCCGGACGCGGAGGGGCTGACCTCCGGCCTGGCCGCCCTCACCCGCGAGGGCGCGCTGCCCGGCCACGTCGTACGCGGCACGGCCGACGTCGCCGGGAAGGTCGTGTTCGTCTTCCCGGGGCAGGGCGGGCAGTGGCCCGGCATGGCCGCCGGGCTGCTGGAGTCGGCGCCCGTGTTCGCGAAACGGCTCGCGGAGTGCGAGCGGGCGTTGAGCGAGTTCGTCGACTGGTCGCTGCTCGACGTGGTGCGCGGCGTCCCCGGCGCGCCGGGGCTCGACCGGGTCGACGTGGTGCAGCCGGTGCTGTGGGCCGTCATGGTGTCGCTCGCCGAGCTCTGGCAGTCGTACGGGGTCCGTCCCGACGCGGTGGTGGGCCACTCGCAGGGAGAGATCGCCGCGGCCGTGGTGGCGGGCGGACTGTCGCTGCGCGACGCCGCCCGCGTGGTGGCCCTGCGCAGTCAGGCCATCCGGACCCTGTCGGGCGACGGCGGCATGGCGTCGGTGGCCCTGCCGCTGGAGGAGGCCGAGGCCCGGATCGCGCCCTGGGACGGACGGCTGTCGGTCGGGGTCGTCAACGGGCCGGGCAGCGTGGTCGTGTCCGGCGAGGTAGGCGCCCTGGCCGAACTGCTGGCCGCGCTCGACGCGGAGGGGGTGCGCAACCGGCGGCTCCCCGTCGACTACGCCTCGCACTCCGCCCAGGTCGAGCTGATCTCCGACGAGTTGCCGAAGGCGCTGTCCCCGATCACGCCCCGCGCGCTGACCGTGCCCATGCTGTCGACCGTCACGGGCGAGTGGGCCGGCGAGGCGGAGCTCGACGCCGACTACTGGTACGCGAACCTGCGGCGGCCCGTGCGGTTCGAGGCCGCCACCCGCGCCCTGGCGGCCAGTGGTCACACCGCGTTCCTGGAGATCAGCCCGCATCCGGTGCTGGCGTCGAGCATCGAGGACACCCTGGAGGCGGCGGCGGTCGCGCCCGCGCTGGTCACCGGGACGCTCCGGCGCGACGAAGGCGGGCCGGAGCGGTTCCTCGTGTCGCTCGCCGAGGCCTTCGTGCGGGGCGTGCCGGTCGACTGGGCCGTCGCCCTCCGCGGAGCCGACCCACGCCGCGTCGACCTGCCGACCTACGCCTTCCAGCGCACCCGCTTCTGGCTCGACGCCTCGCGTACGTCCTCGGCCACGTCTTCCGAGGGCGGGGTGAACGACGGCGCTGCCGGGGGGCAGGCGCCCGAACCCGCGTCGCGGTTCGCCGGGCTCGACCCGGAGCAGCGCGGCGAGGCCGTGCTCGACCTCGTCCGCACGGAGGTCGCCGCGGTGCTGCGGCACGCCGACGGTGCGGAGATCCCGCCGGCCAGGGCGTTCCGGGAGCTGGGGCTCGACTCGCTGACCGCCGTGGACCTGCGCAACCGGCTCCGTACGGCGACCGGGCTGCCCCTGCCGACCACGCTGATCTTCGATCATCCCTCGCCCGCCGCGGTGACCGACTACATCCTGTCGGCGCTGGCCGAGGCCGAGGTGGACGGCGACGGAGAACCCGCCGGCGACCCGCTGACCGCGCTGCGGCGGCTGGAGGCGAGCCTGCTCGCCGAGCCCGGCGGCCGGGGCGAGGTCGTCTCCCGCCTGCGCTCACTGCTGGCCCGCTTCGACACCCCGCTCGGCGCGGACGACGACCCGGACGACGAGATCGACCTCGACTCCGCCACCGACGACGAACTCTTCGACCTCCTGGACAGGAGCTGATTTGTGATGGCGAACGACGACAAGCTGCGCGAATATCTCAAGCGCTCGATCGCGGAGACCAAGCAGGCGGAGAAACGGCTGCGGCAGATCGAGGCGAAGTCGCGGGAGCCGATCGCGATCGTGGGAATGGGGTGCCGCCTGCCCGGCGGGGTGGCCTCCCCCGAGGACCTGTGGGACCTGGTCGCCGAGGGCCGCGACGCCGTCACCGAGTTCCCCGCCGACCGTGGCTGGGACCTCGACGCCCTCTACGACCCCGACCCCGACCAGCCCGGCACCTCCTACACCCGCCACGGCGGCTTCCTCGACGACGTCGCCGGATTCGACGCCGGCTTCTTCGGCATCTCCCGCCGCGAAGCACTCGCCAGCGACCCCCAGCAACGCCTCCTCCTCGAAGTCGCCTGGGAAACCCTCGAACGCGCCGGCATCGACCCTGCCACCCTCAAGGGCAGCCGTACGGCGGTGTACGCGGGGGTGGCCGACCGTACGTACGGCTCACGGCTGCCGGAGGTGCCCGAAGACCTGGAGGGCTATCTGGCAATCGGCAACCTGGGCAGCGTGCTGTCGGGGCGGATCGCCTACACCTTCGGCTTCGAGGGCCCGGCGGTGACCGTGGACACGGCCTGCTCGTCGTCACTGGTCGCGCTGCACCTCGCCGTCCAGGCCCTGCGTACGGGGGAATGCGACCTCGCGCTCGCGGGCGGGGTGACGGTGATGGCGAGCCCGATCGGGTTCACCGAGTTCTCCCGGCAGCGGGGGCTCGCGCCGGACGGGCGGTGCAAGGCGTTCTCCTCCTCCGCCGACGGCACCGGCTGGGCCGAAGGAGTCGGCCTCCTCCTGGTGGAACGCCTGTCGGACGCGCGGAGGAACGGACACCCCGTGCTGGCCGTCGTCCGCGGCACCGCCATCAACCAAGACGGCGCCTCCAACGGCCTGACCGCACCCAACGGCCCCTCCCAGCAACGCGTCATCACCCACGCCCTCCACAACGCCGGACTCACCCCCGCAGACGTCGACGCCGTCGAAGCCCACGGCACCGGCACCACCCTCGGCGACCCCATCGAAGCCCAGGCATTGCTCGCCACCTACGGCCACAACCGCCCCGCCGACCGCCCGCTATGGCTCGGCTCCCTCAAATCCAACATCGGCCACGCCCAAGCCGCCGCCGGCGTCGCCGGAATCATCAAAACCGTCCACGCCATCCGCAACGGCCTGCTCCCCCAAACCCTCCACGTCGACCAGCCCACCCCCCACGTCGACTGGACCACCGGCAGCATCAAACTCCTCACCGAATCCCAGCCCTGGCCCGACCACGGCCACCCCCGCCGCGCCGCCGTCTCCGCCTTCGGCGTCAGCGGCACCAACGCCCACGTCATCATCGAACAGGCACCCGACCAGACTGACGCGGCCACGACCGTGGAAACGCCACCGAACGGGTCACGCGCGACGTCCGCCGGCAGCCTGGCGCCGGCGGAGGCCGGGCATCAGGCACCGGCCACGCAGGACCCCGGTGCCCACGACACTCCGCGTCCGGTGGAGGTTTCCCAGGGGCGTGGGGTGCCGGTGGTGGGGTGGGTGGTCTCGGCACGGTCACCCGAAGCACTACGCGCCCAGGCCGCCCGGCTGGCCGACCACCTCGACCGCCACCCCAGCCTGGACGCGGTCGACATCGCGCACTCCCTGGCCACCACCCGCGCCCACTTCGACCACCGCGCCGTCATCACCGGCACCACACCACAGGAACTCCTGGAGCGCACCCGCGCCCTCGCCGACGGCCGCATCACCCCCGGCATCGTCACCGGGGTCGCCCGTCCCGGCAAGGTCGCGTTCGTGTTCACCGGCCAAGGCAGCCAACGCCCCGGCATGGGACGCGGCCTGTACGCCGCCTACCCCACCTTCGCCACCGCATTCGACCACGTCATCCAGGCACTGGATGAGCACCTGGCCGGACACACCCCGGTGCCACTACGCGAGGTCCTGCTCGGGGACGCCGACCAGAGGCTGCTGGACCAGACGCTCTACACCCAGCCCGCCCTGTTCGCCCTGCAGACCGCCCTCACCCACCTGCTCGCCACCTGGGGCATCACCCCCCACAC
>NZ_VANP01000031.1:0-7190 GCF_005864065.1 Microbispora triticiradicis | reverse complement strand
TGAAGTAGTCGAACTTGACCGTCTTGGACGCCGTCTGGTTGACGCCGAAGCCGAACAGACCGACCTTGCCGGTGCCGGCCACGGCGCTGTTCTTGACCACGGCGGCCGTGCCGTCGGTGGCCAGGTCGGTCCAGGTGGTGCCGTCCGAGGAGTAGGAGGCGGTGAAGCTGTCTCCCACCTTCTTCAGGCGCAGCCACCACACCCCGCTGGTCAGGTTGCTGACCTGGGGCTGCGGGTCCTGCACGACGCCGCCGACCTCGCTGCGCAGTTCGAGCCGCCGGGTCACCGCGGAGCCCGCAGCGTTGTCCGCGACGTAGTCGAACTTCACGTAGTTCTCGTCGTCGCCGTAGACGATCAGGCCGCCCTGCTGGAACTGCTCGTTGAGAGCGGAACCGTCGACCTTGGTCTCCAGCGTCCAGTCACCACTCGGCGCGGTCTGGAGGATGAAGTTCTTCGGGTTGCTGTTGTCGGACCCGTAGATGTCACCCTTGGTCGTGTCGAGCTGGAGCTGACCACCACTGACCCGCGCCGCCGTCGCGTCGTAGCGCACGTTGGCGTTCCAGCGGCAGAGGTCGAGCATGGTGCCCTCGAACTGGTCGTTGGGGTCCGAGGCCGTGGCCTTGTCGTCGGGCGTGATGTGGAACCAGTCGAAGGCCGCGTCCGTCACCGGGTTGTTGGTCGAGGCCAGCGAGATCAGGCCGATCTTCGGGTTGGAGATCCCGGCGAGCGGCTTGGTCTGTGGCATCGCCGTGAAGGTGGTGCCGTCCGAGGAGTAGTGCGCGGTGATGTTGGTGCCGTCGCTGATGAACCGCACGTACACCGTGTCGGGGTAGGCGTCCCCGAGGTTGGCCGTGTTGCTGTCAGTCACCTCGTTCGGGGTGCCGTTCTCCTCCCGGATGAACTGGAAGATGCGGGCCGCGTGGTCGTCGGTGCCCCGTGCCTCCAGCACCATCTTGGCGTAGTTGTCGTCGTCGCCGTAGATGACCAGGCCGGCCTGCTGGTAGGTCGTCAGTGCCTTCAGCGTGAGCTTGGTGGTGGCCGTCCAGGCGCCCGACGGAGCCGGCTGCACGACGATGTTCGGCGTGTTGCCGCCCGTGCTGTAGATGTCGGTGGCCGAGGTCGGGATGATCAGCTTGCCGTCGGCGACCTTCAGGTCCTGGTTCTCCCGGATGACCGACCAGCGGTCACGGTCGAGCTGGGTGCCCAGGAAGTCGTCGGAGCGGCCGGTGAAGCACGCCGTGGCCGGCGCGTCCACCTTGATCTGCACTTGGGCGCTGCCGGCGGCGCCCTTGGCGTCGGTCACCGTCACCACGGCGGTGTAGGTGCCCGGCGCGGTGTAGGTGTAGCTCGCGTTGGCCGTGGTCGGCTGCGGCGCGCCGTTCACCCCGAAGTTCCACTTGTAGGTGAGCGCGTCGCCTTCGGGGTCGCTGGCGGTGGTGGTGAAGTCCACCTTCAGCGGCGCGATGCCCGTGGCCGCGTTGGCGGCCACCGACACCGTCGGACGCTGGTTGTTGGTGGCGCCCTTGCCGACGAAGTCGACCCAGTTGAAGTTGAGCAGGTAGGCGTTGTCGGCCGCGCTCGCCGGCTTGCGCACGACGAAGTACAGCGGGCCGCTGGTCGTCGGCGGGTTGGTCAGGTCGACCGTGACGTCCTTGAACGTCTGCCAGTTGCCGGTGGGCGTGATGTCCACCGAGCCGACCAGGGTGCCGTTGTCGGGGTTGCCCTGACGGATCTGCACGGTGCCGCCGGGACCGGCCGAGGAGGCACGGAGCCGGATCGCGGTGATGTCGGTCAGGTTGATCGGGTCGAACGACCACCAGTCGCCGTCCTGGGTGAACCCGATGTTCTGGTTGCCGCCCGCGGTGTCGGTCGTGGTCTCGACCTGCACACCTGCGGCGTCGGTGCCGGTGCCGCCGGTGACGCGGCCGGTGGCGCTGAAGTGCTCGGCCTGCTTGCGCTTGGGCTGCAGGATGACCTGACCCCGCCCGGTGAGCGGCTTGGCCGCCCCGGCGCCCTTGTCGGTGTAGCTGGCCTCGATGACGTAGAACAGGTTGTCGTACTCACCGTGGCCCGCCATGGCGGTCTGCACCACGCCCTCGCAGCCGGTCGTCTGGTCGAGCGGGTGACCGTGGGTGTCATGACCCAGGATGGACTGGATCTGCACCTTGCTGCAGTCGACCGTGCCGTCCTCGGCGTCGGTGACGGTGACCTTGAACTTCACCTGGTCGCCGAACTCGAAGAACGAGCCGCTCGGCGGCAGCTCGACCTTGACCTCGGGCTTGGTGTTGCCCGCGTTGACCGTCACGCTGGAGGTCGCGGTCCTGCCATCGGTGTTGCTGATCGTCAGGACGGCGCTGTACTCGCCGGCCTTCGTGTAGGTGAAGGTGGGGTTGGCCTCGGTGGAGTCGGTCGTGCCGTCACCGTCGAGGTCCCAGGCGTAGGTGATGGCCTTGCCGTCGGGGTCGCGCGAGCCGTCGCTGCTGAACTTGACGGTCAGCGGCGTCGGGCCGTCGGTCTTGTCGGCGCTGGCACGCGCCACTGGCGGGCGGTTGCCCTTGATGTACTCCACGCGGTAGACGCCGGAGTCGGCGTTGTCGCCGCCGAAGCCTGAGCCCCACTCGATCAGGTAGAGGGCGCCGTCGGGGCCGAACTTCATGTCCATGGGCTTCTTGAAGCTCAGGGTCTGAAGGATCCGGTTCATCTCGACGAGCTTGGTGCCGTCCTCGTTGAGCTGGAACGACCACATGGCGTTGTTGTTCCACTCACCGAACATGGCCTTGCCGTCCCAGTACGCCGGCCACTTGACGTCCGACTTCACGTTCTCGTCGAAGCGGTAGACCGGGCCGCCCATCGGGGCGCCGCCGCTCAGCTCCGGGAAGTTGTTCGGGTCGGAGGCGTAGTGGTACCACACCGTCGCCGGGATCACCGGCGGCAGGTTGGTCAGGCCGGTGTTGTTCGGCGAGTCGTTGACCGGAGCCGCGCAGTTGAACGCCGAACCCGACTGCTTCGTCGCGAAGTTGTAGTCGATGTAGGGCGAGTTGTTGCCGATGCAGTACGGCCAGCCGTAGTTGCCCGGCTTGGAGATGAGGTTCCACTCCACCGTGTTCTGCGGGCCACGCGTGGCACTCGCAGCGTTCGAGTCAGGGCCGTACTCACCCAGCATCACGTTGCCGGTCTTGGGGTCCATCCCGATCCGGAACGGGTTGCGGAAGCCCATGCCGTAGATCTCCGGCTTGGTCTTGTCCGTGCCCGGGGCGAACAGGTTGCCCGACGGGATCGTGTAGGTGCCGTCCGCCTCGGGGTGGATGCGCAGCAGCTTGCCGCTCAGGCTGTTGGTGTTGCCCGCCGACCGCTGGGCGTCCCAGCTGGAGCGGCCCGACTGCTCGTCGATCGGGGCGAAGCCGTCGGAGGCGAAGGGGTTGGTGTTGTCGCCCGTGCCCAGCCAGAGGTTGCCGGTCTTGGGGTCCATCACCAGGCCGCCGCCGTGGTGGCAGCACTCGGCGCGCTGCACCGGCACGTCGAGGATCTTCTTCTCACTCGCCAGGTCCAGGGTGTCCCCGTTGACCGTGAACCGGCTCAGCCGGTCGACGTTCTCCGAGCCCGTGGGCGAGTAGTAGAGGTAGATCCACTTGTTCGTCGCGAACCCGGGGTCCAGCGCCATGCCGAGCAGGCCGCTCTCGTTGGCGGTGAAGACATTGAGGTGAGCGGCCTGGACCGTGCCACCACTGGGCTTGATGATCTTCACATCGCCGAGCCGGTCGATGTAGAAGACCCGGCCGTCCTTGGCGACGTCCAGCATCATCGGGTTGGACGTGTCGGCGTCCAGCTCCACCTTGTCGTAGCTGCTGCTCTGCGAGGCGGAGCAGTCGGCCTTCACAGCGCCCGAAGCGGTCTTGATACCGCCGAGGAGCAGCTTGAGGAAGTTCGCCTCGCTGTAGTTCTCCTTCAGGTGGCCCAGGCCGGTGTACCACGAGCGGCCGCCGTCGTAGTCCTGACACCACGTGTTGGGGTGGTCGGCGCCCATCGTGCCGCCGGTGTAGGACTTCTCGTCCAGCGACGTCAGCACGTGAACCGTGTTACGCGGGTTCGTCTGGTAGTCGTACCACTCGTCGGTACGGCTCCAGGTCGTCGGCAGGCCCGCGGTCGACGGGTGCGCCGGGTCCTCGACCTTGACCGTCGCCTGCTGGATCGCCGGGTGCTGCTTGAAGTACGCACCGACCAGCTTGCCGTACCAGTTCCAGCTGTAGCCGCTGTCGGCGGCGGCGTGGACGCCGACGTAGCCGCCGCCCTTCTGGATGTAGCGCTGGAAGGCGTCCTTCTGCTCCTGGGTGCTGACCGGGTCACCGGTCGTGGACATGAAGATGACGGCCTGGTACTGCGCCAGGTTGGCGTCGGTGAACGCCGCGCTGTCCTCGGTCGTGTCGACCGCGAAGTTGTTGTCCTGGCCGAGCTTCTGCACCGCCGCGATCCCCTCGGGGATCGAGTCGTGCCGGAAACCGGTCGTCTTCGAGAAGACGAGCACCTTGAAGTCAGGGGCCGCGGCACTGGCGGCGCCGGTCCGCGTCACCGACGCCATGGCGGGCGACGCGGACATGAAGGGAACAGGCAGAGCTACTGCGAGGGACATCGCCGCGGCCAGACGGCTCAAGGCGCGATGCCGGTGAACTGTCAAGACAGCTCCTTTGAGGGGTGAACGGGTGACCCGGGGGCCACCTGCCGGCCTGGGGACTTTGTCACACCAGCCTCCAGAAGAGCAGGCGTCGCGAACGTAATCCCGTTTCGTCCGGTTGTGAAGACCTTTTAATCGAATTGACATGACTTTCTCTACTACTCACTGGAAGTGACGCGCACGCCTGACCGGCTTTCGTAAGTCCGCTGACCAGGGTGAGAGCAGGTCCGGCTTCCCCTAAACTGCTAGACATCCGACGTCTGGCGGCCTCGTCCGCCTGCGAACAGGGGGTGGCTTCGTGGCGGTCACGGACGCGGCGATCGACCGGATCAAGCAAATGATCATTTCGGGTGAGTTGCGCCCCGGTGACCGGCTGCCGAAGGAGGCCGACCTGGCCGAACGGCTCGGCCTGTCCCGCAACTCCCTGCGGGAGGCCGTGCGCGCGCTCGCCCTGATCAACGTGCTCGACGTACGGCAGGGCGATGGCACCTACGTCACCAGCCTCCAGCCCAACCTGCTGCTCGACGCGATGTCGTTCGTCGTGGACTTCCATCGCGACGACACCGTGCTGCAGTTCCTGGAGGTGCGGCGCATCCTGGAGCCGGCCGCCACCGCCATGGCCGCGCTGCACATGTCCGACGAGGATGTCGAGGCGCTCCGCGAGATCCTCAGCGGGGTGCCGGACGAGCCGAGTGTGGAGGAGCTCGTCGCCAACGACCTGCGCTTCCACCAGCACATCGCGGCGGGGTCGGGCAACGCGGTGCTGTGCTCGCTCATCGAGAGCCTGTCCGGGCCGACGACCCGGGCGCGTATCTGGCGTGGCCTCACCCAGGAGGGCGCCAACGAGAAGACGCGGGAGCAGCACGCCGCCATCTGCGACGCGATCGCCGCCCGGCAGCCGGAGGTCGCGAGGGCGTGGGCCACGGTTCACGTGGCCGGGGTGGAGGAGTGGCTCCGCAGCGCCCTGTGACAACCGGCCCCGGTGCTCCTGTAGGGGAGCGCCGGGGCCGGCCGGTGTCACGCGATCAGCTCGATCAGCTGGGTCAGCGCGTCAGGGTTGCGTCAGGTCGAACCTGTTGACGGTGACCGAGCCGCCCAGGGACTGGGTGGCGTAGTTGAAGATGCCGAAGCGGTAGCCCATGAAGAACTGCCAGGCGTTGCCCATCGTGAAGGCGGGGCCGAAGGAGGTGAAGTTCACCCCGTCGGTGCTGTAGGAGAACTTGGCCTGGCGGCCGCTGCCGGGCCGGATGTCGGCGTTGACCCGTAGCCAGATCCGCCCGCCGGAGATGGAGGTGGAGGCCACCTCGGTGCCGGTGGAGGTGGTCTGCCAGCTGCCGTTCATGGTCAGGTTGTTGGTCGCGACCAGCCGGGTCTGGCCGTTGTCGCGCCGTACGCCGATCCAGGCCGAGGAGTCGCGCAGCATCGCCAGCCCCGCCCGGTCACCGTCGCGCATCTGGGAGTAGTCCAGCTGGATCGTCGCCGTCGAGGACGGCCCGAGGATGCGGTGGGTGAGGGTGTTGCGGGCCGAGTACAGGTCGTTGGTCACGGTGGCGGTCTGCAGCCGCAGTCCGCTGCCGACGCTGAACTTGGTGGTGTCGGGGTTGTGGTTCCACTCCCACTCCGGCCCGAGCTGCGACCCGGTGAAGGTGTCGGTCCCGCCGGGGGACTTCACCTGCCGGGGCGGGCGCGGCACGTTGGGGTAGGGGTAGGAGGCGCCCCAGCCGCCGTTGACGGTCGTGATGGTGGGCCATCCGTCGGAGGTCCAGGTGACGGGGGCCAGGACGGGGATCCGGCCGCCGGGGTAGGCGTCCTGGAAGGCCATGTAGTACCAGGCGCCGTTCTGGGTCTGCACCAGGCCGCCCTGGTGCGGCACGCCGCCGCCGGAGACCGGGCCGGACATGTTCAGCAGGACCTGGCGCATCTCGTACGGGCCGAAGGGCCCGTTGGTGGACTTCAGGATGTACTGGCCGTTGGCCGGGCGGGTGAGGAAGATGTAGTAGTTCCCGTTGCGCTTGTACATCCGCGAGCCTTCCAGCGTGCCGACGCTGGAGGGGGTGGAGAACACCTGCTGGCTGCGGACCTCGCTCTTGCCGTCGGCCGACAGCTGGGCCACGCTGATCTGCGTGTTGCCGTAGGAGACGTACATCGTGTCGTTGTCGTCGACGAGCAGGCCGGCGTCGTAGTAGCACTTGTTGATCGTGGTGTGCCGGTTCCACGGGCCTTCGACGGAGGTCGCGGTGTAGATGTAGGTCTTGCTGAAGTCGATGCAGCCGCCCCAGTAGAAGGTCTTGTTGCTGGGCCGGTAGTTCAGGAACGACGCCCAGATGCCGTTGACGTAGCCGCGGCCGCCGTTGAGGTCGTACTTGTTGCCGAAGTCGAGTTTGGGCACCGAGTGGCCGGCGTACTCCCAGTGCACCAGGTCGTAGGAGCGCAGGACCGGCGCGCCGGGCGAGTAGTGCATCGTGGAGGCGGAGTAGTAGTAGGTGTCACCGACCCGGATGATGTCGATGTCGGCCAGGTC
>NZ_VANP01000030.1:0-8823 GCF_005864065.1 Microbispora triticiradicis | reverse complement strand
AGCATCGGTTCTGGTTCATGTGGGATGACCTGGTGCGGGGGGCGATCGGTGCGGTGGTGCTGGTCGACACCCGGCGGTTGGCCGACAGTTTTCCCGCGGTGGACTACTTCGAGGAGGCGCGGCTGCCGTTCGTCGTCGGCGTCAACGGCTTCGACGGGCAGTACCCGCACGCCGAGGACGAGGTGCGGGAGGCGCTGACCCTGTCGCCGCGGATTCCCGTCGTCCGCACGGACGCCCGGGACCGGGGATCGGTGAAGAGCACCCTGATCACCCTCGTCGAGCACGCGCTGACCATGCGGGTCGCCGTACCCGGCGGGGGGCGCGCCTGAGGAAGCGGCCCTCGGCTCGGGCGTCACCGGTCTAGGCGCGGACCGCCTCGACGAGGGTGGCGTGGAACGGCAGGCCGTAGGTGCCGACCAGGCGCAGCCCGGCCGCCCGCAGCAGCGCGTCGTGCTCCGACCTGCTGCGCTCCCTTCCCTGTCCGAACAGGCCGAGCATCCGCATGTCCAGGTCCTTTCCGAAGTGCGCCGAGTCGTCGTCCGGCAGGACCAACTCCACCAGCAGCACCCGGCCGTCGTCACTCATCGCGTCGCGGACCACGCGCAGAATCCTGGTCGCGTCCTCGTCGTCCCAGTTGTGGATCACGCTGCCCAGCAGGTAGGCGTCGTGACCCGCGGGGACCGAGGAGAAGAAGTCGCCCTCGACGATCTCCACCCGCTCCGACAGCCCCCACTCGTCGAAGGCCGCCCGCGCGTCCGGCAGCACGTGCGCCAGCTCCACCAGCACACCGCGCAGATGCGGGTTGGCCCGCAGCGCCGTCGCCAGGATGTGGCCCCGGCCGCCGCCCACGTCCACCAGCGTCTTGACCGACGAGAAGTCGTAGCTCGCGGCCACCCCGTCCGCCATCGGCTGCGACCGCTGGGTCATGAAGTCGTTGAAGATCCGGTTCAGTTCGGGTTCGGTCCCGAGGTGGTCGTAGAGCACTCCGTACTTCTCGACGAACGCCGACCGTCCCTCGCGCACCGTCTTGGTCAGGGTGTTCATGCCGTACGCGAGCGTGGGCGCGGTGTTGAACTGGACGGCCGTGCGCAGCGAGCCGGGCACGCCGTCCACCAGCAGCCGGCCGGCGTCGGTCAGCGCGTACGTGCCGGGGGAGACGGCGGTGAACAGCCCGTTCGCGGCGCACGTGCGCAGCAGGCGGGCGAGGGACGGCGCGTGCGCGCCGCAGCGGGTGGCGAGCTCCTCGACGGTGAGCGGTCCGTCCTTCAGGTGGCCGGCGCAGTCGAGGTCGACGATCGCGCCGAGCGCCGCGGCCCGGTAGAACCCGCGCAGGTGCTCCCACACGACGCTGCTGGCTTCTGTCATGTTCACTACTCCTTGGTCAGATGTGAGGGTGTCTTCACGAGAGGTGAGGTCGTCGTGTGCGGTGGGACCGTGTTGAACTCCTCGGGGCCGAACTCGGGCCTGCCGCGCACCAGGCGGCTCACCTCGGCCCGCAGGTGCACGAACGCGGGCAGCTCCCGGGTCGCGATCTGGTCGCGGGGACCGGGCAGGTCCACGCGCAGGTCGGCGGCGACCACGGCGGGCGCCCGGGTCAGCACCACCACCCGGTCGCCGACGTAGACGCTCTCGTCGATGTCGTGGGTGATCAGGACGATCGTCATGCGGTGGTGCCCGCGTACGGCGAGGACGAGGTCCTCCAGGTCCTCGCGGGTCTGGGCGTCGACGGAGCCGAACGGCTCGTCCATCAGCAGCAGCGAGGGACGGTAGGCGAGGGCCCGGGCGATGGCCACCCGCTGCTGCATGCCGCCGGACAGCTGCCAGGGATACTTGGCCGCGGCGCTTTCCAGGCTCACCGCCGCCAACGCCTCGGCCGCCGCCGCACGCCGGGCCGTCCGGTCGAGGCCGCGCCGCCGCAGCGGCAGCGCCACGTTGTCGCGCACCGACAGCCAGGGGAACAACGACCTGCTGTAGTCCTGGAAGACCACCGCGAGGTCGTCGGGCGTCCCGCTGACCGGGCGGCCCTTGACGCGGACCTCTCCTCCGGTCGGCCGTACGAGCCCCGCGATCGACCGCAGGAGTGTCGACTTCCCGCAGCCCGACGGGCCGACGACGCAGACGAGCTCGCCCTCGGAGACCTTGAGGTCGATCCCGCCGAGCGCCCGGTGGGCATCGGGGCCGCTGCCGTAGGTGTGGGTCAGGTTGACGACGTCGAGCACGGTGTCACCTCAGCCTTTTCGCCCGGCACGCCGGTGCCAGGACAGGGTGCGCCGCTCCACCACGAGGAACGACGAGTTGAGGAGGAAGCCGAGGACGCCGAGCACCGCGATCGTCCCCCACATCCCCGGCAGGTCGAAGTTCTGTTGCGTGTAGATCAGCTCGTAGCCGATCCCGCTGGTGGCGCTGCCCACGAGCTCGGCGACGACCATCAGGATGAGCGCGAGCGACAGGCTCAGCCGCAGTCCCGCGAAGATCTTCGGCGCCGCCGCCGGCAGGATCACCATGACGAGCCGTTCGGCCCGGGACAGGCCGAACACGCGCGCCGTCTCGATGTGGAGGCGGTCCACGTAGCGGGCGCCGTCCACCGAGTTGACCAGGACCGGCCAGATCACGCCGTACACGATGGTGGCGAGCTGCATCCGCGTGTCCGCCTTGAACAGCACGATGAACAGCGGGATGAGCGTCGGCGGCGGGATCGCCCGGCCGAACTCGATCAGCGGGTCGACGTAGCCCGCCAGCGTCCGGGACCGGCCGATCGCCACGCCGAGGGCGATCCCGCCCAGGCAGGCGAGCGCCCATCCGCCGAACAGATGACCGAGGCTGGGCACGAAGTCGGCGAGGGCGGCGTCGCTGAGGAACAGGCGGGCCGGCGGTCCGGAGAACCACAGCTCGCGCAGCCGGGCCAGGATCGCCGACGGCGGCGGGAAGTAGACGGACTCCACCGCCCGCGCGGCGGCCTCCCACACGGCGACGACGACCGGCACCGTCCACAGCCGCACGGCGAGCCCGCGCGCCCGGCCGGCCCACCGGACGCCGCGCACGGCCGTGTTCGTCACTGGGCCACCCCCGCACGCGCGGCGTGCCAGCGGAACAGGCCGCGTTCGGCCCGGACGAGCAGCGCGTTCACGACCAGGCCGATGAGCCCCGCCCACACCGTGGCCGCCAGCATGAGGTCGATCCGGTAGCCCGACCCCGCCTTGATGATGTACACGCCGATGCCGCCCGCGCCGCCGGAGAGCAGTTCCGCGCTGATGGCCACCACCAGCGCGACCGACGCCGCCAGCCGTACGCCGGTCAGGACGAACGGAGCGGCGCTCGGCAGTGCCACCCGCAGCAGCACGGCCAGGCGGCCGAAGCCGAAGGCCCGCATCGTGTCCCTGGCGACCGGGTCCACGTCGTGCAGGCCGTACATGGTGTTGACGAGCACCGGCCAGCACGCGGCGTAGACGACGATCGTGACCTTCATCGCGCCGTCGCCGGCCGCGATGAGCGTGACCAGCGGGATGAGCGCGATGGACGGAATCGGCCGGAGGAACTCGATCAGCGGCCGCAGCCCGATCTCCACTTTCGGCAGGCTCCCCAGCAGCACCCCCGCGGGTACGGCCAGCAGGGTCGCGACGAGGAGACCCTCCGCCCACACCTCGACGGTGGCCGAGGCGTCGTGCAGGAACTCGGAGTCGACGGCGAGCCCGGCCGCCCCGGCGAGCACGGTGGACGCCAGCGGCATGATCTGGGTGTCCATCAGGCCGGTACGGCCGGCGATCTCCGCGACGACGAGCAGGACCGCGACGCCGACGGCGCCGCGGACCACCTTGCTGACGATCATTGCGGCATCGGCACCAGCAGCGGAGTCACGTCCATCTTGGCCTTCAGGTAGCCGTACTCCAGCATCAGGTCGGCCACCCGCTGGATGCGCGTCGGGTTGAGGGTGGACGGGTAGGCGCCGAGGGTGATGATGGACGCCGCCTCCGGTTTGATCTGCGTGTAGTTCGGCAGTACCTTCTCCACGGCCTTGCGGTCGGAGCCGGCGATCTGCTGGGCCTTCACGATCGCGCGCTGGAAGGCGGCCATCGCCTTGGGATACTTCGACAGGATGGGCTCGGTCGTGGTCCAGCCCGCGATCGGGAAGTCCGCCATCGCGCCGGTCATCGTGTCGGCGATCTTGCGGGCGCCCATGTCCTTCTGCACGCCGGTCAGGAACGGCTCGTTGAGCCAGGCCGCGTCCGCCTGGCCCGACGCCAGCTTGCCCGGCGCCTGGGGGAAGGGCACCGGGACGTAATGGACGTCCTTGGGGGACAGCCCGTTGGCCCGCAGGGTCGAGGCGACGGCGAGCTCGCCGATGCTGTTCAGCGACGCGATGGTGACCTTCTTGCCCTTGAGGTCCTTGACCGACTGGATCGGTGAGTCCTTCTTCACCACGATGTCAAAGGTGTCCGGTTTCGCCTGATATGTATCAGCGAGGATGCGGAAGTTCCCTGCTTTCGCCTCCTGGGCCGAAATCACCGTGAAGTAGTTGCCGATTGTGATGTCCGTCGCGCCGCTCACCAGTTGCGGGATGGCGACGGTGGTGCTCTGCACGACTTCGGGCTTGATGGTCAGCCCTTCGGCCTTGAAGAACCCCCTTTCCTGCGCGATGAACAGCGCCGCAACGTCGGCGATGGGGAGAATGCCGACCTTAAGGGTAGTTTTCTCCAGTCCGTTATTGCCGGTCGCTGTCGTATTCGTGTCCGCACCGCCACACGCGGTGAGTGTCAACGCTGCTATGACGCCTATGACGGTCCTGTGACCCGTCAGCCTCATGGAGTCTCCTGGGGTGGGGAAGCGGAGGCGCCCGGTGCGAGAGATGGCGGCACCGGGCGACGGGCGAGAAGCGTAGCGGGACTTAAACCGGGATAACAGGATTAGGAGCCCTATGTCACCAAACTTGTCGGTAAATCCACTATGCCCCGTAACCCGGGGTGTGGTCGTTTGGACCGATGCATGTCCAGAACTTGATTCGGAAATGCCGGGTCCCGCTTGGTGTTGCTCGTACAAAGCTTTCCCGATGCGCCGCCGCGCGAAACTCTCCCTCCTTGGACCGTGCCAAATTATTCGACAGGTTGGTCTATCTCGTCGCCTTATGCTCCAATTGCCGGTGTCTTGTGGGAGGTATCCCGAGTGATAGGTCCGAATCCCATCTAGAAGAACCGCGTGAGGTTGCATCAGTGAGGACGGCAACAGCCGAGAGCGGTCGTCGTAGTGAACGGAAGCCGCCCCCGCTGCCGGCCGGCTCCGAGGCGTCCGCCGGGGATCAGGGAGAGCAACCGGCGCAGCCGGAGCAGCCCGGGCAGGACGCGGGCAGCCGGCTGGCGCTGAAGAACTGGCGGCTGCGCACCCGGCTGCTGGCGTTGATCCTGGTGCCGACCGCTGTCGCGGTCTCGCTGGGCGGCCTGCGGGTGACCTCCTCCATCAGCAGCGCGGCGGAGTACCGCCGGGTGCAGGACGTGGCCGAGCTGATCCTCGGCGTCGGTGACTTCGTCCACGAGCTGCAGCTCGAACGCGACCTGACGGCCCGTTACGTGGCGCTGGACCGCCGGGGCGGGGCGATGCTCTCGCTGATCCGCGACCAGCAGTCGGCGGTCGACGCGGCGGCGCAGCGGGTGCGGGCGAAGGCGGACACCGCGGGCGCCGCGTTCGGCGACATCGGCCGCGCCGACCTCGTCCGCCTGCGCGGCCGCCTCGACGAGCTGCCCGCGCTGCGCACCACGGTCCTGGAGAGCAAGCTTCCCGCGCTGCCCGCGATCGAGAAGTACTCGCTGTTCGTCGCCGACGCGCTGCGGCTGTACGACGAGACCGTGCAGGGCGCCGTGGACGAAGGCGTCATCGCGGGACTCAAGTCGATGGCCTCGCTCGCGCGAACCGAGGAGGAGGTCTCCAAGCAGCGCGCGCTGCTCGCCGCCGCCCTGGTGCGGAACCGGTTCGAGAACGCGGAGATCGACGCGTTCACCGCCGCCCGCGCCCGCGAGGTCAGCGAGCGCAACGCGTTCCTCGCGCAGGCCACGGCCACGCAGCGCCAGCTCTTCTCGGACACCGTCACCGGCCAGAAGGTCGACCGGGCCGAATACCTGCGCGCCCTCGCCCTGAGCCTCACCCGCGACGGCCTGCCGCTGCACCGCATCGAGCCCGGCGGACAGGCCGCGGACACCTGGTTCGACGCGATCACCGAGACCGGCGACCAGATGCACAAGGTCAACCTGGCGCTCGCTCGCTCGGTGATCGGGCGCAGCGAGGAGCTCCAGGCATCCGACCAGAGGGTCGCCGCGATCAACGTGATCCTGGTCGTCGCCGTCCTGATAGTGGTCCTGATCATCACCCTGGTCATGGCCCGCTCGGTCGTCCGGCCGCTGCGGCGGCTGCGCAGCGAGGCGCTGGAGATCGCCGGTCACCGGCTGCCCGACATCGTCCAGCGGCTGCGCGAGTCCGACTCGGCCGGCACTCAGCAGGTGCAGCCGATCGGGGTCATGTCGGTGGACGAGATCGGCGAGGTGGCGCGGGCCTTCGACGAGGTCCACCGCGAGGCCGTACGGCTGGCGGGTGACGAGGCGCGCCTGCGCGGCAACGTCAACGCGATGTTCGTGAACCTGTCGCGGCGCACGCAGACGCTGGTGGAGCGGCAGATCACCCTGATCGACGGGCTGGAGCAGGGCGAGCAGGACGAGGAGCGGCTCGGGAACCTGTTCAAGCTCGACCATCTCGCGACCCGCATGCGCCGTAACAGTGAGAACCTGCTGGTCCTCGCCGGGCAGGAGACCGCCCGCCGCTGGAGCCGGCCCGTCGAGATCACCGACGTCCTGCGGGCCTCGCTGTCGGAGGTCGAGGGTTACGAGCGGGTGGTGCTGAACTTCCCCTCGGACGTCTCGATCGCCGGCCAGGCCGTCAACGACGTCATCCACCTGATGGCGGAGCTGGTCGAGAACGCGCTGTCGTTCTCCGCCCGCGACACCCGGGTGGCCGTCTCGGGCAACCGGATCGACGGCGGGGGCGTGATGATCTCCGTCACCGACTCCGGCATCGGGATGACCACGGACGAGATCACCCAGGCCAACTGGAGGCTGGCGAACCCGCCGGTGGTGGACGTGTCGGTGTCCCGCCGGATGGGCCTTTTCGTGGTCGGCCGTCTCGCCATGCGCAACGGCATCCGGGTGCAGCTCAGGCCGCACGACGGGGGAGGGCTGACCGCCATGGTCCTGCTGCCGGAGAGCCTCATGGGCCGCGCGTCGTACCCGGAGCAGTCCTACGCGGGAGCCTTCGCGCCCGCCTGGAGCGGGCAGACCGGCCAGTCGTCCGGCTGGAACGACCGCCCGCAGGGGCTTCCCGCGGCGGCGCCGGCGGCGCTTCCCGCCGCCCGGCAGCCCGGGGCGTTCTCGCGGATGCGCCCGTTCGAGCCCCTGCCCGGCGAGGCGACCGGCCCGATTCCCACCGTCTCCGGTTCCGCTTTCTCCGGGTCCGCCTTCTCCGCTCCCGCTTTCTCCGATCCCGCCGTCTCGGGTCCGATCACGGCCCAGTCCGGAGCGTTCTCCGTCAACACCGGGCCGGTCCCCATGCCGTCCGGCCCCGTTGCCGGTCCCACGCAGACCGGTCCGGTGTACGGAGCGCCGGTGGGAATGGGTGGAGCGCCGCCGGCGCCGCCGGCTGAGGAGTTCCTGCCGATCTTCGCCTCCGTGGAGTCGGCGTGGTTCCGGCGCACGCCCGCCACCGACACCGGTCCGTCGGAGTGGCAGCGCGAGCAGGCCACGGACGCGGGATGGCAGGCCGCCGCCGCGGCCGCCGAGAAGCCGGCCTGGGAGGGCACGACGACCTCCGGCCTGCCGAAGCGGGTCCCGAAGGCCAATCTGGTGCCCGGCTCGGCGGATTCGACCGGACCACAGCAGCCGCCGGCGGCGCCGGCGGCGCAGCAGACGCCGCCGGCGCCACAGCAGCCGCGGCCGCCCCTGTCGCCGGACCGGGCGCGCAGCCGTCTGTCCAGCTTCCAGCAGGGAGTACGGCAGGGGCGGGCGGTGGCCCGGGGCGAGCTGAGTGAGGACGAGGGCTATCCGACGAAGAAAGGGGACGGCGCATGAGGGAGTTGAGCCAGGGCGCACGCGGCCTGAACTGGCTGATCAGTGATTTCGTGAGTGCGGTCCCGGGGGTCGCGCACACCGTGGTGGTGTCGGCCGACGGGTTGCCTCTGGCGTTCTCGAACGGGTTCCCCAAGGATCGGGCGGATCAGCTGGCGGCGGTGGCCGCGGGGTTGATCAGTCTGACGCAGGGGGCGTCCCGGGTGTTCGAGGGCGGCCCGGTGGTGCAGACGGTCGTGGAGATGCAGCGGGGTTTGTTGCTGATCATGTCGATCAGTGACGGGTCGTGTCTGGCGGTGCTGGCTGCGGCGGACTCGGATCTCGGTCTGGTGGCCTATCAGATGACGTTGCTGGTGGAGCGTGCGGGGCAGGTGCTGACCCCCGCGGTCCGGGCCGAGCTGCAGGCCTCCCACCCGCGGAGGTGACGCATGGACCCCTGGGGACAGCGGCCCGGTGGCCCGCTCCCGGAGGAGCCTGCCTCCCCGGTGCGCCCGTTCACCGTCACCGGCGGGCGTACGACGCCACGTATGCAGCTCGCGCTGGAGGCGCTGGTCTCCTCCGCCACGACCACGCACTACGACCTGTCCACGAGGCCGCCGGAGCACCGGGCCATCGCCTCCCTGTGCCGTCAGGTGCGGTCGGTGGCGGAGGTGTCGGCGTTGCTGCGGATTCCGCTGGGTGTGGTTCGTGTGGTGATCGCGGACATGGCGGCGGAGGGGTTGGTGCA
>NZ_VANP01000003.1:0-698680 GCF_005864065.1 Microbispora triticiradicis | reverse complement strand
AGCGCCACCGCCGCCAAGACGCAGGGCGTCTACAACATGGTGAAGGACTTCAAGGCGCGTGGCGTGCCGATCGACTGCGTGGGCCTGCAGTCGCACTTCGGCAACCCCCCGTCGAACTACCAGCAGAACATCGCGCAGTTCGCCGCGCTCGGCGTCGACGTGCAGATCACCGAGCTCGACGTCGGCGGTTCGGGCTCCACCCAGGCCGACGCCTACCGCCGCGTCGTCCAGGCCTGCACGGCCGTGCCGCGTTGCACCGGCATCACCGTGTGGGGCATCACCGACAAGTGGTCCTGGCGGAGCGGCGACACCCCGCTGCTGTTCGACGGGAACTTCAACAAGAAGCAGGCCTACACCGCCGTCCTGGACGCGCTCAACGCGGCGACCCCCAGCACGAGCCCGTCACCCAGTGCTTCGCCGTCCCAAAGCCCCAGCGCCAGTCCCAGTGCGAGCCCGAGCGCCAGTCCGAGCGCGAGTCCCAGCGCGAGCCCGTCGGCCTCGCCGTCGACGTCCCCGGTTCCCGGCGGATGCTCGGCGACGATCAAGACGATCAACAGCTGGGGCGGCGGGTTCCAGTCCGAGGTGACGGTGCAGGCGGGCAGCTCGGCGGTCAACGGCTGGACCGTGAAGTGGACCTGGCCGGGCGGGCAGACCATCAGCAGCCTGTGGAACGGCCGGCAGAGTTCGTCCGGTTCCTCGGTGACGGTCACCAACGAGTCCTACAACGGCTCGATCGCGGCGGGCGCGTCCACGACGTTCGGCTTCACCGCCAACGGCACCGCGGCCACCCCCACCGCCACCTGCACCAGCCCCTGATCCACAACTCCTGATCAGGCGCCCCTGACGCCTCCGGTGCGCGGGACCTCCCCCCGCGCACCGGAGGCGTCGACGTGAGGCGGCTCGGCCGGATCGACCGGATCGAGATCCGCGAGCGACCCGCCGGCCGAGGCGAGCCAGGCGCGTACGGCGGCGTCGTGCTCGCCGAGCGCCGGAGGCGGCTCCGCCGGGCGGACCAGGTCCTCGGAGTAGCTCACGGGGTGGCGCACCTGCGGCGCGCGGTCCGGCCGGGGGCGTACGGCCGGCGTCAGACCGAGGCGCTCCGCCAGGCCGAACGCCTCGGCGATGTCCGCGACGCAGCCCGCCGGCACCTGCTCGGCGGTGAGCCGTTCCTGCCATTCGGCCGCGTCGGCGGCGGCGAGGAGGCCTTCCAGCGCCGCGACGAGTTCCCCGCGGTTGGCCACTCTGGCGGCGTTCGTCGCGAAGCGTTCGTCGGTGGCCAGGCCGGGATCGCCGAGCACGCGGGTCAGCCGGGCGAACTGCCCGTCGTTGCCGCAGGCCACGGCGAGCAGGCCGTCCCGGCAGCGCAGGGTCTCGTACGGCGCGATGGAGGGGTGGCGGTTGCCCATCCGCCCCGGCGGCACGCCGGTCTCCAGGTAGCCCTGGGCCTGGTTGACCAGCGCGGCCAGCAGGCTGGACAGCAGGTTCACCTCGACGTGGCATCCCCTGCCGGTGCTCGCCCGGGCGGTCAGCGCGGCCAGGATCCCGATGGCCGCGTCCTTGCCGGTCAGCACGTCGACCAGGGCCACGCCGGCCTTCGCCGGCTCCCCGTCGGCCGCGCCGGTGACCGACATGAGCCCGCCCACGGCCTGGACGATGAAGTCGTAACCCAGCAGCCCGGCTCCGGCGCCCGGGCCGAAGCCACTGATCGTGCAGTAGACGACGCCCGGGTTCGCGGCCGCCACCTGCGCGTAACCCAGCCCGCGCCGGTCGAGCGCGCCCGGCCTGAAGTTCTCCACGAGCACGTCGGCGCGCCGGGCCAGCTCGCGGGCGAGCGTCAGGTCGGCCGGATCGTCCAGGTCCAGCGTGACGCTCCGCTTGGTGCGGTTCACGCTCTCGAAGTACGTCGAGGACGTGGCGGACCACGGTGGTCCCCACGAACGGGTGTCGTCTCCGGTGCCGGGGCGCTCGACCTTGATCACGGTCGCGCCCAGGTCGGCCAGGGTCATCGTGCAGGACGGGCCGGCCAGCACACGGCTGAAGTCGGCGACGAGCACGCCGTGGAGCGGACGGGTCACGACCGCGCCTCCGGCTCGGGGTCGCACATCAGATCTCCTCGTTCGGGGCTCCATGGGTACCGGGACGTCACCACGCTAAGGCCGGGTGAGGCCGGTGGTAGCTTCGGTCACCTCCGGCAGCGTGGCCTAGCCTGAAGTGATTCGCGAAGTTTCCACGCGGAAGGGTCGCTTCATGCGGGTTACCACCGACGCCGACGTACGACGGGTGTTCGACCGGATCGCGGATCGGTACGACGACCAGAGGCGGGCCTGGGAGAGGCGCCTGTTCCCCGGCAGCCGGGAGTGGGCCGTCGGGCAGGCGCGCGGACACGTCGTGGAGATCGCGGTCGGCACCGGGCTGAACCTGCCGCTGTACGACGCCGGGACCACCGTGATCGGGATCGAGTTGTCCGAGCGCATGCTCAACCTGGCGCCGCGGCGGGTGGCGGAGGCCGGTCTCGGCGCCCGGGTGGAACTGCGGCAGGGCGACGTGCAACGCCTCGACCTGCCCGACGGCATCGCCGACACCGTCCTGTCCACGTTCACGATGTGCACGATTCCCGACCCCGCCGCCGCGGCCCGTGAGGCCTACCGGGTGCTCAGGCCGGGCGGGCGGTTCGTGCTGGCCGAGCACGGGCCGGCCCGCAACCCGATCCTCCGGGCCGGAATGCGGCTGGTGGAGCCGCTGTTCGTACGGTTCGAGGCCGACCACCTCACCCGCGATCCCCGGCCGTACGTGGAGCGGGCGGGGTTCCGGATCGAGTCGGTGACCCGGACGGCGCGCGGCGTCAGCTTCCGGGTGCTGGCCGTACGCCCCTGACAGCGCGTGCGGCGTGATCGCCTATGGGTTTTAACCATTTGCCTAGTGTCATTAGGAATGGCTAGCCTCGCCGCTCATGAGGCCGGTCACCGAGCACGAAGTGCGCACGTCGTTCATCAACTGTTCCAAGGGCGAGGCCAAGCGTCTCGGGCTGCCCAGGGACCTCCCAGATCGTCCGTGGGAAGACCTCGACTTCCTCGGCTGGCGGGACCCGGGCGCGCCGGAGCGGGCGTACCTGGTGGCCGAACGCGACGGCTCCCTCGTCGGCATCGCGCTCCGGGTGACCTCCGGCGCCTCGCGCGCCTTCACCTCCCGCAGCATGTGCTCGCTGTGCCTGACCACCCACACCAGCGGCGGCGTGGCGCTGATGACCGCGCGCCGGACCGGCGAGGCGGGCCGTCAGGGGAACACCGTCGGGCAGTACCTGTGCACCGACCTCGACTGCTCCCTCTACCTGCGCGGGAAGAAGGAGGCCCCCGGGGCGGGGATCGTCGACGAGTCCCTGACCGTGGAGGAGAAGGCCGCCCGCACCCGGGCCAACCTCGACTCCTTCCTGGACAAGGTCGCGAACGGCTGACCGCCGGTCGTCGCACCCACTGCGGCATGATGGCGCCCATGGCTTCGCAATCCAGGCACGTCAGCGAGTGGATCCACCGGCCGGCGGCCGACGTCCACGAATAGAGGTTCCGGACAACGTGGACAGCACCACAGGCCACGAACTGTCCTGATTTCAGCCTGGGGTGCCGGAGGTGGCCGGCTGCTCCTGCGCTTCGTTGCGGACCAGGGCGCGGGTGCCGCGGTCGAGCAGGCTCGCGGTCACGGCCACGACGATGAGCGCGGCGCCCGCGGCCAACGTCACCTGGGCGTTGAAAGCGGAGGCGGCGAGGGCCGTGACGGCGAGCCCGGCCGGTCTCAGGATGAAGGATCCCGCGTAGTCGAACGACGAGACCCGCGACAGCGACGAGTTGGGGATGTGCTGCTGGAGCGCCGTCTCCCACAGGGTGTTGGGGAAGGTGGTCGCGATCCCGGCCAGCAGCCCGCAGACGATGAGCGGGATCGGTTCCGGCGCGGTTCCGAGGACGACGATCAGCGGGGCCGCCGGCAGCATCATGAGCCGCCCGGTGAACAGCAGGCGGCGCGGCCGGAACCGTACGGCGAGCGCGTTGCCCAGCACGTCGCCGATTCCGAGGCTCGCGGTCACGGCCCCCCAGAGCAGGCCGCCGTTGTCCGAGCCGGACAGCGACACCGGCCCCAGCACGTAGAGGAAGGAGTAGACGAAGTTGAAGATCATGAACATGGCGATGCCCGTCCAGACCCAGGATCGCTTCGCGACCTCCTGCCATCCGCCGCGGAAGTCACGGAGGAAACCGCCGCCCACGGCCGCGGGCCGGGCGGGGACCGCCAGCCGGCGGAGGAACAGCAGGCTGCCCAGGAAGGTCAGCCCGTCGGCGACGAGCACCCAGCCGGCGCCGGCCAGGACCACCGCCATTCCCGCGATCATCGGCCCGACGCTCACCGAGACGTTGCGGGTGAGCGACAGCAGGGCGTTGGCCTCCTGCAGCAGCCGCGGCGGCACGGTCTCGGCGACCAGGCCGACCGACGCGGGCATGAACAGGGCGCTCGCCGCACCGGCGAGGCCGTGCAGCGCGATCATCGCCCACAGCGGCGGATGCCCGGTGAGCAGGAGCAGGCCGAACGTGATCTGCGAGGCGGCGCTGATGCCGTCGGACAGCACCATCAGGCGCTTGCGCGGCAGGCGATCGGCCCACACACCGCCGCCCAGCATGAACACGATCTGAGCCGCCGAGTACGCCGCCAGCACCAGGCCGAGGTCGGCCGCGGAGCCGGTGGCGTCGAGCACGCCGAAGGAGAGCGCGACGGGTGTCATGGCGCTGCCGGCCGCGGAGAGGGCGCTCGCAAGGAACTGGTTGCGGAACTGCGTGAATTTGGCCAGTTCCGCGAGGTTGCGCCAGTGGACCGCGGCCATCAGGGTGTGTGGCCCGCCGGCTCGAACTCGACCACGTACTCCCGCATGACCCTCCGGGCGGCGGCGCGGACGCTGCGCTCGTCCGGCCCGGTCAGCCTGAAGCGCCCGGGTACGTGGAAGTAGCCGCCGGTCCCGTCGAAGACGTCCCCCGGCTCCGGCAGCACCTCGGCGTACACCTGGGGGACGGTGCCCGTCATCGCCGTACGGCGGACCACCCGGCCGGGGCGGAGGCCAGGTTCGGGCGTCACCACCCAGCCGGCCGGGGCGTCGCCGAAGCGGGCGCCCGCCGACTCCAGCGGGATGCCCAGGACCGTGCGGAAGCTCTCCGTCACCAGGTCGATGCCGTGGAGTTCCCGGTGGACGTAGGGCACCTCCGCCCCGCCGGCGCGCATCCCCGCTTCGAGGAACACCAGACCGCCGTCGGGCCGGCGGATGACTTCGAGGTGGAAGCAGCCGGTCTCCAGGCCGAGAGCCCTGAGGCACGCGACGGCGAACTCTCGGATCTCGTCCCGGAGCGGGCCCGGGTCAAGTGTCGCCGAGCCGAGCGGCCTGCCCCGCAGGAAGTCCAGGGGCGTGTTGACGTAGCCGGCGACGCTCAGGAAGTGCGGCAGTCCCCCGGAGAGGACTCCGTCCGCGTGGTAGATCTCGGTGGAGACGAACTCCTCGCACTCGAACGCCGTGACGTCGAGGCCGTCGAGTTCGGCCGCGAGCTCCTCCTCGTCACGGATGATCCGGACGCCGACGGAGCCGGCCTCGGCCCGTGGTTTGAGGACGAGCGGGAAACCGATCCCGGCGGTGATCTCGGCGATCGTGGTGGAGGCGCCCAGTTCCATGAACCGCGGCACCGGCAGGCCGCGCTTGGCGAGCCGCTCCTTCATCACGATCTTGTCCTTGAACGCCCGCACCAGGTCCGCGCCCGGGCCCGGCGCGCCGAACTCCTCGCGCAGCAGCGCCGCCGTCAGCACGTCGAACTCGGAGAGCGCGGCGACGCCGTCGAACCGCCCGTACCGCTCGGCGAGGTCCCGCGCGGCCGGCACCAACGTGGCGAGCCGCAGATCGGGGACCGTGCCGACCCGGCCCGGCTCGACCGGGCCCAGCGCCGTCGTCCGCATGGGCAGGGTCAGGTACGACAGGTCGCACGGCTGGTCGGCGCAGTAGCGGAAGTACTCCGCGTCGCTGTCGTCGTAGCGGTTGACGACGAGGTAGTGCGGGCGGTCCGGCATCGTCGTTTCCGTGGGTCGGAGTCAACAGGGCGGTCGAAGTGACAGGGGTCAGGCCAGGGCGTACCGCGAGGTGGCGGGCAGGACCGGCACGAGGTCGCCGATGCTGATCGCCCCGAACCCCAGAGGGGCCATGGCCTCGCGCGGTGGCGTCGGGGCCAGGAACTCCTCCAGCCGGGGTTCTCCCACCCCGCCGAGATCCTCCCAGATACGGCGGCCCATCCGGGGCATGATCGGAAATCCGAGCACGCTCACGCCCTTCAGCCACCAGTAGGCGCTCTCTTCGAGGTCGGCGACGCTCCGCCACCAGGCGTCGAAGGCCTCCAGCGCCTGGGAGGTCGAGACGACCGGGCCGTCCAGCGCCGACTGCTGCCGCTCCAGCAGCGCCTCCAGCCGCGCGAGCTGCCCGTCCGAGATCGTCTCCGGAACGGAGACCCCGGCGAGCGTACGGCGGGCCTTTTCCAGCAGCGGCGTCAGGCCGTCCGCCAGGCGCCGGTTGACCGTCTCGACGAACGACTCCGGCTCCATGCTCTCCCGGCGCTCCTCCAGCCGGGTCCCGGCGAGGAAGTACCGTACGGCGTCGACGTCGACGTTCGGGGTGCCGGCGATGTCGGCGGCCCCGATGACGTGGCCCCTGCTGGTGGAGAACTTCTCCCCTTCGAGCCCGTAGAACTCGTTGATCAGCGTGCGGTCGTAGGTCTTCATGTCCCCGTGGAGCAGCGACGTGCCGACGATGCAGACGAGCGTGGGGACCACGTTGTCGACGCCGAGGCTGGTGACCGTGACGACGTCCGAGCCCGGGTCGAACGCGTTCACGCCGGTGCCGCTCAGCGAGCCGTGGACGGCGCCGGTCAGCCGGGCGAACATGAAGATCCCGGCGTACGGGAAGAGCGTCCGCGGCACGCCGGGGTCCACCTGGTCCAGCGGGATCCCCCAGCTCTCCGGGGCGCTGACGCGGACCATCCCGCCCTCGCGGCTCAGGTAGCGCTTCACGGTCTCCTGGTAGCGCGCCGGGACCCCGATGCCGGCCATCCGCGCCCCCAGGTCGTGCGGGTCCGCCGGGCGCAGAAACAGCGAGGTGATCTCCCGCCACTGGAGCGGGCCCACCCCGTTCGTGCCCTCGGGGTCGCGCAGGTTCTCGGGGCGGAAGTGGCCTCCGCAGGACTCGCAGAAGTAGCTGCCCGCGTCGGCGCCGCAGTCCGGGCACCGGCCGGAGAGCCAGGGGCCCACGGCGAACCGCCCCGCCGCGGGGCTGTAGGGGACCCGCTCGCGCAGCGTCGTCACCGCGCCCCGCTCCCGCAGCCGCCGGAGGCAGCCCGCCACCTCGTCCTCGAACGCCGTACGCCACGGCTCCTCGGCCGGGTTGATGAACGCGTCGAGGCCGATGTCCATCGCGGCGAGGTCCTCGGCGATGAGCGCGTGGTACTCGGCGGCGATCTCGCCTTCGGGGCGTCCGTCGACGGCCGACTTGAGCGTCATGTACGGCTCGTAGACGTCGATCCCGGTGATCGTGAGGGGCAGGTCGCCCCTCATGCGGGCGAACCGGCTGAGCATGTCCGACCGCAGGTAGGGCCCGGCGATGTGCCCCAGGTGGAGCCGTCCGTTGGGGGTCGGCTCGGGCGGGACCAGCAGGTAGCGGCGCGGGGGGAGGGTGCCCGCGTTCCGGATGAGGCCCGTGGAGCGAGTGCTCATGAGCGACCACTTCCAAGTGACTGGGGTCCGAGTGACCGGGGGTTCAGGTGACCGGGGGTGAGAAGACCGAGGGCTCGTTCGGCGATCGCGGGCGCCAGGCGGAAGCCGGAACCGTTGCCGCCTACCGCGATCACGACGCCGGGGTGATCGGGCACCGGCTCGACCAGCGGCAGCCGGTCGCGGGTGTAGCCGTCGTAGAAGGCACGCCCGCCGGAGAGCGCCCCGGCCAGCGCCGGAGCGTACCGGCGCAGGACGCGCACCGCCTCGCTGTAGTCCCCGCCGCTCAGGGCGGCCGGCGGCCCCAGGACGGGAGAGACGTCCCACTCCTGGGAGGTGAAGCTGAAGAGCCAGCGGCCGCTCTCCGGCTGCGGCAGCAGGAACGCGTCGTCGTCCTCGAAGATCAGCACGGGTGCACCCTCGGCGGGGCGGAGGTCCAGATGGAACGCGGCGACCTTCTTGATCCGCAGCCCGGCCGCCCGCATCCGCTCGCCGAACGGTCCGTGCAGGGCCCACGGACCGGTGGCGACGACCGCCGCACGGCACCGCGCGAGCGGCCGCCCGCCCTCGCCGGCCAGGAGGAACCCGTCCCCGTACGGCCGCAGGGAGGTGACCTCCTCGTCCTCCCAGACGGCGCAGCCGGGGCGGCCCCGCTGTTCGTCGAGGAGCGCGCGCGTCAGCCCGGCGACGTCGGCGCGCCAGGAGCCGTCGGAACGGAGCAGGGTCTGGTCGCCGGACGGGCGCAGCCCGGGGAAGACGCCGTCGAGGGCGTCCGGGTCGGCCTCCTCCAGGACGGGGCCGGCCATCGTCTCCCGGAGACGGCCGACGTTGCCGCGCGCCAGCAGCCAGAAGGTGTCGAGGGAACGGACGGGCAGGCCGGGCCGTTCGGCTCTGAGCCGCCGGTAGAGGGCGGTGCTGCGGGCCGCGAGCTCGCGCTGCCGCGCGTCCCGCCCCGTCGGCACGTCGAGCCCTGCCGACAGACCCGTCGCGTTGGGCACATCCTGGTCCAACCGCTCCAGCTGGTCCAGGGTGAGCAGGCGCAGGCCCGGGTCCTGCTCCAGGGCGAGATGGCCGGTCATGGCGCCGACGACGCCGGCTCCGACGACCGCGAGGTCGAAGTCCGGGATCGCGCCGGTCATCCGGTCGTGCCCCACCAGATCGACAGCACGGAGAGCGGGACGCCGCGGTCCGCCATCGCCACGTGCTCGGCGAAGGGCGCGAAACCCAGCAGATCACCCTTGCCGACCTCGTACGGCCGGTCCTCGTACCGGACGGTTCCCGCGCCGTCGAGGATCAGCCAGATTTCCTTCACGGCGTGGCTGTCGGGCGGCGTCGCGCCGCCGGCGGCCACCGTGAAGCGCGCCATGGAGAAGGGACGGTCGCCGTCGAACGGCCCGAGGAGCGCGGCCCATTCGTCCAGCTTCTCGAACTCGCGCGGCAGCGCCTCGAAGCCGAGCCGGGGGAGGCTCATGTGTTGTACCTCCGGTAACCGAGAATCGCGTTGAGGATGACCGCGCTGCGCCAGGCCAGCAGGCTGAGGTTGGGGTCCGCGATGCCCCAGGTGTGCCGGGCGCCGTTCTGCAGGAAGACGCGGCCCGAGGTCCGCAGGTCCAGCGACAGCGCGTAGTCGTCGCCGACCACCAGCCCTTCGGGGGCCCTGGCCAGGTGGGGGGCGAGCTCGCTCATGCAGTCCGGAAGGCGGTACTCGTACCCGGTCGCGAGGACCACGACGTCGGACCGGACGACCGAGGCGTGCGGGCCACTCACCTCCAGCTCCCAGCCGTCGGAGAGCCGGGCGCAGCCGGTGACCTCCGACCGGGGCATCAGGCGGAGCCAGTCCTTGCGGCCCAGCAGGCACTCGTGCCGGTAGCGCTCGCGGTAGACGTCCTGGAGCGTCGCGAGGTCGATCCCGTCGCTCGCGAGCTTCTGCTCGGCCAGAAGCTCCTGCTTGTGGGTCTGGGGCAGCCCGTGGAACTCCCGCGCGTACGCCGGGAAGAAGTACTCGTTGGTGAAGGGGGAGTCGTCCATCGGCAGGAAGCCGGGCCTGCGGGTGATCCAGGTGATGCTGCGCGGCGGCACGTCGAGACGCATGAGGTGGCGGACGATCTCCGCTCCCGACTGCCCGCCGCCGATCACCGTCACGGCGCGGTCGGGCAGCTCCCGCGGCCGTGACAGGAACTCCTCGGCGTGGAACACGTCGGCGCACAGGTGGGGGCGCAGGAAGCCGGGGACGAACGGCGTCTGGCCGGTCCCGAGCACCACGTTCCGCGCGGTGACCTCGCCGTGTCCCGTGTCGAGGACGAAGTGCCCGTCACGCACCCGGACGCCGCGCACCTCGGTGCCGAACTCGATGGACGGGATGCTCCGGGAGGCCCACTGGAGATACTGGTCGAACTCGGCGCGCAGGACGGCCGGGAACTTAGCGGTGAGGAACTGGTACAACCTGCCCTCGTTGGCGAGGAAGGCGAGGAACGAGTAGCGGCTCGTCGGGTCGACCAGCGTGACCAGGTCCTTGAGCGGCGAGACCTGGAGGGTCGCCTCGGGCAGCAGCAGGCCGGGGTGCCAGGAGAAGTCGGGGCGCGCCTCGAAGTGCACGCTCCGCAGGTCGTCCACGTCGGCGCCGAGGGCCGCCAGGCTCAGGTTGGCGGGGCCGACCCCCACCGCCGCGTAGTCCAGGACGTCGCTCACGGGAGCACCGCCAGGTCGTCCAGGCTCTTCCAGAACGCCTGGACGGCCTCGTACGACTCCGCGGTGTAGCGCACGCAGGCGAGCCGCGAACGGCAGTCGCCGGTCTGGGGAATGGGCGTGCCGGGCGGGATGAACAGCTGCTTGCCGATGACGTCAGGCCGGTCGTCCAGCTCGTCCCAGCCGAGGATCCCGCTGTGGGAGTCCAGGTCGTCTGCGACGAAGAACCGCATGGCGGCGTACGGCGCGGCGGGCGGGCCGAACGCCGGCAGCTCCGCGGCGTCGACGCCCAGCCCCGCCGCCAGCATGACCGCGGCGAGGTCGGTTCCGGTGACGAGCCGGATCAGCTCGGGGATCCCGTCGCCCGGCAGCCGGGCGCCGAGCTCCATCAGGACCGGGCCCTCGTCGCTCAGACGCATCTCACAGTGGAACGGCCCGGCGGTGACGTTCAGCGCCCGGACCACCTGTTCCGTGTACGCGACGACCTCGTTCGTCACGTCGTCCGGAAGGTCCGCCGGCGTCAGGTGCCCCAGCTCGACGAACCGCGGCTCGGCGCCGAGGACCTTCCTGGTGATCGCGACGACGGTGACCCGGCCGTTCTCGACATAGCCGTCGGCACTGACCTCCTCGCCCGCGACGTACTGCTCGACGACGACGGTGTGCCCCATCGGGCGGCCGAGGTCGAGCTCCCGGTCACCGGTCAGGGCGGCGTAGGCGGCGGCGAGCTGCGCCCAGTCGTCGGCCCTGCTCACGTGGATGCTGCCGGAGGACTCGACCGGCTTCATGACGTTCGGGAAGCCGACGATCTCCGCCGCCGTGCGGAGGGCCTCCGGGGAGGACGCCTCGGCGAAGCGCGGCGTGCGCAGCCCGGCGGCGGCCACCCGCTCGCGCATGCGCGCCTTGTTGCGTACGGCGTCCACGGTCTCGACCGGCAGGCCGGGCAGTCCCAGACGCGCCGCGAGCCTGGCCGTCGTGGCCACGTAGAAATCGCATCCCGGGAGCACCGCGGCGAGCGGTTCGCGCTCGTGGTGCTCGGCGACCACGTCGAACAACGTCTTTTCGTCGTTGGTGTCGACGGTGAGCACCACGGAGGCGATCTTCCGCAGATCCGCCGGGATCTCGCAGTCGCCCACGTCCTGCGAGGCGATCACAACTGTCATGCCGAGGTGGTGCGCGAGCCGGGCGACGTCTGCGCCGCCGGAGACCGGTTCTACGACGAGGACGGACGAGCCGACCGGATCGAACACGGACTGACCTCCACTTCCGGGTTCATGACTGCTTGGCCGTAGTGTTGACTACCAGCTCCCCCTCTCCGATCACTATCCGCACGTCGATCGAGGCCAGCTCGCCGAGATTCCCCAGGTGCGTGCCACCGCAGGGGAGCCGTGCGGGACCGGGGGGCAGCTCGCAACCCCACCAGCGGCGGGAGTTGATCCAGGGCCCGTCGGTGTCGATCGCGATCCGCCCGCGGGCGGCGATCCACTCCGACAGCCGGGCCGTGACGCCCTCGCGTACCGCGTCGAGCCGTCCGGGGAGGGCTTCGGCGTCGAAGCCCGCCTTGCGGAGCGACTTGCCGAGGCGGTAGCGGTCGACGCTCTCCCACGGGGTGATGCTCGACCGCGTGATCGCCGCCTGGTCGAAGTCGGGGCTGCCGAGGCAGTCCGTACGCGGGACCTTGCGCCACAGGTCGCGCAGCTCCATGTTCAGGGCGAGGGACATCAGGTGGCAGGCGGTGTGCGCGGCGCTCAGGCTCGATCGCCGCGCGACGTCCACCGCGAGGCCCACCTGTTCGCCGACGAGATCCGCCGGGCTCCCGTCCGGCGGCGTCTCGAGGACGTGACCGACCAGGAAGGACCAGCCCGGGTCCGTACGGCGGGCGGGGATCTCCTCCCCCCGGTGCAGCGTGCCGTCGGGTCCGACCGCCATCGTGACGGCGTCCACGACGGCGTGCTCCCGACGCCCGAGCGTGATGGTGCCCCGGTCGCCCGGCTGGTCGGGCCAGGTGTGGTCGAGCGGGTGGAACGGCGTCCGGTCGGTGACGATCACGACCGGGCCCTCGTCGCCGGCGGCCTCCGCGAGGACGACGGTGGCCTCACAGACGCTCACGCCCTGCGGGAACAGGACGACGGTGCTCGGGGCCGAAGTGGTTTCGCCCATGGCGCGGTCCTTGTCCTTACATAAAAGGGATCAGACGGCGAACGCGGTGTCGATGATACGGCCGCGCAGTCTTCGGTGTCCGGCGGAAGGAACGAGGTCCCGGACCACGCAGACGCGCTGGAGCCATCGGTCCCGGCCGTCGTATCTGGGAGTGAACTCCGAGCGGCCGTGGACCGCCCTGCGGTTGTCGACGATCAGCAGGTCCCCCGTGTCGAGGCACACCCACCGCCTGACCTCGTGGAGCACCGCGTGCAGCCGCTTCAGGGCGGCGTCCGCCTCGGGCACGATCCCCATCATGAGGTCGGGGTCCACGGTGAGATAGGGATCGAAGGGGTCGCCGTAGAGCACGCGCAGCAGCGGCCCGTTGCCCTTCGTGCCATGCGAGCTGCCGAACGAGTAGTCGATCCCGGTCCGGTAGAGGGGCTCGCTGAGGATCGCCCGCTCGCGGAGGCTCAACCGGGGCAGGGCCATCCGCAGGCTGGCGCTGATCGTCTTGGCCGCCCCGTCGTGGTCGGGCCGCAGGCAGTGCAGCAGCACGTAGTCGGGCATGAAGGGGTGGAACGCCGTCTCGGTGTGGTAGTCGAGCAGGATCGACGAGCTCTCGGAGGAGAGCTTCGCGGCGTTGTGGGGCGTCGGCACCACGTTCTGGAACAGCAGACCGTTCTTCTCCTGGCGGTAGCCGATGGGCTCGCCCAGCGCCTGCGCGAAGGCCGCCAGCCACAGCTCGCTGAGCGGACTGGTGAAGCGGACCCGCGCCTTCGGGTCGGCGGGGGTGGGCGGAAGCGCGGGGTCCACGGGCAGGCCCTTCACCAGCAGGACGCCCGAGTCGGTGCCGTGCTGACGGAACCGGCTCACCGCCTGCCTGACGACGCGCGGCATCTCGTGGAACCGCAGTTCGGCCTCGCGGAGGAACGCCTCCTCGTCGGTCTCCGAGTCGCGGAGGAACCCGTCGGCGAGCCCGGTGAACAGGTGGGCGTAGACACCGGCGTCGACGACGTGCGGCCCGGGCTCGTTCTTCAGGTTCTCCGTGGGGGAGAAGTCCCGGCCGGAGAACCGGTAGGAGCCGGTCACCTCGGCCGCCAGGTCGGCGGCCGACCTCTGGTGCCGGCCGTCCAGCAGCCAGGAGAGCAGGTTGAGCAGGAGCCGCGCGTTGTCCTCGCGGCCGAGGAAGGGACGCGCGAACATCTCGGCGTTGCCCACCACGGCGACCCTGCCCGCCCCGTGACGCGCCACCCCCAGGAAGATCTGGCCGTCCTTCTCCACCAGGCCGGTCAGCGGGAAACGGGCGCTGACGGGCTTGGGCCGGTAGAGGTACGCCCGGGTGACGCCCTCCAGCGCGGGGTGCGCACCGGTGACCTCGGCCGGGAACTGGTAGGGCCGCACGTGGGGCTGCGCCGGGTCCGCGGGGTCGCCGATCGCGAGATCACCCGAGGCGAACCCGAACGGGGCGGGGCCCTGGGGCGGCTGCGGCCACTCCCCGTCCCCGAGGATCAGCACCGCGCCCCCCTCCTGGACGTACCGGTCGAGGGCCTCGCACTCCCCGGGAGTGAAGACCGCTCCGTCGACGCCCGGAGCGGGAACGAGCACGAGGCCCAGGTCCTTGAGCGCGTCCCCTTCGAACCCGTTCTCGAGAGCGGCCACCGTTCCCCCGAGAAGGTCGACGGCCAATTCCCCGAGGTCGGCGACGACGCTGACTTCGGAGAAGTCGGCGGCCCGGCCGGCTCCCGATTTCCGCTGAATGTCGAACCTCCACACCGCAGCGTGCACCAGATCGATACCGATCACCATGTCGGATCCTCCAGGTGAGACTTCGCGAGGTGAGACTTCGCGTCCATCGGAGAGGCTAGAGGACGAAGTTCGAATTTCTGTACATTCCTCGTATATCGGCGGAGGCTTTCCGGGCCTGTGCCGGGCGACCGGGTATCGCGACCGTGCGCGCCGCATATACGGCGCTTATACAACGGCCGCCTAGCCTCGTGTCCCAGCACGTCGCCCGGAGGAAACCGTTGATGTCGATCGAAGAGCCCGTCGCGCGGAAGACGGACGCGCCGGCCGCGTGGATGGCGGAGTCGGGTCTCGTCGTGGTCGCCGCCGTTTTCGGGCTTACTTTCGTCGTAATTCAGGACGCCATAGAAAACGTGCCGCCGTGGTCGTTCGTGGCTCTCCGTTTTCTGCTGGCGGCCGGTGTGGTGGCCGTGCCGTACGCCGCGCAGATCGGCCGGCTCTCACGTACGGGATGGGGTGCCGGGGCGGGTCTGGGCCTGCTGCTGGTCGGCGGGTACGCGTTCCAGACGATCGGTCTCACCTACACGACCGCGTCCAACTCGGGCTTCATCACCGGTCTCTACATCGTGTTCACCCCGCTCATGGCCGCGGTGCTCCTTCGTCAGCGGGTCACCCGCTGGAGCGCCCTGTGCATCGCGACGGCCGCCCTGGGCCTGCTGCTCCTCTCGGGTTACGGCGGGGCCTTCCACCCGCTGGGCGACGCGCTCACCCTGGCATCGAGCCTCTGCTTCGCGCTGCACATCATCGCCATGGACCGGGCGGTCCGCCGTTTCCCCACGGGAGCCCTGGTCGCGGTGCAACTGGGGACGTGCGGAACGGTCGCCCTGTGCATCGCGCTGATCAAGGAGGATTTCCGCCTGCCCGGCGAATGGGACGCCTGGGGCGCGATCGCGTTCACCGGGCTGGCCGCCAGCGCCTTTGCCTATTTCGTTCAGGCGTACGCGCAACGGCGCACCTCGCCGACCCGGGTGTCCGTCATCCTCGGGATGGAACCCGTCTTCGCCGGCGTCTTCGGATATTGGCTCGCGGGAGATCGTTTGACGCCGCTGGGCTGGGCGGGCGCCGCGACCATGGTGCTCGGCGTGCTTCTCATGGACGTGAAGCCGTCCCGCGTGTCGCTGAAGTGGGGGCGAAGCATATTCACCGGCCGGCCGCAGGGTTTTGACATAGTATTTACCCGCCATGGCCGGGGGAGAGCAGCACCCAGATCTGCGGTTCCGCATACTCGGACCGCTGGAGCTGACGGCGAATGGCTCCCCGGTCCCCTTGAAGGGCCAGAAGGTGCGAACGCTCCTGGCCCTTCTGCTCTGTTGTCCGAACACCGCCATACCGGATGACCGGCTGATCGACGGGCTGTGGCCGTCGGACCCGCCGGCGTCCGCGGCCGCGAACCTGCGCGCCTACATCCGCGGCCTCCGGACGACGCTGGGCGACCCGCACCGCATCACCCGCGTCGACCGCGGCTACCTCCTCCACGTACGGCCCGCCGAGGTGGACGCCCTGCGGTTCTCCGCGCTGGTCGCCAGGAGCGAGGAGTCGGCCGCCGGCGGCGACGTCGCGCGGGCGGCGGAGATCCTCCGGGAGGCGCTGGACGAATGGACCGGCGTGCCTTTCGCGGGGCTCGACGACTGCCCCGCGCTGCGTACGGAGGCCGCGGTGCTGGAGGAACAGCGGTTCACCGCCGTCGGCCAGTGGGTGGAGCACGAACTCGCACTCGGCCGGCACGCGGACATGATCCCCGTCCTGGTCCAGCTCGTCGAGGAGTTCCCGCTGCGTGAGTCGCTGCGCGGCCGGTTGATGGAGGCGCTGCACCGGTCGGGCCGCCAGGCGGAGGCGCTGCAGCTCTATCGGGACACGCGCGCCCTCCTCGTCGAGTCGCTCGGCATCGAGCCCGGCCCGCAGTTGCGGGAACAGGAACAGGCGATCCTGCGGGAGGCCGTGTCGCCGGGCGAGGACCCCGCCGCCGCCTCCCCGCGCCCGTGCAACCTCCCGGCCGACACCCCCGACTTCACCGGCCGGGCCGAGGAGATCGCGCGGATCACCCGCTGGCTGACCTCCGGTGACCGGGTCGGCCCGTCGATCGTGGCGGTGTCCGCCCGGGGAGGCGCGGGCAAGACCACCCTGGCCGTACACGTCGCCCACCGGTTGCGGGAGGACTTTCCGGACGGGCAGATCTTCGTGCCGCTCCGTGGGGCCGAGGCGGCGCGCCGCATCCCGCCGGGCGTCGCGCTGGCCGGCTCGCTGCGCACCCTGGGAGTGCCCGACCACCGGCTGCCCGAGCACATCGAGGAACGCAGCGCGATGCTCCGGGAGGTGCTCTCGGAGCGACGTGCGCTGCTGATCCTCGACGACGCCGCGGACGAGAGCCAGGTGATGCCGCTCATCCCGGGCACGAGCGGCTGCGCCGTCCTGATCACGAGCCGGCACCGCCTCACCGCCGTTCCGGGCATACGGCGGCTGGAGCTCGAGTCCTTCACCGAGGAGCAGGCGATCGACTTCCTGCAGCGGATGCTCGGCGACGACCGCATGAGGAGCAGCCCGGAGGCCGGCGCGCGGCTCGTCCGCCTGTGCGGGCGGCACCCGCTCGCGCTGCGCATCGCGGGCGCGCGGCTCGCCGCCCGGCCGCACTGGCCCGTACGCCGCATGGTCGACCGGCTGGCCGGAGAGCACCATCGGCTCGACGAACTCGTGCACGGCGAACTGGACGTGCGCGCCAACCTGATGCTCTCCTACGCGGCCCTGGGGCCGCGGGCCAGGCTCCTTCTCATGCTGCTCGGCAGTCTCGACCTCGTCGAATACGAGGAATGGGCGGCGTCGGCGCTGCTGGACTGCCCGCTCCGGGAGGCCGAGGACCTCCTGGACCAGCTCGCCCACAGCCACCTGGTCACCGTGGCGACCGGAGACCACGGCCAGCCCCGGTACGGCCTGCACGACCTGGTCCGCATCTTCGCCCGGCAGCAGGCGCAGGCGCAGCTCCCCTGCGCGGAGGTGCGCGCCGCGCTGGAGCGGGCCATCGGAGCCCTGCTGACGGTGACCGAGTACGCCCACACCCAGCTCGCGGGCCACGACCACCTGGTGCTGCACGGCACGGCCCGGCGGCGGCCGATGAGGGAGGAGCACCTCAGGGAGATCGTCGTCGATCCCGTCACCTGGTGCGAGGCCGAGCTGCCGAACATCCAGGGAGCGGTCCGCCAGGCGGCGCACCTGGACTTCGACGACCTCTGCTGGGATCTCGCGGTGACCGCCGCACCTCTCCTGGAGGTCCGCAAACACCACGACGAGTGGGAGCAGACGCACGAGATCGCCCTCGACGCCACCAGGGCCGCCGGCAACCGCCGCGGCGAGGCGGTCATCCTCGCCGAGCTCGGCGAGCTCAGCCTGCACAGACACGACTACGGCGCGGCGGCGAACTTCATCGGGCAGGCCGCCACCATCTTCACGGCGCTGCGCGACCGGCACGCCGAGGCCATCACCGAGCACAAGCTGGCCGTACTCGACCGTCTCGGGGGCCGGCTCCAGGACGCCCTCTCCCGCGCCCGGCGCAGCGCCGCCGCTCTGAGCGCGCTCGGCGACGTCGGCAACGAAGCACTCGTGCTCCGTCAGATCGGGCAGATCCATCTCCAGCTCGGCAACCACGAAGAGGCCCGGATCAATCTGGAGCAGGCCCTGCAGATGGCGCAGAAGGCGCAGGGCGCCCGCCTGGCCCAGCAGGTGAACTACCGGCTCGGCGAGCTCAGCCTGGAGTGCGGCGAACCGGCCGAGGCCCTGCCCCGGTTCGAGCGCGTCCACGAGTTCTGCCAGGCCATCGACGACCAGGTCGGCATGGCCCACGCCCTGTACGGCATGGGCCGGGCATGGGCCGCCCTGACGCGATGGGACACCGCGCACCGCACTCTCACGCTCGCCCTGGCGCACGCGAGGGCGGCGGGGGAGCGGATCGTCGAGGCCGACGTGCTGCACCACCTCGGACGGGTCGCCGGCAGCCGGGGGAGGACGGAGGAGGCGGCCGAGTCCTTCGCCCTCGCCGAGGCCATCTGCCGGAATCTCGGCATCACCCCCACCTGGCTCGGCGAACCCGAGACCGCGGCCCACCCGTGACCGGCCCGGCCGGGGGGCCGGGTCTCGGATGCGGACTCTGGACATCGCGACGTCGATCAGCGATCTTTGTATTGCAAACGTTATCGATCACGTTTGCGGTAGGCACGGGATCCACTTGATCAAGGCGTGATTGGGGTACCGGATGACCGCTGTGAGTCCGGAGCCGGCAGTGACCTACACCGATCCGGCCGCTGCCGTCGGGGAGCGCGTGACGGATCTGCTGGCCCGGATGACCCGGGAGGAGAAGCTCGCACAGCTGGGGAGCGCCTGGGCGTTCTCGCTGATGGAGGGCGGGCGGTTTTCGGCCGAGCGGGCGCGGACGGTCCTCCGGCACGGCTTGGGGCACGTGACCCGTGTCGCGGGAGCCACAAGTCTCAGGGCGGAGCAGGTGGCGCGGGTGACAAACGAGATCCAGCGCTTCCTGGTGACGGAGACCCGGCTGGGGATCCCGGCGATCGTCCACGAGGAGGTGTGCTCCGGGTTGATGGCGCGGGAGGCGACCATCCTCCCTCAGGCGATCGGCGTCGCGAGCACCTGGGAGCCGGAGCTCAACCGGCTGCTGGCGGATGCCGTCCGTGCGCGGATGCGCGCGATGGGAAGCCATCAGGGGCTCTCGCCGGTGCTGGACGTGGTGCGGGATCCGCGCTGGGGCCGGACGGAGGAGACCTACGGGGAGGACCCGTACCTGGTGGCCCGCATGGGCGTGGCGTTCATCCGGGGCCTGCAGGGTGCTTCTCTCGCGGAGGGCGTCGTCGCGACGGCCAAGCACTTCGTCGGTTACGGGGCGTCCGAGGGCGGGCTGAACTGGGCGCCGGCGCACCTGCCGCCTCGTCTGCTGCGGGAGGTGTATCTCCATCCGTTCGAGGCGGCGGTCCGCGAGGCGGGCCTTCAGTCGGTGATGGCCGGCTACCACGAGCTGGACGGGATTCCCTGCCATGCCAACCGTGAGCTCCTCGGCGATGTCCTCCGTGGAGAGTGGGGCTTCGCGGGGACCGTCGTGTCGGACTACTTCGCCGTCGACGATCTCCACTCGTATCACCACTTCGCCCAGGACAAGCGGCGAGCGGCGGCTCTGGCACTCACCGCGGGCACCGACGTCGAGCTTCCGGCCACGGACGCGTACGCGGAGGCGCTGGCAGGGGCCCTGGACGCCGGCGAGATCAGTGAAGGGCGACTGGACGAAGCGGTCTCGCGGGTGCTCCGGCACAAGTTCGAGCTCGGCCTGTTCGAGAACCCTTACGTGGACGAGGCCGCGGTGACGGTGGCGGTGAACACCGAGCGGCACCGGGAGGTGGCGCTCGAGGTGGCTCGCCGCAGCCTCGTCCTGCTCAAGAACGACGGCGTCCTGCCGCTCCGGCCGGGCACCGGAACGGTCGCCCTCATCGGGCCGAACGCCGACAGCGCCCGGCATCTGCTCGGTGACTACTCCTTCGCGGCGCATGTCGAGTCGCTGCTGGAGGCGCGCGAGCGGAAGGGTCTGCTCGGCCAGACGATGACCGTGCCGGACGACCTCAAGATCGAGGAGAGCACGGACGGGGTCCCCACGGTGCGCGACGAGCTCACGGCCCGCCTGGGCGACCGGGTGCGCTACGCGCACGGGTGCGACGTGATCGACACGTCGAGGGACGGTTTCGACGAGGCGGTCGCGGCCGCCGCGGCCGCCGACGTCGCGGTGCTGGTCCTGGGTGATCGTTCGGGGTTGACGACTCGGGCCACCACGGGAGAGTCGCGGGACCGGTCCAGCCTGGAGCTTCCCGGCGTCCAGGAGGATCTGGTCCGAGCCGTCGTCGCTACCGGAACACCCGTGGTGGCGGTGCTCGTCGCCGGTCGGCCGGTCGGCGGCGACTTCCTGCACGAGAAGTGCGCCGCGGTGCTGCTGGCCTGGCTGCCGGGGCAGACTGGGGCGCAGGCGATCACCGAGGTGCTGCTCGGCGAGGTCAACCCGAGCGGGAAGCTGCCCATCTCCTACCCGCGGACCGTGGGCCAGATCCCCGTCTTCTACGGACACAAGGTGTCCGGCGGGCGGTCGCACTGGCACGGCGACTACGTCGACTCGCCCGTCAGCCCGCGATACCCCTTTGGTCACGGCCTGGGGTACGCCCCGTTCGTCATCGAACAGGTCGCTCTGGACCGCATCGAAGTGATCGCCGGGGACAGCGTCGCCGTGGAGGCCACCGTGGCCAACGTCGGTGATCGAGCCGGAGAGGAAGTCGTCCAGCTCTACATTCGCGACCCGCAGGCGACGGTCACCCGGCCGGTGCTCGAGTTGAAGAGCTTCGCCCGTGTCGCCGCCGGTCCCGGGCAGCGAACGGCCGTACGCTTCGACCTGCCCACGGGCCAGCTCGGCTTTTACGACAGGGACATGAACTACTCAGTGGAAACCGGGCTCATCGAGGTGTACGTCGGCTTCTCCTCCGATATTCGTACGCTCGCGGGCACGTTCACCATCACCGGCGACTCCGGCCGGCCGAAGGTCCGGAAGGCCTACTCGGGCACGGTCACCGTCGGCGAACCGCCTCAGGCGACCACGTCGCCGGCCTGACGGGACGACGGCCTGCCGATGCGCGACCAGCCGTGGCGGCGCACGGCGGACGTCCGCCCTGTCGTCCGCCCTGTCGTCCGCCCTGTCACCCACGCCGGCCTCACCTGCGCATTCTGGTCATGTCCTTATTGGACGTACGGTCGGCGCGGTGAGTGGCCGAAATGGGTCTTGTCTTCGCAATCGTTGTCGCTTACGTTAAAAAAACCGCAAACGTAACCGATAACGATTGCAAACAGAGAGGGCCGCATGGCCGATGGCGGAGCTCCGGTGACCATGAGCGATGTCGCGCGACTGGCGGGCGTCTCCGTGGCAACCGTGTCGCGGGTGGTCAACGGGCGTTACGGCGTCAGCACCGGCACCACCGCGCAGGTCCGTTCGGCCATCGAACGGCTGGGCTACGAGTCGAGTCTGGTGGCGACGAGTCTGCGGCGCAGTCGTACCAATGTCCTGGGTCTGGTGACCCACAGCTTCCAGTCCTATACGGCCGAGGTGCTCAAGGGCGTGATGGAGGCGTTGGCCCGGTCGAGCTTCGATCTGATCGTCTACGCCAACAGCGCCGTCTACGGGACGTACTCGGAGGGCTGGGAGCAACGGCACCTCACCCGCCTGTCGGGCACGCTCACGGACGGGTGCATCGTGGTCACGCCCTGGGGCGAGGTGCGGAGCAGCACTCCGGTCGTGGTCATCGATCCGGTGCGGGATTCGACGGTGCCGTCGGTGACGGCGGACAACCTCTCGGGCGCCGTCACAGTCGTCGAGCATCTGCTGGGCCTGGGCCATCGGCGGATCGGATTCATCGCGGGCCGTTCCAGCCTCGCGGCCGCGTGGTCGCGCGAGGAGGGTTACCGGAGGGCGCTGACCGAAGCCGGCGTGCCGGTCGACCCGGCCCTGATCGGCAGGGGCGACTTCAATCCCGAGTCCACGGTCCCGTTGGCGCGTGAGCTGCTGGGAAGGGCGGACCGTCCGACGGCGATCTTCGCAGCGAGCGACGGGATGGCCCTGAAGGTGCTGGAGGTCGCGAAGGAGCTGGGACTCAGCGTCCCCGGCGACCTGTCGGTGGTCGGATTCGACAACATTCCGGAGTCCGCGCTGGCGGAGCCGGGGCTGACCACGGTGGACCAGTCGATGTACCGGCTCGGACACGAGGCCGCGCGCATGCTGCGATCACTGGTGACCGATGAGTGGGAGGGCCCCCGCCAGATACTGCTCCCGACGCGCTTGGTGGTCCGCGGCAGCACCGCACCGCCGAGGACCACAACAAGACCCTGACAACCCACAGGTGCGGTATCCGGCCGTACCTGACGTCAGGTCAATCGAAAACAGACGCGATGGACGGAGGTGCAGGAACAGAGTCCACACCACATCCACCGATGAATCAGGTCGGTCAGTCGGGCGCAATCCGCTGGCGACCACAAAGGAGATCGGTATGTCACTGTCATTATATCACGGCAGAGTGCGTCCCATGGGCGTACGCCGGCTCTCGGCGGCGGTCGTCGCCGGAGTCATGGCACTCGCGGCGGTGTTGCTCCCGCCGCGATCCGCGGTGGCGGACACGCCCTGGCTGAGCGTCTCCGAGGACGGCTACGCGTCGTTCACCGTCCCGGCGGCCTACGTGCAGACCAACGTGGGCCAGGTGTCCCAGGTCGTCGTCGAGGGGAACTTCGGTCCCTCCTCCGCCTGGGCGGAGTTCGGCCTGACCCGCCGGGGCGACGCCTGGTCGGGGATCCTCGGCCCGCTCAAGCCGGGGCTGTACTCCTACCAGGTCACGGGCGACGACACCAAGGGTCTCAAGGATCCGACGAACGCCACCACCGTGGCGTCCAAGCCTCTGTGGAGCACCTTCCTCGTCCCGGGCGACTCGGCGCGTCTGCTGGCGGACGCGCCCGAAGGGCAGGGCGGCAAGGTCGGGACCCTGACCTACCGGGCCGGGAAGGAGGAGCGGTCGGCTCTGGTCTGGACCCCGCCCGGGTACCCGGCCAAGGGCGGCAAGCCGCTTCCGGTGCTGTACCTGCTGTCCGGCCCGGACAGGAGCGCCACCGACTGGCTCGACCTCGGCCGTGCCAAGCAGATCCTCGACAACCTGTCGGCCGGCGGTTCCATCGAGCCGATGGTGGTCGTGATCACCGACGGTCGCGGACCGGACGACGACAAGGACCTCAAGGACCTCCGCAAGGCCGTCGGGGACGCCTACCGCGTCCATCACGACCGGGAGCACCAGGCGATCGCCGGTGTGTCCGAGGGCGGCTCGCAGGCGTTGCGCGCCGCCCTGACCGGTCCCGGCCAGTTCGCCTACGCCGGCTCGTTCTCGGGTCTCCTCACGGAGATCGCCGGAGGCAGGCCCGGTCCCGGGCCGAACCCCGGTGCCAAGCTGCTGCGCCTGTACACCGGGAACGTGACCGACCCCGCCTACAACGCCACCGTCCGCCTCACGAAGGCGCTGGACCGCGCCCGTGTCAGATACGAGTTCGACGGGGTCAACCCCGACGCCGGGGCGAACTGGACCGCCTGGCAGGAGAACCTGATCGACTTCGTGCCGCGGCTGTTCCGCAAGGCGCCGGACCATGGTCCGAGCGCCGGTCACGAGCCGCTGAAGGGCGAGTTCAACCCGCCGGCGCCCGGCACCACCCCGACGCCGTTCGTGCGGGACCGCTTCGTCACCTTCGAGACCACGACGGACTTCAAGAACGCCCAGCACGTCACCGTGTGGGCGAACATCGCTCCCGGCGGGAGCTGGCTGCGCGTCCCGATGTCCCGTGAGGGCGACCGGTGGCGGGCGACCGTGGGACCGCTGGACCCGTGGTTCTACTACTACCGGCTCATCGTGGATCGGGTCGCGTTCAAGGACGTGTCGAACCCGACGAAGGTGACCACCGAGCCGACCTGGAGCACCTTCTTCATCTCCGGAGAGAGGTCACGCCTGCTCTCGGACGTTCCCGCCGGTCAGGGCGGAAAGGTGGAGAGCCTGACGTACCGGAGCAACGTGGCGAACGCCGACCGGACCGCGTTGGTGTGGACCCCGCCCGGATACGACCCGAACCGCGCGCAGCCGTATCCCGTCTTCTACCTCCAGCACGGTGGCGGTCAGAACTACACGGACTGGGTCGAGATGGGACGCGCCAAGCAGATCCTCGACCATCACTTCCTCGACGGGAAGCTGGTGCCGATGGTGGTCGTGATGGGCAACGGCAACACGTCCGACTTCAACAAGGAGCTGCTGGAGAACATCGTTCCGGCGGCCCGGGCCCGCTACAACATCTCCAGCGACCCGTCTCAGCAGGCCCTGGCCGGCCTCTCGATGGGCGGTGGACAGACGATCGGGGTGCTCAAGGCGTACCCGGGCCGGTTCGCCTACATCGCGGCGTTCTCGGCCGGGTTCGGCAGCGGCAGCGGCGTCGACGTGGCGGCGATCAACAACGGAACCAAGCTGCTGCGCATGTACGTCGGCGATGTGACCGACTTCGTGTACCCGTCGTTCATGGCGGGCCTGACCACGATGAACGACCTCGGCGTCCGCTACGAGTTCGACGGGGTCACCCCTGGGCCGCACGGCTGGGACGTGTGGCAGAAGAACCTCATCGACCTGGCGCCGCGCCTGTTCAAGCGCTAGGTAGGCCCGACGAGGCGGTGCCGCCGGGGCATGGGCGTTCTCCTGCCCCGGCGGTGCCCGCAGCGTACGGGAGCCGGCACGAAGGACAGGACGCGGACCCGGAGGGGAAATCATGTCAACGAAGACGAAGAGAATATTCGCCACCACAGCCATGCTCGCCGCGGCGTGCGTGCTCGCCGCCTGCTCCTCCACCGCGGGAAGCGAAAGCAGCGCGAGGGCGAGCAACAGCGGAAACGACACGACCGGAAACAAGGCGAGCAACTGCACGAACACGATCAGCAAGAAGGACCTGCCGGTCGTGACCTTCTGGGGCTGGTACCCCAACATGCAGCTCGTCGTCGACAACTTCAACAAGCAGAACAACGAGGTGCAGGTCTGCTGGACCAACGTCGGCCAGGGCGGCGACGAGTACGACAAGTTCCAGACGGCCATCTCGGCGGGCACCGGCGCGCCCGACGTGATCATGATCGAGGCGGACCGGATCCCGACCTTCCAGATCCAGAAGGCGCTCGTCGACATCAAGCAGTACGGCTTCGACGCCGTCAAGGCGAACTACGGCCCGGGCGCGTGGAAGGACGTCTCGATCGGCGGCGCGGTCTACGGCGTGCCGGTCGACGGCGGCCCGATGGCGATGATCTATCGGAAGGACATCTTCGACAAGTACAAGATCACGCCGCCGAAGACGTGGGCCGAGTACGAGCAGGCGGCGCAGAAGGTGAAGGACGCGGGAGGCCCGCTGTTCGGCGACCTGGGCGCGAACGTGCCGGCCGTCATGATGGCGCTGCAGATCCAGAAGGGCGCCACTCCCATCACCTACGACCCGGCGAAGCCCGAGTCGATCGGTATCGCGCTGAACGACCAGGCGTCCAAGGACGTCCTGGACTACTGGGGGAACCTCGCGCGGAAGGGCCTGGTCGGGACGCAGGACCAGTTCACGCCGGAGTACATCTCCGGCGTCATCAACGGTAAGTACGCGACGTACATCTCGGCGGCCTGGGCGCCCGGGTACCTCACCGGCGCCGGCGTCGGCAAGGGCAAGGACACCGGCAAGTTCGCGGTGGCGCCGCTCCCGCAGTGGGATCCCGCCAACCCGGTGCAGGTGAACTGGGGTGGGTCGGCCTTCTCGGTGACGAGTCAGGCGAAGAACCCCGAACTCGCGGCGAAGGTGGCGTACGGCCTCTACGCCGACGACGAGTCGCTCACCGACGGCTGGACCAACCAGATCATCTTCCCGCTGAACCTCAAGGCGCTCAACGATCCCAAGTTCGTGGATCTGAAGGTGTCGTTCTTCGACGGCCAGCAGGCGAACAAGGAGGTCTACGTCCCCGCGGCGAACGCCTACAAGGGCATGACCTACAGCCCGTTCGGCCAGTACTACTTCGATGCCATGACGAAGCAGATCGGCGCGGTCATCGAGGGCTCCATCACCGGTGCGCAGGCGGCCGACCGCGTCCAGGAGGACGTGGTGGGCTACGCCAAGGAGCAAGGCTTCACCGTCCAGTGACACCACGGGTGGGCCCGCCGTCCTCGACCGGCCGGCCCACCCGCCACTCCCCAGCATCGACCTCCCGGAGCCCAAGATGACCCTCCTGATCGAGGAGAGTGCGTCGAGCACTCAAGAGAAAACGCACAAGGTCCGCGGCACGGTGCGTCTCCGTGAGCACCTGATGGGATGGCTCTTCGTCGGGCCCTTCGGGCTCGTCTTCCTGGCGCTTCTCATCGCGCCGCTCGCGTACGCGCTGTACCTCAGCCTCTTCCGGAAGAAGCTGATCGGTGGCACCAGCTTCGTCCTGTTCGACAACTACGTGAAGGCGTTCACCGACCCGAGTTTCCTCTCCGGGGCGTGGTTCGTCGTCCGCTTCTCCCTGGTCGCCATCCCGCTGCAGATCGTCATCGCGCTCGCGATGGCCCTCATCCTGGATACCGTCACCTCCGCGTTCGCCCGGTTCTCGCGGCTGATGATTTTCCTTCCGTACGCGATTCCCACGGTCATCGGTGCGGTGATGTGGGGGTTTCTGTACAGCAGGAGCTTCGGGCCGCTCTCCGACATCTTCGGATTGTTCGGCGCAACCGCGCCCGACTTCCTCAGCAGCAACCTGGTCTTCTACGGCCTGGTCAACGTCGTCACCTGGCAGTGGGCCGGTTACTACATGATCATCCTGTACGCCGCGCTGCAGGGCATCGACCCGGCACTCTACGAGGCGGCCCGCATGGACGGCGCCGGCAAGTGGCAGATCGCGCTGCGGATCAAAATCCCGCTCATCGCCCCCGCGCTGCTCCTGATCCTGGTCTTCGCGCTCATCGGCACGCTGCAGTTCTTCAACGAACCACAGTTCCTGCGGTTCCTCGCGGCCGGCACGATCGGGCCGGACTTCACCCCCAACATGTACGCCTACCAGCAGGCGTTCGCACTCGCGAACTTCAACTACGGGTCGGCGATCTCCTTCGCCCTCGGCGGGATCGTGTTCGCCGGCGTCTACGCCTTCCTGTTCTTCACCCGCAAGCGGAGGAGCTTTCTGTGATGACCGGCCGCTCCGGCGCACGCCGCCCGCCACAACGCCACCTGCCCCTGCAGGTGCTCCTCGGCTTCCTGGTCGTCTACTTCCTCGTGCCGTTCTGGTGGGTCATCGTCAACAGTTCCAAGGACGCCCCCGGCCTCTTCGGCGGCGGCAACACCCTGTGGTTCACCGACCGGATCGACTACTTCGAGAACCTCAGGCAGCTGTTCACCTACGACGGCGGCATCTACGGCAGGTGGATCCTCAACTCCACGCTGTACGCGTTCGCGGGCGGGATCGGCGCCACGATCCTGGCCGTCATGGCCGGTTACGGATTCGCCAAGTACCGGTTCGCCGGCAGGCGTTTCGGCTTCTCCGTCCTGCTGGGCGCGTTGATGGTGCCCGCGACCGCCCTGGTGATTCCCACCTTCGTGATGTTCTCCGGGCTCGGCCTGACGAACACGATATGGGCGGTGATCCTTCCGTCACTGCTCAACCCGTTCGGCGTCTACCTGATGCACGTGTACGCGCGCGACGCGGTCCCCGACGAGATCCTGGACGCGGCGCGGGCCGACGGCGCGGGTGAAGTGCGGACGTTCCTGCAGGTCGCGCTCCCGCTGATGCGGCCCGCGGTGGTCACGGTGCTGCTCCTGTCCGCCGTGGCGTCCTGGAACAACTACTTCCTGCCCGTCGCCATGCTCTCCGACAACCGCCTTTTCCCCGTCACCGTCGGACTCGGCCTCTGGCAGGGAATCGCCTCCGCGAACAACGCGGGCAGCACCTCCCTCTGGAGCCTGATCATCCTGGGCGCGCTGGTGTCGGTGATCCCGCTCATCGTCGCCTTCTTCACCCTGCAGCGGCACTGGCGCGGCGGACTGTCCGTCGGGGGCCTGCGCTGACGCGGCCGACGTCACTTCCAGCCGGTCCGCTGCCGCAGCCATGCCAGCGCCACCCTGCCCTGCGCGAGCTGGAAGGCACGCAGGGTGGGGAGGCCGGGCGGCGGGGGCAGGAGCCCTCGCTGCAGGAAGTAACCGGTCATCGCGGCGAGAACGGCGGTGACTGCTCCGGGATCGGCGTTCCTCGCGGCCGGGTGGCCGTCGAAGATCTGGGCCGGTGGTGGCCCCCCTTGCATGGTCACGCTGGGCAGCATCCCGAGCAGGTCGAACCACGGCGCGGCCAGGCACGCGTGGGGCCAGTCCACCACGAGCACCCGGCCGTCGGCCGTGAGCAGCAGGTTGTCCGCCCGTAGGTCGGCGTGGGCGAGGCAGTCGCCCTCGGCCGCCTGCCCCCATCGCTCCTCCAGTTCCGCCAACCGCGGCAGGTGCCGTACGGCCCAGGGGCCGAGGACGGCGGCCGGGTCCGCGCCGTCCGCGGCCAGGCGCCGCCAGCCCCGGAACTCGTCGTCGAGCTTCTCGGCGGCGGCCGGCACCTCGATCGGGGCGGGGGTGAGCGCCTCGGCCATGCGGGCCAGCGCGTCGAGCACGAGGGCCAGCTCGTCCGGCACCCACGGCTGGGCGGGCAGGCGCCCCTCCACGTCCTCGAACAGCAGCACCACCCAGCCGTCCCGGTCGAAGGAGGCGAGCAGCCGGGGCGCGGGCACGCCGGCCGGCAGCGCGGCGGCCACCCTGGCCTCGGCGCGGTGGAAGGCGGGGCTGTCGGGGTTGGGCTGTGGGCCGACCGCCTTGACGAACGCCCTGCCGCCGCCCGCGAGCCGCAGCCGGGCGGCCACACCCGGTGAGAAGCCCCCGGGCTGCGTGACCGCCTCGGCCACCCGATCGCCGAGATGACCTTCCACCGCGAGCCGCAGGTCCTCGGGCACCGCCGACCACGGGATCCGCACGCCCTCTGCCGGTGGCGGAAGCTGCTCCTGACTCATCCCGGCATGATCTGGCTCTACGTACGCCCAGGGCAATCGAGTTTCCCGGAGTGTGCGGGTGCGGCGGGCTAGGAGTCGCCGGTCGCGTGGCACAGTCGGGCGAAGGCGTGGTCCGCGTCGGCGACCGCCTCGGGTCGCACGTCGTGTGCGGTCCGCCCGCCGGCGATCTTCTGCCAGTTGGTCCGGGCCAGTACGCGTTGGACCGCGATCACCTGGGCGGCTTGCAGCCGGCCCCGGACACCCGGATCGAGGACGGCGGCCAGCGCGTCCTCATCGTCGAGCATGTACTGCAGGAGCCGTCCCGCCAGGCTCGGGGTGGTGAACACCAGCCGATGGAACGCCACCACCTCGGGATGATCGTTGAGGCCGGTGACCGGCTCGAAGCGATCGAGACCGGCCCGGAAATGCCGGTGCAGCGCCGTGATCGGCGGGATATCCGGGTGCCGATCACGGACCACGCGTGCGGCCTCACCGTTGTGGTCCGCGAAGCGGTGCAGGATCAGGTCTTCTTTTGTGGCGAAGTAGCGGAACAGCGTCGGTTTCGACACCTCGGCCATCTCGGCGATGTCGGACACCGAAACCTGCTCGAACCCGCGCGCCAGGAACAGCGAGATCGCCGCGTCAGCGATCGCGTCCCGGGTCCGTACCTTCTTGCGGGCCCGCAGCCCGACCGGCTCGCTCACCGTGTCAGACTAACATTTGTTACTGAGTTGCTTTTTTAACTCGGTAACGAAAAGATGGCGGCCATGGAACAGACAGTGCTCGTCACCGGGGCGACCGGACGCATCGGCCGCGCCGTGGTCGACCAGCTGATCGATGCGGGCGTGCCGGTCCGTGCCCTCGTGCGACGCTCCGAGGCCGCGGTGACGCTGCCCCCCGACGTCGAGATCGTCAACGGCGATCTCACGGTGCCCGAATCGCTCGGCGCCGCGCTGCAGGCCGTAAGTACGGTCTTCCTGGTCTGGACCGCCCCGCCGCAGACCGCGGCGGCCGTCGTCGACCTGCTGGCCGCCCACGCGCAGCGGGTCGTCTACCTGTCCGCACCGCACCGGACCCCGCACCCGTTCTTCCGGCAACCGAACCCGATGGCGGCGCTGCACGCCGAGATCGAGCGGCTCATCGCGGCCACCGGACTCGACTCGACGATCGTCCGGCCGGGGATGTTCGCGTCGAACGCCCTGTTCTGGTGGTCCGCCGCGATCCGTGGCGACGGGGTGGTCCGGTGGCCGTACGGCGCGGCCGAGACGGCTCCGGTCGACGATCGAGACGTGGCCGCGGTCATCGCGCGGACCCTGCGCGAGGGCGGACACGCCGGCGGCGACTACGTCCTGACCGGCCCCGAGTCCCTCACCCAGGCCGAACAGATACGGATCGTCGGAGACGCGCTGGGCAGCCCGCTGACGTTCGAGGAAACGCCGCCCGACGAGTTCCGGCGCGAGACCCCAGAAGCCTCGCGCCCGGCCGCGGACATGCTCCTGGCGGCGTGGAACGCCGCGACGGGACGCCCGGCATACGTCACCTCGACGGTGTCCGACCTCCTCGGGAGGCCGGCGCGAACCTTCCGCCAGTGGGTCACCGATCACGCCACATCGTTCACCGGGAAACCCGCCCCGATGAATTGAGGCTTCCGCGCCGATTCGCCTGCGAAAGAAATGCCTCACAAGAAGTCCTTTCTTGTGAGGCAGGCGCTCTCAGTTCTCACCCCTGCTGCTGTTGCTGCTGGCCGTCGTCCCCCTGCTGTTGTTGCTGCTGGCCGTCGCCGTCCTGCTGTACGACCGGGGACGCGTGGGCCGGTGCGGCCTGTAACGTCACCGGGACAGCAGCCGAGGCGGCTAATGCGCAAGCCGCGAGAGTCTTTCGGAACATTGGAGTCACCTTCGAAGCGCAACGCCGCCGGAGGCATGATGGGGCGAGAGGCGGGTAGTGGGCGCTTCCGTAGCACGGTGACGAGCGCCTCGTGTGGCCGATGTTGCCGTACCTTGGTCGGGGACTGGGTTGTACGGCGGTGACGCTTCGCGGGTAGGAGGCGGTGATCACGGTGCCTCCGAAGGGGATCGTGTTCGACGTGGATCATGGTGCCTACGGCAGGTGGGCGGTCGTCCACGTCACGGGGGACCTCGATTGGACGAGGTCTGCCAGCTTGCTCGACACGGTTGAGCGCCTGTGGGACCACCTCCGCGACGGCTGTCTGGTTCTGGACTTCGGCCCCATGCGCTTCTGCGACTCCTCCGGCATCTCCCAGTTGATCAGAGTGTTCCGGGGCTGCCAGGAGCACGGCATCCGGATGACTTTGGCTGCTCCACCGGCCTTTTTCCGGCGCATGCTCAACACGACCGGTCTGATCCAGTTGTTCGAGATACATGAGACGTTGGAGCAGGCTTTGAGCGGTCTGGACGGCTGGGGGCCGGACGCGAACGCGGCCCCCGCTTCGTCGATCTGAGCTGCGAGCGGATGCCGTCGGGCGCTGCCGGCGGTGCGGAGCGCCGCCCTTGACGCGATGACGACGAGGGCGACGGCCCGGCCGGGCGGCTGACTCCGGCTTGCCAAGGGGTGCACACGAAGCGGCGGAGTGTGGCGGACCCCGAAAGTGCCGCGTATGGCCGTGAAAGCTAGTGTTGATGCACATAAGTGGTGACTTGCCCCATTGCCGCGCCTATGCCGGGAGGTGAGGTGGCGACCGCGAAAGTCAGGTCCGAGAGCCACGCCGAACAGCCGCAGGCGGAGCAGCTCGGCGTTGTGTGGGCCTCGGACGAAGGGCACTGGAGCGCGCAGACGCTGACGCTGGCTCTCCAGCAGGCGGTGACGAGCCTGGGCGGCCTGGGCGCCCTCGTGCACAGGTGCGATTCCGCTACCGGTCGCCTGCACCTGGCGGCGGCCAGCGGGCTTCTGCCGGAGACCGCCGAGGTGTGGGCGGATCTTTGCACCGCGCAGGACGTGGCGCCCACACGGGCCGTGCGGCGTGGTGGCTACGTCTGGGTGTGCGGGGACAGCTTGGGGATTGGGGCAGCCGGCACGGCGGCACTGCCCCTCCCGGGTGCCGACGGGCCGGTCGGGGTGTTGTCCGTGCTCACGACAGGGCCCGCCGAGCCGGACGACGAGCAGCGTTCCTTTCTCGGTGCGGTAGCGGCATGGGCCGCTGCGCGCCTGGAAGGCTTGCCCGGCACGGCGCCGGGCCTTGCTTCGGCGGCAGGGTCCGAGAAGACGGTCCGGATGGGCGAGCTGACCGCGGCGCTCGCCGAGGCCGTCACCAGCCGGGACGTCGTGCAGGCCGTCGCGGACCATGTCCTGCCTCCGTTCTGTGCCGACGGGCTCGTGGTCTGGCTGATCGAAGGCGACCGAGTGGATGTGGTCGGCGCCGCCGGGTACCCACCGGAATTCCTCAGTCTTCTCGACCGGGTCCCGCTCACCGAGACCGCATCGGTGATGGATGTGCTGACGAGCGGTACTCCCCGGTTCATCGGATCGCGCGCGGAGTATCGCCGGCGCTATCCAACGATGAAGATCGTGGCGGAGGCGTCACCGAAGAACGCCTGGGCGCTCCTGCCCGTGATCGCCTCCGGGCGGGCCATCGGCGTATGTGTGGTGTCGTTCACCCGGGAGCGTGTCTTCAGCGACGAGGAGCGCACCCTGCTGACGGCGTTGAGCGGTCTGGTCGGCCAGGCGCTGGAACGGGCCCGGTTGTACGACATGGAACACGCCCGCGCACAGGAACTGCAGCGCGGCCTGCTTCCCCGGGAGCTTCCCCGTCTCCCCGTGGCCTGCGCCGCTGCGCGCTACCTGCCCGCGGGCCGGGGCGAGGAGGTGGGCGGCGACTGGTACGACCTGATCCCGCTGTCCGGCAGCCGGGTCGCCATCGTGATCGGCGACGTCATGGGACACGGCATCACCGAAGCGGTCACCATGGGTCGCCTGCGCACCGCTGTACGCACCCTCGCCGACCTCGACCTGCCGCCCGACGAATTGATCGGCCACCTCAACGACCTGGTCAGCGACCTCGGTGACGACTTCTACGCCACCTGCCTGTACGCCGTCTTCGATCCCACCACCCGGACCTGTACGCTCTGCCTGGCCGGCCATCCCCCACCGGTCATCGTCTACCCCGACGGCACCGTGCTGTGCCCCTACCTGGCCGCCGATCCGCCGCTGGGCGCCGCGGAACCGCCCTTCGAGATCCACGAATTGCATCTGGCCGAGGAGAGCCTGCTGGTGCTCTGCACCGACGGCCTGGTCGAATCCGCCACCCGCGACGTCGACCAGGGACTGGCTCAGCTCTGCCGGATCCTGGCCCAGGCCGTGCCCCGCATTCCTCACCTCTGGTCAGGAGACCAGTGCGACAACGTCGGGTGCCTGGAAAATCTCTGCGACACGGTCGTTTCGGCGCTGCTGCCCGCCCGTGAACAGACCGACGACGACGCCGCCCTGTTCATCACTCACACCCGTGGTACCGCCGCCGACGATGTCGCCACCTGCAGCCTCCCCGACGATCCCAGGGCAGCCGGACAGGCCCGCAGATATGTCCGCAAACAATTGGCCACCTGGGGACTGGACGAACTGACGGTCACCACCGAACTTCTGGTCAGCGAGCTCGTCGGCAACGTGATCCGGCACGCGAAGGGCCCCGTATGCCTGCGCCTGCTGCGCAGCCGCTCTCTTATCTGCGAGGTCTACGACGGCAGCCTCAGTACCCCGCGCATCCGCCACGCCTCCTACACCGACGAAGGCGGCCGGGGCCTGCAGTTGGTGGCTGCCCTCTCCCGGCGCTGGGGCGCCCGCTACCTCTATGACGGCAAATGCATCTGGACCGAGCAATCCCTCCCTGCTGACGACCACGCGAAACGGCCCCTCGGATGAGATGGACTCTCCTGGTGGCTGGGGGCCGAGGCCGAACGTAGAAGACTCCCACGCCTCCGGCGCCCTAATGACAAGCTGATCGCTGACGGAATGGGCAATCTCTGCGTCTGCGGCGATAACGTGCGGCTGTGACACACGGGCACCGTTTGTTTGACAACCCTCCTGTAGAGGAGCACGACCCCGCCTCCACGGTGTTGGAAGGGGTGCTGCACAACGCGGCACTAGAGGGCGAGGCTGCTGACGTGCTGGTGGGCCTGGCACTTCAGGATGAGAATCAGGCGTTCGTGGAAGGCTGGTGCATCAAGCTCGGTCGACAGCTTGCCCCTGGAAGTCCTCTACTCGGTCTCGTGGGACTCTGCGTCGGCCACCTGGCTCGACGTTTCGGTTATGTGAGCGATGAAGCCGCCTCTCTTGTCGTCGACCTCGCGAACCGCTCGAAGGCCGACCCCGCTGATGTAGACGCCCGCGCGCGGGATGGCCTGGATGACGTCATCCTCTTCGGAGGACGGAATGTCCGGCTGGGCCTTTCGGGCGCGAACGGGGAAACACAGTGATCGATCGTCTGGCGCGTGTCGCGACCACATTCTTCGCTTTACTGGCAATCGGCGCTTGCTCCACGTCACCTGCAAACCCGCTGGTGAAGGACCCGGCCCCAGTGGCCGCTGATCAAGCTGAAGGGTCTTACTGACAAACCGAAGCTGCCCGACGAGGCGGAGCGAGCCCTGGCGCAGGTCAGGGTCGGTTCGTACGACATGCTTGCGTGGATCAACTCCTCCGGTCTGTGACGGGCTGTCCAGCTCAGAGTGGAGCGTTCACACCGATCTGAGCATGTACGTCGACATGACCAAGTCCGAGGGGCGCTCGGAGCGGCCAGAGGGATTCTCGGGACCGGTGGAGCCGGCGGTGAGCAGTGTCTACGGCACCAAGGTGAGCCTGTTCTGCACCCTCACCAGGATGCTGATCAGGGTCTCTGAAGAGACGTCGCAGCCTTTTGTCTCCGGCGAAGCGGTCGCGCAGCTTGTCAATGGTGGGCTCAACGCCGTCGTCGGCTCAGCGGAAGCCCAGAGGGAGTCGCCGCCCCGTGCGACCGTGACCCGGGGCGGGTAGGGGGTTCGGCCGAGAGGTCGGCTTCGAGGGAATGCCGGCTGCGATTCGCGACCTGGTCAAGTCAGGGAGAACCGAGCAAGCCTGCGGCCTCCTCGCCTCTCCTGGCGACGCCAGGGAGCAGTGAATGCCCTGGGCTCCGAGCGGCGCTGCACTCGTCGCTTTCCAGCGGCAGGGACCGAGGTCTGCTCCTGCCGGACGAATGGTGAGTTCAGCGAGAAGACTGGCAGTGGGGTTTACGCCACCGCGAACGACGTCCGCCGAGGGGAACCCGGATCACTGTCGCCGTGTGCTCACTCGCCGGCTGACCCGGTGCCACCGCACATTCGCGCCTGAAGACCGAATTTGCCGATTCGGTGGGCGGCGGCTTCGATGAGCTTCGTGTCCCGCCCGTTCTCCGTGCCCGCACGCCGACATCGGCCCGTCCGCCGAGCGCTTGTCATCGTCTTGATGATCATGTGCCTCGGTCCGCTCGTGCTGACGGGCTGCACCCGATCGGACGAGCCGCCGTCCCTGCCGCCCACTGGCGTTTACGCGCATGACGCAGCAAGTGAGAACTCGCAGGCCGAGCCGGCTCCTACGGACGGTACGGCAGGGGCTCTCACTCGGTCGTTGAGGGAGGCGGGTTGGTTCTGTGCGCAGGTGCGAGCCAATGCGGACGGCCGTGCCTTGTGGTGCCGAATCGGTCACCGCGATGAGGCGGACGGGGTCTATCCGCAGGTGGCGCAGTTTCTGCTGGACCGCGACGACCGGCTCGCCTGGGCGTGGTTTCCGTCCCCAGGGGAGGCGAACCATGAGGACGATCAGGTTGCCGCGGCCGCGGCACCGGCGCTGACCGCGATCTGGCCCGACGCCGGTGATCGCGTGCGGCAGGAGATCGACGACTTCAATCGCGATCTCCAGACCCCTACGGCGCGGCGGAGCGACGATATCCCCCGGACGGGGTGGCGGGACACGCACGCGGACTACAGCTACGACGGACACAATGGACTGGTCGTCACCGCCCTGGACGCTTCTGTGCGGCGCTGGCCGTTCGGCTCCGAGCACTACGCGACCACGATGAGCTTCGCTGTTGATGATCTCCTGGCCGGTGGTTACGACTGCTTCTATCCACCCCAGCAGAGCTGCAACCGCCCCCAGTCGAACGGTTACTTCCGGGTCGCCCTCCATGGTGATCAGATCGTCTCGGCCCAGTTCGGAGTCGGCAGCCTGATCAAGTCGGGGCGGCAACGACACCTGCTCAGCGAGGAGTTTCCGCACGGCCTCACTTTTCTTACCGAGGCGGTCCGCCGACCGGTCACGGAGCGCATCGAACAGTCGCGGCGATCCGGCACCAGTTTCGCCGGCGTTGTGGCCGGAACGGTCGTGATCATCGACGCGCGCCGGGGCGTTGTCGACGGAGACGACCTCGTGGCGTACTTCGACATCCAGATCGGCGCCCCGCTGACCGCCACCTGATCGCGCAGGCCGGAGTGGTACATCGGACCGCTGACAACGTCACGGCTGGTGTCTCTGGAGGTGGATTGAGGGTCCTGTCCCGTGGACGTGCTGATCCGCTGCCTCGGCCAGCGGACTCCCGAGGAAGCGCCGGGGGAAGTGTCGTAGGCGAATGACAGGATCATCGTTGTGGCAGATGTAGACGATGTCATTCGGCGGGTATCAGCGAAGGCTCTCTCGGTCGAAGGGCAGTTGCCCCCTACCGCGGAGGCGGAGGAACTGGTTCAGGCAGAGAAGCAACTGGGCTTCCCGTTGCCTCCGGTGCTTGCCAGGCTTTACCGCGAGGTGGCCAACGGCGGGTTCGGCCCCGATTACCAGTTCTTCCCGCTTCTGGGAGAGGGGCGTACCGCGGTGAGCGTCTATCTTGAAGAACGCTCGATGTCGCTGTCCTGCGCCGCAGCCTTCTGGCCTGCGGGAGTCCTTCCGATCCTCGACTGGGGCTGTGGCATGTACGCCGCCGTGGACTGCCAGAGTTCCGAGGGCGCCGTGTTGCTCTTCGACCCGAACCCGATCGACAACGACGATTGGCACCTCGCCTGGTTCGCCGACTCCAAGAGCCTGATCAATTGGCTGGAAACGTGGCTATCGGGCAGGGGTTGGTACGAGGAAGACACCGACGGTGGCGGTGACATGCAGCCGTGGGAGATGGCAAGGGCCCGCTTGTCGGAAAGTAGCTAATACGTGATCAGACCGGAGGAGGAGAGCTCCCGCCGGAGGCGTTCGTAGGCTGCATCTGATGTGGCGTCAGAGAGATGTCCAGCAGTACAGGTGGTGTTGGTGCTGGGTGGCGCGTACTGCCAGGTCGCGTAGGTCTTGGAGTAGCTCGGTGAGTTCGGCTGGGTCTGCGAGGCCCCAGAACTCCTCTGTCTGGGACCAGGGGTGTGCTAGAGCGCGGATCTGGTCATCGTTGGCGGCGGCGAGTGCTGAGGTGAACTCGTCGGTTACGGTCAGGACTCCCTGTCCTCCGTCGTCGCTGAATCGCAGCGTGGCGGCGTGTCTGGGCCGCGCGGTGATGTCCTCGTATCGGTTGCCGGTGAGCAGTGCTTCCAGGGTTCCCATCATCACGTGCGGGTCGATGTTCTTGAGTTCGGCGCTGTCTTTCGGCTCTGTGCCGGGGGGCGGGCAGGTGGGACCTGCCGGCCAGTCGAAGACGTCTGCAGCTGCGTCGTCAGTGGCTGCCCTGAAGTAGTCGAAGAAGACTCCCATGGTCGGGCAGAGTGCCAGGAAGAGGGGCTCACTGTCATTACGGCACCGGGGGCGATCTGGCATTGCGAGGCGGCAGGGAGCGCCGCTCTTGACCACGCGGGCCGCTCTCATCCAGCAGCACATCGCGAGGGAGTGGGACCGGGCCATCACCGACGCGCTCGGAAGGCTCGCCGAGGAGGCGCTGAGCAAGCAAGATCCAGGCGGATCGGGCACATACCGGGCCCGGAAGATCGAAATGACCCGGAAACAATCAAAGCCCGGGTCGGGAAGTGTCCGCTCTGGCACGACGGCCCTTCTCATCGGTGCTGCGAGGGGGTGTCCGCCAAGATGCGTTCCAGGGTGCGTTGGCCCATCAGGCTCATGGCCGGGTTGGTTTCCAGGTAGTACCAGACGAGCCCCATCGCCTGTTCGAAGGCCCACGCTTTGCCTCGTTCCCATTCGAGGTCTTCGCACTCGAGGTCGAGGCGGAGCACCTGCCGCGGCCCGGCCTCAAGCAGATGCCAGGCACTCACGAGATCTGAAGCAGGGTCGGCCGGTCCGAAGCCGCCGACGTCGAGGATCCCGGCCAGCCGACCACCGGACACGAGGACGTTGCCGGGAATGAGATCACTGTGGGTCATCACGTCGGCTGCTTCGCGAGGGAGACTTCGAAGGTCTTCCCACATCCGGCGAAGTCGGCGAACGTCCAGGAGTGGTTCGCTGTGCTTGAAACAGGTCTCCATCCACGCGTCGTGGGCTTGAAGGTCGCCTCCCCGGCCTCTGCCGGCGAACGTGCGGCCACGTGTGTCGATTGCGCGCAGGCCATTGATGAAATCGGCCAGGTCGTGGGCGAAGGCGACCGATTCGGCCGGGTCCTCGTCGGTGGCCACGATGCCGGGCAGCCACGTCTGCACCGACCACGGAAGCGGGTATCCCGCGCCGGGTTCACCAAGCGCGACCGGCTCGGGCGTGGGAAACCGCGTTCGACCTGCCAGCTCGCGCGCTGCTTCCGCTTCGGACTCCAGCCGGCGCCGCGTCGGGTCGATGTCTCCGGGTAACAGGGGGAACCGAGCTGTGAAGCGGTCGCCGACGCGAAAGATGGCGTTGGCCGTCCCATGGGTGGCGATGCGGGTGATGGGCAGGCTCTGCCACTCGGGGAACTGCTCATCGACCAATATGCGCACCGTCTCCAGGGTCACCGTCAGCTGGTTGGCGTGCATCTTCACGCCGGCAGCCTTCCTCGCCCCGGTCTTCTTCTGCAACGTGTTTTCGGCGCCGCAGGGGCGGCGTCGGGCCATGCCCGCGGCGTGCCCGGTGTTTGTCTCGCGCTACCCGGCAGCAGGGATGAATCCTGTGCGCACCAGTATCGAGACCGCGTAAGTGCCGGCCGTCAATACCCAGGGCATGGGTTGTTTTTTGTGTTCTCGCCGAGATTGTCCAGACGTTCGCCCCACTTCTCGCGGCCTTCGGAGGTCTTCAGGCTGTTGATCTCATCCCGGACCTTCTTGCCCGCGTAGGCGCCCCCGAGCGCTCCGGCTACTGGTTGCCCGGTGACAACGCCGAGAGCGGTGACCTTCACCGTGACCGCTGACCCGGCAACCGTAGCTACAGCGTCGATGATGTCGTGAGCCAAGGGGGTCTTCTTCTTCTTTCCCATATCGCCCCTCTTTCGCGACCGCTATGTTCGGTTGAACATGTCTGCACTGTAAAACATAGAAAGGTTTATGGCGGCGGCAAGCCATATGGTTGTCGCTTCCCGGATAGCAGGCTGAATACTGACACGGATCGTGTAATCTGCTGACAGCCGCGCGCTACTAGTCAAGCAGCTCGGGTCGGCGGATTGTCAGGGCGCGTCGAGCCGCTATGTAGCGATCGTGGAATTCCTGGGCGAGGGCTTCGCGGTGGTAGCGCGTCTGGATCGTCTCCAGTGCGTGTTCCTCGGCCCGGTCGTTGTCTTCCAGCCAGGTCAGGCGGCACCCGGTGTCCGATCCGGAGGGCCGCCGTACCTCTCCATGACGCGCAGCCGTTCTCGGACGCGACGACGGGCATCTCCGGATCGGCGGCCGACGAGCCGCCGCGCTGAGCGCGATGGCCCAAAAGTGCAATTTCTGCGCTGGGGTGGCGCGGTGACACTGTGCGTGTCGGGAATTTCCGTCAGTCAAACCTTCAGTCAAGGAGAGACGCTATGTCCGAGGACAAGGCCCCCGAGGCCCTCGACGCCACCGAGACGGACGACGTCGAGGTCGTGGCGCACAGCACCGACGAGGAAGAGGAGCCGGGCACCTGCCTCACCAACAACAGCAACGCGCTGTGAGTTTTGCCGGCTGGGTGAAGGCTTCCGGCTTCGCAACGGGGCCGGAAGCCTTCCCGATCTCGCCACCATGACGTCACGGAGGCCACAGTGAACGTGAGCAGCGGGGAGCGGATCCTCAAAGGGGCGAAGAACTGGTGGTTCGTCGGTCCCGGCGGGGTGGCTCGGCTACGCGCCCGGCACCTGACCGACGGGGGTGCGCTCCAGCCGGGCACAGAGCGCCGGCTGCGCGAGAGCGGGCTGCTCACCACCGCCCCGGTGACCGCCTATTCGCTCACCGTTCTGACCAGCACCGACTGCAACCTGGGATGCGGGTACTGCTTCCAGAACACCAGCCAGGACACCGCCGGTGGCAGCCGCCCGCCACGGATCGCCCACGCCCGGCTGACGCCGGAGACCGTCACGTCCATTCTCCGCTTCACCGACCGGCAGATGGCCGCGGCCGGGCTGGACAAGCTCAAGATCCTGCTGTTCGGCGGAGAGCCTCTGCTCAACCCCAGAGGCTGCATGGAACTGCTGTCGCGGGCGGTCGGTCATGGGCTGACCTCCGCGTCGATGATCTCCAACCTCACGCTGCTCACACCGTTGCTGGCCAGGCGACTCGAAGAGCTCCGGCTCAAGTCCGTCCAGGTCACCTTCGACGGCGATCGGGAGGACCACGACCGGATCCGGGTCCGCCGGTCGCACGGCGGGACCTTCGACACCATCGTCCGCAACATCGCCAGGGCTTCGGAGGTCACCTCGATCCGGTGGACGCTGAGGGTGAACGTCTCCCACCACACGTTCCGGGGGGTCGACGCCCTCGTCGACCGGCTCGCCGCCGCCCTGGATCCCTCGAGATGCGGCATCTACTTCGCCCAGGTGGGGGACGTGGGCATCGGGTACGCGAACGACCTGACGCCGACCGGCGAGCTGGCGGCCGGATTCGCCCGATGGCAGCGCTCGGCACTCGATCGCGGCTTCTCCGTGAGCAGGCCGCGTGCTCACCTGCCATGCGCCACCTGCGGGTACGGCGACGGACGCTACGGCGCGGTGGTGAACGCGGACGGCACTCTGTCCAGCTGCTGGGAGACCGCGGGGAAACCCGGCTGGGAGGTCGGCTCGGTCGCCGAGGGTTACCTTCCCGGCGCGCAGACCCGCGAACGCTGGATCTCCTGCGCGGACCTGTACCGCAACCAGCAGGACGAGCGTGCGCTCGCGGCCTTCCGCGACGCCGTCGACGCCGCCCTGCTCGACCACCTCGACGAGACGGGACGCCTCTAGCGATGCCATCGTCCCGCCGGTACCCGGACGCGCCCCGCGACGACGTCGTCCAAGAGCTGCACGGGCTGCGCGTCCCCGATCCCTACCGCTGGCTCGAGGACTCCGAGGACCCCAGGACACTGCGGTGGACCGCGGAGCAGGAGGCTCTCTACCAAGCGGAACGGGCGACGTGGCCGGACGCGGACCGGTGGCGGGCGGAGCTGGCGGCGCTCAACGCCACCGACCTCGTCATCACCCCGAAGGCGCGCGGTTCCCGGATCTTCGTGGAGCGGCGGGACGCGGGACGGGACCACCCGGTGCTCTACGTCCGCGAGGGGGAGGCCGAGCGGCCCCTGCTGGATGTGCGTGCGCTGGATCCGGCCGGCCGTACCGTGCTCGAGTCCTGGGAGCCGTCCGTGGAGGGCGACCGGCTCGCCTGTCTGATCTCCCGCGACGGCACCGAGGACGCGACGCTGTGGGTGCTCGACGTCGCCACCGGGGCGGTCGCCGACGGGCCCATCGACCGGGTGCGCCGGACGTCGATCGGATGGCTACCGGGTGGCGAGGCCTTCTACTACGTGGGCCGCCTGGCATCGGAGGCGCTCTACCAGCGCCGAATCTACCTGCACAAGGTCGGCTCTGAGCCGGATACCGACGTCCTCGTGTTCGGCGAGGGCCGGGAGAGAACCCAGTTCTACACCGTGGCCGTCACACCGGACGGCCGATGGCTCACCGTCACCGCCGCGACCGGCACCGACCGCGGTGCGGCGGTCTACCTGGCCGACCTGTCCACGAGCCCGCCCGGATGTCCGGACCTGCGGCCGGTCCAGGAGGCCGGACAGGGCCGCACCCGGGTACGCATCGCCCCGGGCACCGGTCCGCACGACCCCATGTGGCTGCGCACCGACAGGGACGCCGCTCGCGGACGCGTCGTCGTGTGCACCCCGGCGGACCCGGCTCCCGGCGCCTGGCGTGAGCTGATCGCCGAACGCCCCGACGCGGTGCTGGACGACCTCACCGTCCTCAGCGGCCCGGAGCTCGCGCGGCCGATCGGGCTGGTCTCCTGGATCCGCCACGCGGCCGCGGAGATCACCGTCCACGACCTGACCGACGGCCGTGAGCTGGGGACCGTCCCGCTGCCCGGCGTCGGTTCCATCGGGCGGATCTCGGTACGGCCGGAAGCGGGACACGAAGCCTGGTTCCCCTACACCGACTACGTCACGCCTCCCTTGGTGCTCCACTACGACGCCCGAACGGGCCAGGTCGGGCCGTGGTCGCCGGCGCCGGGGATCGACGCCCCTCGCATGAAGGCCGGGCTGGAGACCTGCCGGTCCGCGGACGGCACGACGGTACGGATGTTCGTGGCGTCCCCGTCGGGTTCCCCCGATCGTCCGCGCCCCGCCATCCTCATGGGATACGGCGGCTTCGGCGTGTCGATGTCGCCGCGCTACTCGCCTCTGATCGTCGCCTGGGTCGAGGCGGGCGGGATCTTCGCCACCGCGTGCCTGCGCGGGGGCGGCGAGGAGGGCGAGGAGTGGCACCGTGCCGGCCGCGGGCCGAGAAAGCAGAACACCTTCGACGACTTCGACGCCGTTGCCGACCATCTGGTCGAGGCGGGCTGGACCAGGCCCGGCCGGCTTGCGATCATAGGCGGCTCCAACGGCGGCCTCCTCGTGGGCGTGGCGCTTACCCAGCACCCCGGAAAGTACTCGGCCGCCGTGTGCATGTCCCCGCTCCTGGACATGGCCCGTTACGAGCTCCACGGGCTCGGGCCGAGCTGGGTCCCGGAGTACGGCAGCGCCGCCGACCCCGGCCAGGCGCGGACGCTGCTGTCGTACTCCCCTTACCATCACGTCGTCCCGGACGTCGCGTACCCCCCGGTCCTGTTCACCGCATCCGACGGTGACACCAGGGTGGATCCGCTGCACGCGCGGAAGATGTGCGCCGCGCTCCAGCACGCCACGTCGGGGAAGGGCCCGGCGCTGTTCCGGTTCGAGCGGGGGGTGGGCCACGGGGTTCGCTCCGCGTCCAGCGGGGTGGCGCTGTTCGCCGACTGCCTGGCCTTCATCGCCGCCCACCTCGGGGTGAGTCCGGCATGAACGTCCTGCTCTGCCCGCTGAGCGACGGGGGGTATCTGTATCCGGCGATCGCGGCCGGACGCGAGCTCGAACGGCGGGGGAACACCGTCTGCGTGCTGGGCAGGACCTCGGCCGCGCAGATCGTGGCCGAATCCGGCCTGCCGTACCTGACGGCGGAGCGGTACGGCGGGCAGCGGGGGTTCTCGGTCGCCAGGTGGCGCGACGGAGGGCCGGCGCAGTTCCGGGCCGCCCTCCGAGCCGCTCGGCAGGTCCGGGCCGACGTGCTCGTCACCTCGGTCCTGTGCCACGGAGCACTGCTCGCCGCCGAGGCGCTGGACATCCCGGCGGTGGTGCTGGGGCTGTCGGCCCACCTGTTGAACTACGCGGCCGGAGGCCACGACGAGCCGCAGCCCGGCATGAGCAGGCAAGCGCGGTCACGCGAGATCCTTCAGTACTACCGCGAGCTGCGCGCGGAGGTCGGCCTGGCCACACGGAGCGACCCGTGGCCGGAGAGCCCGCTGTTCGGCGCGGCGTTGCTGCTGCGGGGCGATCCCGTCTTCGAGTACCCGGGCGCGGTGCTGCCCGAGCGCGTGCACCACGTCGGACCGCTGGCGTGGGAGCCGACGGCGGACGGGGCCGACGTCGACACCGTGATGGAACATCTCGACCGGGTGGGCAAGCCCGTCGTCTACGTGCATCTCGGTCGCTTCTTCGGAGGGAAGGTCCAGTGGCCGCGGCTCAACTCGGCCTTCACCGGCGGCCCGTTCCAGGCCCTGGTCGAGCAGGGCCGGACGCTGGATCCGCGCCCTGACCCCGGCGCGGACATGCTGCTCGTGCGCAGGCCGTACATGGGGCCGTTCGTCGACCGGGCCGGACTGGTCCTGACCAGCGGCACGTCGGCGCCGGTGCTGGCCGCGCTACTGCGGGGACGGCCGCTCGGCGTGACGCCCAACGGGTCCGAGCAGCCGCTGCTGGCCGCGGCGTGCGTCCGGGCGGGGGTCGCGGTGTACGCACTGGACGACATGGACTCCGATCCGTGGAAGACGCTCCACCTGGCCTGGGAGGACCCGGGGCTGCGGAAACGCGCCGCGGACCTCGGCCGCAGGCTGGCCTCGGCCGACAGCGCCTCACGCGCGGCCGACGTCGTCGAACTCTCCTGTGCCCGGGTGGCCCAAAAGCCGCACCGACCCGCGGACCGGGCCGTGGACACGATGCCTCTCGAAACACGATGGCTCTCGAAAGGGGCAGATGGATGACCGAACCTGCGACGACCTACGCGGACGAGAGGGCGACCGGCGACCTGGAGCGGCTGTCGGCCGGGGCCAGGCGCTGGATCAGCGACAACCTGGAGTACCTCGATCCGTCGTATTCGGGGCTGCCCGTCACACCCAAGGTGAAGGCGTGCCTGGAACTGGCGCAGCTCTGTGCGATCTGGACGAGGTTGCGGCCCGACGACGAGGATCTGGCGAAGGTGGCCGCAACCGTCCGGAAGATCTGGCATGACCCGGACTTCCCACGGCAGCTGACGGCCATGCCCAGGTACTACCGGGCGTACGGCCTGGCCTTCGGCGCGCTGGCACCTCCCGGGCTCACCGACGGGCGCCACTGGGCCGTCCTCGGGGAGCTGGCTCCCGGCGGCTTCTTCCCGCTCTACGGCAAGTCGCCGCACGTGCGCCTCGAAACCCGTTACTACGCGGAACGCGCCGGCCTCCGCCACGACTTCCCTTCGTACCGGGAGCTGTACGAGAGCACCCTCCTCGCCGACTGGACCACGACGTATCCGGTCGACATCGAGGACGCCTACGTCATCACGCACATCCTGTTCCACCTGAGCGACTTCGGCGCCCGGGACCCCGGCTTCACCGACGACGAGCGGAGGCGGATCTTCCAGGTCCTCGACGAACTGACGACCCACTTCGTGGAGATCGACTACTGGGATCTCGTCGGGGAGTTCCTGCTCTCGCAGTCCCTCGTCGGCGAGGATCCGACCCGCACCCGGTCCGGCCTGGCCGCGATACGGAACCTCCTGGAGGCCCAGCTGCCCAGCGGGGCCATTCCCGGACGGTACGCCGCCCAGCGGCCACCGGAGTCGGCGTCGGCGGTCGAGGTCTTCCGGAAGGCGTATCACACGACTCTCGTGACCGCCATGGCTACGATGATCACCTTGTCCGCGTCGCGCCGCCGGTAGCACTGGTCCTCTCGTGCCGACCACCGTCAAGCACCGGTTCCTGATCAATCGCGACTATGCCCGCCTGTGGTACGGGCAGGCCGTCTCGTCCACGGGAGACGTCGTCTTCAGCACCACCCTCGTCCTGTGGGTGGCCGATGTCCTGGCCAAGGACCAGTCGTGGGCGCCCGCGGCGGTGAGCGGCATCCTGCTGGCAGTGGGCGGCGCGGTGCTGTTCGTGGGTCCGATCGCCGGGGTGTTCGTCGACCGGTGGGACAAGATGCGCACCATGCTCGGCACCGAGGTGATCCGCGGCGTTGTGGTGGCGTTCCTGACGGTGGTGGCGCTCCTGCCCGCCGATGCGATCCCGGTCTGGGCCTGGCTCGCACTGATCTACACGTCCGTCCTCGTGCTGAACGCCACGGGTCAGTTCTTCGGGCCCGCGCGCCTGTCCATCATCAGGGACATCGTGACAGGCGAGGCCGACCGGGCCCGGGCGGCGGGCATCGCCCAGGGCACGGCCGGGGCCATCGCCATCGTCGGCCCGCCGCTCGCCGCGCCGCTGATGTTCAGCGTCGGGCTGCAATGGGCTCTGCTCCTCAACGCGGCGTCCTATGCCGTGTCCTACGCCGTCATCCGCTCGGTTCGCCGCGACTCCGCCCCCGACCGGGGCAGATCGGACGGCTCGCAGCCCGGGCTGCGCAAGGAGTTCGTCGTCGGCCTGCGCTTCTTCGCCGGCAGCAGGTTTCTGGTCGCCCTGCTGACGCTCGCGGTGATCGGTCAGTGCGGGCTGGGTGCCCTGAACACGTTGAACGTGTTCTTCCTCACCGAAAACCTGCACTCGCCATCTCATCTGTTCGGCTACCTCGGCACGGCGGAGGGCGTCGGCGGGATCATCGGCGCGCTGTGCGCCGGGAGGGTCGTGCAGTGGATCGGCGCCCGGAGGACCGCGTGGATCGGCCTGATCGTGAGCGGCGCGTTGCTGCTCACCTATACACGGCAGACCGAGTTCCTCGGCGGTCTCATCGTGCTCTCCCTGTTCGTGATTCCCATCACCATGCTCAACACGGCGATGACGCCACTGCTGCTCGCCGCCGCGCCGAAGGAGTATCTGGGCCGGGTCATGGCCGTGTTCTATCCGGTCACGCAACTCGCCTCGATGCTGGCCGCGTCGGCCGCCGGTTGGTTGGCCAGCACCGACCTGCGCAACCTCGACGGCTCGCTGGCCGGGATGCGGTTCGGGCCGATCGACTCGATCCTCGCGCTGTCAGGCGTACTCATCCTGATCGCCGGTGTCTACGCGAGGGCCGCCCTGACCGCCGCGGAACGGTCGACGTCGGCGGCCCCGGCTGCCGAACACGGATGATGACGGGACTACCGGCACTACACCGGGAGCAAACCGCATCGATACTGCGATCCCACAGCATTACGTCATGTTCGCTCCTCCTGATCGGAGTCCGGGGTCCGCGATCGACAGCGGGACGGCCAGGCGTCGGCACGCCAGGCTCGGGCCGCGGCGGGCGGCGGGTCCTGCGCTGAGCGGCTGCACGACGTGCGGATCCCAGGACGTCCGGGGATGCGTCAGCATCGGGAATGACGCCCTTCCTTCGCCGATCGCCGCGGCGCTGTTGCTCGCCCCGTCGTTGACGGCCCGGGAGGCGTCGGTCTTCGAACTGCTCGGCCTCGGCTACGACAACCGGTCCATCGCCAGAATGCTGTCGATCAGCGAACGTACGGCCAAACGGCACATCACCGCGATTCTCGCCAAGCTGCGGTTGGAGTCGCGGCTCCAGGCAGGACTCACCGCGATGCTCGTGAGCCTGACCACCCAGACGGACCTGGCACGCCAGACGCGCGCATGACGGTCACGCGGCGTGCCTGCGGACCGCCAGGCGGTCGTCGCCGCTGTGGGCTGGGCTGCGGTGAACTGTCGGCCGTCTGCTACTCCTCGACAAGCCATCCTCGGTCGAGGCTGCGGAGCAGTTCTCGGACTAGCCCTCGCGCCTGCGTGTGGGACAACGGAAGGTGACCACCACCTCGCCCGGAAATCAGTGGCCGATGTTGACCTGTGTCCTGTGGTGGTCGCCCTTCTCGATCAGATCGACGAATCCGAGGGCGTAGTCGCCGGCGGAGATCGCGCCGCCGTCCTCGGGCTGAACTGCGACGTCGTCGCCGAGCCGATAACGGCCGAGTCGTTCGCCGGGCACATGTGCGCCGAACCTGAGCGCGGGGCTCACAAAGACCCAGTCGAGTGTCGCGGGCGTAGCCGGGAGGTCCTCGATGATGAGCGCCGCCCCGGCGCGGATCTCGTCATGAAGCTCTGCCGGGATGTGGCTGAGGTCGGTTACGAAGCGAGCCGCCCCGGGCGCAGGGCGCAGCGACGAGTAGCCGCCGACGACGTACAGGGGTACGCCTGCGCCATCTGCCAGACGCGCGATGGTGCTGTAGACGTCGCGGAAGATACCGGCCAGCGGGCCGCGTGGGGCGAGTGCGGCCACCACGACGTCCGCGCCCTCAATGGCTGCCAACAGCGTTGCTTCGTCGGCGGCGTCACCTTGGGCATAGGTCACGTTCGGGATTGGCGCGTCGGGGAGCGAGCGGCTCAGTGCGGTGACCTGATGACCGCGAGCGGCGGCCTCCGCGACGATCGCCGAACCGGCATAGCCGGTGCCGCCAATGACGGTAATGCGAGACACGAGGTGCCTTTCCATGGGTCGGATGGCGTCGGGCGACGCTCTGCGATTACCGTATGAGTGCAGCTCTCCTATCGGAAGAAGGCACCTTGTGGTAACCACTCGGGCCGAGTCGGTGCTCCGCGGCAGCCCCTACCGCGCGGACTGCCCGACCCGCCGCATCCTGGATCGCATCGGCGACCGTTGGACGGTGCTCATCGTGGGTGCCCTCTGGGACGGCAGCGCCCGCTTCTCAGAGTTGCGCCGACGCATTGAGGGAATCTCGCAGAAGATGCTCACCCAGACTCTCCGCGGCCTCGAACGGGACGGGATCGTGCGCCGCACCGTCTACCCCGAAGTTCCTGTCCGCGTCGAGTACACACTTACCGAGGCGGGCCGCTCCCTGCGCGAGCCGCTGCGCGCGCTGGAGGATTGGTCGATCGCACACCTCGGCGACGTGTCAGCGTCGCAGGAAGCCTACGACCGCGCGGATTGAGCTTTTCCGGGCGAGGTAGTGAGGTTTCTCAGCGAAATGATCTTCGCGAGGGCTGTGAAGTGCTCGTGAGTGGCCAGATCACACAACGGGACCCTGGGCGCAGGTAAAAGTGAAGCCCCTGGTAGGACGGTTCTCACCACAAGATCGTCCGCTGAACCAGAGGCTTCCCCTTGGTCACCTATGCTGCCACGCTCGACGTCCCGCGCCACACCGTCGAGTTCCTTGCCCGCCTGCTGGCCGCCCACCGGCGGCGGTTGCGCACCCCGCGCGGCAGCCGGGCGCTGGGACCGTTCCGCCAGGCCGTCCTCGTCCTGCGCTGGTTCCGCGAGCAGGCTCGACGCGATGACGACGAGGGCGACCACCCGGCCGGGCTGCTAGGGCCGGGGCGTGGCCCCGTTCGCGCTGGCCAGGAAGCGTTCGACTCCGTCGGGGTCCTTCAGCACATGGAGTTCGGCGGTGCCCGCGTGTTCGGCGATCGCGTCCATCACAAGGGGCAGAGCGCGACACCGGTAGGTGAGGACCCAGCGCCAGAAGGTCAGATCCTCGCGGGAGCGGCGCAGCGCACGCCAGGCGCAGCGCCAGAGCGGAAAGTCCAGGACGACCACCGTGTCAGCGGCTCGTAGACGGACGTCGAGGACGTCGTAGGGACCCAGGTCGCCATCGAGGACCCATTGGGGCGCATCGACGAGCCGCCGCTGAACGACCTCCCACTCCTCCTTGGGGGTGGGAGAGAGCCCGGCGCTCCAGAAGCGCTTGTCCAGTTCGACGACCGGCAGCGACAGCACCTCACCGAGCCGGACCGCGAGCGTGGACTTGCCCGCGCCACCCCGTCCGAGGACCACGACCCTGTTCATCCCGCCTCCTCAGCCTGTTCCTGAACCAGTTACTCATGAACTGAAGATCTGGACTGCGAACAGAGCCTGGCCCCGGTGGGCTGACCAAGAGCTAATGGCACGCTAATGGAACGCGAAGATCAAAGAGCCTCAGAAACAATCAAGGCCCGGGTTGGGATGTGCTCCCTGACCTGGGCCTTTGCGTGTGGAGCGGGTGACGGAAATCGAACCCGCGCTGTCAGCTTGGGAAGTATTTCAAGATCACGTCGTCTGAGCTGGGCAAACTCTGACCTGGACCTACGCCGGTGGAGTCACCGTGAGTCCCCGCTGTCTTCCGCTGGTCGCCGACCGAACGGGCACGCAACGGGCACGCCGTTTCGGGGTTGTCCGCATCCGCATCGGCCGTGGGCGCAGCGTTCCCCGCAGGGTAAGCGATAGCGGGCTCCGGCATGCGAACTGGGCAGAGGCGTTGTCCGCGATCAGGGGATGTGGAACATTGATCATTCTGAGAGAGGTGATCATTTGGGTACTTCCGTACGGTCCTTCGCATGCCTGATGGCGCTGCTTCTGCTTGTTGCCCTGGTCGGGGCAGGCGTGATCTTTCTGCCGCGCGTGGTCTACCCGCCGTTGACCAACGAACAGTTGCAGTACATCGACGACACAGTGGTGAGGCTGCAACTGAAAAGCGCGCGGTCAGCACTGGAAATCGAGTTTCGCTGGCAACTGATTGCCATGGTGGCCATCTTCTTGACGGCGGGAGTAGTCGGCTTCAGGATGTGGCTCAAGAAGTGAACCAGCCAGCCCTGACCTGGGCCTTCGTAGGTGGAGCGGGTGACGGGAATCGAACCCGCGCTGTCAGCTTGGGAATAGGCTACTGATCTTGCCGGGCTGAGCTGGGACAACAGGGGTGCAGGTCAGAGCTGGCCGAGTGCCCGTGAGTCCCCGCGATTCACCGCTAATCGCCGCTCGTTCTGGCACGGATCTGGCACGCGAACGATGGATGCTTCTGTGTTGCGGATTTGTCGGTCGAAACTGGCAGCATGCTGCCTCATGGACGTGGACGACTTCTGGCTCTCTTCCTACAGTGGTCCGAGCACGCGGAGTGCAGATCATAACCGAGGATGAGATCTTCGAAGCGATACGGTCAGACCCTGGGCCTGATGTGCTACCGGTGGCCTCGTCCGAGGCGGTCGCGGAAGCTGAAGAGGCCATCGGTTACCCGCTTCCTTCGCTGCTGCGGCGGTTGTATCTGGAGGTGGGGAACGGAGGTTTCGGTCCTCGCGGTGGCATCATCGGTGTACGGGGCTACGACTTCTGGAAGAGCGAAATCTTCGCGGACATCACTGAGTCGGCTCTGGCGTTTCGGACCGAGCCCAGCGGGCGATACGCGGGCATGATCCAGTTGTTGGACTGGGGATGTGCGATCGCGTCACTGCTGGATTGCCGCGATCCCGAGGGCGCGATGTGGGGATGGGATCCCAATCTGTGCTGCTTGGATCACGCGCTCTTCCCTCAGGACATCACCTTCGCATCGTGGCTCGCGGAGTCGATTGGCCGCGATTTCGCCGAACCGTTCTACGACGGCTACTTCGAGGTGTCGCAGCAAGATGAGGCAGAGATCGCGGTGAGCACCATCGGAGAAGAGGAGGGACCGTGCATGTGGTCGCCGCCCGTGTGGGTGAAGGGCAGGGAGGCCGGCACTTGGGAGCGCCGTCAGATGTCCGATAACTGACGAGGCCTCGGGTTCCGCATTCGACCTGGATTATCACGCTGAGAGCGGGTGACGGGAATCGAACCCGCGCTGTCAGCTTGGGAAGCTGATGTTCTGCCATTGAACTACACCCGCGTGACGCGGCCGTGGAGCCCGTCGCTGCCCCTACTGTAGCGGATTCAAGGCGTGCTCCTGCAGTCCCGACGCGAAGATCCCTGACACCGGCGCTCAACGGGCCTACTAGCCTGGCACCGTGCTGCTTTCCGATCGTGACCTTCGCGCCGAGATCGAGTCGGGCAGGGTGAAGCTCGACCCGTACGACCCGGTGATGATCCAGCCGTCCAGTGTCGACGTACGCCTGGACCGCTACTTCCGGGTGTTCGAGAACCACCGGTACCCGCACATCGACCCGGCGATGGAGCAGCCCGACCTGACCCGGCAGGTGGAGCCGGACGGCGACGAGCCGTTCATCCTGCATCCGGGGGAGTTCGTGCTGGCCAGCACGTACGAGGTGATCAGCCTTCCGGACGACATCGCCTCACGGCTCGAAGGCAAGTCGAGCCTGGGCCGGCTGGGACTGCTCACGCACTCCACGGCCGGGTTCATCGACCCCGGTTTCCAGGGGCATGTGACGCTCGAACTGTCGAACGTCGCCACACTGCCGATCAAGCTGTGGCCCGGCATGAAGATCGGCCAGCTCTGCATGTTCCGGCTCAGCTCGCCCGCCGAGTTCCCGTACGGCTCGGACCGGTACGGTTCGCGCTATCAGGGGCAGCGGGGGCCGACTCCCAGCCGGTCGTTCCTCAACTTCCACCGGACGAGGATCTGAGCGGAACCTGGCAACAAGTGTGTCACGGGAGCCCTTCCGGGCAGCTGGGAGGGGAAGAGTAGGTTACAAGTGGGCCTGCATGGCCTGAACTTCGCATTTCAACTGGTAACCCGTACCCTTCTCTGCGGACCGTCCCCGCACACTGGAGAAACGACGTGCGCCTGCGTCTCACGCCCCGTGAGGACAGCTACTACGACTTGTTCGCCGACTCGGCGAACAACCTCGTCACCGCATCGCGTCTGCTGGTCGAGATCATCAGCGACGGTTCGGACCGTGACGCCCTGGCCGAGAAGATGCGTGCCTGCGAACACGCGGGTGACGAGCGCACTCACGCCATCATGAACCGGCTCAACGAGAGCTTCATCACGCCCTTCGACCGTGAGGACATCTACCGCCTCGCGTCGAACCTCGACGACGTGATGGACTTCATGGAGGCCGCCGCCGACCTGATCGTCCTCTACCAGATCGACCACCTGCCCAAGGAGGTCGTACGCCAGGTGGAGGTCCTGGAGAGGGCGGCGGAGCTCACCGCGGACGCGATGCCGCGCCTGCGCTCCATGCAGCACCTCAACGAGTACTGGATCGAGATCAACCGGCTGGAGAACCAGGCCGACCAGATCTACCGCCGGCTGCTGGCCAAGCTCTTCAGCGGTGAGTACGACGCGCTGACCGTGATGAAGATGCGCGAGGTCATCGAGCAGCTCGAGCTCGCCGCGGACGCCTTCGAGCACGTCGCGAACACGGTCGAGACGATCGCGGTCAAGGAAAGCTAAGTGGAGCTCGCGCTTGTCATCAGCGTGGTCGTCATCGCGCTGGTGTTCGACTACACCAACGGCTTCCACGACGCCGCCAACGCGATCGCCACGTCGGTCTCCACCCGGGCGCTGACCCCCCGGGTGGCGCTGCTCATGGCGGCGGTCATGAACTTCATCGGCGCCCATCTCGGCACCTCGGTCGCCTCGACCGTGGGGAAGGGGATCATCGACGCTCCGGACGGCAGGCACGGCCTGATCATCGTCGGCGGGGCGCTGTTCGGCGCCATCGTGTGGAACCTCATCACCTGGTACTTCGGCCTGCCGTCGTCGAGCAGTCACGCCCTGATCGGCGGGCTCGTCGGCTCGGCACTGGCGGCGAGCGCGTCCGTGCACTGGAGCGGGGTGATCGAGAAGGTCGTCATCCCGATGGTGCTGTCCCCCGTCGTGGGGCTCCTCCTGGGCGCGGTCATCATGATCGCGATCTTGTGGATCTTCCGTAAGGCCAACCCCCACCGGGCCAGCAAGGGGTTCCGGTACGCCCAGACGCTGTCGGCGGCCGCGATGGCCCTCGGTCACGGCCTGCAGGACGCCCAGAAGACGATGGGTGTGATCTTCCTCGCGCTGGTCGTCGGCGGCTACGTCTCTCCCGACTCGCACATCCCCGAGTGGGTCATCACGTCCTCGGCGCTGGCGATCTCCCTCGGCACGTACGCCGGCGGGTGGCGGATCATGCGCACCCTCGGCCGCCGGATCATCCACCTCGACCCGCCGCAGGGCTTCGCGGCCGAGGCCGCCGCGGCGAGCGTGCTCTACACGGCGGCCCTCGGGTTCGGTGCGCCCATCTCGACCACCCACACCATCACCAGCGCCATCATGGGCGTCGGCGCGACCAAGCGGCTGTCGGCCGTACGGTGGGGCATCGCGGGCAGCATCGTGACCGCGTGGGTCCTGACGATCCCGGCGGCGGCCGTCGTGGCCGCGATCGGCTACTTCATCCTCAACCTCGTCCTCGGCTGAGCCGGCGGGCCGGCGCCCCTTCGGGACCGGCCCGCCGTCGTCACCGGCGGTACATCACGTCCGTGATCCACCGGGTGAACCCGAGCGACTCGTAGAGCCGGACCGCCGCGGCGTTCTCCTCGTCCACGTAGAGCATCACCCGGGCCAGGCCGAGGCCGCGCAGGTGCGCGAGCCCGGCGATCGTCAGCGCCCGGCCGAGGCCCGTGCCGCGTTCGCCGGGCCCGACCCCCACGACATACACCTCCCCGATCGGCTCGCCGTCGTCGCCGTCGCGGTGCACCTTGGTCCAGTGGAAGCCCACCGGCGTGTCGTCGCGTACGGCGAGGAAGAAGCCGGCGGGGTCGAACCACGGTTCGCGTTCGCGCAGTTCGAGGTCGTCGATCGTCCAGGAGCCCTGCTCGGGGTGGGCGGCGAAGGCCTGCGCGTTGAGCGCGAGCCAGGCCTGCTCGTCGCGCCCGGGCTCGAACGTGCGCAGCCGTACGCCTTCGGGGAGCGGGGCGGCGGGCAGGGGCTCCGCCAGCGGCCGGCGCATCCGCCACAGCGACCGCGCCCGGGTCAGGCCCGCGCTCCGGGCGAGGCGGGCGGCGGCGGGCAGGTCGCCGTGCGCCCACAGGCGGAGCCTGCCACCGCTCGCCTCCAGCACCGCGTCGAGCAACCGCCGGCCCAGGCCGAGCCCGCGGAAGGCCGGACGCACCACGAGTTCGCCGCTCGGTCCCTCCTCGGGGCCGGCCGGGTCGCCGGGCGGGTCCAGGTGGGCGAATCCGGCGAGGTCGCCGTCCTTGTGCAGCAGTACGGCTCTCGCCCCCGGGACGCCGCCGTAGCGCACCTGGAGCATCACGTGCTCGTTGAGCGGTCGCACCCCGTCGGCCTCGGCGGCCGCCTCCACCAGAGCGAGCACGGCCGTAACCTGCTCGTCGCCGAGCCTTTCCGTGATCTCCACGCGTACGTTCATGCCTGGCACGATAGGCGAGGGGCAGGCGCGCCCCGGCGGGGGGCTTCGGCAATAGACGCCAGCCGTGGCCTCCCTGAATCGTTATCTTTGCGCCATTTCCCGATCAGATCGCCGTTCTACTGTCGGGGGTCATGACCCGAGCATCCCTGACGCGACTGGCCGTCGCCGGCGCCGCGATCCTGGGCGCCGCGGCTCTCACCGTGAGCCCGGCCGTCGCCGATCCCGCTTCCCAGGCTGCCGCCCCCGCGGTCTCCAATGGAACGAACCATGGGCCGAAGCACCCGGCCGGGCACGGCCACCAGCCCGACCCCTCCGTCTCCGTCCGGCTGCTGACCATCAACGACCTGCACGGCAACCTAGAGCCCCCGACCGGGTCCAGCTCCCGGATCCTCGACCCCAACGGGCCGCTCACCGACACGGACGGCTCCCTCACCGGCATCGCGGGCGCCAAGTACTCGATCGCCGGCGGCGCCGCCTACCTGGCCGCGCACCTCAAGCAACTGCGTACGGACAACACCCTGCTGGTGGGCGCCGGCGACCTCATCGGCGCCTCGCCGCTGCTGTCCGCGGCCTACCACGACGAGCCGACCGCCGCGCTGCTCGACCAGCTCGGTCTCGCCACCTCCTCGGCGGGCAACCACGAGTTCGACGAGGGCATCACCGAGCTCAAGCGCATCATGAACGGCGGCTGCCACCCGGTCGACGGCTGCTCCCCGGCCGGGACGTGGAAGGGCACGAGCTTCGACTACCTCGGGGCCAACGTGCAGAAGGAGTCGAACGGCGACTACGCCCTGCCGCCCTACTTCGTCAAGAAGATCAACGGGATGAAGGTCGCCTTCATCGGTCTGGTGACCCAGACCACCCCCAGCATCGTCACCGCCTCCGGCATCGCGGGCCTCAAGTTCACCGAGGAGATCGCGGCCGCCAACAAGGTGTCGAAGTTCCTCGCCCACCACGGCGTCAAGGCGCAGGTCGTGCTGGTGCACGAGGGCGACGGCATCACCCCCAACCAGGACCCCAGCTCGTGCCCGGTCGTCCCCGGCGCCGGCTCGCGGATCGCCAAGGGGCTCGACCCGCAGATCGACCTCGTCATCAGCGGCCACAGCCACCAGGCGTACGTCTGCAAGGTGAAGGACCCGGCCGGTCAGGACCGCGTCTACACCCAGGGCTCCTCGTTCGGCCGCGCGATCACCCAGATCGACTTCAAGATCGACCGTAGGACCAAGGACGTCATCCGCTCCAGCGTCGTCGCCAAGAACAACGTGGTGACCCGCACCGTCACCCCGGACCCCGACACCGAGACGTACATCAACACCTGGAAGGAGCGGGTCTCGGCCGTCGCCAACAAGCCGATCGGTAAGATCACCGCCACGATCGGGCGGGGGAGCAACGTCGGCGAGACCCCGCTCGGCGACCTGATCGCCGACGCGCAGCTGGAGGCGACCAAGACCGGCGGCAACGCCGAGATCGCGCTGATGAACCCGGGCGGCGTCCGCGCCGACCTGACCTTCCCGCAGAGCGGCGCCGAGGGGGACGGGGTCGTGACGTACGGCGAGGCCTTCACGGTGCAGCCGTTCAACAACCTCATGCAGGTCGTCACGCTCACCGGGGCCCAGCTGAAGGCGCTGCTGGAGCAGCAGATCTGGAAGGTCGACCCGACCACGGGCGGCATCACCCAGCGGATCCTGCAGCCGTCCTCGTCGCTGACCTACACCTTCGACACCACCAAGCCGGAGGGCTCGCGGGTCTCCGACATCAAGATCAACGGCACCGCGGTGACCGACACCCAGCAGATCCGGGTGGCCGCCAACAACTTCCTCGTCGGCGGCGGCGACGGCTTCACCGTGTTCACGCAGAGCACCAACCTGTGGAGCGGCCCGCTGGACATCGACGCGCTGGTCGCCTACATGGGCGCGCACTCGCCGATCGCCCCGCCGGCCACCGGCCGGATCAACCTCATCCGGTAAGGGACGGAGAACACCGGAAGGCCCGCCCCCGCAGCGGGGGCGGGCCTTTCCGGCCGAAGTCAGCGTCTGACGGCCTCGGCCTCGGCCTGCTGCTCGCCGCCGCGGTCGGGCACGAACCGGTAGCCGACGTTGCGGACCGTGCCGATGAGCGCCTCGTACTCCGCTCCCAGCTTCGCCCGCAGCCGCCGTACGTGGACGTCCACGGTCCGGGTGCCGCCGAAGTAGTCGTAGCCCCAGACCTCCTGGAGCAGCTGGGCCCGGGTGAAGACCCGGCCCGGGTGCTGGGCGAGATATTTGAGCAGCTCGAACTCCTTGAACGTGAGGTCGAGCGCCCGGCCGCGCAGCCTGGCCGTGTAGGTGGCCTCGTCGATCGACAGGTCACCGCTGCGGATCTCGTCGGGGACGTCCTCCGTGGCGGCCAGCGACAGCCGCCCGACCGACATCCGCAGCCGGGCCTCCACCTCCGCGGGGCCGGCGGTGTCGAGGATGACGTCGTCCACGCCCCACTCCGCCGTCATCGCCGCCAGGCCGCCCTCGGTCACGATCGCCATCAGCGGGCAGGTGACACCGGTCGTGCGCAGCAGCCGGCACAGGCTCTTGGCCTGCACGAGCTCACGGCGCGCGTCGACCAGGATGGCGTCCGCGGGCGGCGCGTCGATCAGAGCGGAGGCCTCGGCCGGGGCGACCCGCACCGAGTGGAGAAGCAGTCCGAGTGCCGGGAGCACCTCCGCCGACGGCTCCAGAGCGTTGGTCAGCAGGAGCAGATTGCTCACATGAGCCTCCTCGCACCATGTCGGCTCGGCGCCGTTTGCAGCACTGGAAACCGCGACAGCCGTACAAACACGTAAGGACCCGGGGGCTACATCGCCCGAGTCCATTAATTCGTAGGGTAGCCCACACGAACTTTGCGTCCAATCCGCGTCACCCGTGTGAACAACACGTCACGTGGTTTAAGACCGTAACGTGACGGTGACGGAGAGCTTTCATGGAGGTGACATGTTTCGGACGCCGACCGAGACGCGGCTCACGAGGGGAGCGGGCTGACCATGGCCACGGGGACGATTCGCTACTGGGCGGCGGCCAAGGAGGCCGCCGGGACGCCCGAGGAGGCCGCCGACGCGGCGACGCTTGCGGACCTGCTCGCGCGGATCGGGGGGGACCCGGCCCTGGAGCGCGTGCTGCGCCGGTCGTCCTTCCTGATCGACGGCGCCCCGGCGGGCACCCGCGACCCCGCCACGATCACGCTGCCCGAGGGATTCGTGGTAGAGGTTTTGCCCCCATTCGCCGGGGGATGAGCGGCACGTGCCTCTCCCGTCAAGCTTCACCTCTCACGGCGTCCGGAGCGGGTGTGCGTCTCTCCGGACATCGTCCGTTCTCGGGCAAATCTCGCGGGCAGGGGCACTACGCTGAATCGTACGGGCGCCTTCGGAGGAGTCGGATGCGCAAGCTGGTCGTGGCCGTGGTTATGCTCGCCATCCTGCTCGTCGTGCTCGACCGGGTGGCCGTGGTCGGCGTGCAGCGGGAGATCGCCCGCCAGATCGAGGCCCAGTACGACCTGGCGCAGCCGCCCTCGGTGCAGGTGAAGGGGCTTCCGTTCCTCACGCAGGCGTTCTCCGGCAGATACGAGGAGATCGCCATCGGCATCGGCGAGGTGGAGCGGGAGGGCGTCCAGCTCGAACGGATCGACGCCACGCTCTACGGCGTGACCGCCCCGCTCGCCGACCTCATCCAGAACGCCGCGGCCGCCAAGATCGGGGCCGACCGCGTGGTGGGGACCGTGGTCATCTCGCGTCGGACTCTCTCCGCCCACGCGCCGAAGGGCATCAAGGTCGAGGGAACCGGCGACGACAAGCTCCGCGTCTCGGGCAACGTGACCGTGCTGGGAAACCAGGTGCCGGTCACCGCCGACATGAAGATCGAAATGATCAAAGACGGGATCCGGCTCACGCCGGCGAGCGTGCGGCTCGCGGGCGCGATTCCGGTGCCGAACCCCGAGCGGCTCATCTCCTTCACGGTCCCGGTGAAGAACCTGCCGCTGAACCTGCGCATCACCCGCGTGACCTCGACCAGTGAGGGACTCGCGGTCCAGGGCACCGCGAGTGATGTCTCCTTCAAGTGACGGCCCGCGTGACGATGGTCACAGTGCCGAACCGGCCGGACGTTTCGTACGTGAAGAAGGTGTGAGTCCAGCCGGAACCGCCGACGAGGAGCTCGTACGCGCGCTTTTCGAGGATCACGCAGGGCCGTTGTACGGCTACGTACTGCGGCTGACCAGTGACCCGGGCAGGGCGGAGGACGTGGTGCAGGAGACGCTGCTTCGGGCCTGGCGCAACCCCGGGGTGCTCGAAGGACGCCCGGTGCGCGCCTGGCTGTTCACGGTCGCCCGCAACATCGTCGTCGACCAGCACCGGGCCCGCAGGTCCAGGCCCCAGGAGACGGGGGACGAGGCGCTCGCCGTGCTGCCCGCCGACGACGAGCTCGACCGCGCCGTCGAGTCGTGGGGGGTCGCGGAGGCGCTGGCCTCGCTCAGGCCGGAGCACCGTGAGGTGCTCATGGAGACGTACTACCGGGGGAGATCGGTGAAGGAGGCGTCGGAGATCCTCGGCATCCCGCAGGGGACGGTCAAGTCGCGGACCTACTACGCGCTCCGAGCGCTCAAACTCGCCCTGGAGGAACGGGGGCTGGCACCATGACCTGCGAGGAGGTGCGGATCTCACTCGGCGTGTACGTCCTCGGGGCGCTCGACGCCGAGGAGACCGCCGAGGTCGAGGCCCACCTGGAGACCTGCGCGGAGTGCCGGGCGGAGCTGGCCGCGCTGTCGGGGCTGCCGCCCCTGCTGGCGCTCGTGTCGGCCGAGGACGTCGAGCGCGCCGCCGCGCCGCCGCGCGCCGTGCTCGACCGGCTGGTCGCCGCGTCGGCGAAGCGGGGGCGCCGGTCCCGCGTGCTGCTGGCGCTCGCCGCGTCCGTCGTCGTCGCGGCCGTGGGCGGCACGGCCTGGCTGTCGGCGGCGCAGACGTCGTCGCAGGACACGGCGGCGGGGTCGGCCGTCGCGGCCCCGCAGTACGAGAGCAGGCTTGACGATGCGGCCGGCAGTGCGGCCGCCGGCGGCGCCGCCTCAGACGCCGCTTCGGACGCCGCCGCGGCCCAGGCGCCCAGAACCGGCAACGACGAGATCCCGCGGATCTTCGACGCTCCCGCCTCGCCCGTCCCGACGGCGGAGCGCCCTACCGGCACCGTGGCGAAGAAGGCCGAGCAGCCGCCCGCGGAGGCGACCGTCACCACCTCGCCGGAGGCTCGTGGCAGCAACGGCGACATGCGGCTGACCGTACGGCTCGTGCCGCAGGAGCGCGGGACGCAGGTCGTCGCGAGGGTCGCCGGGGTGCCCGCGGGGACGGTGTGCGCGCTTCGGGTGGTCGGGAAGGACGGCACCGTCTCGGTCCTCGGCACCTGGACGGTGGAGCGCGGGGAGTACCGCGGGCCGAAGATGGTCTTCGAGGGCTCGACGGCGCTGAGCCCCGGCCAGATCGAGCGCGTCGAACTCGCCGGCGCCGACGGCCGCACACTGGTCGCCGCCAGGCTCTGAGCGTCCTGTGACCTTTCCGTGACCCGTGCCGGGAATCAGCCCCGGCGTACGGAGGGTTGCACACGGCGATGGCGGGCATCGCGACCCGGGTGGACACGCTCGTCCTGAACGTGGCCGCCGGGCCGGTTCCCGGGCGGCGTGACGGGAGGGTGCGGGCAGTGGAACACGCCCCGGCGGCGAGAGGTGATCTCGGCTCGGTCCTGGCCGCCGATCTCGGTGCCGATCTGGGCGAGCGGGCCACGCTCGTGCAGTTCTCCACCGCGTTCTGCCAGCCCTGCAGGGCGACCCGCCGGATCCTCGGCGAGGTGGCCAGCCTGGTGCCGGGCGTGCGTCACGTCGAGATCGACGCGGAGTCGCGCCTCGACCTGGTCCGGCGGTTCGAGGTGCTGAGCACCCCCACGGTGCTCGTCCTCGACGGCGCGGGAAACGTGGTGAAGAGGGCGTCGGGCCAGCCGCGCAAGGCCGACGTGATCGCCGCTCTCGGCTTCGCCGTGGATGGAACGTCTCACCATTCATCTCAGCCATCGGACAAGGTGTGACAGATGTCGAGACGGAAGGTACTGTCGTGGCCATGACTCCCACGACAGAGCTGCTCACGAAGCGGCGGGCGGTGGACTTCTGCCGCGTCGCGACCTCGCTCTGTCGCATGGCCTGAGGGTGATTCCTGCGGCTTGACGCCGTGCTCCGAGAATCCTTCAGGAGTATCCCCACGATGCACATCGACCCTCGTGGCCCCCGATCCGAAGCGGCCGTTTCCACGGCCGCCCTCGCGCGCCGAGACCTCGGCGCCGCCGAGGTTCGCACGGATCACCGGGCCGGGGTTCGCAGCGGTGGGACTGATCGGGTTCGCGTGTGGGATCACCGTACTGGCTCTGGGTGCGGCAGCGGCACCGCCGGCCGCCTTCCCCAACGCGACGTCCGGGTCCGCCCGGGCTGCGCAACGTACCTGCTCATCCGCCGTCTACAACCTGGGAGAATCAAATGAGCCGCTCCGCCGTTCTGGTGGACGCCGACTGGGTCGAGGCCAACCTCGACACGCCGGGTGTCGTGCTCGTCGAGGTCGACGAGGACACCAGCGCCTACGACAAGGGTCACATCCGCGGTGCCGTGAGGATCGACTGGAGGACCGACCTGCAGGACCCGGTCCGCCGCGACTTCGTCGACAAGGCCGGCTTCGAGGCCCTGCTGTCGTCCCGTGGCATCGCCAACGACGACACCGTGATCCTCTACGGTGGCAACAACAACTGGTTCGCCGCCTACGCCTACTGGTACTTCAAGGTGTACGGCCACGCGAACGTCAAGCTGCTCGACGGCGGACGCAAGAAGTGGGAGCTGGAGTCCCGCGAGCTGGTCAAGGACGCGGTCGAGCGCCCCGCCACCCAGTACACGGCCCAGGAGCCCGACAACGACATCCGCGCCTTCCGCGACGACGTCGTCGCCGCGATCGGCAAGCAGAACCTGGTCGACGTGCGCTCGCCCGACGAGTTCACCGGCAAGCTGCTCGCCCCGGCCCACCTGCCGCAGGAGCAGGCGCAGCGTGGCGGCCACGTGCCGACCGCCCGCAACATCCCGTGGTCGAAGGCGGCCAACGACGACGGCACCTTCCGCTCCGACGACGAGCTCCGCGAGCTCTACTCCGGCGCCGGTGTGGACCTCGGCAAGGACACCATCGCCTACTGCCGCATCGGCGAGCGCTCGGCGCACACCTGGTTCGTGCTGCACGAGCTGCTCGACCAGCCCAACGTCAAGAACTATGACGGTTCGTGGACCGAGTACGGCTCGCTCGTGGGCGTGCCGATCGAGCTTGGAGAGGCCCGCTGATGACCACCACACAGGGTTGCGCTGCTCCTGAGCAGACCGTCGCGCTGCCGGCCGGCATCGACCTGTCCAACCAGGCCGTGATCCAGGGCGTCGTCTCCGGCGCCGGCACGGCGTACGCCCGCCTGCTGGACCACAGCGGCGAGTTCACCGGCGAGGTCGTCGTCTCCGACGAGGGCGTCTTCCGCTTCTTCGCCGCTCCCGGCCAGTGGACCGTCCGCATCATCGCCGGCGGAGGCGTCACCAAGGACGTCGCCGTCGAGGCCAAGCTCGGCGAGGTCGTCCAGCTCTCGGTCGCCGTCTGATCCACCGCTTCACCCGAGGCCGGTGCGTTCCCGCGAACGCACCGGCCTTTCGGTTTCGGATGACCAGTCGTGCACCGACGACGGACGAGGTCTTGGGGCTGCTGCGCGACGAGTAGCGGGCTCACGCGAAGGTGATCGCGCCATAGGGGGAAGCGGGAGCCGATAACATGCGGCAGGTGTCCGGAACGTCCGCACTGCCCGCCCCCCGCAGGTTCGCCTGGATGCTGTCGCCGTACGCGTTGCCGCTGCACGCCCTGCGGATCCTCGCGAAGTGCGCGCTCCCGCTGATCATCTGGTTCTCGCTCGGACGGCTCGTCCGATGGGGCCTGCTCCTGCTGGCCGCGACCGTCTCGCACGGCTCGTGGTACCAGGCCCGGCTGGTCCTGGTGATGTTCCTGTTCACGCTCGTCGTGATGACGTCCCTCGCCACGACCGTGGGCATGCTGTACGTAGTCCGCGAGGCGCTGCTGGAGACCCGGGCCCGGCGCGCCGGTGGCGAGGCCAAGGAGAGCCTTCTCAACGCGCTCAACCGGACCGCGCTCGTCTTCGCCGGCATCTACACGACCTGGGGATTCGTCGCAGAGGACGCCCGCGACTTCATGGGCATCGACATCATGCGGCAGCCGGACCGGTACGTGCTCGACGCGGGCAGCGGAGACGACAGCGGGGTGGCGGCCGGGCTGATCAACCTGGACCCGAAGGTCTCCCTCGCGACGATGATGGTCGCCTACGGGGTGAAGTGGTACTTCGGCCGCCGCCACGAGGCGGGGAACGGCCGTTTCTCCGGTGCGCTCGCCACCTTCGGCGAGCTGGCGTTCGCCTTCTACGGCATCAACGCGGTCGCGACGGCCGTGGGGGCGCGCTCCGACTGGATCGGTCAGCGGTCCGCCGTCGCCGCCTGGCACGACCTCATGGCCGGGGCGGAGAGCGGCATCCCGGGGTGGCAGCAGGTCTCGGAGTGGCTGGGGGAGGTCTGGCCGTACGTGATCGACGCCCTGGCCGTCCCGCTCGCGTGGCTGACCGTCGGCATCCTCGTCTACGGCGCGTACGCGGAGGACACCCAGACCACGATCAGGGGCACCCGCCTCGAACAGGCGGCGGTGCACCTGGAACGGACGCATGACTGGACGAGGCGGGCGCTGGCCAAGCTGAGCGCCGGGTGGACGGGCCGCTGGATCCCGCTGCTGAACTCCCTGCGCCTGACGGCCCGCGGGGGCGCGCCGCTGTTCGGCCTCTTCGCGCTGTGCTACGTCGGCCTGCACATCGGCGGTGACTTCCTCGGCAGGGCGGGCCGTTATCTCGCCGCGAGCGAGGAGCCGTACCTGTGGTTCGCGACCGATGTGCCGGTCAACTACGTGACGGATCTGGTCGTCACCCTGGTGACCATGTGCCTGATCGCCGCCACGTTCGACCTGGCCGCGACCCGGACCCGTACGGACGGGCCGATGGATGGCCGAACGGGTGGCCCGTCACCGGTCACCGCCGGAACCGCAGAACCTGATCGTCCTTCTCCGTCGCGCTGAAGGCGTCCTTCACGAAGTCCTCGGCCGACTGTCCGGGCACGTCCCGGTAGGTGCTCGGGCGGATGGTGACCTCGACCTGGTCGGCCACCGAGGGCGGCACCACCCCCAGCATCTCCATCCGGTACGGCGTGCCGACCTTGTTCTCCTTGACATCGGGCGGCGTCTCGTTGTTCAGCGTCTCCACCTGCCAGGTGCGCCCGGCCCGGTCGGTGAGCTTGACCTCCGCCGGCGCCCCGTGACGAATGGCGCCCTCGGCGTCGAGCGCGGTCCTGGTGGCCACGATCTTCATCCACTGGCGGTCGGACCGCTCCGGCTTGCCGGTGGGGTCCTTGGTCTTCTCGACGGTGACCTGCCATGACACGTGCTGCACGGTCCCGGACTGGCCCGGCGGCACGACGTGGACGGTGTAGTCGGGGCGGCCGTACTTGTAGGCCTGGTAGCCGAAGAAGGAGGGGGCCGCGACGGCGAGCGCGACGGACAGCACGGCTCCGCCGACCAGCAGGCCCGTCCGCCGCCGCGCGGGCGAAGCGGACGCGTCCGTGGCGAGGTCCACGCCGGGCGGTTCCGCCGGCACGCCGTACGTGGGGGCAGCCGACGGCATCCCGGCGGACGGGTCCGGTGGCGCGGCGAGGGGAGGGGCCGCGGGGGGAGGGGTCGTGGGGGCGAGCACCCGGGGCGGCGGCTGCCGGTTCGTCCGCAGCGCGGGGAACGGCTGCGTCGACCTGTCCTCCCCCTCGGGCTCCGGAGGCGGCCATACGCGCAGGTCCGTCGGCGGGGCGAGTTTCCCGGGAATCGGGATGGACGGTGGCGCCGTCGGCATGGGCCGCGGCGGCAACGTGCCGCTGTAGGTGATGTCGGAGGCGATGTCGGTGGGCTGCTCGGGAGGGGGCGCGAACCAGTCGCGGGTGTCCTGGCCGTTCCTCGGCGGGTTTCCGTCCATGGGCGTCTCGGTCATCGGCTCGGGCCCGCCAGTGTGTGGTAGTCCTCCGCCTGCGCGATCAGCCGGTCGGCGGCGGCGCCGGACAGATTCAGGTCGACCTGCGCCTCGGGCGCGTAGTTGTCGACGACCAGCGGGCTGTTGGGCGGGATGAAGACGAGGCTCGCGCCCGGCACCGCGTCCTTCGGCACCTCGAAGACGAGCGGTCCACTCGTCCAGAATCCCGGCTGGATGTACCTGTTGAACAGGGTCAGGCTCTCGTCGACCTTGTCCGTGGGCAGGTAGCGCCGGCCGTCCCCGCTCAGGAGGAGGGGTGGGCTGAGCTTGCTCAGCTTCATCGGCTCGCGGACGCTGGTCGCGGTGACGTCGACCAGCAGGAACAGATGGCTCGTCCCCACCTTGCTCACCTTGCCGGAGTAGTCAGTCGTGTCCACGGCGTGGGCGGCGGAGACCGACACGACCTTCACGGAGAAGCGCTTGGTCGTCACCGTCTCGCCGATCCGGCCCTTGTAGGTCAGGAAGGACGTGCGCTGCTCGAAGGACATCGCGAAGTTCTGCTGCGCGTAGACGGCCGCCGCAGCGAGCACGATGCCCGCCACTCCGGCGGCGAGACGCCGCCCCAGCCCGCGCCTGCGGGGCCGGCCGGCGGCGGCCCGGCGGGACGTACGGCTCTCCGTCTGGACCAGCGCCATCAGCTGCTCTCCTTCCGCACCGGAAGGGTGATCCGCGTGGTGACCTCGGGCTCGAACGGGCCGTCGTCGTCCTTGTACTCGCCTGCGAGTAGCCACTCACTACTCTGATTGAGTAGTCCGCGTGACTCGTTCTCGAACTTGCCGAGGTCGAGGCTGATCTCCTCGGGTGCGGTCGCGGTGGGCTGGAGCTCGTACTTCACCACGACCGTGGTGGTGATCCCCGGATGAAGCTGCTGGCTCTCGATCCCGTAGCTCAGCACCGAGGCCCGCGGGCCGTACTCGCTCTTCATCTCGGGGCGGGTCCGCAGCAGCGAGCCGGCGAAGGAGCCGGTCTGGCGGAAGCCCTTCCCGGGTTCCGGCACCATGCCGACCGAGGCGGTCTCGTCGCCCATGTTGGTGACCTTGACGACGAGTTCCAGGTAGCGCTTGGGGTCGCCGAAGCTGCTCTTCTCCGTGGTGTCGATCGCCTTGATGAACTGGGTGCGGAACTGCCCCTGGTCGATCGTGTCCCCGGGCGAGGCCGTGGGCGGCGGTTCGTCCGGGGCCTCCTTGAGGCCGCCGAAGGCGGCGGTGACGCCGATGCCCACTACGGCCAGCACGGAGGCGACCGGGACCAGCACCGGGCGTCGCCGTCGGGCGCCATTGGGGGATGACGTCATGGCAAGCGATGGTAGTACGATCACAATCGCCCCATGGGCCCCATAGGTTCCAGGCGCCGGCGGGAAATGGGTCCGAATGGCGAGAAGGCCGCCCTGACAGGGCTTCCAGATCCTACGCTGTGACCTTAGGCGGACATGGAGGGCCCGTGGGCGACCCGCACCCCGAGCATGCCCAGTTGCAGGCGGACCGGATCTACCTGGGCTGGCAGTACGCTCTGCTGTACCCCGATCCGGGGCCGCCGCCGAAGCGGCCGGCGCGCGAGGACGTCGCCGAGCCTCCCGCCGAGAACAACGACTGGGTCCACCGGGAGCGCCTGCAGAAGGACCTGCTCAACCATCCGGTGCGGCTCTTCCGCACGTTCATGGCCGTGCTGGCCGCCGGGATCCTCGTCCTCGGCGTGACCGGCCTGCTCACCTGGTCGTTCGTGCTGCTCGGGCTGGTCGCCGCGGGCGGAGTGGCGGCCATCTGCACCTACGCCATCCGGCAGGGCGACCGTACGGTCAACGAACGGCTCGACGAGCGCCGCCGCAAGGCGCTGCGGGAGCAGGAGCGGCGGCAGCGGGAGATCATCACCGCCCAGGAGGAGCACGCCGCGAAGTACCGCGACTGGGCCGAGAAGAAGAACCGCTTCGACAAGCAGATCACCTGGTACGCCGTGGCGGTGCCCGACGAGATCGACCGGGTCGACGTGGCGGGCGGCACGCTGACCGGCTGGTCGGCGCTGGTCACGCTGATCGGCGCGACCCGCCTCTACAGCGGCGGCCACCTCACCGTGCTCGACCTGTCGGAGGGCGCGATCGCCAAGGACCTCATCGAGCTCGCCCGCCGGGGCGGGGACGACCCGCTGGTCTGGGTGCTCCCGGTCGACCTGCCGCGCCTCGACCTGGGGGCGACGCTCAAGCCCGAGGCGTTCGCCGACGTGCTGGCCCACGTGGTGAGCGTCAGCGAGGAGACCAGCAGGGACATCGGCTTCGACAACGCGATCCTGGAGCGCGTGCTGGAGGTCCTCGGCGAGAACGCCACGATCAGCCAGGTCACCGCCGCGCTGCGGGCGCTCGCGCAGGTGGGCGACCCGCGCGACGACATGAAGTACGGCCTGCTGACCGCCTCGCAGCTCGAACGCATCGGCACGCTGTTCGGCCGGGGCGTGGCCGACCGGGTCGTCATCGAGCGGGCCTGGGCGCTGGAGTCCCAGCTACGCAAGCTGGAGACGCTTGGCTCGGAGGCCGTACGGCTGCCGCCCGCGCGGCTGCGGGTGGTCAGCATGGACCGGCAGGCGGGCGTGTTCGGCAACCGGGTGCTCGGCACGTACGTCGCGACCGCGCTCACGCACATCCTGCGGCAGTCGCCGGCCAGCGAGCGGCCCTGGTACCACACGATCATCGTCGCGGGCGCGGACAAGCTCCGCGGCGACGTGCTCGACCGGCTCATGGACGCCTGCGAGACCTCGCGCACCGGGCTCGTGCTGACCTACCGCAGCCTCACCCCGACCGTACGGGAACGGCTCGGCCGGGGGCACGCCGCCGTCGCGTTCATGCGGCTGGGCAACGCCGAGGACGCCCGGGTGGCCAGCGAGCACGTCGGCACCGAGCACCGCCTCGAACTCGCCCAGCTCACCGAGACGTTCAGCACGGCGGTCCACGCCCCGAGCGGGTTCTACACCTCCACCGTCGGCGAGGGCCGTACGGAGGGGGAGGACATGCGGGAGGGCGACCTGCGCGAGGACATCACGGAGTCGACGGAGTGGGGCCGGCGAGCGCCCACGGTGGCCGACGGGGTCCTGCAGCGGTCGCGGGAGTTCCTGGTCGAGCCGCACCAGCTCCAGCAGCTTCCCACGACGTCCGTGATCGTCACCTACTCGACGGCGGAGGGACGCCAGGTGCGCCTGGCGGATGCGAACCCGGCGATACTCACCTTCCCGAAGACGACGCTGGGGGAGTTCGAGGAGATCCGCCGCGCCGCCCTGACGCCGCGGGAACCCGAGCCCGAGCCGGAGCCGGCCGAGCCCACGCTGCCCGAGGTCCCCCCGAACCTCGGTCCGCCGCCGCCCCGCCTCGACTGGCGCAAGCGGCCATGACACGGTCCGCGGTCGGTAAGGGCATCGTCAACCGAGGTGTGCGGGCGTGATCGTTGAAGGAGTCTCTTCCCTGTTCGTCGTCGACTGAGGGGTCTCATTGCATCCGTTCCCTCTGAGCGGGCCGTGGTATCGGATCCAGGCGATCACCGCTCCCTCGCGCACTTCGTCCGCGGAGTGGGACTTCGTCACGGTGCTCCCCGCGGTCCTGTCCGCCGCGCAGCGCAACCGGCCGTTCGTCATCGGCTGGCTGTCGCGTGGGTCGGGTGCCCCGCTTGAGCTGATCACCAACGCGGGACCGCTCACGCCGCCCAAGCCACCGCGCCGGGCGGCCTCGGCCCCGGAGCCGCCGGTCACCGGCCCGCAGCCGCTGCTGTTCCCCGGTGGCGCGCGGGGCGTGGAGATCGGCGACGAGTGGCTGGCCGACCTCGCCGACCTCGTCTGGACCCCGTGCCCCGGCCGTCAGGCCCCGCCGCTCTACGGCAGGCGCGAGCCGGAGCCGGACGAGCCCAAGCGGCCCACGCTCTTCGAGTCGACGCTGGTCACGCTCATGTCCCGGCCGTTCGCGTGGGTGGTCGTCGCCGAGCCGACCGACCTGCTCGACGCCGAGGTCGCCCACCTGCGCACCCAGCTCAACGTGCTGCGCCAGTACGGCGACGCCTCCGAGCGGTCGCGGTTCGACGCCGAGCGGGCCGAGCGCAGGATGCAGGAGCTGGACGCGTTCCGGGAGGCCGGCCTGTGGAACGTCCGGGTGCTCGCCGGCGCGGCGGGCCCCGACGAACTGCGCCAGATCGCGCCGGTGCTGGTCGGCTCGGTGGAGATGAGCCACCACCCCTACCGGCTGCGCAGCGCGATGACGCTGCCCGCCCTGTCGGGGGACGGCGCGAGCGAGTCGGTGTACGGCTTCGCCGAGGCGCTGGCCGTCGACCTGCAGGACTCGGCCGACGGCGCGGCGGCGCCGTTCGCGGCGACGGCGGGGGCCCTCGCCGCGCTCGCCGGGCTGCCGCGCCGGGAGGTGCCGGGGGTCCGGGTGCTCGACGCCGGCTTCTTCGATGTGACGAGCGAGGCCGACGTGGAGGGCTCGGAGTCGATCGACCTCGGCGCGATCGTCGACGGGCAGGACCGCGCCGTCGGCGCGTTCCGGGTGCCGCTCGCGACGCTGAACCGGCACGCCTTCGTCACCGGCGCCACCGGCTCCGGCAAGTCCCAGACCGTACGGCACCTGCTGGAGCAGCTCACGATCGCGGGCATCCCGTGGCTGGCCATCGAACCGGCCAAGTCGGAGTACGCCGCGATGGCCGGCCGCGTCGAGCACCTGGGCCCGCTGACCGTCATCAACCCCTCGGCGCCGGACAACGTGCCGATCAGCGTCAACCCGCTCGCGCCCGAGCCCGGCTATCCCGTGCAGGCGCACATCGACATGGTCAGGGCGCTGTTCCTGGCGGCCTTCGACGCCGAGGAGCCGTTCCCGCAGATCATGTCGCTGGCGTTGCAGCGCGTCTACGAGGCCAACGGCTGGGACGTGGTGACCGGCGGCGGCATCCCGGGGGCCGCCGTGCAGCCGGCGGTGCCGACGCTGGAGCAGCTCCAGCAGCACGCGCTGGAGGTCATCCAGGAGATCGGGTACGGCAACGAGGTCCAGGCCGACGTCGAGGGCTTCATCAGCCTGCGCCTGCGCAGCCTGCGCGTCGGCAGCGCGGGCCGGTTCTTCGAGGGCGGCCACCCGGCCGACATCGGCGGCCTGCTCCAGCGCAACGTGGTGCTCGCGATCGAGGACGTCGCCAACGACGAGGACAAGGCGTTCCTCATGGGCACGCTGATCATCCGGATCGTCGAGCACCTGCGCATGCGGGCCCGTTCCGAGCCGCGGGCCGAGGACGGCGTCGGCGGCCTGCGGCACGTCATCGTGATCGAGGAGGCCCACCGGCTGCTGCGCGACCGGGGCTCCCAGCGGGCCTCCACCCACGCCGTCGAACTGCTGGCCGGGATGCTCGCCGAGATCAGGGCGTACGGCGAGGGCATCGTCGTGGCCGAGCAGATCCCGACCAAGCTCGTCTCCGACGTGGTGAAGAACACCGCGCTCAAGGTCGTGCACCGGCTCCCGGCCGAGGACGACCGCGCGCTGGTCGGCGCGGCGATGAACCTCAGCGAGGACCAGTCGCGTCAGGTCGTGTCGCTCCAGCCGGGCTTCGCCGCGGTCTTCGCCGACGGCATGGACCGCCCGCTGCGCGTCCAGGTACCGCTCGGCGAGGACCGCGAGCGTGAGACGCTCGGCCCGGTCCCGCCGATCTGCGGCCGCCGATCGGCCGCCTGCGGGCGCGAGTGCCGCACGGGCAAGGCCTGCACGCTGGTGGAATTGCGCGAGGCCGACCTGCTCGCGGTGGCCCCCGAGTGGGCGTGGCTGCGGATCTGGACCGACACGGCGGTCCTGGCGTTCGTGACGAACCGATCGCTGCCGGGCGTGCCGCGCGTGCTCGCCGACATCTGGGCGGAGCTGCCGGTCAAGCGGCGCGAGTGCCTGCTGGCCACGCTGGTCGAGCGGTCGGTGTCGCGCCGCGCCTGGTCGCTGCGCACGTGGTTCGACCCCGCGCTGCTCACCGAGAAGGCCGCCGAGGTGGCGGCCGGGCTGCTCGCGGCCGGTCAGGCGGACGGCGCGGAGGGCGAGCCGCCGATGCGCGCCGGCGAGCGGCCGGGCGCGGCCTGGGTCATCCCGCAGGTCCGCTGGCTCCACGAGGTGGACCGGCTGTTCCCCTTCGGGCATCCCGCGCCCAACCTGCGCAGCCCCGCCCCGGCGATGGAGTATCCGCTGTTCGGCACCGACCCCGCCGGCCGGCCGTACCCCCACCAGGGGGTCAACGGCGCCGAGCCCGCCGAGGGCGCGGTGGCGGTCGGCGTGCGCACGGAGCTGCTGGGCCACCGGGCCAAGGCGCTGCGCCACCACCCGCTGTCGATGGAGGTGGACCGCAACCGCGCGCTGGCCTGGCGGGTCATCCTCGGCGACGACGAGCACGAGGGCATCCAGCGGGACGTGACGACGGTCGCCATCGGCGTCGAGCCGCGCGAGCGGATCAGATACATCGCCCAGACGATGAGCGCGGGCTGGCTGGAGACCGTGCTGTCCTGGCCGCGCCGGTTCGTGCTGCCCTTCGACGGCGACACCCCCGCCGAGCTGTCCTTCGGATCGTGATTTCGGGCGGGGGCACTAGGATCTGGGCATGAGTCAGCTTCCGTTGCGGGCCCAGCTCGCCAGTGCGCTGGGCCGTACGGCCGCGACGCTGTCCAGGGCCACCGGGCGCGGCGACGGCTCGGTGATCGGCGGCAGGGTGGGCCTGATGCTGGAGCCCGACCTGCTGCGCAAGCTCGCGGCCGACCGCAAGCTCGTCCTGGTCAGCGCGACGAACGGCAAGACCACGACGACCCGTCTCATCACCTCGGCGCTGCAGGAGCTCGGCGACGTGGCGACGAACGCGTTCGGCGCCAACATGCCCGCCGGGCACGTGTCGGCGCTCGCCTCCAGCAAGGGCGCGCCGTACGGCGTGCTGGAGGTGGACGAGAAGTACCTCCCCGAGGTGCTGGACACCACCGAGGCCGGGATCGTTTGCCTCATGAACCTGAGTCGCGACCAGATGGACCGGGCGGCCGAGATCTGGCTGCTGGCCCAGAAGTGGCGCCGCGCGCTCGCGGGCCGGCCCGCCCACGTCATCGCCAACTGCGACGACCCGCTGGTCACCTGGGGCGCGTCCACCGCCGCCCGGGTGACGTGGGTGGCGGCCGGGCAGCGCTGGCGGGAGGACTCCTGGTGCTGCCCCGAGTGCGGCGGCCCGCTCGACCGGGCCGGGTTCGGCAACGGCGGGCAGAACCTGACCGCCGCCCAGCTCGCCGACACCAGCTGGGCCTGCCGCGAGTGCACCTTCCACCGTCCCGAGCCCAACTGGGTGCTCGACGGTGAGGACGTGATCGACCCCCGCGGGCAGCGCTGGCGGCTGGACCTCCAGCTTCCCGGCCAGGCGAACCGGGCGAACGCCGCCATCGCGCTGGCGGTCGCCGAGACGCTGGGCCTCGACCCCGGCCGGGCGCTGCCCCGGCTGCGTACGGTCACCTCGGTCGCGGGCCGCTACACCACCGTCGAGCGGGAGGGCAGGTCGCTGCGCCTGCTGCTGGCCAAGAACCCGGCCGGCTGGCTGGAGGCGTTCGACGTAGCCGACCCGGCGCTGCCGATCATCCTGTCGGTGAACGCGCAGGGGCCGGACGGCCGCGACACCTCCTGGCTGTGGGACGTCGACTACCGCATCCTGCGGGGCCGGCCCGTGCTGGTCACCGGCGAACGCCGGCTCGACCTCGCGCTGCGGCTGACCGTCGCGGAGGTGCCCTTCCAGCTCTGCGAGTCGTTCGAGCAGGCGGTGGCCGTCCTCGCCCCCGGCAAGATCGACGTGATCGCCAACTACACCGCGTTCCAGCAGATCCGAGCGGAGTTCGGCCGTGCCGTCTGAATTGTCCATCGTCTGGATCTATCCCGACCTGCTCAGCACGTACGGGGACCAGGGGAACGTCCTGGTGCTGGAGCAGCGGGCCCGGGCCAGGGGGATCCCCACCCGGACCATCCACGTGCGCTCCTCGGACCCCGTGCCGCAGCAGGGCGACGTCTACCTGATCGGCGGCGGCGAGGACCGGCCGCAGATCCTCGGCGCCGAGCGGCTGCGCCGCGACGGCGGCCTGCACGCCGCGATCCAGCGGGGCGCGGCCCTGCTGGCGGTCTGCGCCGGCTACCAGATCATGGGCACGGTGTTCGGCGGCGAGGAGGGCCAGCCGGTGTCCGGCGTCGGCCTGCTCGACATCAGCTCGGGGCGGGGCGAGCGGCGCGCGGTCGGCGAGCTGGCCGCCGAGGTGGACCCCGCGCTGGGGCTGCCCACGCTGACCGGGTTCGAGAACCACATGGGCGTGACGAGGCTGGGGCCGGGGGTGCGCCCGCTGTCCCGGACGGTCGTCGGCACCGGCAACGGCGACGGCACGGAGGGCTGCTACGCGGGCCGGATCATCGGCACCTACCTGCACGGCCCGGCGCTCGCCCGCAACCCCGCGCTGGCCGACCTGCTGCTGAGCTGGGTGACCGGGCCGCTGCCCGCGATCGACGACGGCTGGTACCAGGCGCTGCGCGACGAGCGCCTGCGCGCGGTGCTGCCCGCCTGACCCGCCCGCGCCTCCGGTCCCCTAGAAATCGGGGGCCGGCGGTCGGTCGCCGGGCGGGCCCGGAGCGGGGTCAGTAGACGAGCGCCTGCACGCCCTCGCCCAGGACCTCCTCGACGAATGTGGGGGCTCCCGCGATGCGGACCCCGTCGATGACGTCGTCCACCGTGATGCCCCTGCGGGCGGCGCACTGCGTGCACAGCGTGACCCTGCCCGCGGCGAGGACGGCCGCGAGCAGGTCCTCCAGCGGCGCGGCCTCGGCCAGGGTGAACTCCTTGGCCCGCCCCGGCAGGGCGAACCAGGAGGACTCGCCGGTCAGCCACAGCGAGACCGGGACACCGCTCGCCAGCGCCGCCGCCGCGACCGTGAAGGCCTGGTTGCAGCGCTCCGGGGCGTCCGCCCCGGCCGTCACCTTGATCACCAAAGATCGTGCCATAACGGAAGCCTAGTCCGCCGGGCCGCCGTGTGTTCTCCGCCACTCACTTCCCGCCGCGCACCAGGTCGGGACGGAACGCGAGGATGAGTCCGAGAGTGGTGTAGCCCACCAGCAGGTGGGCCGCGCCGACGACGTTGGACACGGAGGTGCCGAAGATCGCCAGGGTCGGGAGGGTCACGACCACCCAGCTCTCGGCGACGAGCGGCCACAGGCGGGCCGCCCCGCGCCACCGGCCGGTGATGGCGATCTTGACGCCGAGCACGAACATGCCCAGCATCGACAGCGGCCAGAACGCGTCGAGGATCCCGAGCCAGACCGTGTCACGCGCGGCCGGGAAGAGGCCGTGGACGAGGCTCCACACCATGGCCAGGGCCAGCAGCACCCGCTCAGCCTGCACCATGCCGCGCGCCACGCGGCTCACGCCGGTCGCGCCGGTGCGGAGCATGATCGTGAGAAGGCCTTGGGCGCCGATCTGGAACGCCAGGCCGCCGAGGTCGGTGATCATGAGGGCCGGGTCGCCGGCGACGTCGAAGCCGTAGACGAAGCTGACGGCCGACCAGGTCAGCGCGCCGGTGGAGAGGCCCAGGGCCAGCCGGCGCACCGTCGAGTCGGCGAGCCCTCCGGTGGGAGCGGCGGTGGGGGCGGCGGGGTCCGTGTGCGCCGGGACGTGGGAGGTGCTGGTCATCGGGCTTCCTTCGATTCGGGGGTGGAGCGGCGGTGGGGATCACCGCGGCGACGAGGACGATCCTGCTGAATCACCGCCCCGGGCCGTCAGGGCGCGGCGTCCCGATTCCGGGCCTGTCTCGTGTCCCAGGACGGACGGGACGCGCGTCCTAGGGACATCCCGTTCCGCCTGCGGCACACTGCTCTGGTGCGGTTTGTGATGGTTCGTCGGCCTGTGCGCCTGAACGTCGCCGGGCTCGCGTTCCTCGTGGTCGCGATGGCCGCGGCGGTGGCGGCTGCGCTGATCGGCCTGCGGGTGCCGCAGGCCCACCGGGTCCTGCTCGACCTGCCTCCGGCGGGTCCCGACGCGATGGCGGGCGTCGCGCTGGCCACGGCCGGCGCGGCGGTGCTCACCCGGCACGCGCGCCATCCCCTGGGCCGGCTCATGGCGGTCTTCGGCGCCTGGTGGGCGGTGGACGACGCGGCCGCCTCGTGGCTCGCCTACGCCACCCTGCACCACCCCGCACTGCCGGGCGGGTCGGCGGCCTTCTTCGTCTACCAGCGGCTCGGCGCGGGACTGTTGCTGCTGCTGCCGCTGGTGCTGCTGCTCTACCCCGACGGGAAGATGCCCACGGGCTGGTGGCGCGGGGTCACGCTGGTCAGCCTGGCGCTGACGAGCCTGCTCCCGCTGGCCCTGGTCGCGGTGCCGTCCGCCATCGCGCAGGCGACCTCGGACTCCCGGCCGATCCCCGCGCCGCTGACCGCACTCGACCTCGATCCGCTGTACGTCCCGCTGCCGGACGCCGTGTGGAGCGGCGTGCTCCTGGTGGCCCAGCTGTGCATCCCGCTCAGCCTCCTCGCGCCGTTCGTCGTGGTGGTGCGGCGCTACCGGAGGTCGGCCGGCGTCGGCCGGGCGCGCATGCGCTGGCTGCTGTGGGCGGCCGTGGCCGACCTGCTGGTCATGCTGACCATCCGGCTGCTGCCGAACGACTTCGGCACCGCAGGTCTCGACATCGCCCTGGTCCTCACGGCCGGATCGGTCGCGGTCGGGATCGTCCGGCCGGACCTCGTCGACATCGACCGGCTGCTCGGCGGGACCGTGGTGTACGGCGCCCTGCTCGCCCTGACCCTCCTGCTCGACCTGCTGGTCCTCGGCGGCGCGGGCCGCCTGCTGGGGCCGCGCCTGAACGAGGGGGAGCGCCTGGTCATCGCCGTCTTCGCGGTCGCCATCCTGTACGCGCAGCTACGGCACCGGCTGTGGCGGCTGGTGCGGCGCTGGGTCGTCGGCGAACGGGACGATCCCTACCGCGTGATGTCCGGGCTCGCCGAGCGGCTGGAGCGGGCCGACGACTCGGGGACGCAGCTTCTCACGCTGGCGCGGACGGTGGCGCGGGCCTTCCGGTCGCCGTACGTCGGCGTGGAGATCACGCAGTTCAGCGGTGAACGGCTGCTGGTCGAGGACGGCGAGCGTCCCGCCGGGACGCGCGCCCTGCCCATCACCTACCGCGGCGAGGAGATCGGCCGGTTGCTGCTGCCCCGCCAGGCGCCCTCCCGCACCCGGCTCTCGTCGAACGACGAGCGCCTGCTGGCCGACCTGATCCGGCAGGCCGCCGCGGCCGCCCGCGCCGTACGCCTCGCAGAGGAGTTGCAGGGCGGCCGCGAGCGCCTGGTCGCGGCGGTGGAGGACGAACGCCGCCGCCTTCGCCGCGAGTTGCACGACGGTCTCGGGCCGGCCCTGGCCGCGGTGGCCTCCCGCGTCGACACCGCGCGGATCACCGCCCGCCGCTCGCCCGAGGAGGCGGACCGGATCCTCGGCCTGGCCCGGCAGGAGCTCACCGGGATGCTCACCGAGGTGCGGCGCCTGGTGCACGGCCTGCGGCCGCCCGCGCTCGACGACGTCGGGCTGGTCGGGGCGATCCGGCAGCAGGCGGAGCGGCTGCGGGCCCCGGGACTGGCCGTCCGGGTCGAGGAGTACGGCGACCTGTCCGACCTCCCGGCGGCGGTCGAGGTGGCGGCGTACCGGATCGCGTCCGAGGCCCTCACCAACGTGGTCCGGCACGCGCGGGCCGGCGAGTGCGTGATCACGCTCACCCGCGACGGCGAGGCGGGGTGCCTCGACGTCGTGACGACCGACGACGGCGTCGGCCTCGGCGACGGCGTGGTGAGCGGCGTGGGCCTCGTCTCCCTGCGCGAACGGGCCGCCGAACTCGGCGGGTCGTGCAGTGTGACCTCCGCCGGGTCCGGCGGCACGCGGGTGTGGGCGCGGCTGCCCATCGGACCGCCCGCCACGAGGCGAGAGGCCGTGACGCGAGCGGCGACGACGGAAGAGGTGGGGATATGACGGGACAACGCCCGGTGACGGTACTCGTGGTGGACGACCACCCGGTGTTCCGCGAGGGCTTCGCGGCCCTGCTGGGCAGCATCGACGAGGTCGAGGTCGTCGGGACCGCCGCGACCGGCGCCGAGGCCGTCGAGCAGGCCGCCCGGCACGAGCCCGACGTCGTGGTCATGGACGTCTCGATGCCCGGCATGGACGGGATCGAGGCCACCCGTCACATCCTGCGGGAGCGGCCGGAGACCGGTGTCGTGGTGCTGACCATGTCCGAGGAGGACGGCACGATCTTCGAGGCGCTCCGCGCCGGAGCGCGCGGCTATCTGCTCAAGGGCGCGGAACCCGAGGAGGTGGTGCGCGCGATCACCACCGTGGCCGGCGGCGGCGTGGTGTTCGGGGCGGTCCTCGCCGGGCGGATCACCGACTTCCTGGCCCCGAGGCCGCAGAGCGGCGCCGCCACGGCGTTCCCCGGCCTGACCGCCCGCGAACACGAGGTGCTCGACCTGGTGGCCGCCGGACTGTCGAACGGCGAGATCGCCGCGCGGCTGTTCCTGTCCCAGAAGACCGTGCGCAACCACGTGCACGCGGTGCTCGGCAAGATCCAGGCGGCCGACCGGGCGGAGGCGATCATCCGGGGGCGGGACGCCGGCCTCGGCCGCTGAGGCTCCGCGGCCGGGCTGTGCGGTTCTGTCGGGAGGGCCGTCTACCGCCTCTAAGCTCGTCTCCATGGACGTACACCCCGACCTTGAGCCGATCGCCTTCCTCCTGGGCCGCTGGGAGGGGGCCGGCGTGATCGGCTATCCCACCATGGAGAGTGCCAACTTCGGCCAGGAAGTCGTGTTCGGGCACAACGGGAAGCCGTTCCTGAGCTACCGGAGCCGTAGCTGGCTGCTCGACGCCGAGGGCAACAAGGTCAGACCGCTGTCCACCGAGGCGGGTTTCTGGCGCATCCAGCCCGGGCGCCAGATCGAGGTGTGCCTCGCGCATCCCACCGGCATCGTCGAGATCTACGTGGGGGAGGTCGTCTTCCACAAGATCGAGCTGCGTACGGACGTGGTCGCGCGCACCACGACGGCCAAGGAGTACAACGCGGGCCACCGGCTGTACGGCCTGGTGAACGGCAACCTCATGTACGCCTACGACATGGCGGCGGTGGGGCACCCGCTGCAGTCGCACGCCTCCGCGGAGCTCAGGAGGACCGGCGACTTCGACGAGCAGGAGTGACGAGAGCGGGAGTCACGAGAGCGCGAGTGGGGGAAAAGAAAGAACCCCGGGCGCGCTCCGCCTCCTGAGGAGGCGGGCCGGCTGGACCATGGCCGAGGACATTCGTCCGCGGCCGCCGGCTGCCCGGGGTTCCGGTGTCTGTCGAGGATTCGCCGGGACGTCGTACGACATCCAGACGGAGGGTCCAGATGGACGAGTCCTAGCGGACAGCCACCTCGCTAGCCCAATAATGATCAACCATTGTTTGGACCACCTCCCTTCTGCGTGCATTCAAGTTATGCGAGCGATCCGCGAAGGGGCAAGCGGATTATCGGCCGGCCCCCGGGGCGTGGCGGAGGCCGGTTTCCGCGCCACGACCTAAACTTCTGGTCATGGCCGAGACTTGGCACGAGGAGCTGCGGGCCCGCGGCTACCGGATCACCCCCCAGCGCCAGCTCGTGCTGGAAGCGGTCACCGAGCTGGGGCACGCCACGCCGGAGGACATCTGCGCCCGGGTGCAGCGGACGGCCAGAGGGGTCAACATCTCGACCGTCTACCGGACCCTCGAACTGCTGGAGGAGCTCGGGCTCGTCACCCACACCCACCTGGGTCACGGCGCTCCGACCTATCACCTCGCCTCGGAAGCCGATCACGTCCACCTCGTCTGCCGGGGTTGCGGCGAGGTCACCGAGGTGGCCCCCCCGCTCGTGGACGGCCTCGTCTCGGCCCTCGACGCGGAACTGGGCTTCGCGACCGACGTGCGCCACCTCACCGTCTTCGGCACCTGCCGGAAATGCCGCTGATGTTGTTAAACGTCGGTAATGTCCCATTTGTGGGCGGTGCTACACCCTTCTGACGGTAGCGTTGCGGGTGAGACACCTTGCCGTCGTCAGGAGTACACGTGACCGTTCCTGCGGACGCCGCCCGGCGGCGCATCGTCGAGATATTCACTTCCCAGGAAGAGCCGCTGCTGCGGCGGTGGAGCCAGATCTCCGGCGCGCCGATCGACGAACTCCGGGATCTGCACCAGGCGTTGCGCACGGCCCTCGTCGGCGACGCCGACCTCGCCGACGTACGCGGCCTGCTCGGCGAGCTGTCCCGCTCCCGCGCCCGGCAGGGCTACACCCCCTCCGACACCGCCCGGGTCGTGTTCTCGCTCAAGGAGGCGGTGTACGAACAGGTCGAGGCCGACGGGCAGACCGAGGCGCTGCGCGGCTTCGCCTGGCTGTCGCGGCTGATCGACGACCTGGGGCTGTTCACCTTCGAGACCTACTCCGCCGCCCGCGAGAAGATCATCATCGACCAGGCCGAGCAGCTTCTCGAACTCTCGACCCCTGTCGTGAAGCTGTGGGAGGGGATCGTCGCGGTGCCGCTGGTCGGCACGCTCGACTCCGCCCGTACCCAGGTGGTGATGGAGAAGCTGCTGCAGACGCTGGTGGACACCGGCTCGGAGCACGCGGTGATCGACATCACCGGCGTGCCCGCGGTGGACACCGAGGTCGCGCAGCACCTGCTCAAGACCGTCGTCGCGGCCCGGCTGATGGGCGCGGAGTGCGTGATCTCCGGCATCCGCCCGCAGATCGCGCACACCATCGTCACACTGGGCATCGAGTTCGGCGACATCGTGACGAAGGCGTCGCTCGCCGACGCACTGGCGTACGCGCTGACGCGCAGCGGTGTGCAGGTCAAGGGCGCCGCGACCACCCGGGTCGCGGTCAGGGCGGAGCGCGGCTGATGGAGCGTGTGCCGATCCTCAAGCTCGGCGACATCCTGATCGTCTCCATCCAGATCGATCTGGACGACCAGAGCGTGCTCACTCTGCAGGAGGACCTGGCCGAGACGGTTGTCTCCAGAGGAGCGCGCGGGGTGATCATAGACATCACCGCCGTGGAGATCGTCGACTCGTTCATCGGCCGGATGCTCTCCACCATCGCCGCGATGACGCGCATGCTCGACGCGGAGACCGTGGTGGTCGGGATGCGTCCCGCCGTGGCGATCACGCTGGTGGAACTGGGACTGTCGCTCGGCGGCGTGCGCACGGCCCTCAACCTCGAAAAGGGAGTCGTGATGCTGGAGCACGCGAGGAGCGCCGAGGGGTGAGCGGGCAGGAGCTGCCCATCGCCACCAACGGTGACGTCGTACTGGTACGCCAGAAGGTCAGGAGCGTGGCGGCCGAGATCGGGCTCTCCCTGGTCGACCAAACCAAGATCGTAACCGCCGCCAGCGAGCTGGCCAGGAACGTCCTGGTGCACGCCGGCGGTGGGCGGGTGGAGGTCGAGAAGGTCTCCACCGGGCTGCGGCCGGGCCTGCGGCTGGTCTTCTCCGACGAGGGCCCCGGCATTTCCGACATCGCGCAGGCGATGACCGACGGATTCACCACCGGGGGTGGTCTCGGGCTCGGCCTGAGCGGGTCGCGGCGGCTCGTCGACGAGTTCGACCTGGTCTCCGCCCCGGGTGAGGGCACCCGCATCACGGTGACCAAGTGGGCCCGTTGAGCGGCCCTGACGAGCCGCCCGGTGAGAGCCGCGTGACCGGCCGTCACGAGGACATCTGGGTCCGCGCCGCGCACCCCAGCGTGATCGGCGCCGTCCGCAGGTCGGCGGTCGCGCTGGCGACGGCCGCCGGGTTCGACCAGAACCGCACCGGCCAGGTGGCCGTGGCGGTCACCGAGGCGGTCTCGAACCTGGTCAAGCACGCCGAGGACGGCGTCGTCCTGGTGCGCCCGCACGGCGAGCGCGCGCGTGTGGTGGAACTGGTGACCGTCGACCGCGGACCGGGCATCGCCGACCTCGCCCGCGCCCTGCGGGACGGCTTCTCCACCTCGGGGACCCTCGGCATCGGGCTCGGCGCCATCGCCCGGATGGCCTCGGCCTGGGACGTGCACAGCATGCCGGGCCGGGGCACCGTCCTGGTGACGCACTTCACGGCGGACGGCTCGCCCGGGCCGCCGCCGCGCGTGAGCGGGATCCGCCGCCCGATCGGCGAGGAGACGATCTGCGGCGACTCCTACGCCGTGGTCGACACCGGAGGCGTGATCACGGCCGTGCTCTGCGACGGGCTCGGCCACGGCGCCGCCGCCGCGCACGCCTCCCGCGAGGCCGTACGGGTGTTCCTGGACGACCCCCTCGCCCCGCCCGTCGCCGCGCTGGAACGCGTGCACCGCGGGCTGAGCCACACCAGAGGAGGCGCCGTGGCCGTCGTCAGGGTCGAGCGGGAGACCGTGTCGTACGCCGGGCTGGGCAACATCTCGGGCTGGATCGCGCACGCCGAGGGCCGCCAGGGCATGATCTCCCTGCCGGGCATCGCCGGGCACAAGAGCAGGCGCCCGCAGCAGTACGAGTACGCGCTGCCGCCGCACGCCACGGTGGTGCTGCACTCAGACGGCCTCACCGACCGCTGGGACCCGGCGTCCTTCCCCGGCCTGTTCGCCCGCTCCCCGGCCGTGATCGGCGCCACCCTGCTGCGGGACGCCGGCAGCCGCAGGGACGACGCCTGCGTCGTGGCGTTGAGGCAGCGGCCGTGACCGGCGAGGTGCTCACCCGCGCGGACATCAGCGGAGACCAGGACGTCTTCGCGGTCCGGCGGCTCGGCAGGCGGATCGCCGAGCTCGTGGGCATGGAGTCGCAGGACCAGATCCGCATGGCGACCGCGCTCAGCGAGATCGGCCGCGAGGTGCTGGCCTCGGGCGCCGAGGGCCACGTGACCTTCAGCCTGGCGGAGGACCGGCTGGTCGTCACCGTCGAGTACGGCGACGGGCAGAGCCTGCGGCCCAGCGAGGGCCTGACGCTCGCGGGCCGCCTGGTCGACGAGGTCAGCCTGGCCGCGGAGGAGGGACGCGTCACGCTCGTGAAGCGGGTGCCCGGGCACCGGCGCAGCCTGACGGTCGCCGACGTACGGGCCGGGCTGGCCCCGCTGGCGCCCGCCACCGCCCTGGACGAGCTGCGCGAGCAGAACAAGGAGCTGGCCCGGACGCTGGAGCAGGTCCTGCGGCTCAACGCCGAGCTCGCGGAGACCAACCAGGGCGTCATGGCGTTGTACAACCAGTTGTCGGCGGAGCTGGAGGAGACCAACCGGGGCGTCGTGGCGCTGTACGCCGAGCTGGACGAGAAGTCGTCCCAGCTGCGCAGCGCCGCCGAGGCCAGGCAGCGGTTCTGGGCCAACGTGAGCCACGAGCTGCGAATGCCGCTGACCTCGATCATCGGGCTGGTCCGGCTGATGGTCGGCGCGGGGGGCGAGCCGCTGACCGAGGAGCAGGAGCACCAGGTAAACCTCATCGGCGGCAGCGCGGAGACGCTGCTCGTCCTGGTGGGGGAGCTGCTCGACCTCGCCAAGGCGGAGTCGGGCCGGCTCGACCCGGAGCCGTCGGTGGTGGACGTGGTCGCGGTGGCCGAGGCGCTGCGCGGGACGCTGCACACCGCCGTACGGTCGGAGGGGGTCGGGCTGGTGATCGACGTGTCCCCCGAGGTCGGCGAGATGCTCGTCGACGAGGTCATGCTCACCCGGATCCTGCGCAACCTGCTCAGCAACGCGCTGAAGTTCACCCAGGAGGGTGAGGTGCGGCTCAGCGCCGAGGTCGACCCTGAGATGGCCGAGGTCGTCTTCACCATCTCCGACACCGGCGTCGGTATTCCCGAGGAGCTCCTGGAGCGCGTCTTCGAGGAGTTCTTCCAGGTGCCCGGCCCGCTCCAGCTCAAGGCGAAGGGGACCGGCCTCGGCCTGCCGTACGCCCGCAGGCTCGCCGAGGCGCTCGGCGGCGACCTGGAGCTGTCGAGCACGCAGGGGGAGGGGACGACGGTCACGCTGCGGGTGCCGCACCGGATGGCGAGCCCCGAGATCGGTCACGTGCTGGTGGCCGACGACGACGCGGGGTTCCGCGCGCTGGCCCGGCGCCTGCTGTTCGGCTTCGCCGCCGTCGTGGACGAGGCCGCCGACGGGTACGAAGCCCTTGAACGGATGCGTGAGCACGTCCCGGACGTCGCCCTGGTCGATCTCTTCATGCCCCGGCTGGACGGCGCCGCTCTGCGGCAGCGGATGGCCGAGGACGAGAGCCTCCGGGAGGTGCCCGTGGTCACGGTGTCGGGAGCGCTGGACGAGCAGGAGAGCGCGCATCTGTCGCTGAGCAAGCACGGGCTGCGCCGGGACCGGCTGCTGGAGACGATCAGGGAGGCGGTCGCCGCGCGGCGCGGAGGTGGGGCCGATGATTGACGCCGCGGCGACCGTGCTCGTGGTCGACGACATCCCGACCAAGCGCTACATACTTTCCAGTTGGCTACGGCGGGCGGGGCACCGGGTCGTGGAGGCCGGTGGCGGCGAGGAGGCGCTGGCCCTCGTCGCCACGCTCAGGCCGGACCTGGTCGTCCTCGACGTGCGGATGCCCGACCTCGGGGGCATGGAGGTCTGCGAGAAGATCAAGGCCAACCCCGAGACCACCTCGATCCCGGTGATCCAGGTGTCCGGCAACGCGATCACCCCGGCCGACCGCGCCGAGGGGCTGGAGCGCGGGGCCGACGCGTACCTCTCCGAGCCGATCCAGCCCGACGAGTTCGCGGCGACGGTCCGGGCGATGCTGCGGTACTACCGGGCGCGGCAGCGGGCCGAGCGGATGGCGGCGCGGCTGAGCATGCTCGCCGAGATCACGCTGCTGCTGAACGAGGCGGAGGACTTCGAACGGCTGCTGTCGGTGGCCGCCGAGGGCTGCTCCCGGCTGGTGGACCGGTTCGCGCGGGTGCTGGCGGTGTCGCCGGACGGAGTCCTGCGCAGGTTCGCCGCCCGGCCCGGCGAGGCCGCTTCGGCCCGGCCGGTGCGGCCCGACACCCTCGACAGGCTCAGCGACATCGCGATCGGGGACTCCCCCGGGGTGCGGACGTTCGACCTGGACAGCCGGACATGGGCCGCGGTCGTCCCCGACAGCGACGGGGTCGCGACCGTGTCGGGCGTACTGTGCCGGACGAAGACGGGCAGGCCGCCGGTCTTCCTGGGGGTGGATCCGGCCTCGCCGCTGGACGGCGACGAGGTGAGCCTGCTGCGGCAGTTCGGGCAGGCTGTGGCCCTGGCCGTCGACGCCGCCAGCGCGTACGCCGAGGAGCACACGATCGCGCTGACGCTGCAGCGCAGCCTGCTGCCCGACAAGATCCCGCCCGTGCCGGGCCTGCGGATCGCCGTGCGGTACCAGCCCGCGGTGGACAACGTGGAGGTGGGCGGGGACTTCTACGAGGTCCTGCCTCTGGGCGACCGGGTGCTGATCGCGCTCGGCGACGTGCAGGGCCACTCGCTGCACGCCGCCACCGTGATGGCGGAGCTCCGGTACGCGCTGCGGGCGTCGGTGATCGAGGCGGTCGATCCGGCCCGGTCGATGAGCCTGCTCAACGCGGTCCTGCGGCGTTATCACCCGCAGATGACGGCGACCGTCTGCCTGCTCCTGCTCGACCCGGAGACGGGTGAGCTGGAACTCGTGAACGCCGGGCACATCCCGCCGCTGATGGCGGGACCTGACGCGGCCTATCACAGGTTCGGGAACCTGCTGCTGGGCGTGGCCGAGGAACGGTACCGGGTGGACCGGCTCCACCTGGCCGAGGACGCCACGATGGTGCTGTTCACCGACGGCCTGATCGAGGACCGCGACAAACTGCTCGACGAGAGCCTGGAGGTCGCCCGCCAGCAGGCCGAACACGTGGGCGACGACCTGGAAAGCTTCTGCGACCGGCTCATCGCCACGTTCGGGGCCCGCGAGGACGACGTGGCGCTGGTCGCCTTCCGCCGCGTGCCGCGATGACGTCACGCCGGCCGCTCATGACCGGTCGTCCGCGGCTCGGTCGCCCACAGTCCCGCCAGTTGCCCACAGTGCCGCGAGTTGTCCACAGTCCGTGAGTTGTCCACAGTCCGTGAGTTGTCCACAGGGGCGAGCCGGGACCGCGACGGTCGCGGGGGACCGAATAGCCTTGGGGCATGCGGAGCCCTTTGCTTGACACATCCGGCGCGGTGGCCGCGCAGGCGCCGGACGAGACGGTGGCGGCCCACTACGGCGACCCCTACGCCGAGCAGCGCGCGCTCGCCGAGGGGCGGGCGCTGGTCGACCGGAGCGATCGCGAGGTCGTGCGCATCGCCGGACCCGACCGGCTGAGCTGGCTCAACAGCCTCAGCTCGCAGAAGCTGGACACGCTCCAGCCGGGCACGCCCGCCCAGGCGCTGCTGCTGGACGGCCAGGGCCGCGTCGAGCACCACCTGACCCTGGTGGACGACGGCGAGGCGGTGTGGGCGCACGTGGAGCCGGGCACGGCGGCCGAGCTGGTCGCCTTCCTGGAGAAGATGCGGTTCATGCTGCGGGTCGAGGTCGCCGAGCTCACCTCGGACTACGCGGTGGTCTCCGTCGCGCCGCCCGCCCCCGCGGGTGAGCCGGCGGCCGAGGAGGAGGGCTGGGCGGAGCGCCGGGCGCTCCCCGAGGGGACCGTCGTGATGGGCGGCGACCTGCTCGTGCCGCGCGGGCGGCTGGCCGGTCTCCCGGAGGAGCTGGGCCTGCGCCCCGCCGGTCTGTGGGCCTACGAGGCGCTGCGCATCGCGGCCCACGTGCCCCGGCTCGGGTTCGAGACCGACCACAAGACGATCCCCCACGAGGTCGGCTGGATCGGCGTGGCGGTCCACCTGAGCAAGGGCTGCTACCGGGGGCAGGAGACGGTCGCCCGGGTGCACAACCTCGGCCACCCGCCCCGCCGCCTGGTCTTCCTGCACCTCGACGGCAGCGTCGACAGCCTGCCTCCCCACGGCGCCCCGGTGACGCTCGGCGTGGCCACCCCGGTCGAGGCGGAGCCGGAGGCGGCCGTGGAGGGCGCGGCAGAGCCCGGCCAGCTCGGGTTCGTGGGCTCATCGGCCCGCCACTACGAGCTGGGCCCGATCGCCCTCGCGGTCGTCAAGCGGACGGTGCCGGTGGACATCGACCTGCTGGCCGGTGGCGTGGCGGCGAGCCAGGAGGTCGTCGTGCCGCCGGACGCGGGCCGCAACGTGCACATCGACCCCGCCCTGCGCCGCCGCGTCCGCTGACGGCGCCCCTGCCGATCACCCGCGTCCGCCGGCTGGGACGGCTGGGACGCTCCCTCGGCCGGTGAGGATCACGCCTCGGGCGGAATCCGGGCCGCGCCCATGCCGTATCCGGGCCGCGTCCGGGCCGGAGTGGCTCAGACGTCCAGGACGAGGGTGATCGGGCCGTCGTTGGTGAGGGTCACCTTCATGTCGGCGCCGAAGAGGCCCGTCTCGACCCGCGCGCCGAGCGTCCGCAGTTCGGCCACCACGGCCTCCACCAGCGGCTCGGCCACCGGGCCGGGGGCGGCCGACTGCCAGGTGGGCCTGCGGCCCCTGCGGGCGTCGCCGTACAGGGTGAACTGGCTGATGACGAGCAGCGGGGCGCCGACGTCGGAACACGACTTCTCGCCGTGCAGGATTCGCAGCCCCCACAGTTTGGCGGCGAGCCTCGCCGCCTCGGCCCGCCCGTCGGTGTGGGTGACGCCCACGAGCACCAGCAGGCCGGGCTCGTCGATCGCTCCGACGACACGCCCCTCCACCACAACCGACGCGGAACTGACCCGCTGTACGACGGCACGCATGCCCCCGGATTCTGCCATGTCCGAGGGCTTCGTAGACTGCGCCCCATGTCGGAGATAGTGGTGGAGGTCGTCCGTTCGGGGTTCGTCGAGTCCGTGCACCGCGCACGCGTGCACGTGATCGGGGCGGACGGTTCCCCGGCCCTCGTGCGCGGGGACACGGCGAGTCTCGCCTCGCCGCGCTCCGCGATGAAGCCGTTGCAGGCGCTCGCGATGGTCCGGGCCGGCCTGCCGCTGGAGGGGGAACTGCTCGCGCTGGCCGCCGCCAGCCACAGCGGGGAGCCCTTCCACGTCGACGGCGCCCGGAAGATCCTCGCGGGTGCGGGACTGGACGAGTCCTTCCTGCGCTGCCCCGAGGACCTGCCGCTGGACGAGGAGGCGAGCCGCCAGGTCCTGCGGCAGTACGGCGAGGCCCGCCGCGTCTTCATGAACTGCTCGGGCAAGCACGCGGCGATGCTCGCCACCTGCGTGGTCAACGGCTGGCCGGTGGACGGCTACCTGCATCCCGGGCACCCGTTGCAGCGCGCGATCCGCGCCACGGTGGAGGAACTCACCGGCGAACGGGTCGCGGCGACCGGCGTGGACGGCTGCGGCGCGCCGCTGTTCTTCGTCTCGATGGCGGCGGTCGCCCGCGCCTTCCGCCGCCTCACGCTCGCCCCGGACGGCACCCCGGAGCGGCGCGTCGCCGACGCGATGCGCGCGCACCCCGAGTGGACGAGCGGCACGACCCGGGCCGAGGCCCTGCTGATGCGGGCCGTTCCCGGGCTGCTGGTGAAGTCGGGCGCGGAGGCGTTCGACGCCTTTGCCGACGCCGAGGGCCGGGCCGGCGCCGTGAAGATCGTGGACGGCGGCGGGCGGGCCCGCGTGCCGGTCACCGTCGCCGCCCTGCGCGCGGCCGGGATCGACGCCCCCGAGTTCGCCGGGCTCGCGACCACGCCGCTGTTCGGCGGCGGCGTCCCGGTCGGGGAGGTCCGCGTCCACGCCGCCTGACCCGCCAGGCGTGAGAGAGGTCCGCGTCCACGCCCTCTGACATCCCAGGCGTGAGAGAGGTCCGCGTCCGCGCCGTCCGACCCCGCCGGGCGTGAGAGCGGCCTGAGCCGCCCGAGTCGCGGCCCGCTGCGCTTCTCACCCCCGCCCGAGTGCCCTCCGCCCGAGTGCGCCCTCCGATCCGGGGGCGGGGGGATCAGAGGGAGCGGAACTGGCGGGAGGACGAGATCGCGCCGGAGGTGGTCAGCGTGAACGTCCGCATCGAGTCGGCGAACCTGGACAGGTCCCACTCCGCCGGTCCCTGGTACCAGTACAGGTGGTCGGCCTGCCGGCCGTCGCCCGTGAACGTGCCGACGATCCCCGCCCACCGGTCCACGTTGTCGAAGATCACCGCGTACGGCAGGTAGCGGGAGAACAGCTCCACCCGGCGGTCCGGGGGCACGTCGTCGGCGCTCGCGTGGGCGAGGTACTCCCGGAAGCCGAGGGTGTGCGCCAGCGCCTCGGCGCCCTTGGCGGTCTTGGCCGGCATGTACTGGCCGCCGAAGGCCAGGGCCGCCCCCGCGATGATCAGAGCCGGTCCCAGCAGGCCGTACGACGTGAACCAGGCGAGCAGGACCGTGGCGACCACCCCGAGCGCGAGCACGACCACTCCGAGGGTGGTCCAGCGCGACCGCACCGAGTCGGGCCGCCGGGCGAACCAGCCCTGGTCCACCACGTCCTGGTAGAGCGCGTCGCGCACCGCCGTGAGGCGGGTGGCGAAGGACCCGTGCAGCTGGGACAGCAGCACCCTGTCGCGGCCGTCGAAGACCGCGTCCCAGAGCGCGCGCTCGTAGGGGAGCAGGTCGCCGATCGGGGCTCCGGGCAGCTTGACCAGGCACCAGTCGGGGGACTCGTACGTCTGCCGGGGCTGCTCGTCGATCCGCAGGAAGCCGCGCACGGCGAGGTCCACGAGGGTCGCGGTCACGTCGACCACGTCGGCCTGCTCGTCGACCAGCGTGCCGATCTGCCCTGGCCGCACCCCGTCCGGCGGGGTGAAGCGCCCGCAGTGGCCGCTGACCTGGGTCAGCCAGTCGCCTGTCGTCCCGGTGCCGGCCGTCTCGCTGCCGATCACCCGGGCGTCGCGCCCGCGCGTCCAGTACAGCAGCCCCACGCCGCCCAGCAGCAGGACGAGCAGCGCCGCGAGCGACCCGCCGGTCACCGCGTTCAGCGCGAACGCGTTGGACAGCTCGAACCTGCGCTCCAGGATCGGGGCCGCGCCCGTCGCGCCCTTCGGATAGCCGACGACGACGGTGAGCGTCTGGCCCTGCCGGAGGTCCTGCTGCTCGAAGGTGGCGGTGGCGCCGGTCTCGTCGACCGACGCGCCGGTGCAGGCCGTGGCCGCGCCGGGCTCGCCCGCGAAGCAGGACAGGTTCTGCACCCTGCCCGGGCCGGTCACGGTCACCACCGCGTCCCGCACGGGGCCGGACACCGCGAACCAGCGCAGCTCCTCGCCGCCGTCGGCGACGGGCGAGACGGCGCCGGTCACGTCGTACTCGACCGTGCCGCCGAACGTCAGGGTCTCCCCGTCGTACGAGCCGCCCTTGACGTTGGAGAGGCGGTAAACGCGGTCGTGGCCGTCGTCGAAGCGGGTGCGGGTGATCGGCGTGCGCCGCACGGTCCCGCCGGCGGGGGTGACCGTCTCCTTCACGTGGAGCACGCCGTCCCGGCGGAGCTCCAGGGTCACCTCGTCCTTGTCGGCCGGTGCCGCCGCAGCGCGTGCGGGCTGAGCGGGTGCGGGCGAGGCGTGCGCGGGGGAGACGGCGAGGACGGCGAGGGCGGCGAGCAGTGCCGCCGGTCCGAGCCGGCGCGCGAGATCCAGCATGAGCCGAAACCTTATCGGTCCCATCCGACACGTTTCGCGGGGTCGGTAGGGTTACCGTCCATGGGACACACCCGGTTGTACCGGAACGGCGTCCTGGAGGCCGAGGGCTTTCCGGTCGCCGACGTCTCCGAGCACGTCAGGGATCCGGCGGCCGTGGTGTGGTTCGACATGTGCGACCCCACCGAGGAGGACCTCCACGCGATCAGCGAGGAGCTCGGGCTGCACGCCCTGGCGGTGGAGGACGCGCTGCAACGCCGGCAGCGGCCCAAGCTGGACGTCTACGACGGCCACATGTTCCTGAGCGTCTACGCGTCCGCTTTCGACGTCGGGACCGGCGAGGTGCGGGTCGCCGACGCCGCCGCCTTCATCACCTCGAACGCGCTGGTCACCGTGCGGCAGTCGGACGCGTTCTCCGTAGAGGAGGTGATGCGGCGCTGGGACGAGGGGGCGGACCTCGCCCGGCACGGCGTCGCGTTCCTCCTGCACGGCCTGCTCGACTACGTGGTGGACAGCCACTTCGCGACCGTCGAGGCGATGGACGAGCAGGTGGAGGACCTGGAGGACACGGTCTTCGGCGAGCGGCCGGTGAGCCGGGAGGAGCAGCGGCGCACGTTCGAGCTGCGCAAGAGCCTGGTCACGCTCCGCCGGGTCGTGATGCCCATGCGGGAGGCGGTGAACACGCTTCTGCGCCGAAACGGCATGGTCGGCGACGGGGAGATGGCGCCGTACTTCCAGGACGTGTACGACCAGGTGCTGCGCGCCACCGAGTGGACCGAGTCGCTGCGCGACCTGGTGGGCAACATCCGCGAGACGCAGCTGACCATGCAGGGCAACAGGATGAACCTGATCATGAAGCGGGTGACCAGCTGGGCCGCGATCATCGCGGTGCCGACCTTGATCACGGGATTCTACGGCCAGAACATCCCGTTCCCCGGCTTCGGGCATCACTGGGGCTTCTGGACGTCCAGCGTGCTGATCGTCGTCGCCTCCGCCACGCTCTACCGGGTGTTCCGGGCGCGCGACTGGCTCTGAGGCGCCGCCCCCGTCACCAGGGTCCGTACGGCCCCTGGTTGCCGCCGCCGCCCTTGTGCTCGTTGACCGCGGGCTTCACGTCGGCGAGGTAGATGCCCGCCGCGATGACCGCCGCGATCGTGAAGATGCTCAGCGCGCCCAGGTACTGGACCGCCGCGGCGAAGGTGAACAACGTCGCGAAGCCGAGGATGATCAGCCAGAGCTGCTTGGTCTGCTTGCCCGCCGCGGGGAAGGCCCGGGCCGGGATGCGCACGGCGTGGACCAGCGCCACGACGCACAGCAGGAAGGCCGCCAGGGCGAGCAGCCAGAAGATGATGGAGAGGATTCCGTGGAGCCCGAACATTGGTTCTCCGCATGGTCAAGGTGGCCGACGACCCCAAGACTAATGGGCGCCGCCGACAGGTGGCGTGGACGGCGGCGGCCCGCCTCCCCCAGGGGAAGGCGGGCCCCGGTGTCGCCGGCGTGGGCGGAAGGTCAGCCGCGGTTCGCGGTGGTGGCGCGGGTGCGGCCGCCCGTGGTCCGCTTCCCGGTGGTGGTCCCGCTGGTGACCTCGGCGGCGATCGCCGGCTCGGCGGTCTCCGAGACCTCGGTGAGCTCCAGCGCGGCCTCGCCGCTCACCCGGCTGACGACCTTGCGGCCACGGGTGGCGAGGTCGTCGTACAGGCGGTTGATCTGCGTGGCGGCGGCGTCGGCGTAGCCCCGGGCCTTCTCCGGCAGCTCGCGCGCGACGGTCTCGGCCCTGTCCTGCACCGTGGAGGCGTAGGCGCGGGCCTTCTCCACGGCGAAGTCGCCGGCCCCGGTGAGGGCGTAGAACGGCTTGCTCTCGGTGATCTTCTTGGCCTGGGTGACGATGGTGGTCATGGGTTATCCTTCCTGCGAATCCGGCGTCAAGCCGTCACGCGAGGGAACCGGGTCGTCTCCGAGATGCGCAGCCGATTGCGGCGGCTGTGCGGCGCCGGCCCGGTTCTCCTTGCGGAACGACTCGTAGATATCGACGAGCACCTGGCGTTGCCGCGAGGTGAGTGCCACGTCGGCCCGGATCGCGGCCAGCACGTCGCTGTGCGGCTCGCGGTCCTCGATGAGGCCGGCCTGGACGTACAGCGCCTGGGCGGAGATGTGCAGACCCTTGGCGATCTGGTTCAGTATCTCCGCGCTCGGCTTGCGCAAGCCCCGTTCGACCTGGCTCAGGTAAGGGTTCGACACGCCGGCCTGCGCGGCGAGCTGGCGGAGCGAGATCTTCGCCTGCTGCCGCTGCTGGCGGATGTACTCACCGAGCGAGCCGACCTTGGGCAGTTCCATGTCCCCAGTCTGCATCGCACTGCTTGCAATTGCAAACTGAGTGACTAACTTCAGCTAACACCCAAGCGTTGGTCAGAGAACGGTCGGGCCGGGAGGCGGTCTCAGCCGGGGAGCAGCCAGAGCAGCGGCGCGCTGGTCGCGAGCACCACCGACCCGGTCAGGATCAGGAAGCGCTGCGCGGGGGGAAGCGACACCTCGGGACGCACGAGCCGGTCGACCCTGGCCATCACGCTGGACGACGCGGACGCCCCCAGCGCGCCCTGCGGCGTGGGCAGCGCGGCCGAGGTGCCGAACCGCAGCAGGGCCGTGGCCAGCCTGCGGGGGCAGCAACGCCGGCGGGCGCGGTCGTCGGCGGCCATCTCGATCAGCAGCTCGACCGACGCCTGCGCGTCGCGCACCAGCTTCGACCACGGCAGGGCGCGGCGCAGCGCGGCGAACGGCAGCAGCACCAGGTCGTGGCGTTCGCGCACGTGCGCGGCCTCGTGCGCGAGCACGGCCTCCAGCTCGGCGGACGACAGCAGGTGCAGGGTGCCGTCACTGATCACCACCTGCGACTTCAGCCCGGGCAGGCAGTACGCGGCGGCGCCGGGGAAGTCGACCACCCGCACGCCGGGCACGGCCGGTTCGTCCCTGGCCACCAGCGCGAGCAGCAGCCGGTGCCTGCGGCGGGCCCGCAGCGTCTGCGCCCCCGCCGCGAGCGGCAGGGCCACCAGCACCGCGAGCAGCGACAGGCCCGCGATCAGCGCGGCCAGCCGGACCATGTCGTACGGGTCGCGCACGCTGGACCCCACGCTCGCCAGGAATCCCGCCAGGAACTCGGCCAGGCCGTGCACGACCCCCTTGCCGTACGGGCCGAGGGCGAAGGCGAGCAGGGCGCCGGTGGAGGCGAGGCCCCAGGTCACCCCGAGGGACTGCCAGAGCAGGATCGCCGTGCGCGGGGCGCGCCAGGTCCAGCGCGCGAAGGTCAGCCGCCACGCGGCCAGCGCGCAGGTCGTCGCGAGCGCGGCTAAGACCGCCGCCGCGATCACTCTTCCCCCAGCTCCGTGAGCGCTTTCCGGAGGATCTCGGCCTCCGTGCCGGAGACGGCCTGGGCGAAGCGGGTCAGCGCCGCGTCCCGGTCGCCGGTCATGTCGAGCGCTTCGAGCATCAGCTCGGCGACGTACGCGTCGCGGCTCGCGGCGGGCTGGTAGCGCCAGGCCCGCCCGTCTCGGGTGCGGGTGAGGAACCCCTTGCGGGAGAGCCGGTCGAGCACGGTCATCACGGTCGTCGGCGCGAGATCGCGGTCCTCGATGAGACGCCCGACCTCGCGAGCCGTGAGCGGCGCGTTCTCCGCCCAGAGAATGTCCATGATGCTGCGTTCGAGCTCTCCCAGTCCCTTCACACCTCCAAGGCTACCTGGGGTAGTACTACGTCCTGTAGAGAGGTGACGCACATGAACATCGTTCTGGTCGAGGGAGACATCACCGAGCAGCGGGTCGACGCGATCGTCAACGCGGCCAACTCGTCCCTGCTGGGCGGCGGAGGCGTGGACGGGGCCATCCACCGGCGCGGCGGTCCGGCGATCCTGGAGGAGTGCCGGGCGCTGCGTGCCTCCCGGTACGGCCGGGGACTGCCGGCCGGGCAGGCCGTCGAGACCACCGCCGGACGGCTGCCCGCCCGATGGGTGATCCACACGGTCGGGCCCGTGTACTCGCCGGATGAGGACCGATCCCACCTGCTCGCCTCCTGCTATCGGGAGTCGCTGGCCGTCGCCGACCGGTTGGGCGCCGCCACCGTAGCCTTCCCCGCCATCTCCACCGGGGTCTACCGGTGGCCGATGGAGGACGCCGCCCGCATCGCGCTGACCACCGTACGGATGGCCACCGTACAGATGAGCACCGTGCGGCAAGCCGGGTCAGCCCTCCGCGAGGTGCGGTTCGTACTGTTCAGTAACGCAGCCTATGCCGCGTTCGAGACCGCTCTCGCGGAGCCGGCCTAAGCATTGGGCCAAGATTCAGAGCCACCGGAGCATGTAGATCTCGTCCCGCTCGTCGCCGGGCGCCAGCCGGATCGAGCGGGGCACCCGGCCGACCTCGCGGTAGCCCGCGCTCGCGTAGAAGGCGTCCACCCCGGTGCCGCCTCGGCAGGTGAGCTGCAGCGCCTCCAGGCCGAGGGACCGCGCGGCGTCGTCGGCCGCGCTTAGCAGGGCCCGGCCGTACCCCTTGCCCTGGTGCTTGGGGTGGACCATGACCCGCAGCACCCACCGCCAGTGCGCCCGCAGGCGCGAGTCGTTGTCGGCCAGGATGAGCCAGGCGGCGACCTCGCCGTCGTCGCCGAACCCGGCGAGGAGGCTGTCCGGGGCTCCCGGCCCACCGGCGGAGCGGGTCCGGGCGAACGCCTTCTCCGCCGTCGGCCTGATGACGTCCGGCGTCACGGGAGGCACGAAGCCGACGGCGCCGTCCGCGTTGGTCACCTCCGTCCAGCAGAGCAGGAGCTGCTCGAAGAGCTCGGGGGTCATCTCCGGGTCGAGGACGAAACGCATGGCCCGGACGTTACCAAGCACCGGGAGAGGCGCTCGGGGCGATACCGCTCCACGGCAGGGTCAGCTCGCCGAGCCGCCACCGTCCCGGGCCCCCGGCCGGTGGCAGGGTCTCCACCGGCCAGTCCCGCGCCACCAGCTCGGCCGCCCTGATCCAGCGCTGCCGGGCGCCGTACGCGCCGAAGGGGGCGCAGGTCGCCCAGGCGCGGTCCCAGTCCGCCAGGAACGCGTGGACCGGCTGCCCGGGGACGTTGCGGTGGATCAGCGTCTTGGGCAGCCGCTCGGCCAGGTCGGACGGCCGCCCGAAGCCGGTGAAGCGGGCCGCGAAGGTCAGCGTCCGCGGCCCCTCGGCGCCGAGCGCCACCCAGGTCGCCCGGTGGCCGACCTCCGAGCAGGTGCCCTCGACGACCACTCCCGACGGGTGCAGGCCCGCGCGGAGCAGGTCCCAGTGCGCCCACGCCTCGTCCTCGCCGTACTGCCGCAGCACGTTGAACGCGCGGACGATCAGCGGCGGGCGGGGGACCGGCAGCTCGAAGCCGCCCCTGACGAACGACAGCCCCTCCCGCTCGTACGGCCTGGCCGCCGCGACCCGGCCGGGGTCGATCTCGACGCCCACCACCTCGACGACCGGGCAGACCCGGCGCAGCCTGGTGAACAGCTCGGTCGTCGTGACATGGGACGCGCCGTAGCCGAGGTCGACCACCAGCGGCGGCGCCGTCCCCGCGCGGCCCGAGCGCAGCAGCGGGCCGTACACGGCGGCGATCCAGCGGTCGCAGCGGCGCAGCCGGTTGTGCCCGGTCGTGCCGCGGGTGACCGCCCCGACGGGCCGGCCGGGCCGGACCGGCCTCATGACCCGGACGCGACCCGGTGCACCTTGTGCTGGGCGGCCTGGGCCCGGGGCCGCACGACCAGCCGGTCGATGTTGACGTGGGCCGGGCGGGTCACCGCGAAGGCGATCACGTCGGCGATGTCGTCGGCGGTCAGCGGGCCGGGGACGCCCTCGTACACCTTGGCCGCCCGCTCGGCGTCGCCCCCGAAGCGGGTCAGCGCGAACTCGTCGGTCTTCACCATGCCCGGGGCGACCTCGACCACCCGCACCGGCTCGCCGCACAGCTCCAGGCGGAGGGTCTCGGTCATCGCGGTCTGCGCGTGCTTGGCCGCGCAGTAGCCGCCGCCCCCCTCGTACGACACGAAGGCCGCCGTCGAGGTGAGCATCACCAGCACGCCGTCGCCCGACGCGACGAGCTTCGGCAGCAGCGCCCGGGTCACCCGCAGGGCGCCGAGCACGTTCACGTCGTACATCCGCTGCCAGTCGTCCACCTGGGCTCCCGCCACCGGCTCCAGCCCGAACGCGCCGCCGGCGTTGTTCACCAGGACGTCGCAGCGGTCGAGCGAGCCGGCCAGCGCGTCCACCGACGCCTGGTCGGTCACGTCGAGCGTCACCGGGCGGACGCCCGGCACATCGGCCGCCAGCTTGTCGAGCCGGTCCCGCCGCCGCGCCGCGGCCACCACGCGGTAGCCTGCGGCGGCGAGCCGCCGGGCCGTCGCCTCGCCGATGCCGCTGCTGGCGCCGGTCACCACCGCGGTCCTGACCTCCGGATCGGTCACCGTCGGATCGGTCATCGTCACCGACATCCTCCCTCCACGCCGCTTCTCTGGGCGCCCCAGGGAGTCCCCCTGAGGCAGCCGCCATCCTCTCAGGACCCCCGGCGCTCACAGGTGTCGGGGAATCCGGTGATGATTTTGGTGGTTGTAAGCCTTTCGGAGGTGGTTCGGGTGTCGGTCTTTCGGCGTCGGGTCAGCCGCGTCGCGACCATCAGCGTGCACACGTCCCCGCTTGACCAGCCGGGTACGGGCGACGCGGGGGGCATGAACGTCTACATTCTCGAGGTCGCCAAGCGGCTCGCCGCGCTCGGCATCGAGGTGGAGATCTTCACACGGCGCACCGCACGCGACCTGCCCCCGGAGGCCGAGCTGAGCCCCGGCGTGCTGGTCCGCCACGTCACGGCGGGACCGTACGAGGAGCTCGGCCGCGCCGACCTCCCGGGCCAGTTGTGCGGCTTCCTGTCCGGCGTCCTGCGCACCGAGGCGATGTACGACCCCGGCCGCTACGACGTGATCCACTCCCACTACTGGCTGTCCGGCCAGGTGGGCTGGTTGGCCAAGGAGCGCTGGGGCGTGCCGCTCGTGCACACCATGCACACGATGGCCAAGGTCAAGAACGCCCTGCTCGCGGAGGGCGACAAGCCCGAGCCGGCGATGCGGGTGCTGGGCGAGGAGCAGGTCGTGGAGGTCGCCGACCGCCTGGTCGCCAACACCAGCGCCGAGGCGGAGGAGCTGATCGACCTCTACAAGGCGCCGCGTGAGCGCGTGGCCGTGGTCAACCCCGGCGTGAATCTCGCGGTCTTCCAGCCCGCGTCGAAGGGCGCCGCCCGGCGCCGCCTCGGCCTCCCGCAGGACGCCCACGTGCTGCTGTTCGTGGGCCGCATCCAGCCGCTCAAGGCCCCCGACGTGCTGCTCAGGGCCGCCGCCCGGATGCTGGTCGAGGACCCCTCGCTGCGGTCGCGGCTCGTCGTCGCCTGCGTGGGCGGGCCCAGCGGCAACGGCCTCGCCCGTCCCGCGCTGCTCAGCGACCTCGCCGCCGAGCTCGGCATCTCCGACGTCGTACGGCTCGCGCCGCCCGCGCCGCAGCACGAGCTCGCCGACTGGTACCGGGCCGCGGACGTGACCGTCGTGCCGTCGCACAATGAGTCGTTCGGGCTGGTGGCGCTGGAGTCGCAGGCGTGCGGCACCCCCGTCGTCGCCGCCGCGGTCGGCGGTCTGCGCACCGCTGTCCGGGACGGCGTGTCCGGCGTGCTGGTGGACGGGCACGACCCGCACGACTGGGCGCGGGAGCTGGGCCTGCTGACCGGGCGTCCCGACCGGCTCGCCGCGCTCGCCGCCAACGCGGTGGAGCACGCGACCGCCTTCGGCTGGTCGGCGACCGCCGCCCGCCTCGCCGAGGTCTACGCCGGCGCCAAGGCCCAGCTCCACCGCACTCCCATCGCGGTCAGCTCGTAGTCTGGCGAGATGAGAACCGAGCTCGAAGTCGTGATCGAGTCGGCGCTGGAGTCCGCCGAGCTGTCCTACGAACAGCCAAGACCGGGCGCGTTCCTGGTGAAGCTGCCGGGCCGGCACAAGCTCGCCACCATGACCTGGCTCGTCGTCGGCGACCAGGCGCTGACCGTCGAGGCGTTCTTCTGCCGTCAGCCCGACGAGAACCACGCCGAGTTCTACCGCTGGCTGCTGCACAAGAACGGCTCGATGTACGGCGTCCACTTCGCCGTCGACGCCGTGGGCGACGTGCATCTGGTCGGCCGGCTGCCGCTCGGCGCGGTGACCGGCGAGGAGATCGACCGGATCCTCGGCTGTGTGCTCACCTACTCGGACGAGTCGTTCGACCGTGCCCTTGAGCTGGGCTTCGCGTCGTCCATCAGGCGCGAATGGGAGTGGCGGGTCAAGCGCGGCGAGTCGCTGGCGAACCTCCAGGCGTTCGCCCGCGTGGTCGACTCCTGACCAACGGGCCGTCAACCGTACGCCGATAGGATTGGCCGCATGGCTACTTTGGTGCTGCTGCGGCACGGTGAGAGCGAATGGAACGTCAAGGGCCTGTTCACCGGTTGGGTGGACGTCACCCTCTCGCCGACCGGCGAGGAGGAGGCGCGGCGGGGCGGGCAGCTGCTCCTCGAGGCCGGCATCCGGCCCGACGTGGTGCACACCTCGGTGCTCACCCGGGCCATCAGGACCGCCAACATCGCCCTTGAGGCGGCCGACCTGCTGTGGCTCCCGGTGAAGCGCTCCTGGCGGCTCAACGAGCGCCACTACGGGGCGCTCCAGGGCAAGGACAAGGCGCAGACCCGCGCCGAGTTCGGCGACGAGCAGTTCATGCTGTGGCGCCGGTCGTACGATGTGCCGCCGCCGCCGATCGCCGACGACGACGAGTACTCCCAGCTCGGCGATGGCCGCTACTCGCTGCTGCCGTCGGAGCTGGTGCCGCGCACCGAGTGCCTCAAGGACGTCGTCGGCCGGATGCTGCCGTACTGGTACGACGAGATCGTCCCCGACCTGACCGGCGGCCGCACGGTGCTGGTCGTCGCGCACGGCAACTCCCTGCGCGCGCTGGTCAAGCACCTGGAGGGCATCAGCGACGAGGACATCGCGGGCCTGAACATCCCCACCGGCATCCCGCTGCGTTACGAGCTCGACGACGACTTCCGCCCGGTCGGAAAGGGCGAGTACCTCGACCCCGCCGCCGCCGCGGCCGCCATCGAGGCCGTCGCCAACCAGGGCAAGAAGTAACTCCCGCTTCCGTCACCGCGGCCGCGCCCCTCGCCGAGGGGACGCGGCCGTGTCCGTTCGCGCGGCCTACTTGTAGACGACGGTCTTCTTCGCCCTGCCGGGGAAGACCTCGATCAGGATCCGTACGGCGCCGTCGGGGGGATCGGGCACCTGGTAGACGAGCTTGCGGCCGCGCAGGTGGACCCTGACCCGGTAGGAGCCCGGCCCGCGCGTGGTGAGCCCGGTCAGTCTCCGTCCGTCGCCGTCGACGAGCTCCAGGGCCCCGGTCGGGCTCTCGTACGCCACCTCGACCACCTCCTCCCAGCCTCTGGTCTCCACGGGCGGGCGCCGGGTGTAGGACTCGACGGTCACGCAGGCGTGCCCGACCTCGTCGGCGGCCCAGATCGCGAGCGTGCCCCGGCCGCTTCCGACCAGGTCTCTCACCAGGTCCGGGGGATCGCCCTCGTAGCCCTCCTCCCAGCCGTCGATGGTCCAGAACTCGGTCCACATCGTGGCCCGGCGCTGCCGTACGGGCCTGATCTCCGGCCGGTGCCGCGGCAGCGCCGCGCACACCTGCTCCTTCTCGGCGACGTACGCGTCCGACTCCGCCTGCCGCCGCTCTTCCTCCGCCTGCTGCGCGCCGGCCACGGCCGGGCACAGGAAGGCGAGCTTGGTCGCCAGGGACGCCTCTGGAGCCTCCTCGACGGCTCGCGCGCCGATGTCGCCTCCGTGCCGGGTCGCCAGCGCGCACAGATGCCGCCCCTGAGCCAGGACGGCCTCGTCGGACGCCTCGTCCCACCCCTCGACACCGGAGTCGTACGAGGGGTCGGACGGGAGGCCGTAGCCGCGGACCGCGCAGAGGAAGTGCCGTTCCGCTGTGGTCAGCCCTTTCACGGTGCCGTCGCCGAATCCGGCGCAGTCGAGTTCCCACTCCGCGCTCACCCTGCCGGAGGCGGCCGACGCCGCCGGCAGCAGGACGACCGCGGCCACCGTCAGGACGGCCGTCGCCGTACGGGCGACCGGGCCGCGCCGCACGAACACGCGCCGTGGAACGCGTACGGCGAGCAGCATGAGCAGCGGAGGAAGGGAGTCGTAGAGGCTCCACCCGATCTGCCAGGAGAACACCTCCGGTGGTCCCCACATCTGCGCGCATCCCGGGCCGAGAGCGGCGTCCAGCGTGGGGGTCAGGAACCCGGGGAGGGCGAGGACGAGCAGCACGACGGCGACGCAACGGCCGATGATCCGGCCGAGCCGGACCCGCCCTCTCCGGACACTGAGCCACCAGCCCGCTAAGCCCAGGACGACCAGCGGGGCTCCGTTGGTCGCGAGGAGGGGGAAGCCGATGACCGGGTATGCCGGGAGATAGACCCGATCGTAGATCTCCCACCCGGGGCAGGAGGCCGGGTAGACGACCGCCGAGAAGTAACTTTCGACGGTTTCGCCGCCGGTCAGGAGCGACGCGACCCAGAAGTAGAGCGTGGGGGCGGCGGAGGTCAGCACCGCCGCCGCCCAGAGCACCCATGATCGTCTCGGCACAGGAGCGCAGACTACGCGACCCGTGCGACAGAACCGATGCGAGAGCCCCGGCCCCCCGAGGACCGGGGCTTTCGCGGCTTTCGTCCGCCGTCCCCCGTACGCCGTCTCTTGAACGCCGTGGCGCGTCAGCCGGTGAGGGCGTCCGCGTCGCGGGTGCCGGTGACGAGGTACACCACGTCACGGGCGACGCGTACGGCGTGGTCGGCGTACCGCTCGTAGTAGCGGCCGGCCAGCGTGATGTCGATCGCGGCCTCGATGCCGTGCTCCCAGTCCTTGGAGAGCAGGACGCGGAACAGGCGGCGGTGACGGCGGTCCATGGCGTCGTCGTCCTCCTCCAGCTCCTTGGCGAGGTCGATGTCCCGGGAGGCGATGCAGCTGCCCGCCTTGGTGATCAGGTTCTCGGCGATGGCGCCCATCTCCACGAACGTCTCGCGCAGCTCGGCCGGGATGGCCGACTCGGGGTGGCGCATCCGCGCCAGCTTGGCGATGTGCTCGGCGAGGTCGCCCATCCGCTCCAGGTCGGCGGCCATGCGCAGCGCGGTGATGACGGTGCGCAGGTCGACCGCCACCGGCTGCTGGGTGGCCATGAGTTCGTAGATCGAGGTTTCCAGCTCCATGTGCAGCCGGTCGACCTCGGCGTCCTGGGCGATGACGCTCTCCGCCAGCTGCAGGTCGGCGTCGAGCAGGGCGGTCGTCCCCCTCGACATGGCCGACCGCACCAGGCGTGTCATCTCCACCAGGCGGTCGGTCAGACCGGCCAGCTCTTCGTGATAGGCGTCGCGCATGGCCGCCACGCTACGCGCGCGCCGATGAACGAATTTCGACCACCGGATGAACTTTTCCGGAAACAGAAGAGTCGTGCCTGGTCGGACAGGTGGAAGAACCCGAAATGCCGCCTAGGCTGCTGATTGTGAACGAGTTGCTGGCGAGCCTGGCGGCGATGGGCGGATTCGTCCTCGGCTCCTTCGTCATGCTCGCGATCCGACGGCAGACGTACAAGCCCCCCGAGCCCGACCCGGTGGACGACACCCTGCCTCCGGGCGTGGCGTCGGTGCTGGCCGTGCTCCCGTCCTCGGCGGTCGTGCTCGACCGCGAGGACCGGGTGCTGCGCGCGAGTTCGGCGGCGCGTGCCTTCGGCCTCGTGCGCGGAGAGTCGCTGATGGCCGCCGAACTGCTCGCGCTGGCCCGCAAGGTCCGCCGGGACGGCGAGATCCGCGAGAGCGAGATAGAGACCGCCGGGCGCAAGTTCGGGCAGGAGTCCACGTCGTTCGCGGTCCGGGTGGCCCCGCTGGGCTCCCACGGGCAGGTGCTCGTGCTGGCGGAGGACCAGACCGAGCGCCAGCGGGTCGAGGCCGTACGCCGGGACTTCGTCGCCAACGTCAGCCACGAGCTGAAGACGCCGGTCGGCGCGCTGAGCCTGCTCGCCGAGACCATCGAGGACGCCGCCGACGACCCCGAGGCCGTCAAGAGGTTCTCCGGGCGGATGCAGCACGAGGCCGCCCGGCTGACGTACCTGGTGCAGGACCTGATCACGCTGTCGCGGATCCAGGGCGGCGAGCCCATCCCCGCGCCGGGGCAGGTGCCGGTGGACGAGACCGTCCACGAGGCCATCGACCGGTGCAACACCAAGGCGGCGGCGAAGGACATCACGCTGGTGGCGGGCGGCACCGAGGGGCTCAAGGTCTGGGGCGACGAGGAGCTTCTCGTCACCGCCCTGCGCAACCTCATCGACAACGCCGTCGCCTACAGCCCGGACCACACCCGGGTCGTCATCAGCGCCCGACCGGCCGGAAACGCCGTCGAGGTGAGCGTCAGCGACCAGGGCATCGGCATCCCCGAGAGCGCCCAGGAACGCATCTTCGAGCGGTTCTTCCGCGTCGACGCGGCGAGGTCGCGGGCCACCGGCGGCACCGGGCTGGGGCTCGCGATAGTCAAACACGTGGCCGGCGCCCACGGGGGCGAGGTCACCGTGTGGAGCAAGGAAGGCTCCGGATCCACCTTCACGCTTCGCCTTCCCGCGTTCGGCGGTCAGGCGGTCCCCGTACCAAGCACGATCATCCCCCAGGAGGCCGCTAAGTGACTCGGGTACTCGTCGTCGAGGACGAGGAGTCGTTCTCGGACGCCCTGTCGTACATGCTCAGGAAGGAAGGGTTCGAGGTCGCCGTGGCGGCCACCGGCCCCGAGGCCCTGGAGACCTTCGACCGCAACGGAGCCGATCTCGTCCTGCTCGACCTGATGCTCCCGGGCCTGCCCGGAACCGAGGTCTGCCGGTCGCTCCGGCAGCGGTCCAAGGTGCCCGTCATCATGCTGACCGCCAAGGACAGTGAGATCGACAAGGTCGTGGGCCTGGAGCTGGGCGCCGACGACTACGTGACCAAGCCGTTCTCGTCCCGCGAACTGGTGGCGCGCATCCGCGCGGTGCTGCGCCGCCAGGGCGACGTCGAGGAGATGGAGTCGGCGGTGCTGACCGGCGGGCCGGTCCGCATGGACGTCGACCGGCACATCGTGGCGGTGCGCGGCCGCCAGGTGCAGCTTCCGCTCAAGGAGTTCGAGCTGCTGGAGGTGCTGCTGCGCAACGCCGGGCGGGTGCTCACCCGTGGCCAGCTCATCGACCGGGTCTGGGGCGCCGACTACGTGGGCGACACCAAGACACTCGACGTGCACGTCAAGCGGCTGCGCGCGAAGGTCGAGGCCGACCCGTCCAACCCGCGCTGCATCCTGACCGTGCGCGGCCTTGGCTACAAGTTCGACCCCGCCGAGGAGTGACCCGTACGGCATGAGCCCCTGTCCGGTCGCGGACAGGGGCTCTCGTGTTCCTCCAGGTGGCCTGCGCTCTCTCGCGCCGGCTCACCCGGCAGGGGCGCTCGGGGAGCCGGAGGGCGCGGCCTGGCCGGCCCCGGGCAGCGCGGTGTCCGTCGGCGCCGGGCTCGCGCCGGCCGGGGCCGAGGCCGCCGGTGTGGGCGTCGCCTGGGCGGCCGGGGGCAGCGTGGCGTACTCCCGGCTGCGGGTGACGACGGGCGCGATGACCGGGATGTCGCCGGCCTTCTGGAACCGCAGCGTGAGCTGGACGGTCTCGCCGCCGCGCAGGGCCGTCTTCAGCCCCTCGATCGTGACGCCGGGGGTCTTGGCGAGCGTGCCGGGCTCCAGCGTGATGGGGCTCGGCACCTTCACCGAGGACGCCTTCTGCTCCTCCGGCACGATGCCGACGAGCTGGTCCGCGGCCCCCGTGCCGTTCAGGAGGGTGAGGTGGATCGGCGCCGACCCGCCGGCGGCGATCTGCTCGCCGGAGTCCGGCCCGAGGATGAACGCCTGCGGGATCTTGACGCCGTTCATGCCGTAGGTCTGGCCGGAACCGTCATCGGAGATGAGGACCCCGGCCTCGCCGGGGGCGTAAGGCACATTGGTGTTGGCGTCGAAACCGGCGCCACACGCGGCCAGCGCAGGGATGGCGGCGGCGAGGAGCGCGGCAACGGCGATCGCCCTGCGACGGCTGCTGCTGGTCACGGTTCGAGGTCTCCTTGGTACGCACGTGTATGGGCAGCAATCACCTTATCCGCGCCGGTCCCCGGTCCGGCGTCGGCTCCCGCCCGTGGCCCGTAGCACCGCAGGTCACCCCTTGTGTCGCACCGGCCCATTCACAGAGTGGATTGCTTGTCAAGCCCCAAAACGGGGCTTTGACCTGCAGTTATGTTTCTTTCACTGTTCCGGGAGGCGGGAACCGCGTGGTACTCTGGAGTACAGCGGAAGGGGTACTCGTCACATGACTTTCCAGGTCGGCGACACTGTCGTCTACCCCCACCATGGGGCTGCTCGGATCGAGGCCATCACGACCCGAACCATCAAGGGTGAGGAAAAGACCTACCTGGTGCTCAAGGTCGACAAGGGCGACCTGACCGTACAGGTACCAGCAGAGAATGCCGAGCTCGTCGGTGTGCGCGACGTCGTCGGCCAAGAAGGACTCGAGCGGGTCTTCGACGTGCTGCGCATGCCGCACACGGAGGAGCCCACCAACTGGTCCCGCCGCTACAAGGCCAACCTTGAGAAGCTGGCGTCGGGAGACGTCAACAAGGTGGCCGAGGTGGTGCGCGACCTGTGGCGGCGCGACAAGGAGCGCGGCCTGTCCGCGGGTGAGAAGCGCATGCTCGCCAAGGCGCGCCAGATCCTCGTCAGCGAGCTCGCGCTGGCCGAGAAGACCAACGAGGACAAGGCCGAGGCCCTGCTCGACGAGGTGCTCAACTCCTGAACACGACATTGCCAAGGGTGGGCGTCGGAGTCGACGTCCACCCTTTCGCATCTGGGAGAGATCTTCATCTCGCCGGGCTGCTCTGGCCGGGCGAGACCGGGCTGGCCGGCCACTCGGACGGTGACGCGGCGGCCCACGCGTGCTGCGACGCGCTGCTGTCGGCGGCCGGGCTCGGAGACGTCGGCGCGCTCTTCGGTACCGCCGACCCCCGCTGGGCCGGCGCCGCGGGCGTCACGCTCCTGGAGGAGGCGGCCCGTCAGGTGCGGGCGGCCGGCTTCGAGATCGGCAACCTGGCGGTTCAGATCATCGGGAACCGCCCGAAGGTGGCACCCCGCCGCGCGGAGGCGGAGAAGGCCCTCGGGGCCGCCGCGGGGGCGCCGGTGAGCGTCAGCGCCACCACGACCGACGGTCTCGGGCTCACGGGCCGGGGTGAAGGGATCGCGGCCATCGCGACCGCCCTGATCGTGCCGGCGTGAATGTCCCGTTCCAATCGGACATGCCAACCTGATTGAGGCCCGGCGCGTCTCACTAACACGTGGGCGGCGGCACGAACCAGGCGCGGAATCGAGCCGCCGCCCTCTTTTTTCTTTCGTGGGATGCATATTCCCGTCCCATGGGGTAGCCCACAGTTCGAGGATGAAAGGGTCACCCTCAACGGGAGGTCGATATGACAATCGAGTCCATTCTCGGCGCTATCATCATCGGCGCGATCGTCGGCGCCGTGGGCCGTCTGATCCTGCCCGGGCGGCAGCCGATCGGCTGGCTGCTGACGATCGTCGTCGGCATCGTCGCGGCCCTCATCGGTACCGCGATCGCGCAGGTCATGGGTGTCGCCACGACTGATGGCATCGACTGGATCGAACTGGTCATGCAGGTCGTACTGGCCATCGTCGGTGTCGGCATCGTCGCCGGCCTGAAGCGAGGGTCGCGAGTGTAAGGCACTCGCCTGGTAGGGCGGCTCCCGCCCCAATCAACGGTGCAGGCCCGTCCGGCTCCCCAGCCGGGCGGGCCTGCACCGCGTTCGGGCCCACCTCCACCGACCACCGGCAGCCGGGGAAACACACGGCCGACCGGCTCAGACGGTGTCGCACCGGCTGTCCGTCGCACCGGCTGTCCGCAGCGTCGTCTGTCCGGGCGAGACCGGTCGCCTGCCCTCCGGCCGGGACGGTGTCGACGACACCTTTTCAAGCCGGAGGGCGGGACCACACCTCGGTTGGGCGCATCCGCCTCGGTCGGGCACGTCGTCAGAACCCGGAGGTGTCGCACCTGCCGGTGCCGCCTGTCAGGCAGGCGGGCGAGGGGTGCTGCGCATCCGGCCCGACGGCGGTGCCATGGGCACGGACTCTTCGCCGTCCTCCGCGGCCTCCTGCCCGGTGTCGTGTGCGGTCTCCACGTCCTGTGCGGTCTCCTGCGAGGACCGCTCGCCGCCCTTGGCGACGTACGGGTCGTGCCGTCTCGCCTGCTCGTCCGGTTCGGCGCAGTCCGCCGCGTGAGCGGGGTCGGGGACGTCGCGGATGGTGCGGAGCGGCTGGGTGTCGATGCCCGCCTCGTCCTGCGGGTCTTCCCCCTGTGAGCCGTCCACGATGTCGTCCGTCCCGGGAGTCTCCTCGGCCGGCTTCGGCCGGGGATGCACGAGGACGTCACCGGTGTGGGGCCGGACGAGATCGCCCCAGCGCACCGGCCGGTTCCGCCGAGGCGGGGCCGCCTGTTCGGCCGGGCGGGGGCTCTCGGGGCTCGCGGGGGCGTCAGTGACGACGGCCGAGTCCGGGCTCCCCGAGTCCTCGGGGTCCACAGGGGCCACAGGGGCCTCGGGGCTCGCGGCGATCGAAGGGTCGGCGGTGCTCGCGGGGATCTCGGTGCTCGCGGGGATCTCGGCGGAGCCGGTGCCGGTCGGGCCGGGGTTCCCGATCGTGTCGTCGGCCGGGGGCTCCGGCGCGGGCGAAGCCGCCTCGGCGGGCTCCTCCACGGGAAGCTCCGTCACGGGGGGCGTCGGGGGCGCCGCCGTCGGGGGCACGACGGCCAGCGCCTCGGGGTCGTCCCGCGAGTCGTCGGTCTCGGACGCCGTTTCGGATCCCGCCTCGGAGACAGTGCCGGGGACCGCCTCGGCGGGCAGCCGTACGCCGTCCTCGTCGGTGTCAGGGGTGACGACGCCGGTCGCCTCGCCGTCGGCTGGAGCGGCGGCCGGCAGGGGCGGGGCGTACTCGGGTGGTGCGACCGTCTCGGAGACCGGGCTGACCGGCAGCGGGGGGACGTAGCCGAGGGGCGCCACGGCCTCGGGCACGGGATTCAGCGGAGCGGCGTGCTCCTCGGCGGGAGGCGGCGGGGGAGCGCGCCGTTCCTCGCGGACGACGGGATAGGGGGCGGTGGCGGCCGGCAGGGGGGCGCGCCGGCTCATGGGCTCGCCGTCGAACGGCAGGAGGCCCTCGTCGGAGTCGTCGTCCAGGTCCAGGTCGGCCCGGTTGGTCCGCACGTGCTTCAGCAGGAGCAGCAGCAGCCACAGGCCGGCGGTGAGCATCACCCAGGGCAGCAGCGCGACGACGAGCGCCGCGGCCTCGGGATCGAAGGAGACGCCCATGGCGGTCGAGGCGTTCGCGGCGGCGGCGGACGCGAGGAGGACCAGCAGGACGAAGCCCGCCTGCACCCGGACCAGGAGACGCGCGCCCCGCAGCAGGGGCACGCTGACCAGGGCGACGACCAGCAGGATGTCGAACGCGGCGGGATAGAGGTAGGCGAGGCGGGGCTCGGCGCGTCCGGAGACGGCCAGCGTCCGCAGATCCTCGAAGGAGAGCGCGCAGGCTGCTCCGGCGAGCATCGCGAGGGCGGCGCCCGCGAGGCCGACGGCAAGGCGGCGCAGCACCAGCGGGATACCGGAATAAGTGTTTCGGGACGGGCGGGAGGCCCTGCCTGCCGCGCCGGGGGGAGTGACGTCCATGGCGTTTCGAGCCTACAGAATCGGACCGGAGGGTTGATCGCACCGGGGTGACGGCCCGCTTCGTGTCGTGAGCGGCGTGTCGCGGCGGAGATCGTCCCGGCCTCGCCCGCGTGTCTCGCGGCGTGTGTCCGGGACAGACCAGGAGAGATTCGGCGGGGCCGCGAGATCAATACCGGTTTTGCTGCGGCTTAAATCGGGACTTATGTGACGTATGTTTCACTGCTCCGCCAGGCCGAGGCATTCACGGGCGCCCAAGTAGCCCTGTGCTGTGGCGTCAGGCGTTAGCCTAGCCTTCGTGAGCCTGCACCTCTACGACACCAGCACGCGTACGGTCCGTGAATTCGTACCGGTCGAGCCCGGCCGGGTCTCGATGTATCTGTGTGGTGCGACCGTTCAGGCTCCGCCGCACATCGGTCACATCAGGTCCGGCGTGAACTTCGACGTCCTGCGGCGATGGCTGCTGCGGCAGGGCTACGACGTGATCTTCTGCCGCAACGTGACCGACCTCGACGACAAGATCATCAGGGTGGCCGCCTCGGAGGGCGTGCCCTGGTTCGTCGTCTCCGAACGCAACCAGCGCGCCTTCACCTGGGCGTACGACCAGCTCGGCTGCCTGCCGCCGACCGTCGAGCCGCGTGCGATGGGCCACGTGCCCGAGATGGTCGAGCTGATGCGGCGCCTGATGGACAAGGGGCACGCGTACGCGTCGGGCGGCGACGTCTACTTCGACGTGGTCTCCTACGCCGACCGGTACGGCAAGCTCTCCAACCAGAAGCTGGAGAACATGCGGGCGGCGGGCGACACCGACACAGACTCGCTGAAGCACGACCCGCGCGACTTCGCGCTGTGGAAGGGCGCCAAGCCCGGCGAGCCGACGTGGCCGACGCCGTGGGGCCGGGGCCGCCCGGGGTGGCACCTGGAGTGCTCGGCCATGGCGACCAAGTATCTCGGCGGCACTTTCGACATCCACGGTGGCGGCGTCGACCTGATCTTCCCGCACCACGAGAACGAGATCGCCCAGTCGCAGGCGGCGGGCGACGGCTTCGCGCGCTACTGGCTGCACAACGGCATGCTCAAGCTCGGCGGCGAGAAGATGAGCAAGTCGCTCGGCAACTCGCTGCTGATCCCGGACATGCTGCGCAAGGTGCGCGCCGTGGAGCTCCGCTACTACCTGGTCGCGGCCCACTACCGCTCCGCCATCGACTACTCCGACGAGGCGCTCCAGGAGGCGGCGGCCGGTTACCGCCGGATCGAGGGGTTCGTGACCCGGGCGGCCGAGGTGATCCACGACGTGGACGCCGCCGCGCCGCTGCCGCAGGCCTTCGTGGACGCACTGGACGACGACCTGAACGTCTCCCAGGCGCTCGCCGTGGTCCACGAGGTCGTCCGCGAGGGCAACGTCGCCCTGGCCCAGGGCAACAAGGAGCAGGTCGCCCGGCTGCTCGCCGAGACGCAGAACATGCTCGACGTGATCGGCCTCGACCCGAGGTCGGAGCAGTGGCGTACGACCGGCGACTCCGGGCTGCGGGAGGTCGTGGACGCGCTCGTGGCGGTGGCGCTGGAGCAGCGGCAGGCGGCCCGTGCCCGCAAGGACTACGCGGCGGCCGACGCGATCCGCGACCAGCTCGCCGCCGCGGGCATCGTGGTCGAGGACACCCCGCAGGGCCCGCGGTGGGAATTGGCACGCTGAACGTGGCCCTACGCTAGAGACCATGGCGGGTAGGGCTTCAGGGAAGCCGTCGAAGAAGCAGGGGCCGACCAAGGGCACGGGCGGCAAGGTCAGGCGCTCTCTGGAAGGCAAGGGAGCGACGCCACCCGCGCACATGCGGCACTGGTACAAGGACAAGGCCCGCGCCGAGCGGATCGAGCGCGAGTCGCGGGGTGGTGGGAGTTCGGCCTCCCGTGCGCCGAGCCGTACGCGCCGGGAGGACGCCCCCGAGATCATCGGCGGCCGCAACCCCGTGGTCGAGGCGCTGCGTGCCGGCGTCCCCGCCAACGCCCTGTACGTGGCGCAGCGGGTCGACAGCGACGACCGGGTCCGCGAGGCCATCAAGATCGCGGCTGACCGTGGCATCGCGCTGCTCGAGGTCACGCGGGACAAGCTCGACCGGATGACCGAGAGCACGGTGCACCAGGGTGTCGGGCTGCAGATCCCGCCGTACGAGTACGCGCATCCCGAGCAGCTCGTGGAGCTGGCCAGGGACGCGGCGGAGGTGCCGCTGATCGTCGCCCTGGACGGCGTGACCGACCCCCGCAACCTCGGCGCCATCGCCCGCTCCGCGACCGCCTTCGGCGCGCACGGGCTGCTCGTCCCGTCACGCCGCTCCGCGGGCGTCAGCGCGGGCGCCTGGAAGACCTCGGCGGGGACCCTCGCCACCCTGCCCGTCGCCCGCGCCTCGAACCTCACCCAGACGCTCCAGACGTACCGGGAGGAGGGCCTTTTCGTGGTCGGCCTCGACGGCACCGCCACCGTGGACATCGCCGACGTCGAGCTGGCCTCCGAACCGCTCGTCGTGGTCGTCGGGTCGGAGGGCAAGGGCCTGTCGCGCCTGGTCAGGGAGTCGTGCGACCAGATCGCCCGCATCCCCATGAACGCCGCCGCCGAGTCGCTGAACGCGGGCGTGGCCGCCGGGATCGCCCTCTACGAGGTCGCCCGCCACCGCCGCCGGTGATTCCGTCGTGACGGTACGGCCCCCGGCCCACTAAACTCGTCTGGTAGCAGGCCGCCTTAGCTCAATCGGCAGAGCATCTGTCTTGTAAACAGAAGGTCTGGGGTTCGATTCCCCAAGGCGGCTCTCGTACGACAGGCCCCTGACCAGGTGCTTCCCGGTCAGGGGCCTTGTGCTTTGGCGGCTCACCCGATCTCTTCGGCGTCGCTGGGAGCCACTCTGGGAGCCACCCGCTTCCGTTGCCCCAGCAGAGCGCCGGAAATGGCCTCCGTCGCCGCCCGCCGGTCGCCCTCCATGAGATGCCCGTAGACGTCTTTGGTGATCGCGACACTGGCGTGCCCGAGGACTTCGGAGACCACGTGCAAACTGACACCCTGGAGGCGCCATCGTCTCCGTCGGTGACTACGCCGTAGGCAAGGGCGCCGAGGCCAAGAACCGCGTCCGCCTCCCGCTCAACTACCAGCTCGCCACCCGGGTACAGCGCGTCCGCATGTTCGGCTCAGTCGCCGTGGATCTCGCATGGGTGGCCGAGGGCAAGACCGATGCCTGCATCATGCTGTCCAACAACCCCTGGGACACCGCCGCAGGCGTCCTCATCGCCCGCGAAGCCGGAGCAATCATCACCGACATCGACGGCACCCCGCACACGATGAAGGCCCGAGCCACCATCGCCGCAGCCCCAAAGATCCTCGCCGATCTCGTCGAGCTGGTGGCAGGAGCGGAGAAGGACGCGGACCGCGCCGTTTAGCCTGCCGAATCATGCAGCGCCGCTGCGTTTAGCGGCATGGGCTGGGTGCAAGCTCTGGCCGGGCACGACCGCGCCTGCGGCTTCCATGGTTGTTCGTGGGTACAGTTCCGTTGCTCTGTTTAGCTCCCGGACGCTACCGGTTGGCCCGTGGCGGCGTCGGGGTCGGTCTGCACGATGCGGTTGATCGCGACGTGGGAGCGGCGGGCGTGAAGATCGGCCTTCTGCAGGAGATCAACCATCCGTCTCATACGCTGCCGAACCTCGGCCAAACGCGCCTCCGGATCGGGGTCGCCGGTCGCATCGCGCAGAACGTACCGCTTCCCCAGGGTCGCGCTCTCGGCTTCCACACGGATGGCCAGGGCGGCGGCGGTAAGGATCACCTCGCTCAGCACACCACCGATCTCATGCAGTTCGGCCAACTCCAGGGGGCGCAGCTCGGCTGCTGCCTGGACGAGCTCACCGAAGCGGGTCAGGGCTGGGTTGTCCATCGGCATGCCTTTCAGAGAAAGCGATCGAGCAGTGCCAAGATCCCCCAGTATCAAGCAGATGCCGGTCTTGACATCCAGCCTTCCTTAGACTCAGCGGCGTTGCTGAATTGTTCACATATAGATCAAGCGGCGGCGCGCCGCGCCGCCGTACAGCGGCCTGGCGCTTGCCCGCCGCCCGGGCATGCGGCCTGGGGGCCGGTCCCGAGCGGCAGCAGCGGCAGGCCGCCACGCCGACCGCCGCGCCCGCCGTACCGAGCGAACCCGCCGACTCCAGCGGCCCGCCGCCACACAATTACAGCCCTACGATCGCCTCATGTGGGCTGGCCACCGTTGGGGTCGGGGGCGATCGGCGAGTGTCGGTCTCCTCTCCATACTTCCGCCCGCATTCCCCGGTCGTAACCTGTCATCGGCCAGGAATATGATCCCGGTCTCGTAGACGGGCACCGTACGTGCCAAAGCGTTGCTCTTCGACGTGTCCCTTTGATGCCGGCGGAAGGATGCGACGGTGGCGCTGCCCGGAGATAGCCATGTTCACAGCGAATGGTCGTGGGACGCACCGGATGGCGCGATGGAGCGGACCTGCGCGCGCGCGGTGGATATGGGTCTCCCCGCGGTTGCGTTCACCGAGCATGTGGACTATGCGGCCTGGCTGTTCGTTGATGGCGAGCTCGATGGACATGATCATCTCAAGGCATTCGTCACGCAAGATGGAACAGTGGCTCCGCCAAAATTCAATCTCCACGGGTACCTGGAGTGCGTGGAGCGCTGCCGCGATCGGTTCCCGAGCCTTCGCATCCTGAGCGGCGTGGAACTGGGTGAGCCGCATTGGTACGGCGATGAGGTCGCGAGGCTGCTCGACGCCGGGCAGTTCGACCGGGTGCTTGGTTCGCTGCATTGCCTGCCTGTGGGGGAGCGGTTCTCTGAGCCCCCTTACCTGTACCGTCAGCAACCAGCTGCGGAGGTGCTTCGGGAATACCTGGCCGAGATAGTCCGCCTGATCAAGATCTCGCATGCGTTCGGCGTGCTCGCCCACATTGACTACCCGATCCGCACCTGGCCGACGCAGGCTAGCCCGTTCGATCCAGATTCGTTCCAGGAAGAGTTCCGCCATGCCCTACGAGTGCTCGCTGACAGCGGTCGAGCCTTGGAGGTCAACACGCGCGCACGGTTCCCTCCAGAGATCGTTCGCTGGTGGCGCGATGAAGGCGGAGAAGCGGTCACCTTCGGAAGCGATGCCCACAGCCCGGCTGCGCTTGCGCACGGCTTCGCCGACGCTGCTGCCATGGTCGAGGCCCAAGGCTTCCGACCTGGCCGGCACCCCCACGACTTCTGGACTCGTTTGGGCTGATCGATGCACGATGAAGCGCGGTGGTACAGTCCGTGCCCCCTGCGTGCCCGTCAGGGTGGCGAATCGAGGGGAGTCACGGTGACTCCCGAGCAACGTCTCACCTGATCTGAGCTGCTGCGGAGCATGTCAGCCAGTCATGCACCGAAATCTTCCAACCTGGTGAGCCTGGCCGGGTAAGTGTTTCCTCACAGAGAATGACCGTATGGAGGATGCTGAGATCGTCGTCGGCCGAGGCGGGAATTCGGATCACGTGTTGATCCGGGTCCTCGGTCGTATGCATCCCGACTGTACCGACTTTTGGGATGGCAACTGGCTGGCCTCGCCGATCCACGTCCGGGTCGGGGGGTTCACTGCCGAAGTGGATGCGGCGCTTCGCGCTGAGGAGTTGCACGATTTCCGAGTAGCCTTGGAGCGCGTCTACGCCGAAGGCAGGGGAAGCGCCACGCTCTCTTCCCTTGAGCATTGGATAGAACTTACGGTTGAGTGTCATCCCACAGGTTCCCTGTCGATCGCCGGGACTGTGGCCGACCATCCTGGAATGCGGAACACTCTTCGCTTTGAGATCGACGGCTTGGATCAGACAGACATCCCGGAACTCGTGGGTGCGCTCATTGCCGTGGAGAAGCGATTCCCCGTCCTGAGGCGCGAGTGATTTTGTCTGGGAGCCATCCCGTGTTCGGGAGAGGGCTTTAATAAGTCCGCTCGCATGGGTGACCTCCTGAGCTGATCGAAGGGCCGTCAGGGACAGCGCATGTCACTCGCAATGATCTGATCACTCGTTCGTCAGTGCCGCTCGCCAGTCGTTGAACCGCGACCGGAGCGGACGGACTTCGGGCTCGGTCAAGCCATAGGCGAGGAATTCGCTGTCCGGGTAGAGCTCCAGGGCGGAGAGCATTTGGGCGAAGACGGCACGGTCGAAGCCGAGATCGCGGGACGCGGTGAGGTCGAGCAGTTGTTCGCGGGTGAACCGGCCGGTGGACAGGAAGGCGTCGACGTCTATGAAGTCGCGGACCTCGGCTCGGCTGAAAAGGCCTCGACCTTCCCTCCCGCGACGTCGTCAAGGTGGACGACCGGGCCGATCTCCATGGTGACCGGTGGGTGCGAGCGAAGATCCGCGGCCAGCTCCACCTTGCTGGTCCGGCCCGTTGCGGGCTCGGAGACGCTGAGCCGTACGAACTGGGGGCTGTCGACGTCAACTTTGATCGCCAGGCCGTGTTCGACATAGGCGTCGCAGATCTTCGCGACTCCCTCGGAGAAGTCGTCGCGCACGCTGGAGGTGAACAGGTCGATGTCCTCGCTGGGCCGCTCGAGCACGCCGTGAGCCTGTACGGCGTAGCCGCCCGCCAGAGCGAACCCGTAATCGGCGGCCGCCGCCAGGGCGATGCCGGCCAGACGACGGTGGAAGCCGTCCATCAGACGGCTTGACGCTGCAGCTCGGGGAATCGATCGAGCCACAGAGCGCGGACGCGAGGGGGTAGGACCAATTCAGGCCAGAGCTTGCGCAGGAGCGAAGCGTTGAGGAAACGTCGCAGGTCGTCAGGAGTGACGCTTTCCCGGATCACCCGCATGTACAACAGTCGGGCATCGGCGATCTGGTCCAAGTGGTAGCGGCGCTCCGGCCCCAATCGAGATGACTGGGCAGCACAATGACGCCCTCTGTCGGCCCGGTGAGCTCTTCCAGAGTCGCGGGAACGACGTAAGGGCGGAGCGCCCCGTATCCCCTGGCTTCCATGCATCCAGAGTGACCGATTCGGCGCTGATCGTCAGGTCGATCTTCGCACCCTATCGAGGTCCGAGCCCCGTCTTCCCATCGATGAGCTCACGGACGATGTCGAGATGGCCGGCATGGCGTGCGGTCTCCTCGATCATGTGGAGGACGATCCGACGCAGGTCGGTGATCTCGTCGCCGAGTGGAGAGGGGTGACGTCCGCGCGGGGGCGTCGACAGTGGCATGGAGGCAAGGACCGCGTTGGACCGCTCGCACTGGTCGCGGTAGAACGCGAAGACCTTGGATGGCGGTCGCGGAGTGGTCAGTGGTACGTCGTCGTCGGGCCAGGGCAGCGGCTCGGCGGAGCCGCATGCGATCTCTTGGAACCAGTGCCGCTCGGCGTAGCCGAGATGCTCCACGAGACCCAGCGGCGTCCATTTCGAGGGCAGGAGAGGAGTTGTCAAGGCTTCGTCGTCCAATCCCTCGATGATGGCGAGAACGCTGGCGCGTTGCGCCTCCAGGAACATCAGCAGTGTGTCCCTCTCACTGTCATCCACCGGGTCCTCACCCTTTCTGATCACCGAATGAAGGGTCGGCGAGAAACGCCGCCCGGCATCGTCATCGGCAGGTGCCGAACGGTAGCAAGCGAGACCGACATCTTTCAGGCACTGGCGTTCGACCCGCGAAAACTGGCTCTGGCCGCGTCGGCCGGCAGTCCGGCCGCCCGCGGGTACCACGCCGGAGCCCTGACAGCCCGGTCAGCCGACCGTGACACGATTACCCGCCACGGTCTCGCCGGGTGCCGTGCCAGTATCACCGGTCTATTCGGGGCGCGGAATTGTCGTTCGGCGTGGCTAGGGTCTGCTCGTCCTTGTCGTCATCGACAGATGGGAAGACTGTGGGATTACCCAGTAGGGCCGGGCGTCGGATCGGAGGGCTGGCGGGAATCGCGGTTCTGTCGGCCGGTGTTTTCGTTCCCGCCGCACAAGCCGCACCCCAGCGAGCATTTTCGGGTACGGCCTCCGCCCAATTCGCATCGGCCGACAATCCGGTGCGGAAACTCACCCTCTCATTCGAGCGGACCACTGCGACCAAGTGCCCGGTGACCTTCAAGGTCTACGGGACCTTCGAAGGACTCCCTCCGGGACTGCAACTGATCCAATACCGCATCGTCGGCACCGAGCAATGGAAGAGCCTGAAATCCCCGTTCAAGCACAACGGCAGCTTCACCGCCCTGCTCGCGACGCTCGACTGGGAATGGGACTACGAGACCGAGACGTCGGGTCAGACGTCAGTCCAGATCGAGCTCAGGCAGCCCGACGGTCTCGTGTCCAACAAGCTCTACTACTTCGAGTGCGGCATGGCCGGCGCGGACGAGACCTTCGGCGAGACCTCCGAGCCCATCGTTCGGACGCCCAGCGGCGGCCCGCTGGCCGAACTGGTCGCCGATGCCAACCTCGACGCGGTCCAGGCCCGGTCGGGCGCGGAGGCCGCCCTGGTCAGCAGGTACGGATTCCATATGGACCTCGACGCGGGCCCGGTCACCTACGAGGAGGTGTTCGCGACGCTTCCGGCCGGGTTCGCGGTGGATGTGTGGGAGATCACCGGTGCCGCCCTGAAGTCCGTCCTCGCCTACCCGAACGCGCAGGGCTGGGTGCTGACGCCGTCGTCCTCGCTCCGCTACACGTTGGAGGGCGGCGCCGTCACCGAGATGACCTTGAACGGCGTTCCGGTGACCGACGACCAGGTCATCAGAATCGCGGCCAACTACATCCTGGTGGGCGGCTACGAAGGTTTCCCCCGATGGCCCGGAGTCACCAACGTCTATCGCGGTGGCCCGGACGACAGAGGGGCCCTGGCCACCTATCTGGTGAAGAACTCGCCGGTCAGCGCACCGGCCGGCGACCGGGTCACCGTTCGATGAGCATCACGTGAACGAGCTGATCGCCGGGTGGAATTCGTTCCGCCCGGCGATCAGTGGACCTGAGCCGGTCGCGGCCGTGGAGGAGCTTTACGGGACGCTCCAGAGGAACCAGAAGTTGTATTGGTAATCGCAGTGGTACCAGCTCCACATGTGGTTCTGGACGCCGTAGTCCCCGTACCGGTAGCAGTCGGAGGAGTAGTAGTAGACGTTGCGAAGCGTATCGGCGTGCGCGGGGGCGGCGTTGGCGACGACCACCAGCCCACTGACCAAAGCACCGGCGACGGCCAAAGATCTGAGTTTCCGCACTTACCCTCCTTGGAGTGGATGTCGTGCCGGACTTCCACTGGAAGCATTGCAGTGCGGGGGATATCCGTACAGTTCATGTTCTCCGCCGTAGTTTCCCTGCGAGGCGACCTGCGGCGATACCGAACATGCGCTGAAACTTTCTCTGCGAATCCTCCGCGCTGACACCGGTTCCGTGAGTGGCTTTATGCAGTCATCTCCGGTCTTGGCCGGCACGGGTTAGGGTGGCCGGGTGGGGACCTATACGGATCTGCCGGCGGAGCTGGTGACCGAGCGGCTGCGGTTGCGGCGGTGGGTGCCGTCGGATGCCGAGGAGTACCGCGGGTTGTGGCTTGAGCGGGGTCCACGAGCGGTACGGCGGATCGACGCCGAGGGACGCCCGACGGTCGAGGACATGCGCGACCGGCTTCTTCACAATCCGCTGATGGCGGAACCGGGGCTCGGGTTGCTGCCGATCGAGTTGCGAGACAGCGGTGAGTTCATCGGGTACTGCGGACTGACTGTCGGCCAGGCATCTTTCGACGAACCTGAGATCGCGTACGAGCTGGCGCAACGAGCTCACAGCCGTGGTTACGCGACAGAGGCCGCCCGTGCGGTCGTCGAAGCCGCGACGCGAACAGGACGTCGACGTCTCTGGGCGACCGTGCGGGAGTGGAACGCACCCTCGTTCCGGGTCCTCGAGAAGCTCGATTTCTACCGAAGCGACCGCATCACCGAGGACGCCGAACGCGGCGACACGATCTGGATGACGCGCGTGCTCGATCCACGGTGAAGACCGAGCACAAGCCGTACCCGAGCGACTTATCCGGCGAATGGTGGGTCATTGACAGCAACGGTCACGTCAAGGCCGGCTCTATTAGTACGGCGTGACTGGAGCCGGTGATTACGAACACTCGTTCACCTTCGGCACTGAGATGGGAGACCAGGCGGACCAGATACCTGTCACGTTGATCGTTGGAATCTTCGGTCAGTTGCTCGAGATAGCCGGGGAGATCGGTCTCGTCGGACACGTCCCGCCAGTCTTTGCCGCCGGCGAAATCGCGCTGCCAGATGCGGTCGATGTCGGCGATGCTATTGATCTCTCCGCGTATCGCTGGATGATCCGCCCGGCCGAGGAACTCCTCCACGAAGGCCTCCGGCGACTCAGGTTTGCCAAACCGCAGGTTACTGAAGTAGGGCCGCAACACCATGAAGAGCGCTACCCGGTCCTTCGCGTGCACGCGGGCGAGATCGGTGATGTGCTCGTCAAGCGGCTGCTCCCACGTGTACGCCTGCACATCGTCCTTCTTCGCCAGCGCGTACACGTGACCTGACTCGCCATAGTGCTCCACCGGATCCATGAAGCCCGGCGCGAGGAATCCCAACCTGCCTTCGACCAGGGCAACGGTGGGGCGCAGCTCCCGCCACATCTCGTCGATCTGCCGGAGCTGCAGATCGACGGATGCGGGTTTGTGTTCAGCCCCGAAGACGACCACGTTGCCATGGCGGTAGGTGTAGGGACGGCGGTGCTCTTCGGAGTACTGCGACCGTGGAATGATGCGCGTTTCCGTGGGGGAGGCCGCCAGCGGCCGCGGGTAATAGGCCGGCGAGCGCCAGAAGTAGGTGAACGTCAGCAGCGCGAGCATTGAGGCCGCCACCAGCAAGGACGCGGCCGTCCACAGCAGAACTCTTCGCACGTCAGCTCACGCTGCGGAGCAGTTCGTGGATCCCGCCCGTGTCCGCTTTCACCGCGGCCAACTCTGAGCGCAGCGCGGCTATCTCATCCGCCTGCGCCTGCTGGGCGGCGACGGACTTCACCGCCAGATCACGCAACGCGTTGTCGCGGTCGACTGCGGCCCGGGCCTCCCACGCGCGGCGCCACTGCCTGGTTACGTAAACCGCCAGCAGGGCTACCACGGCGAGTGTGATCAAAAATGCGAAGGTGCCCTGCCAAGCCACCAGATCGATGCTCTCGTCCACCGATTGAGTCACTTCTCCTCCATTGTTCGTACCGCGTCCTGGATCGCTTCCGGGGTGAGCTGGTAGGCGAACGGCGCGACATCGAAGAACCGCATCGCCTTGCCGTCGGCGGACAGCTCCATCCGGCCGATGACAAGCCCCACTTCTTCCAGTCGGCGTAGGTGCATGTGCACCAACGGCCGGCTCAGCTGAAGTTCACGAGCCAACTGACTGACGTAGTTGCTGCCACTGGCCAGCGCTGCGATCAACCGCAGCCGCTGCGGGCTCGCCAGCGCTGCCAGCACCGCAACAAGATCGGAGCTCATGATGCTCCCTTCTGGCTTGTGCTGACACGTGTCAGCATTAGCTTACACATGTCAGTCCTTTGTGGCGTTACGGTCGGTCGTGCGGCACCTGACCGGGTGACGACAATTCGGAGGCGACCGCGTCCTCGGCGAGATGCGCGTGGGCACGCCCGTCAAGGGGGGCTCGTCCGTAAGCTGAAGGTGTGTCCCCTGAACTCGTCCTGCTCGACGGCGTCCGCTGGCGGGGTGCGCGCGTGGTCGGCTTCCGTGCGCAGACCCTGCTGGCCGTGCTCGCCACGCACGGGCGTGCGGGGGTTCGTGACGAGCGCCTGATCGAGGAGCTGTGGCCTGAGGAGGCGCCGGCCAATCCGGCGAAGGCGCTGCAGGTGGTCGTCTCGCGGACCAGGGCGGCGACCCACGCCGATGTCGTGGTCCGGATTCCGCGTGGTTACCGGCTCGGGCTCACGGCCGACCAGGTGGACGCGCTGCTGCTCGCCGCGCTGGTGGAGCAGGCACGCGCCGCGCTGGGCGAAGGCGACGTGGCGCTCGCGCGCAGCCGCGCCGAAGAGGCGATCGATCTCGGGAAGAGCGGATCGGACGGCGCGACGGGCCCGCTGGCCGAGCTCAGGGGCGCCGCGGCGGGGTGGGCGGCCGAGGCGCGACGGGTGGCGGCGATCGCGCGTGGCCGGAGCGGCGCACACGAGGGCGCGCTGCCGCTGCTGGAGGAGGCCGCCGCCGATCGGCCGCACGACGAGGAACTGCTCGCCTGCCTGCTGCGCAGTGAGGCCGCCGTACGGGGTGCCGCCGCCGCGCTGGAGCGCTATGAGCGGTATCGCGCGGCCGTGGTGGAGCGGCTCGGCGCGGAACCCGGGCCCGAGCTCACCCGCGTGTACGCCGAGCTCCTCGTCGCCGACCGGCCGGTGCGTGAGGGCATCCTGTTCGACGGCTCCTCGCTGCTCGGCCGCGACGGCGACATCCGCGCGGTGCACGCCCTGCTGCGGACCAACCGGGTGGTCTCCATCATCGGCCCTGGAGGGCTGGGCAAGACGCGGCTGGCCCACATCGTCGGCAGGAACGCCGCGCAGCCCGTCGCGCACTTCGTCGAGCTCGTCGGCGTCTCCTCGCCCGAAGGCGTGGTGGGCGAGGTCGGCTCGGCGCTCGGGGTCCGCGACTCGGTCAGCGGGCGTCGGGCCCTGACCGCCGAGCAGCGCTCCGACGTCCGCGCCCGCATCGCCCAGCATCTCGGCCAGGCCCCGGCGCTGCTCATCCTGGACAACTGCGAGCATGTGATCGAGGCCGTCGCCGACCTGGTGGGTTTCCTGACCGTGACGACCCGCGACCTGCGGGTGCTCACCACCTCGCGCGCCGCCCTGTCGATCCCGGCCGAACGCGTCTATCCGCTCGGCGCGCTACCGGCGCGCGACGCGGTCGAGTTGTTCCGCCAGCGCGCCACCGCCGCCCGCCCCGGCGTACGGATCGACGAAGGCGTGGCCGAGGAGATCGTCGCCCGCCTCGACGGGCTGCCGCTCGCGATCGAGCTCGCCGCGGCCAGGGTGCGGGTGATGTCGGTGGAGGAGATCGCGCGGCGGCTGGCGGACCGGTTCGCCCTGCTGCGCGGCGGTAACCGTACGGCCCCCGACCGGCACCAGACGCTGCTCGCGGTCATCGACTGGTCGTGGAACCTGCTGGACGAGCCGGAACGGCGGGCGCTGCGGTGGTTGTCGCTGTTCGGCGACGGCTTCACGCTGGCCACGGCCGAGCAGGTGCTCGGCCCGGACGCCCTGCACGTCCTGGCCGCGCTGACCGAGCAGTCGATGCTGAGCCTCTCCGAGACGACGTACGGTCTCCGTTACCGGATGCTGGAAACCGTCAGGGAGTTCGGGCGGATGCGGCTGAGGGAGGCCGGCGAGGAGACGGACGCCCAGGCGGCGCAACGGGCCTGGGCGACGGCGTACGCCGTCGAGAACGGCCGTGCGATGTTCACCTCGGCCCAGTTCGCGGCGGTCGACGCGATGCGGGCGGAGGAGGGCAACCTCGCCGATCTGCTCCGGCAGGCACTCGGCGAGGCCGATCCGGTCGCGACGGTCCAGTTGCTGGCCGGCCTCGGGGCGCTGTGGTCGATCCGCGGCGAGCACTCCCGGCTCCTCGTCCACCTGGACGCGATCTGTGAGGTGGTCACCGCCTGGACGCCGCCCCCGCACCTCGTCGAGGTGACCAGGGGCGCCATGCTGATCACACTCATGAACAGCATGGTCACCGATCGACGGGTGGACCCGGTACGTGACGTCATCCAGACGCTGCCCGTCGGCCCCACGACCGACCCCCGGCTGGCGGCGATGGCCACCGTGCTGTTCGCGTGTCATGCGGGCGACGGGGTCGAGATACACCGCCGGCTGATGGAGCTGCGCCGGAGCCGCGACCGGCACGTCGCCTCCATGGCGACGCAGATGAGCGTCTACATCCTGGAGAACGCGGGAGACGTGACCGGGGCGATCGAGGCCGCCGAGCAGACCCTGACGATGCTGCCCGTGGACGACGGGCCGTGGCTCGCCGCGATCCTGCACGCCGCGCTCGCCCACCTGGTGCTGCGGCGCGGCGATCACCGGGGGGCGGTCGAGCACGCGCGAACCGCCATTCCGGTGTTGCACCGACTCGCGGCGACCGAGGACGAGACCCAGCTCCGTACGGTGCTGCTGGCCTCCGCCCTCGCCGGTGGCGATCTCGGCACCGCCGAGGCCGAGCTCGCCGAGATCACCCGGATCAACGCCCGAGAGGCGGTGCTCGGAGTGTCGGCGATCGCCTCGATGTGCTCGGCCGAGCTCGCCCTCACCCGCGGCGAGACGGCCGCCGCTCTCGGGGAGTATCGCCTGGCCGTCGAGCGGGCGCGTGACCTGCGCCTGCCGAAGAGCAACCAGCCGGCGGAGACGCCGTGGGTGATCATCGCGGTGTCGGTCGCCCTCACGGCGTACGCGTACCACGCGTCGCCGGAGGACGCCGGGTACGGCGAGACGCTGTTCTCCATCGCCCAGGGCTACAACCCGCTGGCCCTGGCAGGGTCCTTCTCCGACACCTGGGGCCCTGCCCTGTGGAGCGTGGACGACCCCGCCTTCGACTACCCGCTGTGCGGCACGGTGCTCTTCGGGCTCGGCGCCTGGGGGCTGCTGCGGGGAGCGATGGCTCCCCATGAGGCGATCGGATTGCTGGTGCTGGCCGAGCGGTTCACGTACCACAACAGCATGCCCAGCATGGCCATCGAGCTGATAGAGCCGTACGCGGAGCGGGCCGCGCCCGGGACGATCGCCGCCGTCCGGGCCGAGTACGGCGATCGGCGCGGTGCGGACCTGCTCCCCGAGGCGCGGAGCCTCGTCGAGCAGGTCTTCGGCCGCGACGGACGAACGTCACATGTGCCGCTTGTAGCTGCGTACCGACAGCGGTGCGAAGATCGCGATGACGATGGCGCACGCGAGGAGCGTCCAGCCCACCTCTCCGCTGACGAGTGCGTGGTTGGCGAGGTCGCGGGTGGCCGTGACCAGGTGTGAGACCGGGTTGATCCGGACGAACGCGGCCAGCCAGCCGGGCAGGGTCTCGACCGGGACGAACGCGTTCGACAGGAACGTCAGCGGAAACAGGATCATCATCGAGATGCCCTGCACGGCCTGGGCGCTCCGGGCGATCGTGCCGACCCAGGTGAAGGCCCACGCCAGCGACCAGCCCGTGACGACCGCCAGCAGGATCGCGGCGAGCACCCCGGCCGGCCCGCCATCCGGGCGGTAGCCCATCACCAGGCCCATGGCGAAGGTCAGCGTGGCCGCGATCGTGTAGCGCAGCAGGTCGGCCACCATCGGGCCGGCGAGCGGCGCGATCCGGGCGATCGGCAGCGACTTGAACCGGTCGAAGACGCCCTTCTCCATGTCCTCGCGGAGCTGGGTGCCCGTGGCCATGCACGTCGTCAGCACCGTCTGGGCGACGATGCCGGGGATCATCAGGGGAAGGTAGCTCGCCACGTCGCCGGCGATGGCGCCGCCGAAGATGAAGGCGAACATGGCCGTGAACAGGAGCGGCTGCAGCGCCACGTCGAAGAACTGCTCCGGGTTGCGGCGCATCTTCTTGAGCGCCCGCCAGGCCATCATCAGGGTCTGGCTGAGCGTGTCGCCGATGGAGACACGCGGCCGGGCTGCCGCCACGCGCTCGGCGGCCCGGACCACCTCGCGGGAGGGTGCGATCACGGTGCTCATCGGTTCTCCTTCTTGCCGTTCTCGGCGTCCCCGTCCGTCCCGTGGCCGGTGAGGGCCAGGAACACCTCGTCCAGGCTGGGCTTGTCCACGCTCACCGAGGTGATCGACACCCCGGCGGAGCGCAGCGCGATCAGTACGTCCGCGGCGAGGTCGGCCTGGTCGAGGGCGACGTTGAGGCGGCCCTTCTCCGGGCTGAGGACCGGCTCGGATCCGAGGACGCGCCGTACGATCTCCACGGCGGCGGGCACCTCGCCCGGATCGGCGAGCAGCAACTGGAGGGTGGAGTCGCCGACGGCGGTCTTCAGCTCGTCGGGGGTGCCCTCGGCGACCTTGCGGCCGTGGTCGATGACGGCCACGCGGTCGGCGAGCTGGTCGGCCTCGTCCAGATACTGCGTGGTCAGCAGCACCGTGCAGCCGTCGGCGACCAGGCCGCGGATGGTGTCCCACATCTGGCCGCGCGTACGGGGATCGAGACCGGTGGTCGGCTCGTCGAGGAAGATCAGCGGTGGCCTGGTGATCAGGCTGGCCGCCAGGTCGAGACGCCGGCGCATGCCGCCGGAGAACTGTGAGATCGGTTTGTCGGCGGCGTCCTCCAGGCCGAACTGGCCGAGCAGCTCGGTGGAGATGCGTCGGGCACGGGGCGCGGCGACGCCCTGCAGGCGGCTGAAGAGCCAGAGGTTCTCGCGGGCGGTCAGGTTCTCGTCGACCGACGCGTACTGCCCGGTGACGCCGACCAGCTGCCGGATCACGTGCGGGTTGCCGGCCACGTCGACCCCGAAGATCTCGGCACGGCCCTCGTCGATCTTCAGGAGGGTGGCCAGCATGCGCAGCGTCGTGGTCTTCCCGGCGCCGTTCGGGCCGAGCACGCCGAAGATCTCACCCGAACGCACGTCCAGGTCGATGCCGTCGACGGCGCGGTGCTCGCCGAACGTCTTCACGAGCCCTCTCACCCGTACGGCCAGATCGGTGCCCCCGGCCGCGGACGGGCCGCCCCCGGAAGGTCGGAATTCTGTGATGCTCATGGCATCACTCTCGGCGGCCCGGGTTTCACGGCGCCTTCGACCAGGTTTCACCGGTTGCCGTGGCCCTCACCCCGCCGGGGGCACCGAAGGCGTACGGGTCAGGCGTTGACCTCCAGGGCCACGCGTACGGCCGACTCCAGGGCGCCCTCGATCCAGGAGTGCTTGAGCGAGGTGTGCTCCCCGGCGAAGTGCAGCGGGCCTTCGGGCACGGCGATGGCGGGGTGGATCTCGGTCATCTGGCCGGGGGTGAAGACCGCGGCCTCGCCGAAGGCGTAGCGGTTGCGCATCCAGCTCTGGGTCTGGCCGTGGCCGGTGTAGAACTCCGCGATCCGGTCGCCGTGCACCTCCTGCAGCCCGCGCAGCGCGTAGCCGTACCGCTCCTCGTCGTCCATGGAGTCCCAGCGGGTCGCGTCGTCGGCCCACGAGTAGCTGGCCAGCACGACCCCGCCCTCACTGCCGGGCACCGGATGCGAGGGGAAGTACATGAACCGGTTGGCGTTGTCGCAGACCGATCCGCCGCCCGTCACGTGGGTCACGGGCCCGGGGCGGTAACGGCCGCCGAGTTCGCGCTTCCAGTCCTCCTCGGTGAACTCCCACCACCGCCTGCCGAACTCCAGCAGCACCTTCGTCGCGGAGTCGTAGTGCAACTCCATGATCGAGCGGCGCTTGGCGTACGACAGAGCCGGCGCGATCTCGACGTGGCGCAGCGCGGAGAACGGCACGGTGATGATCGCGACGTCGCCCTCGAACGTCTCGTGCCGCCCCTGCCGGGTGAACTCGTCCTCGGTGCTGCCCGCCTCGCTGACGGTCGAGATCCGCACGCCCCGGCCGGAGGTGTCGATGCGCATGGCCCTGCGGTCCATGCGGATCTCGTCGCGCAGCCCGGGCTCCAGCGCGTACGGCAGCGATCCGCTGCCGCCGGCCATCTCCCAGTAGGTCACGCCGGGGTTGACGAGGCTGCGGGTGAGGAACGTGTGCATGAACGACAGCGGCAGGCGGGAGGTCAGGTTCTCCAGCGTGCCGATGGCGTCGATCGCCTCGTCGCTCAGCTTCGCGTGCTCCTTCAGGTAGGCGTACATCGAGTAGCCGTCGAAGTCGTGCAGCAGCCGGGCCCAGCCGTCGACCAGCTCCGGCAGCGGTTTGTCGACCCGGTCGCCGCCCCGGACAACGGAGAAGTAGTCCCTCGCCGGGTCGAGCGCCTCGTCGAGGATCCGGGCCGCGGTCCGGCTGTCCTTGAGCCCGAACGTGGCGTTGATCCTGCGCGGGTCCGCGGCGTACTCGTCCCGGCGCTGGGTGACGCCGTTCACGTGGACGAACGTGTGGTTCATCCGCGGCGGAGCGGTGAAGTCGCCCTTCGGCGGGGCGGATCGCCACACCTGTCCCTGCCGCGAGGTGTAGACGACCGGCGGCACCGGTCCCCTGGGGGGGACGCCGGGCGTCACGTCGACGTTGTAGAAGGGGCGGCGGGTGATCCCCAGCTTGTCGATCAGCGCCAGCGTCAGCGGATGGAAGTCGGGGATGCGCATCGCCCCCGCCTCGGCGTACTGGCGCCGGTCGCGGAACCCCGTGCGGAAGGTCTTGATCCGGCCGCCGATGCGGTTCCCGTTGGCCTCGATGACGGTGACCCGGTGCCCCGCCTGCTTGAGCAGCCTGGCGGCCACGAGCCCGGAGATGCCGGCCCCCACGATCAGCACCCTCTTGGACGTACGGGCCCGGGGGAGACCCTTGTCGATGAGCACCTGAAGGTACCGGTGCTTGAGGTCGGTGCCGTTCTCCTCCACGAGCAGGAGATCGCGCGCCACCCGAAGACAGGTCTGCCGGCGCTCTCCCGCGTACGGCGCCCGCGCCGCCGATGCGGGGGCGGCCGTGCCCAGGGACGGACTGACGACGGACGTCACCGCGCCCAGCCCGGCCAGCTTGGCGAATCCTCGCCGGTCGATTGTGACCACGAACTCCTCCTCCACGTGATGGTTGCGGAGAGTGAGTTTCGAAGTGGTGGCCGTGCGGCGGCGCGCGACGCGCCGCGAAAAGGTAACTGGTGCCCCAGGAAATGGTCAGGCGCGGGTCAAGGGCGGCCCCTCGTCGAGCAGCCGTTCCCAGAAGATCTCGTCTCGCCACGCGCCGTCGACGAGGATGTGCGCGTGGGCGATACCCCAGGGCCGGAAGCCGTTGGCGCGCAGCACGTGCTGAGAGGCGAGGTTCTCCAGTCGCGTGTGCGCCTCCGCGCGGCGCAGCCCGAGGTCCCGGCGCATCACCGCGAGGGTCTGGCCCACCGCTCGGGTCGCATGCCCTTGGCCCTGGCTGGCCGTCGCGACCCAGTAGCCGAGGAAGCCCTTGCCGAAGGGGCCGCGCAGGATCGTGCTCACGGTCACCTGGCCGATCACCTCGCCTTCGGCCACGATGACGGCGGGCCACCGGTCGCCCTGGCGATGGTCGGCGAGCAGTCCTTCGATGCGGGCCCGCTGCCCGGCCGTCGTGTAGAACTCGTCGGGCTGCGCGGGCTCCCACTGCGCGTACGCCCGCCTGTCGCGGGCCCGATGCGCGGCGATGATCTCGGCGTCGTCCACCCGGACGAGCCGGATCGAGGTGGTCTGATCCGCCATGCGGTCTCCTTCTCCGAATCGCGACGTTCTCCGCTTCCGCCGGCGGCGCGGATTCCGCCGAGTACGGGACCGCATTGACAGGGGGAGAACGGGCCGGTTCTAATGATCGGCGTGCCGCGTGGCGCCGATCAAATGGACGCTGCCCCAGGGAGGCAGCGGTAGGCCGATCGGCAGCCGGGCCGCACCTTCGTGAAGGGACCTCCGCCGTGAGTACACACTCCGCATCTCCCGCCTGACGCCGCGCTCCGTGCTCGCACGTCGCGGCTGAGCCGCCGCGCCCGTGTACGCCACGGGCGAGCGCACTCCCACGCCGTCGCCGGCCACGTCCGCTCGTCCGCCGTCGTTCGTCGGCCTGCCGTTCGTGAGCCGCCGTTCGTGAGCCGTCGTTCCTCACGGTGAGCGCCGTGCCGTCGATCCGGTCCTTTCCGGTCCTCTGACGTCCGGGAGTCTCCGCCTGCCGGCCTTTCCGCGCGCGGACGCGCCCCGAGCGGCATGCCGGCACGCGCCGTCACCGCGCCCGTCTTCGTGTTCATTCTTTCGATCTCTTGGAGTTCATTCAGTGCCCGAATCGTTCAACCAGTCCGTCATCGACGAGTTCCGCGCCAACGGCGGCAGGGTCGGCGGCCCTTTCGAGGGCGGCGACCTGCTCCTGCTGACCACCGTCGGCGCGAAGTCGGGAAAGGAGCACACCGTTCCGCTCGGTTACGTCCGCGACGGCGACCTGTTGCTGGTCGTGGCGTCCGCGGGTGGCGCGCCACGCCACCCCGCCTGGTATCACAACCTGCTCGCGCGTCCGGCCGTACGGGTCGAGGTGGGAGAGGAGGTCTTCGACGCGATCGCGGTGCCGGCCGAGGGCGCGGCGCGCGAGCGGTTGTTCGAGCACGTCGTGCGGGTGGCCCCGGGATACGGCGACTACCAGGCGCGTACGGCCCGCACCCTGCCGGTCGTCGTGCTGGAGCGCCCGGAGGCGCCCGCCGAGGTGCCCGAGGACGTCACCACCATGGCGGGCAAGCTGCTGGAGATCCACGCCTGGCTGCGCGCCCAGCTCCGGCACGTGCGGGAGGAGGCCGAGGCCCACTTCACCGCGCAGGCACACAGCCGGCCGGAGCGGGGCGACCTCGGGCTCGGGTTGCGGCTCAGGCAGCACTGCCTGGCGTTCTGCCAGGGGCTGGCGCTCCATCATCGGGGTGAGGACGCCGCGGTCTTTCCCACGCTCGCGGACCGGCATCCCCACCTGCGCGACGCCCTCGACCGTCTCGGCGAGCAGCACCAGGTGATCGCACGCGTCCAGGGGGAGCTGGTCGCCCTGCTGGACGGGATCGGCACGGCCGAACCCCGGCGGTTCATGGCGGAACTCGACCGCATGTCGGAGGAACTGCGCGCGCACCTGGACGACGAGGAGCGGTCGCTCCTCCCGGTCCTGGCGCTGATCCCGTTTCCGCCGGTGCCCGACGCGCCGCCGTTCCGTGCGCCGGCCACGCCGGAGGACTGACGGTCGCGCCGCACGACCGGCGGTTGCGCCGCTCCTCCCGCGCTCGGGGACCGTACGGTTCCCGAGCGCGGGTCCCCTGGCGTCGCTCCGTGCGGCAGCATGACGGAGGTGGAAGGGAAAGGATCACCGCTGTGGCGTGACCGGAACTTCATGGTCTTCTGGGGATCGCAGACGCTGTCGGTGGCGGGGGACTCGTTCGCCCTGATCGCCGTCCCGCTGCTCGTGCTGCACGTGACCGGGTCGGTGGCGCGGATGGGGCTGCTGACCGGCCTAGCGAGCGCGGCGTCGGTGGCGGCGGGGGTCTTCGCCGGGATCCTCGCCGACCGGCTGGACCGCAGGCGGCTGCTGATCTGGTGCGACCTCGCCAGGATGGCGTTGTACGGGATCGTGCCCGTCGCCTGGGCGTTCGGGCCGAAGATCTGGCTGCTCTACGTGGTGCTGCCGGCCGCCGAGGCGATCGGCATGGTCTTCCAGGTCACGTACGTCACGGTGGTGCGCAACCTGGTCGAGCCGAGCCGGATCACCGAGGCGAACGGGCGGCTCGGCGCCACCTCCGCCGCGGCGGGGATCGGCGGGCCGCTGCTGGCCGGGGTGGTCGCGGGCTGGGCCGGGCCGACGGCCGCGATCGCGGTCAACGCGGCCAGTTTCGGGATCTCCGCGCTCGGCATCCTGCTGATCAGGTTCGGGCGTCGGCCGTCACCGTCCTCGCCGGAGGCGTCGGGGGCAGGGGAGGCCGGCGAGGACCGGGAGCGCCAGGAGGCCCGGGGGCACTGGCGGGAGTTGCTCGCCGGGGCCCGTTTCCTGTGGCGGCAGCCGGTGCTGCGCGCCCTGACCGTGCTGCTGTCGTTCTTCATCTTCCTGACCCTCGGGCTGACCGACGTGCTGATCTACCACCTCAAGCACGACCTCGGCCGGCCGGACGGGGCCGTCGGAGCCGTGCTCGCGGTCGCCGCGCTCGGCACCGTCGCCGGATCGCTCCTCGTCGGCCCCGTACGCCGCAGGCTGGGGTTCGGCGCGTCCTGGATCGGGGCGATCGCGGTCGCCGGGCTCGCCATCGTGGGGCTCGGCGCGTCGGGCGGTGTCGTGGGGGCCGCGGTGGCGGCCGCGGTCTACCTCGGCTGTGTCAGCGTGGCCGGGATCGCCTCGATGTCGCTGCGTCAGCAGGTCACCCCCGATCACCTGCTCGGCAGGGTCACCTCCGCCTTCTGGACCATCCACTTCTCGCTCGGGCCGGCGGGGGCGGCCGTGCTGACCTGGGGCGCGCAGCGCCACGGGGTGGCGGTGGTCTGCCTGCTGGCGGGGGCGGCCTGCCTGCTGATCGCGCTCGCCGCGTTCTTCACCCCGATCCGGCAGCCGAACCCCGAGCTGTCCGGCGCCGCGGGCTGACGCTCACCCCTCTCAGCCCCCGGCGCCGGAAGAGGTGCCGGAAGGGGCGCCGAACGCGGCGGTCAGGGCCGCGCGCAGGGCGTCACGCTCCTTCTCGCCAAGCCGGGGCGAGTCGGAGGCCCAGGCCACGTAGCAGTCGGGCCGCACGAGCAGCACGGCAGGGGCGTCCCGGTCCGCCTTGCCGGTGACGAGGTCGACGCGGTCGCGCCACCCCTCCAGCGCTCCGTCCAGCGCGGCGGCCGGCGCCGCGTCCGGCGTCAGGTTCAGGAGCAGCGGGCGGGCCGCCCTGGTCAGCTCGGCCAGCCGTACCGGGCCGGTCTCCGTCTCCAGCGTGAGGTCGGGGGCGGGCCGGCCGGCGAGAGGGTGGTCCCCACCGAGGTCGTACCTGATGTCGGCGCCGGACATCATGTCGGCGATGTGCTTGATGGTGCGCTCGTCCCGCAGCAACTCGGTGAACAGCACGCGCAGCGCGGTGACCTCCGGCCCGGGCGCGATCAGCGCCGACTGGGCCTGCGTGTGCATGACGACGCGCTCGGCGGCCGGCCGCCGCTCGGTCTCGTACGTGTCGAGCAGGCCGGGCGGCGCCCACCCGCGGATCTCGGCGGCCAGTTTCCAGCCCAGGTTGATCACGTCCTGGAGACCCAGATTGAGGCCGGGGCCGCCGATCGCGCTGTGCACGTGGGCGGCGTCGCCGGCCAGCAGCACGCGGCGGTCCCGAAACCGCTCCGCCAGGCGGGTGTTGCCGCCGCTCAGGCGGCGCAGCAGGTGCGGGCCGGCCCCCTCGGGCGGGCCGAACGGCAGGTCGGCGCCGAGCACCCGGCGTACGCTCTCCCGCAGTTCGTCGAGCGTCGGCGGCCGGTCGCCGCCGCCGTCCCGGTTCCACTCCGTGGTGTTCACGAGCGTTCCGGTGGGGAACGGCGCGTACACGAACAGGCCGTGATCGGTGCGGTGGTGCATGAACGGGGGGATCAGCCCGTAACCGGGTACGTTCAACCCGCCGGTGGCCGCGTCGACCAGCTCCGCGGGCACGGTGACGTGCGCGCCGATGGAGACCGAGCCGTCCCTGGTCACTCCGGGAAAGCCGATGCCGCACAGCTTGCGGACGCGGCTGTGTCCGCCGTCCGCGCCGACGAGGAACCGGGTACGCAGCGTGTAGGGGCCCTCGGGTCCGGCGATCTCCACGGTGACCCCGTCCTCGTCCTGGGCGAGCCCCGTCAGCTCGTGGCCGCGGAGGATCTCCACGCCGAGTTCCCGGGCGCGCTCCTCCAGGACCTGCTCCACCCGGCGCTGCGGCACCGCCAGCCCGTACATCGGGTTGTCGTCGAGCCTGCTCAGCTCCAGGGGTAGCGCGCCGAAGACGAAGGCCGGGCTCGGCCGGGGCGGCTCGGCGCCGCCGCTGAGGCGCTCGTACAGGCCGCGCCGGTCGAGGGCCCGCACGACCTGGCCGACCAGCCCGTTGGCCCGGTTCTCCTTGGTGTTGTCCGGCAGGCGCTCCAGCACGATCGGCCGTACGCCGCCCAGGCTCAGCTCGCAGGCGAGCATCAGCCCGTTCGGTCCGGCTCCGGCGATCAGGACGTCGACGGTCATGGTGGTCCTCCTGGTTTTCCGGGCATGACGAAGTTTTCGTGCATGGCGAAATTTCTGGGCATGGCGACGATTTCGGGCATGGCGCATCGAGCGGGCGGCGCCGGTGGACGACGGTGCCCGCGGATCAGGGGACGGGGAACGGCCGGGCGGCGTGCCGGAGACACGGCACGTCACTCACCTGGGGTACGGCCGTTCCGGCGCTCCTGGAACAGGATCGGTGAGATCCGGCGGCCTGCGGATCTCCGGTGACGACTACGACGATCGGGGTTCGGGCAGGCCGGCGGCGAGCAGGCCGAGCGCGTTCTCGACGAGTGGTCTGACAGGTACGGGCGGGTCGGCCCGCAACCACTGGTCCATCGCCACCCTGATCGCGGCCCCCGCCGCGCCCGCCACCAGGCGTGGGTAGAGGTCATGGGCGATGTCGGTGCCGGTCCGCTCGGCGATCGCGGCGGCCAGTTCCTCCTCGGCGACGGCACTGGCCTTGAGCATCTCGCCCTGCAGCGAGGGTTCGCCGATCATGAGTCGGATGCCGGCCTGCCACTGCTGGTCCGGCCGCCGGTCGTCGTAGTCCGCACCCATCGCGAGCTGGGTGATCACGGCGCTCGTGATGGCCTCCCACAGGGGCTCCGACACCGGACGGCGGCGCAGCTCCTGCGCGATCAGGCGGGCGCGGTCGAGGTGCCTGGCGGCGATCGCCTCGCCCTTGCTGGAGAAGTAGTTGTTGAAGGTCCGCGGCGCCACCCCCGCGGCCGCCGCGATGTCCTCCACCCGAACGTTCTCCAGCCCGCGCTCCGCGACAAGCTTGATCGCCGCCCAGCTCAGCGCGATGCGCGTCTCCTGCTTCTTGCGCTCGCGCAGCCCCGGCCGCCCCTCATCCCCGCTCACACGGACCACCATACAACTACTTGCGCGCTACGCAAAGATGCGTAGCGCGCAATTTTGCGGAATCTGCAATTAGGTGAGCGTCGCGGGGGTGTCAGTCGCGGGCGCCGGCCAGTCGGACGAACTCCTCCAGGGAGAACCGGCCGTCGGCGTCCACGTCGGCGTCCCGGTCCAGCGCGGCGATCGCCTCCGGCGGCAGGCCGGGGAAGTAGGAGAGCAGCTCCGCCTCGGTGATGAAGCCGTCGCCGTCGCGGTCGATCGCGTCGAATTCACGCTTCAGGGTCTCGAACCGCTCGTGGCTGAGCTCGTGAGTCACAGTGACCTGCCTTTGCCGTCAGTTGGCTGGAACTCCAGACAACCTATGCCGTGGCCTGCCAAAGATCGACGGCCGGTTCCCCTGCCGGGCCCGGTGACGCCGTCCCGGAGAGGCGTGACGCGCCGGGCGAGCGGCGCAGGCGCTGTTCGCGAGGGTCAGGGGCACATAATGAAAGGCGATGGACACGGAGAGTGATCGGCGCGTCGGCCGGAGGGCCCGCGGGATGATCGACGTCAGCGTCGTCGTCCCGGCGTACAACTGCCGGGCGTCCCTCGACCGCTGCCTCACCTCGCTGCTGGTCCAGCGGGTCGCGAAGGAGATCGTCGTCGTGGACGGCGGTTCCCGCGACGGGACCCGCGAGCTGCTCGACCTCTACGCCGCCTGTCACCCGCGAGTGATCACCGTGATCCACGACCGGCACCCCTGCACTCCGGGCGCCGCCCGCAACAGAGGGCTCGCCCGTGCGGCCGGGCGGTACGTCTTCTTCTGCGACGCCGGGGACCGTCTCGCGCCGGACGCGCTGACGCCGCTGGTCGCCGCGGCCGACCGGAACGGCTCGGACGTCGTCGTCGGAAGGGTCTCCGGCGCTCGCGACGGGCTGCGGGACAGCGCCGACCGGGCCTCCTTAGCCGCGGTCTACGACGACCTGACGTGTTTCAAGCTCTTCCGCCGGGCCTTCCTGGAACGGCACGCCCTCCGCTTCGACGAGACGCAGCGGACCGGCGAGGACATGGCATTCACCGTGCACGCCTACTGTCACGCCCGGGTCGTCTCCGTGGTGGCGGACCACGACTGCTACCACGCCGAGGCCACCGGAGCGGAGGGCGCGGGAACCGGAGGCGCCGAGGCGGGGTGCGTGGCCGACCCCCTGACCCGGCTGCGCCTGGTCCGCACGCCCATCGAGGTGATGGCGCGGCACGTGCCGCCGGGCGCGCTGCGCGACCGGCTGCTCCTGCGGCATCTGCGCCGTGACGTGCTGGCCCGGCTGGGAGCGCCGTTCCTGGACGACGACGAGGCGGACCGCGAGAAGATCGCCGTCGAGGTGGCCGACATCTGCGGCCAGTGGCTGACGCCTGGTGTGCGGGCCGCCCTCGACGACATGGACGTCGCCAGGCTCGCCGCGCTCGACGACACCGCCCGTCTCGTACGGCTCGCGCGGGTCGAGGCCGCGCCGCTGCGCCACCGCCTGACCGGCGTCTCCTGGCAGGGAGATCATCTGGTGGTCGGCGGACATGCCTGCCTGGCCGGACCACCCGCCGCCACCGCCGCCGCCACCGCACCGGACGAGGGCGGGGTGGTGGGGCTGGTGCTGCGTGAGCGCCTCTCCCGGGAGGAGCGGGCGCTTCCCGCGCTCCACGCCACCGGCTTCTTCACCGTCCTGATCGACGTGGCCGCGTTGCCGCCGGGCGTGTGGGACGTCCACGTGTTCGTCGAGTGCGAGGGCGTGCGCAGGCCGGCCCGGTTCGGCTCCAGCCGCGACCCGGGGGCCGGCGTCCCGGGCCCCCGTCTGGTGAACGGCGTCGCCGTGGTGCCCTTCCTCACCCGGTCGCACGGCCACCTGTCGATCGACGCCGGAGGGCACGCGGCCGGCGTCCCGGCCGCCGCACGGCTGACCCGGGCCCGCAGGCGGGCCCGGCGGCTGCTGGTCGAGGGGCACGTGCGGGTCGGCGAGGAGCCCGCCGCCCCGGCCGTACGGCACCTGGTGTGGCGTGAGCGGGGGCCGGGACGGGAGTACCGGCAGCGAGCGGTGGCCGTCTCGCCAGAGGGGTTCGCGGCCGAGACGGACGTTCCGCCGCCCGGCACCTGGGACGCCTACCTCGAACTCGACCTCGGTGGGCCGCCGGTGCGCCTCCCGGTCAAGGTGGAGGCCGCGATGGACGCTCCCGCCCGGACGATGCGGTGGTGGCGTGGCCCCCTGCGGTGGACGGCCAGGCCGTACGCGACGGCGGTCAACCGGCGGCTCAGCCTGTCGGTACGCGTGGACACCCCGCTGACCCTGGTCAAGCGGGTGATCCGGGCCGTGAGCCGGCGCTAATTGCGAATTAGTTGCAACTACAACCCCGTGCTCTAAAGTGGGATTGAGAACTGCCCGTTTCAGAGGGGTTTGATCGTGCACGTACCCGATGGGTTTTTCGACGTACCCGTGTCCGTCGGCGCCGGCGTCTTCGCGGCGGCCGGCGTGGCCGTGTGCCTGCGGGGCGCCCGCCGGGAGCTCGACGACCGCACCGCTCCCATGGCGGGCCTGGTGGCCGCGTTCGTCTTCGCGGCGCAGATGCTCAACTTCCCCGTCGCCGCGGGCACCAGTGGTCACCTGCTCGGCGGGGCGCTGGCCGCGATACTCGTCGGGCCGTACACCGCCGTGCTGTGCGTCGCGGTCGTGCTGCTCGTCCAGGGGTTCTTCTTCGCCGACGGCGGGCTGACCGCCCTCGGGGTCAACATCACACTCATGGCGATCGTCACCTCGGTCGTCGGGTGGGCGGTGTTCCGGCTGGTCACCCGGACCGGCCCGCACCGGCGCGGCACGCTGGTGGCCGCGTCGTTCCTCGCCGCGCTGGTCTCGGTGCCCGCCGCGGCGCTCGTCTTCACGGTCCTGTTCTGGCTCGGCGGCACCGCGCCGATCGACCTGGGCGCGGTGGCCGCCGCGATGGGCGGCGTCCACGTGCTCATCGGGCTGGGGGAGGGCCTCATCACCGCGCTCACCGTGAGCAGCGTGCTGGCCGTACGGCCCGACCTCGTCTACGGCGCGCGCGGGACGGCCGGGCCGCTGGTGCTGCGTACGGCCGAGGGGGAGGTCGAGGTCGGCGGGCGGCCCGCCGAGAAGCCCTCGACGGGGATCGGGCTGCGTCCGGTCCTGGCGGGTGGCGCGATCGTGGCCGTGCTGCTGGCCGGCGTCGTGTCGTTCTACGCCTCCAGCGCCCCCGACGGGCTGGAGAAGGTGGCGTCCGACAAGGGGCTGAGTGCGCAGGAGAAGCCGCACGCGGCGGAGGACGCCCCGCTGGCCGGATACTCCGTGAGGGGCCTGAGCGACCAGCGGCTCTCCGGCGGCCTGGCCGGGGTCGCGGGCGTCGCGCTGACCGTGGCGGCCGGAGGCGGGGTCTTCTACGCCGTCCGGCGACGCAGGCGCCCGACCGGCGGGGTGTCGCCCGCGGGCGCTCTGGCGAAGTGACGGGCGCCGGATGAGCGCCGGGCACCATCATCCGATCTACCGGCCCGCCGACACGCCCGTCCACCGGCTGCCGCCCCAGTGCAAGCTGGTGGCGGTCGTCGCGTTCGCGGTGTGCGTGGTCGCCACGCCGCGCGAGCGTTTCTGGGCGTTCGCCGTCCACGCGCTGCTGCTGGCCGCGGTCGCGGTGGTCGCGCGGGTGCCCGCGGGGGCGATCGCGCGGCGGATGGTGATCGAGGTGCCGTTCGTGCTGTTCGCCCTGGCGATCCCGGTGATCGGCACCGGTGAGCGGGTCCAGGTGCTCGGGGTGTCGCTCAGCCTCCCCGGCCTTTGGGCCGCCTGGAACATCCTGGCCAAGGCGACGCTGGGCGTGGTCGCCTCGATCCTGCTCGCGGCCACGACCGAGCCCCGGATGACGCTGCTCGGCGCCGAGCGGCTGCGGCTGCCCCGGCTGCTCGTGCAGATCGCGACGTTCATGCTGCGCTACCTCGACGTGATCCTCGACCAGATGCGGCGCATGCGGGTCGCCCGCGAGTCGCGCGGATTCGTCGCCCGGGACCTGCGGCAGGCCCCGGTGCTGGCGAAGTCGGCCGGCGCCCTGTTCATCCGGGCGTACGAGCGGGGGGAGCGGGTCCACCTCGCGATGCTGAGCCGGGGCTACACCGGCGAGATGCCGACGATTAGGGATATATCGGCGTCTGGGCGAGACTGGGGGACGGCGGCTATCCTTCCCTGCCTCGCCGCGGCGACGGCCCTACTGGCGTGGAGCACCACATGACCTCCGGCAGCCCCTCGCTCGTGGTGAGCAGGCTCGCGTACGCCTATCCCGACGGGACGCAGGCGCTGTACGGCGTGGACCTGACGATCCGGCGGGGGGAGCGGGTGGCCCTCCTCGGCCCGAACGGCGCGGGCAAGACCACGCTGGTCATGCACCTCAACGGCATCCTCACCGCCGGGCACGGCACGGTGGAGGTGGGCGGCCTTCCGGTGCGGGCCGACACGCTGCGGGAGATCCGTCGCCGCGTCGGGCTGGTGTTCCAGGATCCCGACGACCAGCTCTTCATGCCGACCGTCCGCGAGGACGTCGCGTTCGGGCCGGCCAACCTCGGCCTGCGCGGCGCGGAACTCGACCGCCGCGTCCGTGACGCCCTGGAGCGGGTCGGCATGCTCGACGCCCTCGACCGGCCGCCGCACCACCTGTCCTTCGGCCAGCGGCGCAGGGTGGCCGTGGCGACCGTGCTGGCGATGGAGCCGGAGATCCTCGTGCTCGACGAGCCCTCCTCCAACCTCGACCCCGCCTCGCGCCGCGAGCTCGCCGAGATCCTCAGAAGCCTGGACGTGACCGTGCTGATGGTCACCCACGACCTGCCGTACGCGCTGGAGCTGTGCGAGCGGTCGCTCGTCATGTCCGATGGGGTGATCGCCGCGGACGGGCCGACACACACGCTCCTCGCCGACGGGCGGCTGCTCGCCGACCATCGGCTCGAACTGCCGTACGGCTTCGCCGTGCCCGCTCACCCCGGGTGATGGATAAGTAAAGTGGGCGCAGCGGAGGAGGTCACACGTTGAAGCTGCGGCTCGCGCGCCAATCACTGTCCAACGCCGTCGTGGTGGCCGTAGAGGGTGAGCTCGACCTGTTCACGGCGCCGTTCCTGCGCGACGAGGTGCGTGACGCCATAACGAACGACAACCCGACCCTCGTGCTCGACCTCGGCGAGCTGTCGTTCATGGACTCCAGCGGCCTGAGCGTGCTGATCGAGGCCTGGCGGCTGGCCACGAGCGAGGGCGGCGGGGTGAGCCTCGCCTCCCCGCAGCCGCCGGTCGCCCGCATCCTGCGCACGACCGGGCTGGACCGGCGGATCAAGGTCTATCCGGACGTCGATACCGCGATTTTGCGCCACCCCGAGTAGAACTTCATTCGGTTATCGCGTTAGGGTCCGGCTATGGATCTGAACGGAGCAGCAGCAATCATCTCGGGCGGCGCCAGCGGCCTCGGCGAGGCGACCGCCCGCGAGCTGGCCCGTGTCGGCGCGACCGTGGTCGTGGCCGACCTGAACGCGGAGCGCGGCAAGGCGCTGGCCGACGAGATCGGCGGCGTGTTCGCCCACACCGACGTGGCGGACGAGGCGTCGGTGCAGGCCGCGGTGGAGACGGCGGTCGCCACCGGGAAGCCGTTGCGCGCCGTGGTCAGCAGCGCGGGCATCGGCTGGGCCCAGCGCACCGTCGGGCGGGACGGCTCTCCGCATGACCTGGCGTCCTACCGCAAGGTGATCGACGTCAACCTGATCGGCACGTTCAACCTCATGCGCATCGGCGCGGCGGCCATGGCCAGGACCGAGCCGGCGGACGAGGACGGCGCCCGCGGCGTCGTGGTCAACACCGCGTCGGTGGCCGGTATCGAGGGCCAGACGGGCCAGGTCGCCTACTCCGCGTCCAAGGGCGGGATCATCGGCATGACCCTGCCCGCCGCCCGCGACCTCGCCGTGGTCGGCGTCCGCGTGCTGACGATCGCGCCGGGCATCATCGACACCCCCATCTACGGCAAGATCGGCGACCAGGACGCCGAGGCGTTCAAGGCCAAGCTGATCGGGCCGGTGGCGTTCCCGAAGCGGCTGGGCAAGGCGTCCGAGTTCGCCCACCTGGTCCGCACGCTGATCGAGAACGACTACATGAACGGCGAGGTCATCCGCTTCGACGGCGGCATCCGCTTCCAGCCCAAGTGACAGGTGAGGTCAGGTTGTCCGAGGTTGACTCCGGGCCGGCCGCCGCGCCGGACGAGGTGCTCGTAGAGATCGTCGACGGCGGGGTGGCCGTCGTCACCATCAACCGGCCGAGGGTCAGGAACGCCGTGAACGGCGCGGTGGCGCGCGGCATCGCGGCCGCCCTCGACGAGCTCGACGCCAGCCCCGAGGTGTCGGTGATCGTCCTGACCGGGGCCGGTGGCACGTTCTCGGCGGGCATGGACCTGAAGGGGTTCCTCACCGGCGACATGCCCACGGTCGAGGGCCGGGGCTTCGGCGGCATCACCGAGGCGCCGCCGAAGAAGCCGATCATCGCGGCCGTCGAGGGGTACGCGCTGGCCGGCGGGTTCGAGCTGGCGCTCGCCTGCGACATCGTCGTCGCCTCCGAGGACGCCAAGTTCGGCCTGCCGGAGCCCAGGCGCGGGCTCGTGGCCGCCGCGGGCGGGATCATGCGGCTGCCGCGCCGGATTCCGTACCACGTCGCGATGGAGATCGCGCTGACCGGCGAGCACTACCCGGCCACCCGGCTGTACGAGCTGGGGCTGGTCAACCGGGTCACCTACCCGGGCGAGGCCCTGCACGGCGCGCTCGAACTGGGCCGCACGATCGCCGCGAACGCGCCGCTGGCCCTCGCCGCGACCAAGCGGGTCGTCGTCGAGTCGGCCGACTGGTCCAGGGAGGAGATGTTCCGGAAGCAGGGCGAGATCATCGGCCCGGTCTTCACGTCCGGCGACGCCATGGAGGGCGCGGCGGCCTTCGCGGAGAAGCGCCCTCCCGTCTGGAAGGGCGAATAGCCGCCGACAGGCATGATCGGGGTGGTTCCGGGCAGTCCGCTCGTCCATGGGCGTGACTGCGTACGGTGAATCCATGAGTGTATCCGAGCCCGGGCTGCCCCCGTCCGGCCGGTCGATGCGGGAACGCGCGTCCGAGCTGCTCACCGGCGCCCTCGGCAGCGCGATCCTGATGATCGTGCTCGTGTCGGCGATGTGGGCGATCGAGATCCTCGACTACGTCGAGAACAACAGACTCGACAGGTACGGCATCGTCGCCCACGAGCCGGACGGGCTGCCCGGGATCTTCTTCGCCCCGTTCCTGCACGCGGGTTTCGCCCACCTGATGGCCAACTCGGTGCCGCTGCTGATCCTGGGGTTCGTGGCGGCCATCCGGGGCATCGGCCGGTTCCTCGTCGCGAGCCTGATCGTCATCCTGGTCAGCGGCATGGGCGTGTGGCTCACCAGCCCGCCCGACACGCTCACGATCGGCGCGAGCGGCCTCGTCTTCGGCTACTTCGGCTACGTCGTGGCCCGGGGCCTGTTCGACCGCCGGGCTCTCGACATCGTCCTCGGCGTCGTGGTCGCCGTGCTGTACTACTCGATCCTGTGGGGCGCCCTGCCCACCCAGCCGGGCGTCTCCTGGCAGGGCCACCTGTTCGGCCTCATCGGCGGCGTGATCGCCGCCTGGCTGCTCCGCCGCCGCCGGGCCTACTGAGGCGCGGGCTCAGGACCCGGGCGGCGGCCGCCGGGAAGAACCGTCAGAGGCGCTCGACCACGTAGTCGACGCAGACGGTCAGCGCCTCGACGTCGGCCGGGTCGACGGCCGGGAACATCGCGATACGCAGCTGGTTGCGGCCGAGCTTGCGGTACGGCTCGGTGTCCACGATGCCGTTGGCCCGCAGCACCTTCGCCACCGCCGCCGCGTCCACGGAGTCGTCGAAGTCGATCGTGCCGACGACGTTGGAGCGCTGCGCCGGGTCGGCCACGAACGGCGAGGTGTACGACGTCTTGTCGGCCCAGGTGTACAGGCGCGAGGCGGAGTCGGCCGAGCGGGCGGTGGTCCACCCGAGGCCACCCTGGCCGTTCATCCAGTCAATCTGGTCGGCCAGCAGGAACAGCGTGGCGACCGCCGGCGTGTTGTAGGTCTGGTCCTTGACCGAGTTGTCGATCGCGGTCGGCAGGCTGAAGAACTCGGGGACGAACCGGCCGCTCTCGGCGATCTCCGTCACCCGGGCCAGCGCCTTGGGCGAGAACAGCGCGATCCACAGGCCGCCGTCGGAGGCGAAGCTCTTCTGCGGCGCGAAGTAGTAGACGTCGAAGTCCTCGGCGGCGACCGGCAGGCCGCCCGCGCCGCTGGTGGCGTCCACGAGGACGAGCGACCCGTCGTCACCCACGCGCTTGATGGGCATGGCGACGCCGGTGGAGGTCTCGTTGTGGGTGAGCGCGTAGACGTCCACGCCCTCCTCGGCGACCGGCAGCGGGTGGGTGCCCGGCTCCGACTTGATCACCGAGGGGTCGGCGAGCCAGGGGGCCTTCTTCGCGACCGTCGCGAACTTCGAGGAGAACTCACCGAAGTTCAGGTGCTGCGACTTCTCCCGGATCAGCCCGAAGGAGGCGATGTCCCAGAACGCCGTGGTGCCGCCGTTGCCGAGCACGACCTCGTACCCCTCGGGGAGGGAGAACAGGTCGGTGAGCCCGGCGCGGACGCGGGCGACGAGGTTCTTGACGGGCTTCTGCCGGTGGGACGTGCCCATCACCTTCGCGCCTTCGCCGGCGAGGGCGGCGAGCTGCTCGGGGCGTACCTTCGAGGGCCCGCAGCCGAAACGGCCGTCAGCGGGCTTGATGTCAGCGGGAATCACGATGTCAGCCACGGTTCAAGCGTAGTGAGACCTGCGAATGCTCTAGACCATGGTCCGGATGATGAGACACCTCACGACCTCGGCAGCGGACCGTCGCTTGAGGCGAAGGGGGCATGCCGTCCTTGACCGGGCTTGTCTTTTGGTCTCCCGCGGGCCCTTTCCTGTCTTCTCATCTTCCAGGCATTGGATGCCGAGTGCTGTGATACTGGTCGTGTGACTCGTCGAGTGCCTACCTTCCCCGGCATTCCGCTGTACTGCACCGCGGTACGGACGCGCTCGTAGGGCGAGCGGCCGTGCGTAGGTCTTTCACATTCCTGTTGCGCCCGACCCGCCATCAGCGCATTGCGCTCGCCGCGTGCCTGGAGGATCACCGGCAGCTCTACAACGCGGCGCTTGAGCACCGTCGTACGGCCTATCGGATGGCGGGGGTGAGTGTCGGGTACGGCGACCAGTCGGGGGAGCTGAAGCACATTCGCGCCGACGACCCCGATGGGCAGGGCCGGTGGTCGTTCTCCTCTCAGCAGGCCACCCTGCGCCGGCTGGAAAGGGCGTTCGCGGAGTTCTTCCGCCGTGTCGAAGCCGGTGACAGGCCCGGCTTCCCGCGGTTCAAGGGCCGCGGGTGGTTCGGCACGGTGGAGTGGCCCAAGGACGGCGACGGCTGCCGGTGGGACTCCCAGCCTGAGCACCCGACGGCGACCTACGTCCGCTTGCAGGGCGTCGGCCACGTCCGTGTCCACCGGCACCGGCCCGTGCGCGGGCGGGTGAAGACGATCGCGGTGAAGCGGGAAGGCGACCGCTGGTACGTGGTCGTGGCGTGCGACGAGGTCCCCCCAGGACCTCTGCCGGCGACCGACGCGGCCGTGGGCCTGGACATGGGTGTGGCGTCCCTGGTCACCACCTCGGACGGGGAGCATCTGGCCAACCCGCGTCATCTGGCCGCGTCCGCTGACAAGCTGGCCGCCGCTCAGCGGGACCTCGCCCGTGAAGAGCGCGGCTCCCATCGCCGTCGTAAGACTGTGGCCAGGGTTTCCGCCCAGCATGCGAAGGTTCGCCGTCAGTGGCTGGACGGCGCGCACAAGGTCGCGCTCGGGCTGGTAGGAGCCAACGGCGTGATCGTGCACGAGGACCTGCGGATCGTGAACATGACCCGGTCGGCGTCCGGCACGATCGAGGTCCCAGGCCGGCACGTCGCCGCCAAAGCCGGGCTCAACCGCGGCATCCTGGACGCGGGTTGGGGGGTGTTCCTGCGTGTGCTCGCGCACAAGGCTGAAAGCGCCGGTCGCGAGCTGATCGCGGTGAACCCCGCCGACACCTCCCGCACGTGTGCCCGCTGCGGGCACGTCGCCAAGGAGAACCGCCACACCCAAGCCGAATTCACCTGTACGGCCTGCGGGCATACCGCGCACGCCGACGTGAACGCGGCAACCAACATCCTCAGGGCAGGGCTTGCCCTTCGCGACGCCGTACAAGCGGCTTAGCGAGAAGCCGCTCCTTTCGGGGAGCGGAGGAGTCACGGTCGAGTTTCAGAAGCACGCACCACCCCGAAAACGGACTCCGCCTCCCGGGAGACACCCACGTGGCCGACGTGCACGGCGTCATCGAGAAACTTGTCCGCAGGCCGTTCTTCTGGCTGCCGGACCAGCCGCTTCCCCTGGTGTTCGTCGTCGAGCGGGACGGCGACGCGTTCGAGGCCGCGCGCCGTCTCGCCGCGCCGTTCGAGGACTGCCTCCCGTACGCGTCGGTGGCGGCCGGCCGGTACGGCACGCTGCACGAGCTCGTGGACGCGCTGGCCGGGGAGCAGGGGCAGCTCGGCCGGCCGGTGGGCGGCTCGTTCCTGCCGCCGCCGCGTTTCTCGCTGGTGCAGTTCGTGCTGTGGGCGCGCAGGCAGCGCGGCCTGCCGCCGGAGCCGGACCGCGGCGGGACGCCGCCCCCGCGCTGGCCCGACCCGCAGTCGCGGGGGAGCCTGGAGGAGTTCAAGGAGCGGCTCAAGCTCTGGCGGGGCGGCAGGCACGGCGGGCACCAGGGCCGCAGGACGGCGGCCGACTTCTTCGGGCGCGCGGCGACGACCTGGCTGCCGGTGGGCACCCTGGCCGCGGTGCTGCTGAGCACCCAGGTGGCCGGCGACCACGCGCCCTGGTGGCTGGACAGCGCGCCGGACCTGGTCGGCGTGCTCCCGTGGGCGCTCGGCCTGCTCGTCTTCGCGGCCGGCACGGTCGTCCAGGGGCTGCTGTCGGTCCGTGGATCGTTCTTCAACGGCTGGTTCCGGCGGCAGCCGTACCTGACCAGGAAGCCGTTCGAGCGGCTGTCGCAGTACGCGCTGCGGGTGGCGAGCGCGAGCGACGAGGACGCCGACCGGTTGCTGGTGCACGCGTTGTGCCAGGACCTCCACCAGGCGTACCAGAAGTGGATCATCCCGTGGCCGAGCTGGGGCCGCGGCCTGTACGGCCTGCTGGTCCTGGACGCCACCCTGCCGGGGTGCGCCAACGAGCGGTTCCTGCGCGTCCTGGAGGAGACCACCGAGGAGACCGGTCTCCTGCCGCCGATGCTGGTGCTGGCCGCGGTGCCGGAGTCGAAGGCCGCGGAGGCGAGGGCGGTCACGGGAGGCCGCCTGACGGAGTTACCGGCGCTGGCCGAGGCCTGGCGGGCCCGGGTGCGGCGGCAGGTGCCGCCGCTGCGCCTGCTGGCCGCCACGTCCGGCCCCGCGCCCGACGACGACCACCGGCCGCGGCTGCTGCCCAGCCGGATGCGGGCGATCGGGTACTGGTGCGTGATCGCGCTGCTCGTCGTCGGCCCGGTCACCCTGGCCTGGAGCATCTACCAGGACCAGAAGGCACACTGTGGCGGCCTGTCCTGGGCCGAGCTGGTCGGCGACGAGTGCGTCGGCGTCGTCAACGCGGACGGCCGGGCCCCCGAAGACGTCTTCGGCAGGAACATCGGCGCCGTCGTGAAGCGGATCGACGAGAACAACGCCGCCGCCCGGAACGTCGGAGCGTACGTGAACGTGGTCCTGTTCGGGGAGTACTCGATCAGGAGCCCGCGGCCGGACGGCGAGCCCGCCGAGCCCGGCGAGGACGCGCCGGAGGAGGACAGCAGGGTGTCCGGGGCGCTGGCCGAGCTGAAAGCCGTGGAGCAGTACCAGCGCACTGTCCGGAACGTTCCCCGCCTCCAGGTCCTGATCGCCAACGCCGGGGCGGACTTCCGCCAGGGGCGCCGGGCCGCCCGGCTGGTCAGCAGGCTGGCGGCCGAGGACCCGCACACGCTCGGCGTCATCGGCTTCCCGCGCAGTGTCAAGGGCGTCGAAGAGGCGATCAGCGTGCTGCACCAGGCCAAGATCCCGATGCTCTCCACCACCGCGACCGCGGACGACCTGGGGTACGTGCCCGACGTCACCGGCGCCGGCGAGATCGGGACGGAGCCCAGGCGGCCGTCCCCCTACTACTTCCGCATGGGCCCGACGAACTGGCGCGAGGCGCAGCTCGTCGCCCGGTTCATCCGCCGGACGCTGTTGCCCGGGAAGTCCTCGCCCACCGCGGTGATCGTCCAGGACCGGTCACCCGGCGACAGCTACACCAACAACCTCGCCCGCGACTACAAGGAGGCGGCCGGCGACCAGGGGATCGAGATCTCCGAGCGTGACGAGGTCTACTACACCGTGGACGGCGGCGGGATCGCCGAGGCGACGTCGGTCGCCTGCGGGCGCCATCCCGACGTGATCCTGTACGCGGGCCGGGCCACCGAGTTCCTCGGCTTCGTCGACGCCGTCGAGAAGTGCAGCGACGGCCAGGTCAAGGTGATCGCGGGGGACGACGTGATCAAGGTGGTCACCGACCACGGCAAGGAGATCGGCGACTACGGGCGCGTGCAGGTGTACTACGCCGCGCTCGCGAGCCGGGAACTGTGGCGGGATCCGTCGCGGGACCACGGCACGCAGCCGACCGGATTCATCCAGGCCCTCTTCGGCCGGACCTCGACCGAGTCGGAGGACAACCTCATCCTGGGCTACGACGCGGTCGAACTCTTCTACGATTCGGCCAACCGGGCGTACCAGGGCAGGAGGCTGCCCAGCAGGGGAGACCTCCTCTACCGGCTCGCGCTCGTCTCGGGGCGGCTCGCCAGGAACGGTTCGAGCGGAGTGATCGACTTCGGCGGCCGGGAGGCCCACGACCCCGTGGACAAGACCATCGCGATCATGCGGGTGCAGGCCGGTGGCGGCGTGAAGGTGGCGGTCCGCTGCGGGCGCCTCAGCCTGCGGGAGTCCGCGCCGCCCGGCGGCGTCTGCGACCACCTCCCCGACGTGTACGGCGAGGACGGCGAGCCCCGCCGCTGAGCCCGGACGCTGAGCCCCGACGTTGAGCGGAGCGGGCGCGGGGGACGGCCGAGGGTCCGCGGCCCTCTCGGAAAGCCGCGGGCCCTCGGCAGCCCCTCGGGGGGCTCAGACCCTGCCGACGACCTCGCCGGCGCCGGGCACGTCGTTGATCGAGCGCTGCTTCGGGCCCACGTAGTTCGCGCTGGGGCGGACCAGCCTGCCCGTGCGCTTCTGCTCCAGGACGTGGGCGGCCCAGCCGGCGGTGCGGGCGCAGGTGAACATCGAGGTGAACATGTGCGACGGCACCTCGGCGAAGTCGAGGACGACCGCGGCCCAGTACTCCACGTTGGTGGCGAGAACCCGGTCCGGCTTGCGGGCGTGCAGCTCCTCCAGCGCGGCGGTCTCCAGCGCGGCGGCGACCTCGTAGCGCGGCGCGCCCAGTTCCTTCGCCGTACGGCGCAGGACGCGGGCACGCGGGTCCTCGGCCCGGTAGACCCGGTGGCCGAAGCCCATCAGGCGGTTGCCCTTGTCCAGCTCGCTCTGGACGTACTTGCGGGCGTCGCCCATCTGCTCGACGCCCTCGATCATGTGCAGCACCCGCGCCGGGGCGCCGCCGTGCAGCGGGCCGGACATCGCGCCGACCGCGCCCGACAGGGCGGCGGCGACGTCGGCGCCGGTGGAGGCGATCACGCGGGCGGTGAACGTCGAGGCGTTCATGCCGTGCTCCGCGGCGGACGTCCAGTACGCGTCGATGGCCTTGACGTGCTTGGGATCGGGCTCACCGCGCCAGCGGACCATGAAACGTTCAACGATGCTCTCGGCCTCGTCCACGCGCTTCTGCGGGACCATCGGCAGCCCCAGGCCGCGGGCCGACTGCGCGACGAACGACAGGGCCGTGACCGAGGCGCGTGCGAGATCGTCGCGGGCCTGGTCGTCGTCGATGTCGAGCAGCGGGCGGAAGCCGTACGCGGGCGCCAGCATGGCCAGCGCGCTCTGTACGTCTACTCGGATGTCGCCGGAATGGACGGGAACGGGGTACGGCTCCGCCGGGGGCAGACCCGGCTGGAACTTGTCGTCGACGAGCAGGCCCCAGACGTTCCCGAAGGAGACGTTGCCCACGAGTTCTTCGATGTCGACGCCCCGGTATCGCAGGGCGCCCCCTTCTTTGTCCGGTTCCGCGATCTCGGTCTCGAACGCCACCACGCCTTCGAGCCCGGGTTTGAAGTCGGACATTCTCGGCCGCCTCCCTCTCTTGTGAAGTCCAGAGCCTTGATGTCGAGATACCGGCGGGTCAATTTAACCCGCAGTGTGACGCTGTCGTGTCGCCGCCCCTCCCCCACGCCGTTCCCCCTGTTGGGGGCCACCGGGTGAGAAGTGCGCCGGGCGCGCGACAATACCTTTCCGTGGACAGCGCTTCGCACCTGCCCGGGCTCCGGCACAGCTACGAGGGTGAGCCCCTGCTCGAAACCGGCATGGCCGACGACCCGGTGACGCAGTTCGCGCTGTGGTTCGCGGACGCCGTCGCCGCGGGCCTGCCCGAACCGAACGCCATGGTCGTCGCCACCAGTTCCGCCGGTGGCCGTCCCTCCGCCCGCACCGTCCTCCTCAAGGGGTTCGACGAACGCGGGTTCGTCTTCTTCACCAACTACGAGTCTCGCAAGGGCCGCGACCTCGCCGAGAACCCGCGGGCCTGTCTGTTGTTCCCCTGGCACCCGATCCGGCGGCAGGTCCGCGTGGAGGGCCCGGTCACCCGGATCTCGCGCGAGGACAGCGCGGCCTACTTCCACTCCCGGCCGTACGGTTCGCGCATCGGCGCGTGGGCCTCCCGCCAGTCCGCCGTGGTGGAGTCGCGTGAACGGCTCGACGCCCGCTACCGGGAGCTGGCCGAGCGCTGGCCCGAGGACCCGCCGATGCCGGACTTCTGGGGCGGCTTCCGGGTGGCGCCCGCGGAGGTCGAGTTCTGGCAGGGTCAGACCGATCGCATGCACGACCGGCTCCGATACCGGCTGGCGCGCGGCTCCTGGGTCATGGAGCGCCTGGCCCCTTGACCCCGGAGGCGGCGGTGCGGGCCGCGACCGTGAGGTCGGCGAGGAAGCCCGCGTACGCCTCGTCCCGGTCGGGCGCGCGCAGGATCGCCGAGGGGTGGATCGTCGCGACGTAGTAGGCGCCCTCCCGCCGGGGGACCGGCTCGCCCCGGTGGCGGGTCACCCGGAAGTCCGGGCCCAGCAGGGCCCGGGCGGCGGTGGCGCCCAGCACCACGGTCACCTCCGGGTCCACCAGGCGCATCTCGGCCTCCAGCCACGGCCGGCAGGCGTTGATCTCACCGACGGTCGGTTTCTGGTGGATCCGGCGCTTGCCGCGTGGCGTGAACTTGAAGTGCTTCACCGCGTTGGTGACGTACACCGCCTCGCGGTCGATGCCCGCCTCCTCCAGGGCCCGGTCCAGCACGCGGCCCGCGGGCCCGACGAACGGCGCGCCCTCGTGGTCCTCCTGGTCGCCCGGCTGCTCGCCGACCAGCATGAACCGTGCGTCGGGGACGCCCTCGCCGAAAACCGTCTGGGTGGCGTCGCGGTAGAGGTCGCAGCCTTCGCAGTGGCGCGCGGCCTCCCTGAGGGAGGGCAGACTGACCTCGTCAGGAAGGAATCGCTGGGCTCCGATGTTTCCCATCCTGGGTCGCTTCCCCAATAGGGTCGGCTGCGAACGCGGGGGAGGTCGTAGCATCGTTGTAGTAGTGGAGGAGCCTTGACCGCACACGGCCTGATCGACACGACGGAGATGTATCTCCGCACGATCTTCGAACTCGAAGAAGAAGGCATCGTGCCGCTCCGGGCCCGGATCGCCGAACGCCTGCAGCAGAGTGGCCCGACCGTCAGCCAGACGGTGGCGCGGATGGAACGCGATGGCCTGGTCAAGGTGCAGGGGGACAGACACCTCAGCATGACCGATCTTGGCCGTACGCTCGCGATCCGCGTGATGCGCAAGCACCGCCTGGCGGAGTGCCTGCTCACCCAGGTGATCGGCATGCCCTGGGAAGAGGTCCACATCGAGGCGTGCCGGTGGGAGCACGTGATGTCGGAGTCGGTGGAGACCCGGCTCGTCGGCCTGCTGCAGAACCCCCGGTTCTGCCCCCACGGCAATCCGATCCCCGGTCTCGACGAGCTGGGGGTGCCGCAGCCCGGTTCGGGCGGGGATGAGATGGTGTCTCCCATGGTGACCCTCGCGGGTCCGAGCGCCGTGCCCGTCGTCGTGCGGCGAATCAGCGAACAAGTGCAAAGCGACCCGGCTGTGATGCTTAAACTCAAGCAAGTTGGGATACAACCCGGACGCGAGGTGACGCTCGCGGCGAGCGACAACGGTGTACGGGTGACAGGTGATGGTGAGGTGGGTAGCACGACCGCGGATCTTCCGCGCGATGTGGCCTCTCACGTTTTCGTCACCAGACGATGACGGAAAGAGTTGTGCCTGGTTGAATCCCGTAGGGAGTCCTTCATTTCTCGCGACCCAGCCTTCGCAGGAGCGCCCGTGCCCGGCATAGCGAACCCGCCTCGTCAAGGGATGGTCGTGGTATGAGGCGCTGGGGAGACTTGTCACAGGACGCGGACGACCGCCTCACCGCCGGCTCCGTGCTGGACCACGCGGAGATGGCCGTGGTCGTGACCGACCGGTTCAGCAACGTCCTCTACTGGAACCCCTTCGCCGAGCGGTTGTTCGGCCGGGTGGGCGCGAATCCGGGCCGGGAGTCGCTGCGTACCCTCGGGATCTCCGACCACGACCACCCGCTCGCGGCCGACCTCGCCAAGCAGGTGCTGCGGGGCGGGGTGTGGGAGGGCACCTTCGACGTGGTCCGCGGCGACGGCACGCTGATCTACGTACGCGCCCAGGCCGTGCCGCTGCGGCATCCCTCCGGCTCGATCACGGGCATCGTGATCACCGCGCGCGAGGCGATGCGCAGCAACGAGCGCGAGAAGGACCGCTTCGGCCTGCTGGAGCGGATCGGCGAACGGCTGGCCGGCTCCCTCTACGTCGAGGAGACGCTCAACCGGGTCGCGGAGTCGCTCGTCCCGCAGTTCGCCGACCACTGCTTCATCGAACTGGCCGAGGGTGACCGCCTGGTCCGCAAGGTCTCCACCCACGTGAGCGGCTGGACGCCGCCGCCGGGCTCCTGGCCGCCGGTGGGCGCGGAGATCGCCTACCCCCTCGGGCACTACGCCGACACCGCGCTGCGCCGCCAGGAGACGATCCTGGTCGAGGACTTCTCCCAGGTCAGCTATCCGGCGCCGAGCGAGGGCGAGGCCCGCCTGTTCGCCGAGATCGGGGTGACCTCCGCCATCGTCGCCCCCCTGTGCGTGCGCGGCGAGACGCTCGGGCTGATGTACCTGCTCCTGTCCAACCTCACGAACCGGCACTCGCCCCACTACGACACCTTCGACCGCGACTTCGTCGGCGCCATCGCCACCCGCGTCGCGCTCGCCGTCGACAACGCGCTGCTGTTCGAGGAGGAACGGCACACCGCCGAGTCGTTCCAGAAGCACCTGCTTCCGCGTGTGCTGCCGTCGTTCGACGGGCTGGAGATCGCCCACCGCTACTTCCCCGCCGCCCCGCTCGCCACCCACGGGCAGGGCATCCAGACCCAGGTGGGCGGCGACTGGTACGACGTGATCCCGCTGTCGGCGGGCCGGGTCGGCATCGTGATCGGCGACGTCGAGGGCCGGGGCGCCAAGGCCGCGGCGGTCATGGGCCAGCTCAGGGCCGCGCTGCGGGCCTTCGCCCAGGACGACAAGCCGCCCGCCGACATCCTCGCCCGGCTGGACGAGTGGACCCGCGTGGTCGCCTCGCCCGAGCACGACGACTTCGGCGCCGACATCACCAACCCGCCGATCGTCACCTGCCAGTACATGGTGTACGACGCCTGGTCGAGGCAGCTGTGGTTCGCCAACGCCGGGCACGCGCCGCCGCTGCTGCTCGTGGACGGCGAGGTCAGGGACCTGGAGATCACCGAGGTCGGCCAGCCGCTCGGGGTGCGGGCCAAGGGCATGCACGCCGACCTGGTCTACAAGGAGGAGACCAGGATCCTGCCGGCCGGCGCGACCCTGCTGCTCTACACCGACGGCCTGGTCGACCGCAGGCCGCCGCGCGACGCGGCCGCGGGCGTGTACGACGACGAGACGCTGACGGTCCTCCGCGAGAAGCTGGCCAAGTCCTCGGGGGAGTCCGTCGAGCGCATCGCCGACCTCGCCACCGGCGCGGTCCCCGGCGAGATCGACGACGACATGGCCATTCTCGTCGTCCGCGCGGCCGGCACCGAGCTGCAGTCGCAGGAGCGGACGTTCCCGGCACAACCGATCATGGTGAGCGAGGCCCGGCGGATGGCGTCCGAGGCGTTCGAGGCGTGGCAGGTGCCCGAGGAACGCGCGGAGCTGGCCTGCCTGCTGGTCTCCGAGGTCGTGACCAACGTGGTCCTGCACGCCGCGAGCGCCGGCGTGCCACGCCGCGAGCTGGTGCTCGACGGGCCGCCGCTGCCGTTCGACGAGTCGTGGGACGTGCCGGGCTTCGAGGAGGAGATGGCCGGCGACAAGGAGTTCACCCTCCGGCTGCGCCGGGGCGGGGAGTCCGTCTGGGTGGAGGTCTTCGACCAGGACCTGCGCCTGCCGCGCATCCGCAGCGCGGGGGAGAACGACGAGGGCGGTCGCGGCCTCTACCTCGTGGACCAGCTCGCACGGCGCTGGGGTTCCCGTCCGACCCGGGAGGGCAAGGCGGTCTGGTTCGAGATCCCCATCGGCGGCCGGTGACCGATCCTCGTCGGCGGCCGGTCGCCCTCCACGCTCGGCGCGCACGGGCGCGGAAAGACGCGCATACTGATCGTCATGGACCCCGGACTCATCCTTCTGGTCTTCCTGGCGTTCCTGTTCGCGTGGTTGCTGAACAAGGTGCGCCGGTTCTTCCGGCTGGGCACGGTGGCCTACGCGGGGGTGATGATCGTCTTCGTGCTGGTCATGCTGCTCCTGTGGGGCCAGCAGCACCGCTGACGCACGTCGCGGCGACCCCCTCCAGCAAACAGGCCAGCCCGAACTCGAACCGCTCGCCGTAGGTCTGGTCCCGGGCCTCGACGACCCGCCGGGCGAACTGCGGGTAGGCGCCGCTCTCGATCACCTCGCGGATGTACGGGCCGACCCTGGCCCGCCACTGCTCCTCCGTCAGGCCGGTCCTGCGCTGCGCCTCCTGCTCGGCCGCCTCGCGGGAGACGGCTCCCGCCACGTAGTCGCCGACGAGGGCGACGACGCCGGCCGCCAGCGTGATGTCGGAGGTGAGCTGCCCGGCGGCGGCGAGCGCGTGCTCCATGCCGCGCAGGGAGTTCGGGCCGAGCGCGGGCCGGGTCGCCATCACCGCGCCGAGCCAGGGATGACGCAGAAGCGTCGCCCGATGCGCGCGCGCCATCGCCGCCAGGTCGGCCCGCCAGTCCCCGGTCAGCGGAGCGGGCTCCGTCTCGCCCGCGATCGCGTCGACCATCAGCTCCAGGAGCTCGTCCCGCCCAGTCACGTACCGGTAGAGCGACGTCGTGCCCGAGCCGAGATCGGCGGCGACGCGCCGCATGGAGAGCGCGTCGAGCCCTTCGGCGTCGGCCAGCGCGATCGAGGCCTCCACGATGCGCCCGACCGTCGGCGCCTGCCGCCGCGGCGTGGGCCGTTCCCGGCCCCACACCCGGCCTGGAAGTGAGCTCTCCGCACCCATGGCGCCCATCGTACCGGTGCGGGTACGGTGTTCCCATAACAGGAACAGCGTGCCCGAAACTGGAGGGAGACCTATGCGTACGACAGAGGTGCTGGTCGTGGGAGGCGGCTCTGTGGGGCTGGCCACGGCGGTCTTCCTGACCCACCACGGAGTGAGGACGCTGCTGGTGGAGCGCGACGAGGGTCCGCGGTCGCACCCACGGGCCACGGGAATCGGCGTCCGGACGGTGGAGATGCTCCGGGAGACCGGCCTGGCCGGCGCGGTGGACGCGGTCGCCCTCGACTGGTCGGCGGGAGCCCTGGGCAAGGCGAGGGCGCGGACCCTGGCCGACCTGGCGGAGACCGCCCCGCCCGCGCCCGCCGTCCCCCGGCAGGTGCCCTACAGCCCCGCCGCGTTACGCGGCCCCTGCCCGCAGAACCGGCTGGATCCCGTACTGCTCGCCGCCGCCCGCGAGCGTGGCGCGACCGTGTCGTACGGCACCGGGCTGGTCTCGTTCACCCAGGACGAGGAGGGCGTCACGGCCGTGCTGTCCACGGGAGAGCGGGTGCGGGCCCGCTACCTGGTGGCGGCCGACGGCGTCCGCAGTGAGGTCCGGGCCGCACTGGGCATCGGCCTGACCGGTCCGGGCGCGCTCACGGAACCGGGGCAGAACATCCTGTTCCGCGCCGACCTGCGGGAACTGGTCCGCGGACGGCACTTCGTCGCCTGTGAGATCACCGATCCGGCCGCGCCGGGCATGCTCATCACGATCGACGGCGAGAAGGAGTGGGTGTTCCTCACCGGACTCGACCGGGAACCGGCCCCCGCGCTGATCCGCGCCGCGACCGGCGTGCCGGATCTGGACGTGGAGATCCTCAGCACGCTGGTCTGGCGGGTGCGGGCCCAGGTCGCGGAGCGGTTCGCCCAGGGGCGGGTGTTCCTGGCCGGAGACGCCGCGCACGCCGTGCCGCCGCTCGGCGCCTTCGGCCTCAACACGGGTGTCGCCGACGGGCACAACCTGGCCTGGAAGCTGGCCCTCGTGCTCCGCGGCGAGGCCGGCCCCGCGCTGCTCGGCACCTACGACGCCGAACGCCGGCCGGTGGCGTCGCTCACCATGGAGCAGGCGCTGGTGCGGATGTCCGACCCCGCCCTGCACTGGGGCCACGGCCCCGCCGCGGCGGAGGCGCGGGCGGCGGCGGGCGCTCTCAACGCCCCGGTCGTGCACCTCGGCCAGCGGTACGTCTCCGCGGCCGTGATCGACCCACGGCCCGAACTGCCCTCGGCCGAGGACGTGGCCGCCTGCCTCGACGGTTCCCCCGGCTCCCGGATGCCGCACGCCTGGGTGTCCGAGGGCGTGTCCACTCTCGACCTCGTACGGTCGCGGTTCACCGTCTTCACCAGGCGGCCCGGCGGAGACCGCGACGAGGCGGGCACCGCCTGGCAGGCCGAGGCGGCGAGGCTCGGCCTGAACGCCCACGCCGTCGATCTGGCCGAGATCCCGCCGGGCGGCGCGCTGCTGGTGCGCCCCGACGGGTACGTCGCCTGGCGGGCGGAAGGCGGCCCCGAACGGCTCGGCGGCGTGCTCGACCGCCTGCTGGCCCGCGGACGGGACGGCTAGAAGTCGAACGACCTGCCGATGATCTCCTTCATGATCTCGGTGGTGCCGCCGTAGATCGTCTGGACCCGGCTGTCCAGCCAGGCCTTGGCGACCGGATACTCCAGCATGTAGCCGTAGCCGCCGTGCAGCTGGACGCACCGGTCGACGACCTTGTTCTGCAGTTCGGTCGTCCACCACTTGGCCTTGGCCGCGTCCACCGCCGTCAGTTCCCCGGCGTTGAGCGCGCGTACGCACTTGTCCAGATAGTGGCGGGCGATGTCGACCTCGGTGGCCAGCTCGGCCAGCACGAACCGGGTGTTCTGGAACTTGCCGATGTTCCGGCCGAAGGCGGTGCGGTTGCGGCAGTACTCGATCGTCTCCTCCAGGACGGTCTCCGCCGCCGCCACGGCCGCGACCGCGATCGACAACCGCTCCTGCGGGAGGTTGTTCATCAGCTGGAAGAACCCCTGGCCCTCCTCGTCGCCGAGGAGGTTGGCCACCGGCACCCGGACGTTCTGGAAGAACAACTCGGCCGTGTCCTGGGCGTGCATGCCGACCTTCTCCAGGTTGCGGCCGCGGGTGAAGCCCTCCATGCCGCGCTCCACCATCAGCAGCGACGTGCCGCGGGCGCCCGCCGAGGGGTCGGTCTTGACGACGACCACGACGAGATCGGAGTTGATCCCGTTGGTGATGAAGGTCTTCTGCCCGTTCACCACGTAGTGGTCGCCCTCACGGACGGCGGTGGTCCGGATGCCCTGCAGGTCGCTGCCGGCCCCCGGCTCGGTCATCCCGATCGCCGTGATCAGCTCGCCGGACGCGAAGCCCGGCAGCCACCGCTGCTTCTGCTCGTCGTTCGTGAGGTCGACCAGGTACGGCGCCATGATGTCGTTGTGCAGGCCGAAGCCCAGGCCCGTCGCGCCGACACGGATGATCTCCTCGACGATCACCGTGTTGTAACGGAAGTCGGAGATGCCCGAGCCGCCGTACTCCTCCGGCACCGAGAAGCCGAACATGCCCAGCTCACCGGCCTTCTTCCACACCTCGCGGGGGACGATGCCGTCCTTCTCCCACTGCGCGTGGTGAGGGACGACCTCACGGGCCATGAACTCACGGACGGTCTCACGGAAGAGGTCGTGCTCCTCGTCGAAGAGGTCTCGCCGCATCAGGTACGCCTCCGGGGCAGGATCGGTCAGCGGCACCAGAATACGATTCTGGTCCCGCCCCGGTCGATCGGCTCTTTCTCGTACGGCGGGTCACAACTCCGACACCATCGCCATAACGACCCCTTTGACCACTTCCGTACCTCTAAGATCTAGCTCGCGTTTGCTGTAGGCCCGCCAGGGCGCGGACCTTTGATCGGAGTATGTGGTGAAACGGTGGAGAGCGGGTCTCCCTAGGACCATGGCCGCCTTGGCCCTCGGCCTGGCCGGCACGGCGGCGATCGTCGTACCGGCGGTGACGGCCACGGCCAGTACCGCCGACCTCGTCGTCGACTACGCCTGTAACCAGGGCATCGCGGGGACGGGATCGGGCACGGTCTATCTCCGGACCAAGCTCACCGTTCCCACGACGCTGAACGTCAAGGATCCCCTCAACGTCGCCTGGAACCTGGCGTACCGGGACGCGACGCGTTTCGGGGCGCCCACCCTGCTGCCCAACGGCGGCAGGATCTACGTGACCGGAGAGGTCAACCTCAGCGACGGCTGGCAGGGACAGTTGCAGCCGGTGGGGAGCATCGACCAGACCGAGGCGATGAAGAAGGGCACCCCCCTCACCCTGCCGACCACGATCTCGGACTTCGCGTACACCACGAGGGCCGGCACGGTGACGGTCAAGCCGGGCAACCTCTATGTGGACTTCCGGCCGCCCGCCTCAGAGATCATGGTCAACGACGACGACCCCTCGATCACCTACAGCCCGGGCGACTGGAACAACGTCGACGACCGGCCGAGCGAGGACAACGACTACCACCTGGACTTCCACCGGACCACCAAGGCCGGCGCGTGGGCGTCGCTCACCTTCACCGGCACCGGGATCGAGTACGTCACGCAGCGGGACCGGCGCGCGGGGCCGGTCGAGTTCTGGGTCGACAACCAGTTGGGGACGCCGCCTCGGGTCAACCCCTCCCGCAACGACGACGACACGCTGGTCAACGACTCGAACGTCGGGGGCCAGACCCTGTGGAGCTTCAAGGGGCTCGACTACGGTCAGCACACGATCACCATCAAGAACGTCGAGGACAAGCGGACGCTGCTGGACGCCTTCCGCGTCATCACCGGTGAGCTGCCCGGCCCGCCGCCGCAGTACCGCGCCACGTGCACGCTCATCAGCGCTCCGGTCGCCGTGCAGGTGACCATCGGTGGCGGTGACACGCCGGGCAGTCCTTCGGGCAGCCCCTCCGGGGACACCTCGCCGTCGACGTCGCCGAGCGGCACGCCTGACGGCAACAGCCCGTCGCCGAGCGGAGGCTCGCCGTCTCCGTCGGTGTCGCCGAGCAAGACGCCGAGTCCTTCTCCGTCGGCGGCGGCGACGCAGAGCTATCTGACGAGCGTGATCGTGAAGGGCAGCCCGTCGCCGACGGCGACGCGTACCGTGACGCTGACCGCGACGCCGACGGTGGCGCAGGTGGCGGTCACTCCGCAGGGCGGCGCGCAGACCGGTGAGGCTCCGGAGCGGATGGCCGCATCGGGCCCGCTCCTGCTCGGCTCCGGCGGCGCGCTACTGATGATCGGCGTGCTCAGCGGCGTGGCACTGCTGCGGCGCAGGGCGGCGCACGCGGGCGAGCGGGGCTGAGGAGGATGACGATGAACCCGACTCCCGAGGGCGGCACCCCCGCCCAGGACCCACAGAGCGGCCAAGCCGCGCAGAGCGGCCAGGGCGCGCAGAGTTCCCAGAGCGTGCCGGACGCGCACGGCGGCACGAGCCCGCAGGGCGTCCAGGGGGACGTGGCGGGGAAGCGTAGAGGCCTTCCGCAGCCGGTTCTCGCGACGCTGCTCGTGGCCGGGTCGTTCGGCGGCATCGCCGCCGTGATGGCGGGCATGCTCGCCGTGCTGTCGCCCGGCGGCTCCCAGGACGCCGGTCAGACGCCGGGCGTGCAATTGAACGTGCAGGACGCCGGCAGCGTGGCGTTACTGCCTCCGACCGTAGGCCCGGGCGGGCCGGGCGTGCCGCTGACGGCGGCGAACGCGACCGCGCCGCCGCCGCAGCCCGCCATCCAGCCGATCGGCCCGCTGACCCTCACCACCACCACGGCCTCGTCGTCCTCCTCGCCGGTGTCCTCGTCCTCGAACACGGCGAAGACGAGCACGGCGAAGACGGCGACGGCGAAGAAGGTCACCGGCAGGCCGCTGAAGATCAGCATTCCGTCGATCGGCGTGAAGGCCGCCGTCGGCTCCGTGGGAGTGCAGAAGTCCGGCGCCATCCAGGCGCCGCCGCTGAGCAGGCCGAGCCTCACCGGGTGGTACCGCTTCGGGCCCGCCCCCGGCGACCAGGGGCCGGCGATCATCCTCGGGCACGTCAACACCCGTAAGGGCGCGGCCGTGTTCAGCCGCCTGCGCGAGCTCAAGCGCGGCAACAAGATCGCCGTACTGCGCGCGGACGGCAAGACGGCGATCTTCACGGTGGACGGGATCGAGCAGGTCAGCAAGTCGGCGTTCCCGACCAAGCGGGTCTACGGCAACACGATCACGTCCTCGCTGCGGCTGATCACCTGCGGCGGCGTCTTCAACGCCAAGCAGCACAGCTACACCGACAACATCGTCGTCTACGCCACGCTGACGGCGACCAAGGGCAAGGGTAAGTAACCCCGAGTCCGCTGGCCCGTGAGGGGCGCCGTCGCGCCCCTCACTCCGGCGGGTGGTCAGCCCAGCCCGATCACCTCCTCGCCCTCCCGCGCCTCGCGCTCGGGCGGGTCGACCGGCTCGCGGCGTCCGGCCGCACGCGCGGCCCGGGCCGCGCGCTGGACCAGCAGCGTTCCGGCCACCGCCGCGAGGGCCACCACGACCAGCGCGTACGGCTGCCGCCAGGGCGGCGAGCCGCCGTCGTCCGCGGCTGCGGCTCCGCTCGCCCGCATCGCCGCGGGTTGTGAGGACGGCGGCGCGAGTCCTGCCTGCCCGGCGGCCTGCGCGGTCGCCTGCCCGGCCTGCTGCTCGGGCGAGGAACCCGGCGGGGTGGCGAACGGCGCACGGGCGGGGATCACGGTCGCCGCCTTCCAGGGGAACCCCGGCGGTTTCACCCGGCCCCAGTAGTCCGTGATCTCCGCTCCGGCCTGCATCGCGTACTGCGGCGGGGCCGGCTTCAGCGTCCCCGGCACGGTGAGCGTCCCCACCTCGTAGGGCGCGAACTTGCCCTGTACGCCCTGCACCCGCCACCGCCCGGCCGGCACCGTGATCGTCGTCGCATAGTGGGCGGGATCCGGCAACGGCGTCCCGCCGAAGCTCAGGCTCGTGCCGTCCTCTCCCGTCAGCAGCAGGCCGGTCGGCCCGAGCGCGCCGTTGTCGTCGTACGGATGCGTGCCGTGCTGCAGCACCCAGTAGCCGACCGTGTAGGACACACCGGGCCGCAGCGTCGCGGGCAGCGGATCGAGTTCGGTGACGGCCCAGAACCCCGCGCGGGCGTGTGCGGGCGGCGCCGTCACCAGGACCGCCGCCAGCGCGGCGAGTGCCATGATCAGTCGTCTCATCTCAGTCAACCTCCGTCCTGCTTACCGCCGGAAGTCCGTGAGGGTTCCCTGAGAATTTCCTGACTTCCCGCTGCATGTGGTTATGGCGGTGGTCAACTCCTGGAAGACTGATGGCCAACCTGTACGCGACTGAGGTGGCGGGAGAGACGGCGTGGCCGACCCGAGCGTCCGGCAGCGGAGTGGCCGGCGACGAATCGCGGCGCGGGTGGCGGTGGGAGCGACGGCGGCGTTCGCACTGATGACGTGGCCGGTGCTCGCGGCGAGCGAGACCAAGACCGTCCTCTACTCCTGCACCGCGATGGGCGGCGGCCAGGGGACCTACCCGGTGAGCGTGACCCTGCTCGGGCCCGACAGTCCGACGGTGGGCGGCAACGTCCCGGTCACCTGGCGGATGGCCCCCGCCACGACGGCCGAGGGGCAGACGCCGATGCTCGCGCCGACGGCCGTCGCGTCCGGCGACGCCGTGGCCGCGGAGGGCGTGATGAAGGTGACCGGCATCCCCGTGGTGAGCGGGTCCCCCTCGCCGTCCCCCAGCGCAAGTACGAGTCCCAGCGCCAGCGCGAGTCCCAGTGCGAGTGCCAGTGCCAGTGTGAGCCCCAGCGTCAGTCCCAGCGTCAGTCCCAGCGCGACTCCGAGCCCGAGTCCGCCCGCCGGTGACACGGATCCGCCGGGAGGCACCGACACGACGCCGTCCCCGGACGAGTCGGATCCGGCGACGGGGTCCCTCGCCGCGGAAGGCGGCCGCACGCTGAGCCCTTCGGCCAGAGTGACGGCCGAGACGCCTGTGGCGGCGCAGGCCACCCTGTCGCCGATCCCCGATCTGGTCGTCACGCTGACCCCGACGGCCACCGGGGTCGTCGGGGTGGAGGCCGGCGACTTCACGCTGCGGCTGCTGCCGTCGGGGACCGGCACGGGAGCGGCGCTCTACACGTGCACCCTGCCGGCCTCCGCGACCGGGGCCTCGCTCGCGCTCACCGTCGCCGCCTCGGCGTCGCCCTCCGCCTCTTCGTCCGCGTCGCCGAGCCCGTCGGACACCGATGACGACGACACGACCACGACGCCCAGCCCGACCGAGACCACCACGACGACGGCGACCGCGACGGCGACGGTCACGCACACCGCCACGGCCAGGGCCACCACGACCGTCTCCCACACGGTGACCGCGCAGGTCAGGACGACCCCGGTCGGCGGCGCGCAGACGGGCGCGGGCGGAGACGCGGGCCCGGACGCCCGGGTCGTCGTGCTGACCGGCCTGCTGCTGATGGCCGCCTCCGCGGCCGGAGGCCTGCTGCTCCGCCGGCTCGGCCCGGGCGCGCGTCCGTACGGCGGGCGGTAGCGTGGCGTGACGCGGATATGACGAAAACATGACCAGGTTTGGGGAATCGGCGGCGACGATGGGGCTTTTGTCCGTAAAATCTCTACCCTGTCGTGACCGTACTCTGGAATGCTGGTACGCCTGTTCATCCTGAGCACAAGTAGGGGAGAGAAGTCAGTGCTGAAGTCCAAGGCGCGGGGCCGTGTCGCCGGGAGGGCCGCCGCGGCCGGAGTAGTCAGCGCGGGCGTCCTCCTCGGCCTGACCGCGCTCGGCGCGCAGGCCGACGTGAAGACCGTCAGCTACACCTGCACCCCATCCGCCACCGGGGCCACGCCCGTCAACCATGACTTCACCGTGTCGCTCACGGCGAACACCGCGGCGACCGGCACGCAGTACACCGCGACTTTGAGCATCGCGGCGGTCGCGCAGTCGCCGTTCCCGGCGCCGGTGGCGATCGAGAGCGGCGCGTCGATTCAGCTGCAGCCCAGCGTGGCGGCCACGGTGCTGCCCGCCACGGCGACCGCGGGCGTCTCCACGCCCTCGCCGACCAACTCGGTGACCGCGAACGTGGCGGCCCAGGGGTCGATGCCCCCGCTGCCGGTGGCGACGCTGACCGTCACCCCGTCCACCGGGGCCACGTCCGTCGCCCTCACGGCGAAGAACTTCACGATCAACATGCTCGCGCCCGCCGCGACGGGCACCGTCACGACGACGCCCACCCTGCTCTACACGTGTGCGATCGCGGCGTCGGGCACCAACACGACGCCCGCGTCGGCGACGATCGCGGTGACGGCCTCCTCCAGCGCGACCCCCACTCCCAGCCCCTCCGCCACGCCGAGCGCGACGCCCACGCCGCGCGGTACCCGCACCGTGTACGAGACGGTCACCGCGAACACCGCGACCGACAAGGCGACGACCAGGCAGGAGCAGGTTCCCCACACGCCCGCGGGCGGTGCCGCCACCGGCGGCGGAGGAGACGCCGGCCCCGACGCGCGCCTGTTCGTGCTCACCGGCACCGCGCTGATGCTGGCGGCGGCGGGCGGCGGGCTCGTGCTCCGGACCCGGCGCAGGCCGGCGCGGCAGTAGGACGGTGCCATGACGACCCCGCCACCTGGACAGTACCCGCCGGGCCAGCCGTACGGCATGCCTCCCGGGCCGGGCGGTCAGGGGTACCCGCAGCCGGCCTACGGCCAGCCCGTCTTCCAGCCGGTCGTGCTGCCCCCCCAGATGCAGCCCGTACAGCAGCAGCCGCAGCCGCGGCAGGAGCCGCCCACGGGCGGCGCCGCGCAGACGGCCCGCCGCGTGCTGATCACGGCGGCCATCGTGGGGCTGGTCACCGTGCTCGTGGGCGTGGTGATCATGGTGAACCACCCGGACGAGTACGCCCCGTCGAGCCGTACGTCGCTGAAGATGGTGGTTCCGCAGAACGGCCTGGCTCCGTCGGTGGGGCCGGGCGGCGTGGGGCAGCCGCTGACACAGGCGGTCGCGGGCGCCCCGGCGCCGTTGCCGAAGCTCCCGGCCGCCCCGGCGCTGCAGCCGTCCACGCCCAAGCGCCTTGTCATCCGGAAGATCGGCGTGAACGCGCCGATCAGCTCGGTCGGTCTGGACCGCGCCGGCGCGATCCAGACCCCGCCGATCAACAACCACAACCTCGTGGGCTGGTACCGGGGCGGCCCGACCGTGGGAGAGGCCGGTCCGGCCGTCATGCTCGGACACAAGGACACCGTCTCGCGCAGCGCCGTGTTCAGCCGCCTGCACGAGCTCGCGTACGGCGACACGATCGAGGTCCTCCGCATGGACGGAACGATCGCGGTCTTCACCGTGGGCGGCATCGAGCAGGCCGACAAGCAGACGTTCCCGACGAACCGGGTGTACGGCCAGGCCGCGGACGCCGAGCTGAGGCTGATCACCTGCGGCGGCTCCTACAATCGCACGACCGGTCACTACACCGACAACGTCATCGTCTACGCCCTGATGACCGGCACCCGCCTGGCGAAGTCGAAGTCCTGAACCGGGCAGCCCGCCGGAAAGGGTCGTGGAGAACGCCCCAGGAGGGCTATCGTCTCTTCGACCGATCATGAGGAGGGCCTTGTGGGCTGGTTGTCGAATCTCCTGCTCCCCGGCCGGCTGCGCACAGGCCCCACGGCACTGCTGCCCGCCCGGCCGGACCCGAAGACACTGCTGGCGATAGCGCAGCTCGCCGATCCCGAGGCGAGGCCGGACGGGGACGACGTCCTCGCGGGCGGCTCACGCGTCCAGCCGCCGATCGAGCTCGGCCCGGACCTCCTGGCCAAGCTCGGCGTCCCCGGCGAGGAGCCGCTCTGGGCGTGCCGGATCGCCGCCGACGGCCCGCTGCCGGTGGACTTCTTCGACAAGAGCCTGGCCGAGGGCATCGCGTACCGGCTGGGCGGCTGGTCGGTCTGCCAGGGCGAGCCGGTCGACCCCGCCGAGGAAGACGGTGGCGATCCGGTGGTCTACCTGCCGGCCGTACCGGAACCCGAGGAGGTCCTGCCGGTCCTGGCGGGGCTGCTCCACGCGGACGCCGTGGACGGTGCCAGGTGGCCGGAGGGTGAACTCGTCGACGGCGTCGTCCACGTCCCCGTGCGCCGGGGCAGGGTGGCCGACGTGTACGCGGACGACGACCTGGTGATCACGATCGAGGAGGGCCACCGCGTCCCGCCCGTCGCCCAGGCCCGCTGGCCGTACCTCACCGAGATCGCCGTCGCGAGAGTCTCACCGGCCGGCCGTACGGAGGAGACGCGGCCCGCCGCCGAGGCGACCGGAGGCACGGGAGACACCGAGGACGCCGACGACACGGCCGCCGTCGCCTCCGGCGACGAGGTTCCCGTCGCGCCGGGCGCGGAGACCGCGCGTCCCGAGGACGTGGATGATCCGGACGCCCTGGAGAGCGACGCCGCAGAGACCGGTGCTGCGGAGACCGGGGTGGCGGAAGGCGGTGCCGGGTCCGGCTACGACGCGGTCGCCGTCGCGCGGGACGCGCTCGTCGGGCGGGCGGCGGTGGCACTGGAGATCGCGCAGCGGCTGCAGGGGATCGCCGCCGACAGCCGGGGCTTCCAGCTCGCCGAGCCCGCCGACGTGCTGCCCGGGGGATATGCCGGAACCCCGCTCGCCTGAACCCTGCTCACCTGAATCCTGCCCGTACCGCGCCTGCCCCGACGAAAGCTCTGGTGTAACCTCTCACTAACCGAACATTGCTCGGTTTTGCTCGGGAGGCACTGTGGCAGAGGCGTACATCGTCGGGGCGGTCCGCACTCCGGTCGGCAGGAAGAAGGGCGGGCTCTCCACGGTCCATCCGGTCGACCTCGCCGCGCACACGCTCTCCGCGCTGGTCGAGCGCACCGGGGTCGACCCCGCCGCCGTCGACGACGTGATCATGGGCTGCGTGATGCAGTTCGGCCCGCAGTCCATGGACATCGCGCGCAACGCCTGGCTGAGCGCGGGACTGCCGGAGACGGTGGCCGGGGTCACGATCGACCGGCAGTGCGGATCGTCGCAGCAGGCCGTCCACTTCGCCGCGCAGGGCGTGCTGTCGGGCACCCAGGACCTGGTCGTGGCGGCCGGCGTGGAGTCGATGTCGATCGTCCCGATGGGGTCGAGCATCACGGCCGCCCTGGAGAAGGGCATGCCGTTCCCGTTCGGCGACAAGTGGGTCGAGCGGTACGGCACGCAGGAGATCTCCCAGTTCCGCGGGGCCGAGCTGATGTGCGAGAAGTGGGGGCTCACGCGGGAGGACCTGGAGGTCTACGCCTACGAGAGCCACCAGCGGGCGGCCAAGGCGATCGCGGGCGGCCACTTCAGGGAGCAGATCGCCCCGGTCGGCGACGTGGCCGACGACGAGGGGCCGCGGCCCGACACGACGCTGGAGAAGATGGCCGGGCTCAAGACGCTGCGCGAGGGCGGCCGGATCACCGCGGCCACCTCCTCGCAGATCTCCGACGGCTCCGGCGCGCTGCTCATCGCGTCCGAGCGGGCGGTGCGCGAGCACGGACTCGTCCCGCGCGCCCGGATCGTCACCCTGGCGCTGGCCGGGGACGACCCCGTCTACATGCTGACGGCCCCGATCCCGGCCACCCGTAAGGCGCTGGACAGGGCCGGGCTGTCGATCGGGGACATGGACGTCATCGAGATCAACGAGGCCTTCGCCCCGGTGCCGCTGGCCTGGCTCAAGGAGATCGACGCCGACCCGGCCAGGACCAACCCCAACGGCGGCGCGATCGCCCTGGGACACCCGCTCGGCGGCACCGGCGCGATCCTCATGACCAAGCTCCTGCACGAACTGGAGCGCACCGGCGGCCGGTACGGCCTGCAGACGATGTGCGAGGGCGGCGGCCAGGCCAACGTCACCATCATCGAGCGACTCTGACCCACCGGCCCGGCATGCCGGTGGAGCTCACCGTTGATCCATCGGTGCTCGTCTCGGTCTGAGGCGACCGCCGGGCGACGCGAAGAAGGGCACTCCGGTCCGGCCGGAGTGCCCTTCGACGTGTGGACGGCCTACTTGGCCTTCGGGAGCCGCCGAGGCTGCCGTACGGGCCTCATGGGCGGCGCCGGGATCTGACGCGGCGGGGGCGGGAAGGAACGCCTGGGCTGCGGGGTGCGCGGGTTCTGCTTGCCGCCGTCACCGCTTCTGCCGGACACGCGAGTACGCATAAAGGGATCTCCTGGTACGTCGAGACGCGGCACCGAGGTGCCGTCACTCAGCCGCCGCGTCGGATGGACAGGGCCGGAAAGCTGAGCGGATCAGCGTGGGCTGATCAGCGGTCGCCGTAGAGAATCCACATGCCGGTGACCCTAACAAGGCCGCGCAACCGGGCACAAAGGATTTTTCGCGCGCCTAGTCATCACCAATTGCGGGCCGCCGGCATACAAGCGGAGTCCAAGTCGACTCCCAGATCATCCCAAGTCCGGTCGTGTCTACTCATATCCGTCAGAGAGACACAGTCCACCAGGAGTGATCCCAGTGAAGTCCATCAAGCGCGCCGCCGCCGTCCTCGCCACCACGGCCGTGGCCGTCACCACCTTCGGCGTCCTGTCCGCCCCGGCGCACGCGATGCAGCCCGGTGACGGCTGGTACCGCTGCTACGTCTCGGGCTACGGCTGGATGTGGTGCTACAACGTGTGAGCCCACCCGGCTCATCCCCGCTCCACGGGCCCGGCCCCGTCCCGCAGCGTCGCGGGGCGGGGCCCGTCCCGTTTCCGGGCGAAGTCGTTCAGACGGGCCGAGCGGCTCAGCCGATGCGGCGGTGCACGTCGTCGAACGTGGCCGGTCCGGTGCGCTGCGAGGCGATCCACGGCCCTTCCAGCGACGGGTCTACGATCCCCTCCTCCATGAACGTGTACCGGCCGTCGAGCACCCGCCGGGCCAGCCGTACGTCCTCGGCGTCGGTGTTCTCCCACAGCCGGTCGAACAGCGCCTCGACCCGCGTCCGGGCCTGATGGCAGAAGGTGTCGGCCAGTTCGTACGGCTTGAGCCCGAACTCGGCTGAGTCCTCCTGCGCGCGCACGCAGACCGCGGTGATCGCGAGCAACTCCGCGCCGATGTCCACGATCCGCGCCAGGAACCCCTGCCGGTGCTCCAGCCGTCCCTGCCACCGGGACATCCCGTAGAACGTCGATCTCGCCAGCTTGCGGCTGGTCCGCTCGACGTACCGCAGGTGCCGGGCCAGCGGGCCGAACTCCGCGTACGACGTGGGATTCTGGCCCGGGCCGGTGACCAGGCCCGGCAGCCACTTGGCGTAGAAGGCGCCGGCCCGGGTGGCCGCCCGGCCCTTGGCCCGCAGGTCGGACTTCGGGTCGATGAGTTCGCCCGCGACCGACAGGTGGGCGTCCACCGCCTCCCGGGCGATGAGCAGATGCATGATCTCGGTCGAGCCCTCGAAGATGCGGTTGATCCGCAGATCGCGCAGCATCTGCTCGACCGGCACGCCGCGCTCGCCGCGGGCGTGCAGCGACTCGGCGGTCTCGTAACCGCGGCCGCCCCGCATCTGCACCAGGTCGTCCATTACCCGCCAGCCCATCTCCGAGCCGTAGAGCTTGGCCAGCGCCGCCTCGATGCGGATGTCGTTGCGCTCGTCGTCGGCCAGCCGGCCGACCAGGTCGACCACCGACTCCATCGCGTACGCGGTGGCGGAGATGAAGGCGACCTTCCGGGCGACGGCCTCGTGCTCGCCGACGGGGCGTCCCCACTGGACCCGCGCCCGGCCCCACTCCCGGGCGATCTTGGTAGCCCACTTCGCCGCGCCGACGCAGGTGGCGGGCAGGGAGAGGCGTCCGGTGTTCAGCGTGGTCAGGGCGATCTTCAGGCCCTGGCCCTCGCGGCCGATGAGGTTCTCGGCGGGCACGCGCACCTGGTGGAAGCGGGTCACGCCGTTCTCGATGCCGCGCAGCCCCATGAACGCGTTGCGGTGCTCGACGGTGATGCCACGGGAGTCGGCCTCGACCACGAAGGCGGAGATCTTGGCGCCGGTCCGCGCCATCACGACCAGCAGGCCGGCCACGACGCCGTTGGTCGTCCACAGTTTGACCCCGTTGATCACATAGTCGTCGCCGTCCCGTACGGCGGTCGTCGACAGGCGGGCGGGGTCGGAGCCGACGTCCGGCTCGGTCAGCAGGAACGCCGAGATCTCCCCGCGCGCGCATCTGGGCAGGAAGCGCCGCTTCTGCTCCTCGGTGCCGAACAACCGCAGCGGCTGCGGCACCCCGATGGACTGGTGCGCCGAGAGCAGCGCGCTCAGCGCGGGGGAGCACGAGGTCACGAGGGCCAGCGCCCGGCAGTAGTACAGGTGGCTCAGCCCCAGCCCGCCGTACTCCTCCTCGACGGTCATCCCGAACGCGCCGATGGCCGCCAGGCCCTTGATCACCTCGTCCGGGATCACGGCGGTGCGCTCGATGAGCGCGGAATCGACCTTCTCCTGCAGGAACGTCCGCAGGACGCGCAGGAAGTGGTCTCCCTTCTTGATCTCCTCCTCGCTCAGACGGGGAGCGGGGTGCACCAAGTCCAGCCGGAAGTCCCCGAGAAAGAGCTGCCTGCCGAAGCTCGGGCGGGTCCACTCCGTCTCGCGCGCCTGCTCGGCCACCTCCCTGGCCCTGGCGTAATCGGTCGTCATGGTCGACCTCCTCGGCGGTGAAGCGAGCTGTGCTCGTTAACTACCCGCCAGTAGCCTTTTGCACCACCGGGAGCCCGATATGTACGGCCGTGCCTCCGCCGGGGGAGGAGATGATCCGGCACCGGCCGCCGTGCGCCTCCACGATGGCCTTCACGATCGACAGGCCGAGCCCCGCGCCGCCCGACAGGTGGTCCTCTCCCCGCTGGAACCGGTCGAAGGCGCGCTCGGCCTGCTCCGGGCTCATGCCGGGGCCGGTGTCCGACACCTGGACCGTCACCGCGCCGGGGGCGCGCAGGATCCGTACGGTGGCCTTGGTGTCCTCGGGGGTGTGCGCCCGCACGTTGCCGAGCAGGTTCACCAGCACCTGGCGGATCCTGGCCTCGTCCACGACCGCGACCAGCGAGGAGGGAGCGTCCACGGTCACCGGGTACGCCGGGTCGAGGGCGGCCGAGTCGGCCGCGACCTCCCGGGCCAGCTGCGCCAGGTCGGTCTCGGCGAGGGCCAGGGCCGCGCCGCGGTCGAGCCGCGCGAGCTCCAGCATCTCGCCCACGAGGCGGCCCATGCGGTTGGCCTCGGCCTCGATCCTCCCCATGATCTTCGGAAGGTCCCCGGACGGGATCGCCCCTGCCCGGTACAGCTCGGCGTACCCGGAGATGGTCGACAGCGGGGTGCGCAGCTCGTGGGAGGCGTCGGCGGCGAAGCGGCGCACCCGGTCCTCCGACGCCTGGCGGTCCCGGAAGGCGTCCGCGATCCGGTCGAGCATCAGGTTGATCGCGGCGCCGAGCCTGCCCACCTCCGACGACCCCTCGGGCATGCGGGCCGACAGGTCGCCTCCCTCGGCCACCAGGTGGGCGGTGCGCGCCATCTTGCCCAGCGGAGCCAGACCACCGGCGATCAGCAGCCGCCCGCCGGCGGCCAGCAGCAGGATCAGCACCCCGCCGGTCGCCAGTTCGCTGACGAGAAGGTGGCGCACCGGGTCGTCGACCGCGTCCAGGGGCACCGCGACGACCATCAGCCGCAGGCCGCTCCGGGACAGCGCGGCCGCCGCGATCATCTCGTTCTCCCCGCCGGGATCAAGGTCGAAGGTGTCACCCTGCGCCGCGTACGCCAGCAGCCGGCTCCTGCCCAGCGCCTCTGCCAGCCCCGGGACCGCCGCGGCGTTGGCGGCGTCGCCGCTGACCAGATGAGCCCTCCCGGCGGCCATGTCATAGGCCGCGACGGCGTAGGTGGAGCCGGTGAGCGCCTGCGCCAGCGGGTCGTCCTCGACCACCCGCCGCGCCGCCGTGACCGTCGCCGCCTGCACCTGCCCCTCCAGGCGCGTACGCAGGTGCCCGCGCAGGACCACGACGCTGGCGAGGGAGAGCACGACGAGCAGGACGGCGCTGACGCCGAGCAGCCCGGCGAGCAGCCGCGTCCGCAGCGACATCACGAACCCTGGGGCGGGCGGAGCGCGTACCCGATGCCGCGCTGGGTGTGGATCAGCGGCGGCCCGAGCGGGTCGAGCTTGCGCCGCAGGTAGGAGATGTAGGTTTCGAGCACCTGGGAGCTCCCGCCGTAGCCCCAGACCTCCTCCAGCAGGCGCCTCTTGGTCAGCACCAGCCCGGCGTTGGCCATCAGGAACGCCAGCAGGCGGAACTCGGTCGGCGACAGGTCCACCGGCACGCCGCCGCGGCGCACCTCCCACCGCGCCTCGTCGAGCTCCAGGTCGGCCACCCGGAGGGTCGGCCCCTGTCCCCGCTCGGCCGCGGCGGGCACGGTCGTACGGCGCAGCACCGCACGGATCCGGGCGACCAGCGCCTCGACGGAGAAGGGCTTGGTCACGTAGTCGTCCCCGCCGAGGCCCAGCCCGCGCACGGTGTCGGCGACCGCGTCGCGGGCGGTGAGGAAGATCACCGGGGGGTGGACGCCGTCCACGCGGATCCGCCGGCACACCTCGAAGCCGTCGATGTCGGGCAGCATGACGTCGAGGACGACCAGGTCGGGCTGGTCCCTGCCGACCTCGTCGATCGCGGCCGCCCCGGTGCCGACGGCCGTCACCGTGAAACCGTGGAACCGGAGCGCGACTTCCACGATGTCTCTGATGTTCGGCTCGTCCTCCACGACGAGGATCCTGGTTTCACTCATTGGGGACCCATTGTGCAGGTCTACGTCCTTGGTCGCATTTCGCCGGTCGATTCCGAGACGCGACCGACTTCCCTCAGGACGTGTGCGACTTATCGCGGGACGCGGGCGACGCAGAACACGGTCTGGCCGAACGGCGGGGTGACGAACCGCTCGATGAACCGGGTCGCCGGCACCACGGTCCGGTCGTAGATCTTGACGAGCCGGGGGTCGGGGTAGCCCACGCCGCCCCGCCGTACGGCCGCCCACCAGGCGATGCCGCCGAGGAAGTTGATCGGCTTGAGCACCTCGACGCCGAGGCCGGCGTCGGTGACCGTCTTGCGGAGCGTGGCCGGGGTGTAGCGGGTGACGTGTCCCACCTTGCGGTCGAAGTCCCCGTAAAGCTGCATGTAGCCCGGCACCCAGATGACGATCCGGCCGCCGGGGGCGGTCACCCTGGCCAGGGACCGCAGCGCCTCGGCGTCCTCCTCGATGTGTTCGAGGACGTTCATCATCACGACCGTGTCGACCGGTTCGTCCAGCGGAATCCGCGTCGGCAGACCGAACTGCAGCACCGACACGTCGTCGCGGTCGGCGAACCGCTTCCGCAGCTGCTCCACGCAGTAGGGATCGAAGTCGCTCACCACGAGCCGGTCGAGACGCGGCAGGAACTGCTCCGCGAAGTGCCCGAGCCCCGAACCGATCTCCAGCAACGACCGCCCGACGTGCGGCGCGACCATGTCGAACTCGTACTGCCGGTAGTTCTTGGCCTCGTCGCCGCCGAGGTGGTTCTCCAGAGCCTCGTCGCCGGCGGCCGGCTGGACTACTCGGTCATACCCAGACATAGAATCCTCGTTTGCAGCGCTGACGATCGTGGAAAGTGTAGTGCCCGTCCTATCGGCCGGTATCCGCTTCGCGCAGGGGTGGGCCGGGACACGCTTCGGGGTTCTCGACGGTCTTTTCCCCGTAGTTCGTGGACGGATCATCCGTCCCCCCATAGTCTTCACCTTCCCGACGCCCCCCGAGCGACATTTACCCCCGATGGACGACGACGAGGCTGTTACCCGCGCGCTGGCCGGTGATCTCGGCGCCTACGAGGTGCTGGTCACCCGCTACAGCACGATCGCGCACCGTACGGCGAGCCTGCTCGGCGCGGGCGACGAGGCCGAGGACGTCGTCCAGGAGGCGTTCGTCAAGGCGTTCCGCCATCTGCGGAGCTTCCGCAGGGACGCGTCGTTCCGCCCGTGGTTCCTGCGGATCGTGGCCAACGTGACCCACGACCTCACCCGGTCGCGTGGCCGCCGCTCCGACCTCGCCGTACGGCTGGGCCGGGAGCGGGAGCCGTACGAGCCGGACGGGCCGGACGACCCGGAGAGCGCGGCGATGGGCGCGGACGGCAGGAGCCGCCTGTACGAGGCGGTGCGGCGGTTGCCCGACGGGGAACGCGAAGCGGTGGTGTGCCGGTACTTCCTGCAGTTGTCCGAGGCGGAGACGGCCGAGGTCCTCGGCGTACGGCTCGGCACGGTGAAGTCGCGGACGTTCCGGGCCCTGCGACGCCTGCGGGAGGAGGTGGGCCGTGAGCATCTCGGATGACGGCCGTCCCGGCGACCCCGACACCCCGGAGACGCCGGACGCCCCCGACGCCTTGGACGGCCCTGAGACGACGGAGCCGGCGCAGACGACCGTGGAGGCGCTGGAGGAGCGGCTGCGGGCGCTCGGAGAGCACCTGGGCGCTTCCGGGCCGCCTCCGGCCGACGTGGCCCTCGCCGTCCGGGCCCGGCTGGAGAACGACGACGCGCCGATCCTGCCCGCTCGCCGGATCGGTCGGAGGCCCGGGTGGCGGCCCAGGCGGTGGCTCAGGCGGCCGTCGCCGCGCCTCGCGGCCGCCCTGGTTGCGGTGCTGGTGGCGACCCTGCTCGGCGCGACCCCGCAGGGACGGGCCGCGGTGGTGTCGGTGCTCCGGTTCGCGGGGGTGGAGATCCACGTCGGCGGCGCGGGTCCGCTGCCGACGGGACTGCCCGGCCCGCTCCCCGGCGAGCGCCGGGTCACGCTGGCCGAGGCGCGGCGGGCCGTGCGGTTCCCCGTCGCCGTGCCGTCCGCGCTGGGCGAACCGGCCGACGTCCGCGTGGCCGACGGCGGCCGGGTCGTGACGCTGCTGTGGCCGGGCATCCGGCTCGACGAGTACGACGGGACGCTGGCCGTCGTCTGGCACAAGGAACTGGGCGAGCCGTGGCCGGAGCAGGTGAGCGCGGTCGGCGGCTGGTGGATCTCCCGGAACCACGGGGTGTCGTACGTCTCGGCGGAGGGCCGGGCCCGGGAGGAGCGGGTGGCCGGGCCCACGCTCATCTGGCAGCACGGCCTGGTCGGGCTGCGCCTTGAGGGCCCCGGCCGCGACGAGGCCGTACGGATCGCCTCCTCCGTCCGCTGAAGCGGAACGCGCGGGGGAGCAGCGGAGGGGGCCGGCTATCGGCCGCCGCCGCGCTGCACCTGCCGCGACGGCCCGTCGAGCTCCGCTCCCGGCGCGGCTCCCAAGGCGGCGACCTCGCGCGCCAGCCGGTCACGATCCTCTCGTACGGCCGTGAGCCGGGCGCGCAGCCGGTCGGCGCGGCGGCGTGACAGGTGCGGCTCGGGCGTGGACTCGCCCCGCCACAGGCGCAGCGTCGCGTCGTTGCCGCCGGTGGCCAGCAGGTGACCGTCGGGGTGGAAGGCCAGCGCGCGGACGGCGCCGCTGTGGGAGAGGGGCTCGCCGACCGGCCGGTGAGCGGACACATCCCACAGCCGCACGTCCCCGTCCTCCAGCCCGGCTGTGGCGAGCAGCCGGCCGTCGGGGTGGAGGGCCGGTTCGGAGACGAAGCCGATGTGTCCCATGAGCGGGGAGCAGACCGGTTCGCCCGTCATCACATCCCACAGCCGTACGGTCGCGTCGTTGCCGGTGGACACGAGCAGATGACCGTCCGGATGGAAGACCACCCCGGTGACCTCGCTCTTGTGCCCGACCAGAGGTCCGCCGACCGGCTCGCCGGTGATCACATCGAACAGCCGTACGGTCGCGTCGTTGCCCGCGGTCGCCAGCAGCCGGCCCTCCGGGTGGAAGGTCAGAGACCGGATGGCGAAGACCGGATGTCTGTGGCCCGTACGGACGTCGCCGGCGGGTCTGCCGGTGGCCACGTCCCACAGCCGCACGGTGTCGTCGCCTCCGCCGACGGCGATCAGTCGGCCGCCGGGGTGGAAAGCAACCGTCTGGTGGCCCGTGGAGTGGAGGGTCAGGGGGGCGCCGACCGGTTCGCCGGTGGTCACGTCCCACAGGCGCAGCGCCGCGTCGCCCGCGGCCGCGAGAAGGTGTCCGTCCGGGTGGAAGGCCAGCTCGTGGACCCAGCCGTTGCGAGTGGTGAGGGGGTCGCCGAGAGGACTGCCGGTGGCCACGTCCCACAGTCGCACCGTCGCGTTCCTGCCCTCGGTGCGCGTGGCCAGGAGACGGCCGTCGGGATGGAACGCCACGCCGCCGATCGCTTCGGTATGAGGGAATGCGGTGCCGGTCGGCCGGTACGGCCCTCCGAGTCGCGCCGGGGCGCTCGTGCCCGCCGCTGCCGAGTCCGCTTCGTCGGCGGCGAGCCACAGGGCCTGGTACGCCTCCGGGTCGCCGTCCAGAGCCTCGACGACGAGTTCGAGCTGGCCGAGCCGCGGCAGCTTCCGGCAGTGGATCACCATGCCGACCGTGGTGTGGCTGAGCGCCTGGCCGGTCAGCCTGGCCAGCTTGCGGTAGCTGGGCCTGCCTCGGCGCCGGTACAGCTCCTGTAACCGGTCGCGCAGCGCGGCCAGCGCCTCCTCACCGGAGGTGGGTGACGAGTTCTCGGACATCGTGGACCGAGCATCCCAGACCATCGCACAACACACGGCGTTTCGCGTGACGCCACCGCCGCAGGACGTACGGCGCCTGTCAGGGGGCGTACGACTTCGTCCGGTGGTGTCAAAGATCGGCCGTAACCGTCAACGGGCCTCCGGCGTCTTTCACCCTGGGATCACCGCCGGATCACCGGCGGCCGGCTGTCGCCGTGCGGCCCGCGGGATGACCGCCGGTCCCCGCGGCGCACGCCGCCTACGCGAAGGGATCCACCCATGACGATCCTGTCCCAGCTGACCGCCATCGGCGTCGCCGGCCTGTCGCTGCCGGCCGCTCTCACGGTGGTCTACCTCTTCTCCGCCGACTCCGCCCGCCGTGCCCGGGCCATGCGCGTGCTGCGACTGCTGCTGCGGCGCTGATGCCTCGGGCCGGATGGGGGAGATCAGGCGGGAGCGGCGAGCCAGGCGTCGATCTCGGCCAGGAGCTCCTTCCGGACCGGTTCGGGGGCGGCTGACGATCGGATGGACTGCCGGGCGAGCTCGGCGACCTCCGCGTCGGCGAAGCCGTACACCTCCCTGGCGAGCTCGTACTGCGGCAGCAGCCGGGCGCCGAACAGCAGCGGGTCGTCGGCGCCGAGCGCGATCGGCACTCCCGCCTCGAACAGCCGCCGCAGCGGCACGTCCTCGGGCCGCTCGGCGACCCCCAGCCCGACGTTCGACAGCGGGCACACCTCACAGGTGATCTGCCGGTCGGCCAGCCGTTCCATCAGCCGGGGCGACTCGGCCGCGCGCACCCCGTGCCCGATCCGGTCGGCGGCCAGCTCGTCGAGGCACTCGGCGACGCTCGCCGCCCCCAGCAGTTCGCCCCCGTGCGGTACGGCGAGCAGGCCACCGCGCCTGGCGATGCGGAAGGCGTGCTCGAAGTCCCTGGCCCGGCCCCGCCGCTCGTCGTTGGACAGCCCGAAGCCCACCACGCCCCGGCCCTCGTACTGCACCGCTAGCCGGGCCAGCGTCCTGGCGTCGAGCATGTGCCGGGTGCGGTTGGCGGCCACGATCACCGCCATCCCGATCCCCGCCGCCCGCGCCGCCTTCTCCGTCGCGTCGAGCATCAGCTCCAGGGTCTCGGTCAGCCCGCCGAAACGCTGCGCGTACCCGGAGGGGTCGACCTGGATCTCCAGCCAGCGTGAGCCTTCCCTGGCCTCGTCCTCGGCGGCCTCGCGCAGCAGCCGGTACACGTCCTCCGGGCGGCGCAGCACGGACCGCGCGATGTCGTACAGCCGCTGGAACCGGAACCAGCCCCGCTCGTCGGTCGCCCGCAGTTTCGGCGGCCAGTCCTGCACCAGCGCGTCGGGCAGGTGGACGCCTTGATCCCGGGCGAGCTCGATGAGCGTCGAGTGCCGCATCGAGCCGGTGAAGTGCAGGTGCAGGTGTGCCTTGGGGAGCGTTTGGAGTGGGCGTGCCATCTCCATATCCTGCCGTATCCGCTCTCAACCCGCCGCCGGGCTCGCGCGTTGTGGACGGGAGAAAGGGGAGCTCATGACCGATGAAGACGAGGCGGCCTTCGACGAGTTCCTGGCCGCGCGCAGCACCGCCCTCCTGCGCACCGCGATCCTCGTCTGCGGCGCCTCCGCCACCGACGCCGAGGACATGGTCCAGAGCGCGCTGGAGAAGGTCTACCGCCACTGGCCGCGCATACGTCACGACAACCCGGAGGCGTACGCGCGGCGGGTCGTGGTGAACGGCGCGATCAGCAGGGCCAGGCGGCGCAGGGTGATCAAGGAGATCACCTTCGCCCAGCCGCCGGAGACGCCGGTCGAGTCGCCCGACCTCGGCCTGCGGGACGTGCTGGTCGCCGAGCTCAGGCAACTGCCGGCCCGGATGCGGGCCGTACTGGTCCTCCGCTACTGGGAGGACCTGTCGGAGGCCGAGACCGCCGCGCTGCTCGGCTGCTCGGTCGGCACCGTCAAGAGCCAGGCCGCCCGCGGCCTCGCCCGCGTGCGGGCACGAATGGAGAACCTGGAAGGAGTGTCGGCATGAACGTCGAGGAGGCGCTGAGGGACGCGATGGCCGCGCGCGTCGCCGGTGTGCACGCGCCGCCGTCCCTGGGCCAGGCGGTGCGGCGGCGCAGCCGTCGTGCAGCCGTCCGGTTTCGTACGGCGGGAGCCGCCGTGCTCACCGCGGCGGTCGCGGTGGGGGTGCCCGTGGCGCTGACCGGCCAGCCCGGCACCGACCCGGTCGCCGGCGGCCTCGCCGGCCCGGGGAGCGGGGCCGGTGCCGGCATCACCACCAAGAAGACGGCGGCCCCGGTCGAGACCGGCTCCGGTGACACGGTCGCCGTACCCGAGGGCGTCGTCCCCGACGTGGTCGGCAAGAGCGCCGAGGACGTCATGACCCTCCTGGACGACGCCGGATACACGGTGCGGATCGTGAAGGTCGTCACCGGCGACGCCCCGGAGGGGACGGTCATCGCGCAGACGCCGTCCCCCGGGACCACCGCGCCCGCCGGGGCGGCGATCATGATCACCATCGCGACGACGGTCGTTTCGACGTCCGACACCGCGCCGGACGCGCAGACCTCGTGGACGCCGCAGGACCTCGGCGACCTCGGGGACGGCCGGACCCTCGGCGGCGTCCACGTCGGTTACCTGCCCAAGGACCTCGAATGGGGCAAGTGGTCAGGCAAGGACGGGTTCGGCACCGAGAGTTACACCACGAGCTGGGTGGAGCCGGGGCTTGAGCCCGGCGTGTACAGCGTCCAGATGATCGTCTACCGGAAGGCGGCGGCGAGCCTGTTCGCGAAGCGGCTGAGAGGCTACGCCGGGCAGGGCGCCAAGCCGATCGACGTCGACGGCAAGAAGGCGTACCTGATCAGCCTGTCGGAGGGCGGCGACGAGATCAATGACGGGGGCACCCGGACGATCACGTGGACCCTCGCTCCCGGCGTCGGGATCGAGGTGATGATGAGCCCCGACTACGAGGCGAAGCTCGGCCGGGCCGCGGCCGACCGGGAACTGCGGAAGATCGCCGCCGGCGTTGCTCTCGACCGCTGACACTCCGCCCCGCCACGCCTCCGGCCGGCTCTCCGAACCGGAGGCGTCGCCCGCCCCCGACTGGGTCTTCGTCGCACCATGACGTGGGTCAAGTTGTACTCAGAGCTGGGGGAGATTGGTACTAAGCGCTGGGTCAAATTGGTAATGTGCCTGCGTGAGCCGTGATTCCTACATCCCGCGCATGGTGGATCCGATCATCGACGAACTCTTTCGGACGCTACCCGCGATCATGCTGGTCGGCCCGCGGGCCACGGGCAAGACCACCACGGCCGTCCGTCACGTCAAAACCGTGGTGCGGCTCGACCGGGACAGGGAGAACGCCGCTTTCCTCGCCGATCCGGATGCGGCCCTGGGACGGCTTGCGGAGCCGGTCCTGCTGGACGAGTGGCAGATCGTGCCGGACGTGCTCGGAGCGGTGAAGCGTGCGGTGGACGGCGACCACCGCCCGGGCCGATTCATCCTCACAGGCTCCGTATGGTCCGACTTCGGCGGCCGGACCTGGCCCGGCACGGGACGGGTGGTCCGCATCGACATGATGGGACTCGCGGTCAAGGAGCTTGAGCGCAACACGAGGAGACCCGCTTTCGCCGATCTACTCGCGCAGGGACGGGTGCGGGAACTCGCCACACCGGCGCAGCCGCCCGATCTGGCCGACTATGTGGATCTGGCGTTGCGCAGCGGCTTCCCCGAGGCTCAGTGGATGCCGCCTTCGGTGCGGGCCCGGTGGCTGGACAGCTACATCGAGCAGACCTTGACGCGGGACATCGAGACACTCGACGGACGACGCGACCCGGTCCGCCTCCGGGCTTACATGGAGGCGCTGGCTCTGAACACCGCCGGTGTGGTCACGGACAAGACGCTCTATGACGCGGCCGCCGTGAACGCCCGTACGGGAGAGGCGTATGAGCGCCTCCTCCGCGATCTCCTTGTCGCCGACAAGGTTCCCGCCTGGTTCAGTAATCGCCTGAAGCGGTTGATCCGCGGGTCCAAGCGCTACCTCGTCGACCCTGCACTGGTCGCGGCCCTGCTGCGGGTGGACGAACGAGCGATCCTCCGCGACGGCGATCTGCTCGGCCGGTTGCTCGACACCTTCGTGGTTCAGCAGTTGCGCGCGGAGGCGCCGGTCTGCGACAGCCGGCCCCACATCTACCATCTGCGGCAGGACCAGGGACGGCACGAGGTCGACATCATCCTGGAGCTCGGCATGGGACGAGTGATCGGGATCGAGGTGAAGGCCGCCGCCACCCCGCGTCACGACGACGCGAAGCACCTGCGGTGGTTGCGGGACGAACTGGGCGATCGCTTCGTGGCCGGTGTCATGCTGCACACCGGTCCGCGTGTCATCGAGATGGACGAGAGGATCGTCGCGGCGCCCATCTGCGTCCTCTGGTCCTGAACGCGGCCACGGCGGTTCGGCCGCAACCCGTCGTTTCGCCTTGTCGCCGGCATGGCTAAGGCCCGGTCCCGCGTGGTGGGGGCCGGGCCTTCGTGCCGGGTGGGCGAAGTGCTAGTGCGCCTCGGACAGGAGCTTGGCCAGCCGGCTGACGCCCTCGGCCAGGTCGTCGTCGCCCAGGGCGTAGGAGAGGCGGAAGTAGCCCGGGGTGCCGAAGGCCTCACCCGGCACCAGCGCGACCTCGGCCTCCTCCAGGATGAGCTCGGCCAGCTCGGCCGACGACGCCGGGCGCCTGCCGCGGATCTCCTTGCCGAGCAGCGCCTTCACCGACGGGTACGCGTAGAACGCGCCGAACGGCTCGGGGCAGACCACGCCGGGGATCTCGTTGAGCATCCGGACCATAGTCTGGCGGCGCCGGTCGAAGGCCGTGCGCATCTCGGCGACGGCCGACAGGTCGCCCGAGACCGCGGCGAGCGCGGCGGCCTGCGCGACGTTGGAGACGTTCGAGGTGGCGTGGGACTGCAGGTTGGTGGCCGCCTTGACCACGTCGGACGGGCCGATCAGCCAGCCCACCCGCCAGCCGGTCATCGCGTACGTTTTGGCCACGCCGTTCAGCACGACGACCCGGTCGCGCAGCTCCGGCACGGCGGTGGCGATGCTGGAGAACTCCGTCCCGCCGTAGACCAGGTGCTCGTAGATCTCGTCGGTGACGACCCACAGGCCCTTGTCCAGCGCCCAGCGGCCGATCTCCTCGACCTGGGCGGGGGAGTAGACGGCCCCCGTCGGGTTGGACGGCGACACGAACAGCAGCGCCTTCGTACGGTCGGTCAGCTTCTCCTCGAACTGCTCGACCGAAGCGAGGTAACCGGTCGTCTCGTCGGTGACCACGTCGACCTGGACGCCGCCCGCGAGCTTGATCGCCTCCGGGTACGTCGTCCAGTACGGCGCCACGACCAGCACCTCGTCACCGGGGTCGAGCAGGGTGGCGAACGCCTCGTAGACCGCCTGCTTGCCGCCGTTCGTCACCAGGACCTGGGCGGCCTCGACCCGGAACCCGCTGTCACGCAGCGTCTTGTCGGCGATCGCCTGCCGGAGCTCGGGCAGGCCTCCGGCGGGCGTGTACTTGTGGAACCTGGGGTTCCGGCACGCCTCGACGGCCGCCTCGACGATGTAGCCGGGAGTGGGGAAATCGGGCTCGCCGGCGCCGAAGCCGATGACCGGCCGACCGGCCGCCTTCATCGCCTTGGCCTTGGCGTCCACGGCCAGAGTCGCGGACTCGGAGATCGCGGATATGCGTGCGGAGATGCGAGGTCGGGTCATGCCTCCATCGTTCCAGACGCGCCGCGCGGTTTCGCATCCATATCCGGCCCGCGGGCGGGTCCGCACGGTAACTTTGGGTCCGAACCGGAGCGCTGCCGGGGCGTCTCCGGACGGCGTGCGAGCGTTCTGGTTCGACGGAGTGGTGATTCCCGCGTACACTTCACCGACTAGTGGGCCACGTGAGCAACGGACGGATGCGTCATCGCGTTTCTCGGGTATCGTGGTGCACGGCCTAGGGCACTAGCGCAATTGGTAGCGCACCGGTCTCCAAAACCGGCGGTTGGGGGTTCGAGTCCCTCGTGCCCTGCGGAGTGCGGTCCGCGCAACAATGGCGTGAAAGCGCGCCGCAAGCTGCGACGGACACGACGGATCAGGTGAGGACTGTGGCGATCGACACCCGCGGCGAGACCGCTGGAAAGCCCGGTAAGCCAACCGGCGAGAAGAAGGCAAGGCGTACCTCGCCCGCTCTGTTCTACCGGCAGGTCGTCGCCGAGTTGCGTAAGGTCATCTGGCCGAGGCGCACTGAGCTGATCTCTTACACGGTGGTCGTCCTGGTCTTCGTCGTGATTATGGTTGCGCTCGTTTTCGGGATCGACACCGTGCTGGGTAAGGCTGTGCTGTGGGTCTTCGGCGGATCCTGATCCGGCCCGAGACGTCGTAGCACGTCCACGACACCAAGCGAAGAAGGAAGAGTCCCGTGTCCGAGTCCCCGATGCCGGCCGACCGCTCCCATGACGAGCATGACGAGTGGGGCACCGAGCAGGACGAGGCCGTAGAAGAGGTCGAGGAGACCACGGCCGCCGACTCTGACGGCGGTGACGGCGGCGAAGAATCGGCCGAGGCCGCCGCGCAGGTCGACGAGGACGGCGACGTCCTCCCCGATGTCGACCCGGTCGAGGAGTTCAAGCGCCAGCTTCGCGGTCAGTTCGGCGAGTGGTACGTCATCCACTCCTACGCCGGTTACGAGAACCGCGTGAAGCAGAACATCGAGAGCCGTATCGGGTCCCTCAACATGGAGGATTTCATCTTCCAGGTCGAGGTGCCGACCCACACGATCACCGAGTTCAAGGGCGGCAAGAAGACTCCGATCAAGGAGCGGGTGCTTCCCGGCTATGTGCTGGTCCGGATGGAGTTGTCCGACGAGTCCTGGGCCGCCGTGCGCAACACGCCCGGTGTGACCGGCTTCGTCGGGCTGTCCAACAAGCCGAGCCCGCTGAACCTCGACGAGGTCGCCAAGCTGCTCGCCCCGGAGCCGTCCGAGGAAGTCAAGAAGGCCGCGGCCAAGACGACCACCGCGACCGTCGACTTCGAGGTCGGCGAGTCGGTCACCGTCATGGACGGGCCGTTCGCCACGCTGCCGGCCACGGTGAGCGAGATCAGTGCCGAGTCGCAGAAGCTCAAGGTCCTCGTCTCCATCTTCGGCCGGGAGACCCCGGTTGAGCTGTCGTTCAACCAGGTCTCGAAGATCTGACCGGCTCGCGTAGACTCGATAGCCGTCCTCACGCACGCCGTGTTCCGGCGTGCCGTGAGGCTTTTGTAGGACCAAGGACCCGGAGAAGGACTAATGCCTCCAAAGAAGAAAGTCGCGGCCCTGGTGAAGGTCCAGCTTCCCGCTGGCCAGGCCACCCCCGCGCCGCCGGTCGGTACCGCGCTCGGTCCGCACGGCGTCAACATCATGGACTTCGTCAAGCAGTACAACGCGGCGACGGAGTCCCAGCGGGGCAACATCATCCCCGTTGAGATCACCATCTTCGAAGACCGCAGCTTCACCTTCATCACGAAGACGCCGCCGGCGCCCGAGCTGATCAAGAAGGCCGCCGGTCTGCAGAAGGGCAGCGCGAACCCGCACAAGGACAAGGTGGGCAAGCTGACCCGCGAGCAGCTTCGCCAGATCGCCGAGACCAAGTTGCAGGACCTCAACGCCAACGACGTCGAGGCCGCCGAGAAGATCATCGCCGGCACCGCCCGCTCCATGGGCATCACCATCGCCGAGTAGCCCGCGAGGGGCGCGGCCGCGTCTGGACTGAGGAGCGCGCGGAGCGAGGAACGAGCGAGCACGCACCGAAGGAAGAAGCGGACTGCGGGCGCCCCGAGCCGCCTTGCCGGAGGCGAGGCAATCAAACGCTGTGGGAGGGCCGATGCGCGGCCCGGACCACGATCTCCTTAGGAGTATGAAGTGAAGCGCAGCAAGAGCTGGAAGAACGCGGCGGCCGAGGTCGACCGCGCGGCCCTGTACGCCCCGCTGGACGGTGTGCGGCTGGCCAAGAAGACCGCGACCACGAAGTTCGACGCCACCGTCGAGGTGGCCCTGCGGCTGGGCGTCGACCCGCGCAAGGCCGACCAGATGGTCCGCGGCACCGTCAACCTCCCGCACGGCACCGGCAAGACCGCCCGGGTCCTGGTCTTCGCGACCGGTGACCGTGCCGAGGAGGCCCGCGCGGCGGGCGCCGACATCGTCGGCTCCGACGAGCTGATCGACGAGGTGTCGAAGGGCCGTCTGGACTTCGACGCGGTCGTCGCGACGCCGGACATGATGGGCAAGGTCGGCCGCCTGGGCCGCGTGCTCGGCCCCCGTGGCCTCATGCCGAACCCCAAGACCGGCACCGTGACGCCCGCCGTGGCCAAGGCCGTGACCGACATCAAGGGCGGCAAGATCGAGTTCCGCGTCGACCGGCACGCGAACCTGCACTTCATCATCGGCAAGGCGTCCTTCGACGACCGCCAGCTGGTGGAGAACTACGCCGCCGCGCTGGACGAGGTGCTTCGTCTCAAGCCGTCGGCCGCCAAGGGCCGCTACCTGAAGAAGGTCACCTTCACCACGTCCATGGGCCCCGGCATCCCGGTCGACCCGAACGTGACGCGGGCGATGACCGCCGAGATCGACGCCTGACCGTTCCACGACGGCCGGACAGGCCGCCGAGCCTGACGGAAGCCCCCGCCCGAGACATCGGGCGGGGGCTTCTGTCTGTCCATGCGCATGTGGAGGTTTTGTGCACATGTAATGAGGGTTGCGACAGGCGCGACGCGCAGAGGGCGTTAGGCGAATAGGGTCAAGGGCAGGTAAAGGGGGAACCCAGAAAGGGATGGAAAAATGCGACGACTACTAGTGGCCGCGGGGGCGGTTGCCGCGATCACGGTCGCGGGATGCGGGACGACCGCGACTCCGTCTCTCGAGAACGTCACGCTCTCGGCGTCCGAGGTCCTGCAGCAGAGCGCGCAGAAGGCCGACGACGTCAACACGTACGCCGCGGATCTCGTGGTGAACGTCACCGACGCCAAGGGCGCCCAGGCGGGGCTCGTGCAGGGCACGATGCTCTACCAGAAGAGCCCGCAGGTCGCCACGGACATCAACCTGAGCCAGGTGTCGTTCAACGGCCAGAACCTGCCCGGCGGCGTGCGCGTCATCGTCGACGGCGAAGTGGCGTACGTGAAGGTCGACATGCTCAAGAACCTGCTGGGCGCGACCAAGCCGTACATCAGGCTCGATCTGAAGCAGCTCGGCTCGCAGGCGGGCGTGGACGTCGACCAGTACCTCGCCCAGGCCCGGCAGTTCGACCTGAAGACCAGCACCGCGCTGCTCACGGCGTCCAAGGACGTCAAGTCGGTGGGCAGCGAGCAGGTCGGCGGGGTGGACACGACCCACTACGCGGGCACGTTCCCGGTGGACGAGGCGGTCAAGCAGCTGTCCGACGACCAGCGCTCGCAGCTGCGCGGCGAGCTGGCCGGCGCCAAGGACGTCAAGTTCGACGCGTGGATCGACGCCCAGGGCCTGCCGCGGAAGGTCGAGCTGAACGGCGGCAAGCCGGACGCCGGCGCGTTCAAGGCCACGGCGATGTTCAAGTCGTTCAACGAGCCGGTCTCCATCAAGGCGCCGGCGGCCGACCAGGTGGGCGAGCTGCCGCAGCGCGCCACCGCCGATTTGCCGTCCTGACGGTTGACAACGTAGTCTGTCTCCTGCCGAAGACCGCCGGTCGTCACCGGGCGTGCAGCCCGATGACTGAAGGATCCACGTGAGTGGACGGCCCGCGTAGGTGTGGAGACGCTTGAGGACGTGTGACGTCTGCCCAAGCCCCGTGCGCCTGCGCCGGGGCTTGTCTGTTTTCCAAGGGCCTTCCGCCGGCGGCACATCTGGAAGGAGGCCCATGGCGAAGGCGGAGAAGAGCGTCGCGATCTCCGAGCTCAAGAGTGAGTTCGAGGGATCCAGCGCCGCCGTTCTGACCGAATACCGCGGTCTCACCGTCGCGCAGCTCAAGCAGCTGCGTGTTTCTCTCGGTGGGAATGCGAAGTTCGCCGTGGCGAAGAACACGCTGACCAAGATCGCGGCCAACAACGCCGGGATCACCGCTCTGGACGACCTGTTCCAGGGCCCGACCGCCATCGCGTTCGTCAAGGGCGACGTGGTGGAGGCGGCCAAGGGGCTGCGTGACTTCGCCAAGGCCAACCCCCTCCTGGTGATCAAGGGTGGCGTCGTCGACGGCAAGTCGATGACCCCCGACGAGATCACCAAGCTTGCCGACCTTGAGTCCCGTGAGGTGCTCCTCGCGAAGCTGGCCGGTGCGCTGAAGGCCAAGCAGTCCCAGGCTGCCGCCACCTTCGCCGCGCTGCCCACCACCATGGCTCGACTGGCCGAGGCTCTGCGCGCCAAGCGCGAAGAGGCCGGCGAGTAGGTCCGCGCAGCGGGCGGGGGAAGCGCGCACCGCGGTCCCCTTACACGTTTTCTGCTAGATCCACTGGAGGAACATCATGGCGAAGCTCAGCACCGACGAGCTGCTCGAGACCTTCAAGGAGATGACTCTCCTTGAGCTGTCCGACTTCGTGAAGGTCTTCGAGGAGACCTTCGACGTCAAGGCCGCCGCCCCGGTCGCCGTCGCCGCCGCCCCGGCCGCCGGTGGCGCCGGTGCCGCCGCCGAGGAGGCCGAGGAGCAGGACGAGTTCGACGTCATCCTCGAGGCCGCCGGCGACAAGAAGATCCAGGTCATCAAGGAGATCCGGGCCCTGACGAGCCTGGGCCTCAAGGAGGCCAAGGACCTCGTGGACGGCGCTCCGAAGCCCGTCTTCGACGGCAAGGTCAACAAGGAGCAGGCCGAGAAGGCGAAGGCCGCCCTGGAGGGCGCCGGCGCGACCGTCACGGTCAAGTAGTTCTCACGCTTCACCGAAGGGGCGGGTCCATCCAGGTGCCGGATGGGACCGCCCCTTTCGCGTGCCCGGACCCCTACGGAATCCAGACCCTATGGGCAGGGCGGGCCCGTTGATCTATGGTCGGGACGTAGGATCCGGCGCGACGTGATCAGGCCGAGACGGTCGGGTGCTGGGGGAGGTGGACGGGGATGCGGCGCGCGCTGACCGTCGGGCTCGTCCTCGTCGCGGTCGTGCTGGCTCTGGTGGTCCAGCGCCTCGCCGGGGCCCGTACGGAGGCCGAGGCGGCCGTGCAGGACCGGCAGATGGCGGTCCGGGCCGCCATGGCGCACGCCGTGAGCCTCATGACGATCGACCACCACCGCATCGACGACGACATCAAACGCGCGCTGGCCACCTCCACCGGCACGGAGAGGGCGCGCTACGCCGCGGGTCAGGCGGCCCTGAGGTCCGCCACACTGAAGAACAAGGCCGTCCAGACGGGCGTCCTGCGGGCGTCCGCGCTCGCCTCCATCGCCGGAGACCGGCGTACGGCGCAGGTCCTGGTCGTCGCCGACGCGGTGATCCACTGGGAGGACGGCAGGAAGGCCGCGCCGGAGGAGCGCTTCTTCCGCTGGCGGATGGACGTGACCAAGGCGTCGGGTCTGTGGCTGGTCTCCCGGGCGGAGCTGGTGCAGTGAGGCGCCTGCTTCGGGTGCTGCCGGCGCTCGTCGCCGTGGGGCTGGCCGTCGCCGCCGTGTGGCTGCTGCTCGACCTGCGCCGTCTCCAGGCCGCCGACACGGCCGCCCGCGAGGCCCTCGCTGCCGCCCGGTCGTACGCCCCCGACATGCTGTCGTACGACTACCGTACGATCGACCGGGACATGGCGCGGGCGGGCGGCCACGCGACCGGGGAGTTGGCCGAGCACTACCGCACGCTCGCGGCGACGCTGGGCCCGGAGGCGCGGGAGCGGCGGACGGTCCAGCAGACCGTCGTGGCGGCCGCGGGCGTGGAGTCGGCGACGCCCGACGAGGTCCGCGTGCTGCTGTTCGTGAACATGGTCACGACACGGTCCGGCGGGGGCGAGGAAGAGCCGAAGCAGCAGGTCAGCCAGGGCAGGGCGCGTCTGGTGATGGTGACGCAGGGCGACGGCTGGCGGGCCTCCCGGCTGTCCACCCTTCTGGGGGACACGCCCGCCCCCTGAGCGCGTGGCTAAATTGTTAGCAAAGAAGGCGTTTGAGCCAGGGTTGTAGATGGGTATTCAAGGGCACGGCAGCGTAGACCCACGGTCAGCGTTAGGCCGTTCGCGTGACTGAGCGTTACCCGTCTCCGGTCCCGGGTAGGGACTGGATCCCCGGCGTTCGCTATGGTCCCGAGGGCGGGAAAACCCAGCGTGACCCCTGTCGGTTAGGCGAAATGTCGGCTCTCGGGCTTGACGTTTCGGCGCGGACGGGTGATGCTGCCAGCAACGTGGAGCGCAGAGCGAGAGCGGAGTGGACAGGTGTATGCCGATCGGCTACACTGCCCCTTTGCGCTGCCCTTTGACGACCGCTTCTCTGAGTAACCTCTGATCTTGGTCGTCTGGCGTGCGTGTAGTCAGTCCGCGAGCCCTCGGAAGGACATCTGTTGGCAGCCTCGCGCAACGCCTCCGCCGTACCCGCCGGTCCCCGTACCGTGTCGTTCGCACGAATCGAGGAGCCGCTCGAAGTACCCGACCTTCTCGCCCTGCAGACCGAGTCGTTCGACTGGTTGCTCGGGAACGAGAGATGGAAGGGCCGGGTCGAGGCGGCTCGCCAGGCCGGGCGCAAGGACATTCCGACCCAATCAGGTCTCGAAGAGATCTTCGAGGAGATCAGTCCCATCGAGGACTTCTCCGGAACCATGTCCCTGTCGTTCCGGGATCACAGGTTCGAGCCGCCCAAGTACTCCGTAGATGAGTGCAAAGACAAGGACATGACCTACTCCGCCCCGATGTTCGTCACGGCGGAGTTCATCAATAACACCACAGGTGAGATCAAGAGCCAGACGGTGTTCATGGGCGACTTCCCGCTCATGACCTCGAAGGGCACCTTCATCATCAACGGCACCGAGCGCGTGGTGGTCTCGCAGCTCGTCCGGTCGCCGGGTGTCTACTTCGACCGCTCTGTGGACAAGACCTCCGACAAGGACCTGTTCGGCTGCCGGGTGATCCCGTCGCGCGGCGCGTGGCTCGAGTTCGAGATCGACAAGCGCGACAGCGTCGGTGTGCGCATCGACCGCAAGCGCAAGCAGCCGGTCACCGTGCTGCTGAAGGCGCTGGGCTGGACCAGCGACCAGATCCTGGAGCGTTTCGGCCAGTACGAGTCGATGCGGGCCACCCTGGAGAAGGACCACACCTCCGGCCAGGACGACGCGCTGCTCGACATCTACCGGAAGCTGCGGCCGGGCGAGCCGCCGACCAAGGAGTCGGCGCAGGCGCTGCTGGAGAACCTGTACTTCAACCACAAGCGCTACGACCTCGCCAAGGTCGGCCGCTACAAGATCAACAAGAAGCTGGGCGTCGGCTCCGACATCACCCAGGGCACGCTGACCGACGAGGACATCGTCGCGACCATCGAGTACATCGTCCGGCTGCACGCCGGCGAGGAGACGATGGGCGAGAACGGGTCGGTCGTCGTCGAGACCGACGACATCGACCACTTCGGCAACCGCCGTCTGCGCACGGTGGGCGAGCTCATCCAGAACCAAGTCCGGCTGGGCCTGGCCCGCATGGAGCGCGTCGTCCGCGAGCGCATGACGACCCAGGACGTCGAGGCGATCACGCCGCAAACCCTGATCAACATCCGCCCGGTCGTGGCGTCGATCAAGGAGTTCTTCGGCACCTCCCAGCTGTCGCAGTTCATGGACCAGACCAACCCGCTGGCCGGCCTGACGCACAAGCGGCGTCTGTCGGCCCTCGGTCCCGGTGGTCTGTCCCGTGAGCGGGCGGGCTTCGAGGTCCGCGACGTGCATCCCTCGCACTACGGCCGCATGTGCCCGATCGAGACGCCGGAAGGCCCGAACATCGGTCTGATCGGCTCGCTGTCGTCCTTCGGGCGGGTCAACTCGTTCGGCTTCGTCGAGACGCCGTACCGCCGGGTGGTGGACGGCCGCGTCACCTACGAGATCGACTACCTCACCGCCGACGAGGAGGACCGGCACGTCGTCGCCCAGGCCAACACGGTCCTGAACGCCGACGGCAGCTTCGCCGAGTCCCGGGTGCTCGCCCGCCGCAAGGGCGGCGAGTTCGAGGCCGTCCACCCGTCCGAGGTGGACTACATGGACGTCTCGCCGCGCCAGATGGTGTCGGTCGCGACCGCCATGATCCCGTTCCTCGAGCACGACGACGCGAACCGCGCGCTCATGGGCTCGAACATGCAGCGCCAGTCGGTGCCCCTGCTGAAGAGCGAGGCCCCGCTGGTCGGCACCGGCATGGAGTACCGCGCCGCCACCGACGCCGGTGACGTCATCAGCGCCGAGAAGGCCGGTGTGGTCGAGGAGGTCTCCGCCGACTACGTCACCGTGATGAACGACGACGGCACCCGTACGACGTACCGGGTCGCGAAGTTCAAGCGGTCGAACCAGGGCACCTGCTTCAACCAGAAGCCGATCGTGGCCGAGGGCGACCGGGTCGAGCAGGGCCAGGTCATCGCGGACGGCCCGTGCACCGACAACGGCGAGATGGCGCTCGGCAAGAACCTGCTCGTGGCGTTCATGCCGTGGGAGGGCCACAACTACGAGGACGCGATCATCCTGTCCCAGCGCCTGGTGCAGGACGACGTGCTCTCCTCGATCCACATCGAGGAGCACGAGGTCGACGCCCGCGACACCAAGCTGGGCCCCGAGGAGATCACGCGGGACATCCCCAACGCCTCGGAGGACGCGCTTGCCGACCTCGACGAGCGGGGCATCATCCGCATCGGCGCCGAGGTGGTGACCGGAGACATCCTCGTCGGGAAGGTCACCCCCAAGGGTGAGACGGAGCTGACCCCCGAGGAGCGCCTGCTTCGCGCGATCTTCGGTGAGAAGGCCCGCGAGGTCCGCGACACCTCCCTGAAGGTGCCGCACGGCGAGTCCGGCAAGGTCATCGGCGTCCGGGTGTTCAGCCGCGAGGAGGGCGACGAGCTTCCCCCGGGCGTGAACGAGCTGGTCCGCGTGTACGTGGCGCAGAAGCGCAAGATCACCGACGGCGACAAGCTCGCCGGCCGCCACGGCAACAAGGGTGTCATCTCCAAGATCCTTCCGGTGGAGGACATGCCGTTCCTGGAGGACGGCACCCCTGTCGACATCGTCCTCAACCCGCTGGGCGTGCCCGGCCGGATGAACGTCGGCCAGGTGCTGGAGACCCATCTCGGGTGGATCGCCGCCCGCGGATGGGACGTCAGCGGCATCGAGGAGGCCTGGGCCGAGCGCCTGCGCGAGAAGGAGATGGACAGGGTCGAGCCCTGGACCAAGGTCGCCACGCCGGTGTTCGACGGCGCCCACGAGGAGGAGATCGTCGGCCTGCTCGACAGCACACTGCTCAACCGGGACGGCTCCCGCATGGTTGGGGAGAACGGCAAGGCCCGGCTCTTCGACGGCCGCTCCGGCGAGCCGTTCCCGCACCCGATCTCGGTCGGCTACATCTACATCCTCAAGCTGCTGCACCTGGTCGACGACAAGATCCACGCTCGCTCGACCGGCCCGTACTCGATGATCACCCAGCAGCCGCTGGGTGGTAAGGCGCAGTTCGGCGGCCAGCGCTTCGGCGAGATGGAGGTGTGGGCCCTCGAGGCCTACGGCGCGGCGTACGCCCTGCAGGAGCTGCTGACGATCAAGTCCGACGACGTCCTGGGCCGGGTGAAGGTCTACGAGGCCATCGTCAAGGGCGAGAACATCCCAGAGGCGGGCATTCCCGAGTCCTTCAAGGTTCTCATCAAGGAGATGCAGTCGCTCTGCCTGAACGTCGAGGTCCTTTCGAGCGACGGCATGTCGATCGAGATGAGGGACACCGACGAGGATGTCTTCCGCGCGGCAGAAGAGCTTGGCATCGACCTGTCCCGGCGTCCCCACGAGGGCGCGATGACCGTCGACGAGGTCTGATTCAAAAGGGGATTATCTAGTGCTCGACGTCAACTTCTTCGACGAGCTGCGCATCGGCCTCGCGACCGCCGACGACATCAGGCAGTGGTCGCACGGCGAGGTGAAGAAGCCGGAGACCATCAACTACCGCACCCTCAAGCCGGAAAAGGACGGGCTCTTCTGCGAGAAGATCTTCGGTCCGACCCGGGACTGGGAGTGCTACTGCGGTAAGTACAAGCGCGTCCGCTTCAAGGGCATCATCTGTGAGCGCTGTGGCGTCGAGGTCACGCGCGCCAAGGTGCGCCGTGAGCGGATGGGCCACATCGAGCTGGCAGCCCCGGTCACCCACATCTGGTACTTCAAGGGCGTCCCGTCGCGCCTCGGCTACCTGCTCGACCTGGCCCCGAAGGACCTGGAGAAGGTCATCTACTTCGCGGCCTACATGATCACGCATGTCGACAACGAGATGCGTGACCGCGACCTGCCGTCGCTGGAGGCGAAGATCTCCGTCGAGCGGCAGCACGTCGAGCAGCGCCGTGACGCCGACATCGAGGCCCGCCAGAAGAAGCTCGAGGCCGACCTGGCCGAGCTGGAGGCCTCCGGCGCCAAGGGCGACGCCCGCCGCAAGGTGCGCGAGGGCGCCGACCGTGAGATGCGCCAGCTCCGCGACCGGGCCCAGCGCGAGCTGGACCGGCTGGAGGAGGTCTGGAGCCGCTTCAAGAACCTCAAGGTCCAGGACCTGGAGGGCGACGAGCTGCTCTACCGCGAGATGCGCGACCGGTTCGGCCGCTACTTCCGCGGTGGCATGGGCGCCCAGGCCATCCAGGAGCGGCTTGGCGGCTTCGACCTGGAGGCCGAGGCGGAGAACCTGCGGGAGACCATCCGCAGCGGCAAGGGCCAGAAGAAGGCCCGCGCCCTCAAGCGGCTCAAGGTCGTCGCGGCGTTCCTCAACACCCGCAACTCGCCGAGCGGCATGGTCCTCGACTGCATCCCGGTGATCCCGCCGGACCTGCGGCCGATGGTCCAGCTCGACGGTGGCCGCTTCGCCACCTCGGACCTGAACGACCTGTACCGCCGGGTCATCAACCGGAACAACCGGCTCAAGCGTCTGCTCGACCTCGGCGCGCCCGAGATCATCGTGAACAACGAGAAGCGGATGCTCCAGGAGGCCGTCGACGCCCTGTTCGACAACGGCCGCCGCGGCCGTCCGGTCACCGGCCCCGGCAACCGCCCGCTGAAGTCCCTGAGCGACATGCTGAAGGGCAAGCAGGGCCGTTTCCGGCAGAACCTGCTCGGCAAGCGCGTCGACTACTCCGGCCGTTCGGTCATCGTCGTCGGCCCGCAGCTCAGGCTGCACCAGTGCGGCCTGCCCAAGCAGATGGCGCTGGAGCTGTTCAAGCCGTTCGTGATGAAGCGCCTGGTCGATCTCAACCACGCGCAGAACATCAAGTCCGCCAAGCGGATGGTCGAGCGGTCCAAGCCGGTCGTGTGGGACGTGCTGGAAGAGGTCATCACCGAGCACCCGGTGCTGCTCAACCGCGCGCCCACGCTGCACCGCCTGGGCATCCAGGCCTTCGAGCCGCAGCTGGTCGAGGGCAAGGCCATCCAGATCCACCCGCTCGTCTGCACCGCGTTCAACGCGGACTTCGACGGCGACCAGATGGCGGTGCACCTGCCGCTGTCGGCCGAGGCCCAGGCCGAGGCGCGGATCCTGATGCTGTCCACCAACAACATCCTCAAGCCGGCGGACGGCAAGCCGGTGACGATGCCCACCCAGGACATGGTCATCGGTCTGTACTGGCTGACCACCGAGAAGGAGGGCGGCCAGGGCGAGGGCCGGGTGTTCACCACCGTGTCGGAGGCCCTCATGGCCCACGACCGGCACGAGCTGGACATCCAGGCCAAGATCCAGGTGCGGCTCAAGGACGTCCCGCCGCCGCGCGGCTGGGAGGCCCCGGAGGGCTGGGAGGCCGGCGACGCGATCCGGCTGGAGACCACGCTGGGCCGGTGCCTGTTCAACCAGACGCTGCCCGCCAACTACCCCTTCGTGAACTACCAGGTCGGCAAGAAGCAGCTCTCGGCGATCGTCAACGAGCTGGCCGAGCGGTACCCGAAGGTGGACGTGGCCAACGCGCTCGACGCGCTGAAGGACGCCGGCTTCCACTGGGCGACCCGCGCCGGTGTCACGATCTCCATCGAGGACGTCGTGGCGCCGCCGAACAAGGCCGCCATCATGGAGTCGTACGAGCGGCGCGCCGACAAGGTCCAGCGGGAGTACGACCGTGGTCTGATCACCGACGAGGAGCGCCGTCAGGAGCTCATCGAGATCTGGACCCACGCGACGGCGGACGTCGAGACCGACATGGTCAACGCGTTCCCGGCGACCAACCCGGTCTGGATGATGGTCAACTCCGGCGCCCGCGGCAACCGCATGCAGGTGCGGCAGATCGCCGGCATCCGCGGCCTGGTGTCCAACACCAAGGGCGAGACGATCCCGCGGCCGATCAAGTCCTCCTTCCGCGAGGGCCTGTCGGTGCTGGAGTACTTCATCTCGACCCACGGCCAGCGGAAGGGTCTGGCGGACACCGCCCTGCGGACCGCCGACTCCGGCTATCTGACGCGTCGTCTCGTCGACGTCGCCCAGGACGTCATCGTCCGCGAGATCGACTGCGGCACCGACCGCGCCGTCCCGCTGCACGTGGGCGAGCGCGACTCCCAGGGCGCCCTGGTCAAGGCCGAGAACGCCGAGAGCAACGTGCACGGCCGCATCCTGGCCGAGGACGTCGAGGTGGACGGCAAGCTCGTCGCCGCGGCGGGTGTCGACATCAACGACGACATCGTCACCGCGCTGGTCAACGCCGGCATCGAGACGGTCCGGACCCGCAGCACGCTGGTCTGCGAGGCCAAGATCGGTGTCTGCGCGACCTGCTACGGCCGCTCGCTGGCCACCGGCAAGCTCGTGGACGTCGGCGAGGCCGTCGGCATCATCGCGGCCCAGTCGATCGGTGAGCCCGGCACCCAGCTGACCATGCGTACCTTCCACACCGGTGGTGTGGCGGGCGCGGACATCACCCACGGTCTGCCGCGTGTCCAGGAGCTCTTCGAGGCGCGCATCCCCAAGGGTGTCGCCCCGATCAGCGAGGTCGCGGGCCGGGTGCGGATCGACGAGACCGACAAGACCCGCAAGATCGTCATCACTCCGGACGACGGCTCCGAGGAGATCGCGTACCCGGTCTCGATGCGGTCGCGGCTGCTGGTCTCCGAGGGACAGCGCGTGGACGTCGGTCAACTGCTGATCGCCGGTGCGCGCAACCCGAACGAGGTCCTGCGGATCCTCGGCCCGCGGGCCGTCCAGCTCCACCTCGTGGACGAGGTGCAGCAGGTCTACCGCTCGCAGGGTGTGTCGATCCACGACAAGCACATCGAGGTCATCGTCCGGCAGATGCTCAAGCGCGTGAACGTGCTCGAGTCGGGCGACACCGAGCTGCTGCCCGGCGAGCTGGTCGAGCGGCCGCGCTTCGAGGCGATGAACCGGCAGACCGTGGCGGAGGGCGGCCAGCCGGCCTCCGGCCGTCCGGTCCTGATGGGCATCACCAAGGCCTCGCTGGCCACCGAGTCCTGGCTGTCGGCGGCGTCCTTCCAGGAGACGACGCGAGTCCTCACCGACGCGGCGATCCACGCCAAGTCGGACTCGCTGCTCGGCCTCAAGGAGAACGTCATCATCGGTAAGCTCATCCCGGCCGGTACGGGCATGCCCCAGTACCGCAACATCCGGGTGGAGCCCACCGAGGAGGCCAAGGCCGCGATGTACACGGTCGGCGGCTACGACGGCTCCGCCGCGGACTACACCTTCGGCTCCGGCAGCGGCGAGGCCGTCCCGCTGGAGGAGTACGACTTCGGCCAGTACGGCCGCTGAGTCCCGGACGGCTGAGTCCCGAACGCCGAACCGCCCGGAGAGCACCCGCTCTCCGGGCGGTTCTGTGTTCCCCGCTTCGCTCGTCGGGGCGCTCGGTGTTTCCCGCTCAGGTGGCGTGGGGTAGGGCGGAAATGGTGAGGGGAGGGGTGGTGGGCGAGTACACTCATCCCGAGCCCTCTGGCTGTCTGCCACCAGGCAGGCGGCGGGAACCATGACACGGACCCGACGATCCGGCGGCGGTCGTTTTGACGACTTGCGAACCGCTGGGTAGTCTTTTCCTTCGTGCCCATGGGTTCGTGGGCTCGCATGCGTGCGCTTGACAGCCGTTCTCCCATGTGGGAAGCGGGCGGGGGCGCCGTGTGAATCCTCCAGATCGACCGGGTCTGTCCGGGTGTGGGGCGCGCAGAGCGCGACACGCCCGAGCGCGTGGGTCGGCGGGGATGAAAAATCCGCAGGTCATGACACCGGCAGCACCTGCAAACCCGTGAGGGGCGGCATCGCCAGGATCGGGACGACGTATCACCGGCTAGGCACGAAACGGAGACGCGGTGCCCACCATTCAGCAGTTGGTCCGCAAGGGCCGGCAGGACAAGGTCAGCAAGACCAAGACTCCTGCCCTCAAGGGGAGCCCGCAGCGGCGCGGCGTTTGCACCCGCGTTTACACGACCACCCCCAAGAAGCCCAACTCGGCGCTGCGCAAGGTGGCCCGTGTTCGGCTCACCAACGGCATCGAGGTCACGGCTTACATCCCTGGGGTGGGTCACAACCTCCAGGAGCACTCGATGGTGCTCGTGCGTGGTGGTCGTGTGAAGGACCTGCCGGGTGTTCGCTACAAGATCATCCGCGGTTCGCTGGACACCCAGGCCGTCCGCAACCGCAAGCAGGCCCGCAGCCGTTACGGCGCGAAGAAGGAGAAGAGCTGACATGCCGCGCAAGGGTTCCCCTGGCCGCCGCCAGCTGGTCGCTGACCCGGTGCACAACTCGCCGCTGGTCACCGCGCTCATCAACAAGGTTCTCCTGGACGGCAAGCGCTCCCTCGCGCAGTCGATCGTCTACGGCGCCCTCGAGGGCTGCAAGGACAAGACCGGCAACGACCCGGTCGTCACCCTGAAGCGCGCTCTCGACAACGTCCGGCCGACGCTCGAGGTGAAGAGCCGCCGCGTCGGTGGCGCCACCTACCAGGTGCCTGTCGAGGTGAAGGCCTCGCGCAGCACCACGCTGGCCCTGCGGTGGCTCGTCCAGTACTCCCGGGCGCGCCGCGAGAAGACCATGACCGAGCGGCTCATGAACGAGCTTCTCGACGCGAGCAACGGCCTCGGCGCCAGCGTCAAGCGGCGCGAGGACACGCACAAGATGGCCGAGTCCAACAAGGCCTTCGCCCACTACCGCTGGTAGTGAGCACCGACGACGAGTTAAGGACGCGAAGAAGTGGCCACCACGACCGCTCTTGACCTGGCCAGGGTCCGCAACATCGGGATCATGGCCCATATCGACGCGGGCAAGACCACGACGACTGAGCGCATCCTGTTCTACACCGGCATCAACTACAAGATCGGTGAAGTCCATGAGGGCGCTGCCACCATGGACTGGATGGAGCAGGAGCAGGAGCGCGGCATCACCATCACCTCCGCCGCGACCACCTGCAGCTGGCTTGATCACACGATCAACATCATCGACACGCCCGGACACGTGGACTTCACCATCGAGGTCGAGCGGTCGCTGCGTGTTCTCGACGGCGCCGTCGCGGTGTTCGACGGCGTCGCCGGCGTGGAGCCGCAGTCCGAGACGGTGTGGCGTCAGGCCGACCGCTACGGTGTGCCCCGGATCTGCTTCGTCAACAAGATGGACCGGGTCGGTGCGGAGTTCCACCGCTGCGTCGACATGATGATCAGCCGTCTGGGCTCCACCCCGGCGGTCATCCAGCTTCCCTGGGGCGTCGAGGCCGACTTCAAGGGCGTCATCGACCTGGTGAAGATGAAGGGCCTGCTCTGGAGCGCCGAGGCGGCCAAGGGCGAGATGTACGACACCGTCGACATCCCGGCCGACCACGCCGACGCGGCCCGTGAGTGGCGCGACAAGCTGGTCGAGACGGTCGCCGAGAACGACGACGAGCTCATGGAGCTCTTCCTGGAGGGCGTCGAGCCCACCGAGGAGCAGCTCGTCGCGGCCATCCGCCGGGCCACGGTCTCCGGCGCGATCAACCCGGTCCTGTGTGGCACCGCGTTCAAGAACAAGGGCGTGCAGCCTCTGCTCGACGCGATCGTCGCCTACCTCCCCGCCCCCACCGACATCCCGGCCTTCAAGGGCCACGCGGTGGGCAACGAGGAGGAGATCGTCGAGCGTCACGCAGACCCGAGCGAGCCCTTCGCGGCGCTGGCGTTCAAGATCATGAGCGACCCGCACCTGGGCAAGCTCACCTACATCCGCGTCTACTCCGGAACCCTCGAGACCGGCACCACCGTGGTGAACTCGGTCAAGGGCAAGAAGGAGCGGATCGGCAAGATCTACCAGATGCACGCGAACAAGCGCGAGGAGCGCCCGTCCGCGACCGCTGGTCAGATCGTGGCCGTCATGGGCCTGAAGGACACCACCACGGGCGACACTCTGTCGGACCCGGCCAAGCAGGTCGTCCTCGAGTCGATGACGTTCCCCGCGCCGGTCATCAACGTCGCGATCGAGCCCAAGACCAAGGGCGACCAGGAGAAGCTGGGCACCGCGATCCAGCGGCTGGCCGAGGAGGACCCGTCCTTCCAGGTCCGGCGGGACGAGGAGACCGGCCAGACGGTCATCTGGGGCATGGGCGAGCTCCACCTGGAGATCCTCGTCGACCGGATGCGCCGCGAGTTCAAGGTCGAGGCGAACGTCGGCCGCCCGCAGGTCGCCTACCGCGAGACCATCCGCCGCAAGGTGGAGAAGGTCGAGTACACGCACAAGAAGCAGACCGGTGGTTCCGGCCAGTTCGCTCGCGTGATCATCAGCCTGGAGCCGCTGGGCGAGGGCAACGACGGCTACGAGTTCGAGAACAAGGTCACCGGTGGCCGCATCCCGCGGGAGTACATCCCGTCGGTGGACGCGGGCGCGCAGGAGGCGGCCGAGTTCGGCGTGCTCGCCGGCTACCCGATGGTCGGCGTGAAGGTCACGCTCCAGGACGGCGCCTTCCACGAGGTCGACTCGTCGGAAATGGCGTTCAAGATTGCCGGCTCGATGGCCTTCAAGGAGGCCGCGCGCAAGGCGGACGCTGTACTCCTCGAGCCGATGATGGCCGTCGAGGTCACCACGCCCGAGGACTACATGGGAGACGTCATCGGCGACCTCAACGGTCGTCGCGGACAGATCCAGGCGATGGACGAACGGTCCGGCGCCCGTGTCATCAAGGCGCTTGTGCCGCTGTCTGAGATGTTCGGCTACGTGGGCGACCTGCGCAGCCGCACCCAGGGGCGGGCGAGCTACAGCATGCAGTTCGACTCCTACTCGGAGGTGCCCCCGGGCATCGCCAAGGAGATCGTCGCGAAGGCTCGGGGCGAATAGTTCCGCTCGGTGCACGGTGGGGGGAGCGATCCCTCCGCCGCGCACAGCCTGAGTTGCAGGACGCAAGTCAAGTCAGAATCTCTAAGGAGACAGACCAGTGGCCAAGGCCAAGTTCGAGCGGAACAAGCCGCACGTGAACATCGGCACCATTGGGCACATCGACCACGGCAAGACCACTCTGACCGCGGCGATCACCAAGGTGCTTCACGACCGTTTTCCGCAGCTCAACGAGGCGACCCCGTTCGACAAGATCGACAAGGCGCCCGAGGAGAAGGCCCGCGGAATCACCATCTCCATCGCGCACGTCGAGTACCAGACCGAGAAGCGCCACTACGCCCACGTGGACTGCCCCGGTCACGCCGACTACGTGAAGAACATGATCACCGGTGCCGCCCAGATGGACGGCGCGATCCTGGTGGTCGCCGCGACCGACGGCCCGATGCCGCAGACGAAGGAGCACGTCCTCCTGGCCCGCCAGGTCGGCGTTCCCTACATCGTCGTGGCCCTCAACAAGGCCGACATGGTCGACGACGAGGAGATCCTGGAGCTCGTCGAGCTCGAGGTCCGCGAGCTGCTGTCCGCCCAGGAGTTCCCGGGCGACGACCTGCCGGTCGTGCGCGTGTCCGCTCTCAAGGCCCTCGAGGGCGACGAGAAGTGGGGCGACTCCATCATCGAGCTCATGAACGCCGTGGACGAGAACGTCCCCGAGCCGGTTCGTGACACCGACAAGCCGTTCCTCATGCCGATCGAGGACGTGTTCTCGATCACCGGTCGCGGCACCGTCGTCACCGGTCGTATCGAGCGCGGTGTCGTCAAGGTCAACGAGACCGTCGACATCATCGGCATCAAGGAGAAGAGCACCACGACCACCGTCACCGGTGTCGAGATGTTCCGCAAGCTCCTCGACGAGGGCCAGGCCGGTGACAACGTCGGTCTGCTCCTCCGTGGCATCAAGCGCGAGGACGTCGAGCGCGGCCAGTGTGTCATCAAGCCGGGCACGACGACCCCGCACACCGAGTTCGAGGCGCAGGTCTACATCCTGTCCAAGGACGAGGGCGGCCGCCACACGCCGTTCTTCAACAACTACCGGCCGCAGTTCTACTTCCGTACCACGGACGTGACCGGTGTCGTGAACCTGCCGGAGGGCACCGAGATGGTCATGCCCGGTGACAACACCGAGATGACCGTCCAGCTCATCCAGCCGATCGCGATGGAGGAGGGCCTCAAGTTCGCGATCCGCGAGGGTGGCCGCACCGTCGGCGCCGGCCGTGTGACGAAGATCATCAAGTAGTAGCACCGCTGGGTGGCGGTCGGGCCCGTGAGGGCCTGACCGCCGCACCACGAGGGGCCGGAAACGGCCCCCCACGGACGACGAGACCGTGATCTCGCAGTGCTTTCGGCCGCACTTCGACCGAAGCCACTGCCAGATCACGGAACACCGGACAAATTCCGGGGCGTCGGTCGCGTGGAAACGACCTGCGGCACCAGGCCGCGTGAAGCTTTATAGGACGACAGCGAAGGACACCGAGGCCATTATGGCGGGACAGAAGATCCGCATCCGGCTCAAGGCGTATGACCACGAGGTCATCGACAGCTCGGCCAAGAAGATCGTCGAGACGGTGACGCGGACCGGCGCCAAGGTCGCTGGCCCGGTGCCGCTGCCGACCGAGAAGAACGTGTACTGCGTCATCCGGTCGCCGCACAAGTACAAGGACAGCCGCGAGCACTTTGAGATGCGTACGCACAAGCGGCTGATTGACATCATCGACCCGACGCCGAAGACGGTCGACTCGCTCATGCGTCTCGACCTTCCCGCCGGTGTCGACATCTCGATCAAGCTCTAAGGAACGCACTGACATGGCTAAGCAGATCAAGGGCGTCCTGGGCAAGAAGCTCGGCATGACCCAGGTCTTCGACGAGACGAACCGGGTGATCCCGGTCACCGTCGTCGAGGCCGGTCCGTGCGTGGTGACCCGGGTCCGCACTCCGGAGAAGGACGGCTACTCCGCCGTCCAGCTCGGCTACGGGCAGATCGACCCTCGTAAGGTCAACAAGCCCCTGGGCGACTACCTCCGCAAGCACGACATCACGCCGCGCCGCTACTTCGCCGAGGTCCGCACCGACGACGCCTCCGAGTACACGCTCGGCCAGGAGATCCTCGCCGACGCCTTCGAGGCCGGGCAGTACGTCGACGTCACCGGCAAGAGCAAGGGCAAGGGCTTCGCCGGTGTCATGAAGCGCCACAACTTCCGCGGTCTCGGCGCCTCGCACGGTACCCAGCGCAAGCACCGCTCCCCGGGTTCCATCGGCGGATGCGCCACCCCGGGCCGCGTCTTCAAGGGCCTGCGCATGGCCGGCCGGATGGGCAACGTGCGCACGACGGTCCAGAGCCTCAAGGTGCACGCCGTGGACGCCGAGAAGGGCCTCATCCTGATCAAGGGTGCGATCCCCGGCGCCAACGGCAGCCTGGTTCTCCTCCGCACCGCCGCCAAGAAGGGGGTTGCTGCCAAGTGACCACGACCATCGACGTCCTCGACGCCAGCGGCGCCAAGGCGGGGACCGTCGACCTCCCCGAGGAGGTCTTCGGCGCCAAGGTCAACGTCCCGCTGATCCACCAGGTGGTCGTCGCCCAGCTCGCCGCGCGCCGGCAGGGCACCCACGCCACCAAGACCCGCGGCAACGTCTCCGGCGGCGGCAAGAAGCCGTACCGGCAGAAGGGCACCGGCCGCGCGCGCCAGGGTTCGACCCGCGCTCCGCAGTTCGCCGGTGGCGGCGTCGTCCACGGCCCGCAGCCGCGCTCGTACGAGCAGCGGACGCCCAAGAAGATGAAGGCGGCGGCCCTGAAGGGCGCGCTGTCCGACCGCGCCGGCGGCGGCCGCGTCCACGTGGTGAGCGGTCTGGTCACGGGTGACACGCCCGGGACCCGCGCCGCCCTGGAGGCGCTGCGGAAGATCACGCAGGCCCGCAGCGTTCTCGTCGTGGTCGACGAGAACGACGAGCTCACCTGGCTCAGCCTGCGCAACGCCCCCGAGGTCCACCTGCTGGACTCGGGGCAGCTCAACACCTACGACGTGCTCTGCCACGACGACGTGGTCTTCACCCGTGAGGCCTACGACCAGGTCGTGGCGCGTCTGGCGAACAGCGGGAAGGAAGAGGCCTGATGCAGAAGATCGCCGACCCGCGTGACATCATCCTCAAGCCGATCGTCTCCGAGAAGAGCTACGGCCTGATCGATGAGCACAACAAGTACACGTTCCTGGTGCGCAAGGGTGCCAACAAGACGCAGGTGAAGATCGCCGTTGAGCAGATCTTCGGCGTCAAGGTGACCGGCGTGAACACGATCAACCGCCAGGGCAAGCGCAAGCGGACCAAGTACGGCTACGGCCAGCGCCCGACCACCAAGCGCGCGATCGTGAGCCTGGCCGAGGGCGAGCGGATCGACATCTTCGGTCAGATCGGCTAGCACCTGCCGCAGCGGGGAGAGGGGCCCCTCGCCACCGTGCGAGGGACCGGCCCCGGGAAAGAGAGCACCGGGGGGACCGCCGTGAGGCGGACCCCGACCGGTACGAACCGACGAAGGATGAACGAAAAAGATGGGCATCCGTAAGTACAAGCCGACGACTCCGGGTCGGCGCGGCGCGAGCGTCTCGGACTTCGCCGAGATCACGCGCAGCACGCCGGAGAAGTCGCTGCTTGCCCCACTGCACAGCAAGGGCGGCCGCAACGTCCACGGCCGGGTGACCGCCCGGCACCAGGGAGGCGGGCACAAGCGCGCCTACCGGATCATCGACTTCCGCCGCCACGACAAGGACGGGATCCCGGCCAAGGTCGCGCACATCGAGTACGACCCGAACCGCACCTCCCGCATCGCGCTGCTGCACTACGCCGACGGCGAGAAGCGCTACATCCTCGCCCCGGCCGGCCTCAAGCAGGGTGACCAGGTCGAGAACGGCCCCACGGCCGACATCAAGCCGGGCAACTGCCTGCCGCTGCGCAACATCCCGACCGGTACCTTCATCCACGCGGTGGAGCTTCGCCCCGGTGGCGGCGCCAAGCTCGGTCGCAGCGCCGGCGCGCAGATCCAGCTGCTCGCCAAGGAGGGCATGTACGCCACGCTGCGTATGCCGTCCGGAGAAATGCGCCAGGTCGACGTGCGGTGCCGGGCCTCGGTGGGCCAGGTGGGCAACGCCGAGCAGTCCAACATCAACATCGGTAAGGCCGGCCGCAACCGCTGGAAGGGCAAGCGCCCCACGGTCCGCGGTGTCGCCATGAACCCGGTCGACCACCCGCACGGTGGTGGTGAGGGCAAGACCTCCGGTGGTCGCCACCCGGTGAACCCGAAGGGCAAGCCCGAGGGCCGCACGCGCCAGCCGAACAAGCCGAGCGACCGGCTGATCATCCGTCGTCGGAGCAAGAGGAAGAAGCGGTAGGAGCAGCCGATATGCCACGTAGTCTTAAGAAGGGTCCCTTCGTGGACGACCACCTGCAGAAGAAGGTGGACGCCCAGAACGAGAAGGGCACCAAGAACGTCATCAAGACGTGGTCGCGGCGCTCCATGATCGTGCCCGACATGATCGGCCACACGATCGCCGTGCACGACGGCCGTAAGCACGTCCCGGTGTTCGTCACCGACTCGATGATCGGTCACAAGCTCGGTGAGTTCGCCCCCACGCGGACGTTCCGCAGCCACGTCAAGGAAGACCGCCGCAGCCGGCGGTAAGCGCCTTCAAGCCAGCAGTTAGAGGAGAAAGCGATGGAAGCCAGGGCACAGGCGCGGTTCGCGCGCCACACGCCCCGGAAGGCCCGCCGTGTGGTGGACCTCATTCGCGGGCTGCCCGCTTCGGAGGCGCAGGCCGTGCTGCAGTTCGCTCCCCAGTCGGCGAGCGAGACCGTCTACAAGGTGCTCTCGAGCGCGATCGCGAACGCTGAGCACAACTTCAAGCTCGACCGGGAGACGCTCTTCGTGAGCCGCGCGTGGGTCGACGAGGGGCCGACCCTCAAGCGTTTCCGCCCGCGCGCCCAGGGTCGTGCCTATCGGATCAACAAGCGGACCAGCCACATCACCGTGATCGTGGAGTCCCGCGAGCCGAAGGGAAGGACCCGCTAGTGGGCCAGAAGGTTAACCCGCACGGGTTCCGCCTCGGCATCACGACCGACTTCAAGAGCCGGTGGTACGCCGACAAGCTGTACAAGTCGTACGTCGCCGAGGACGTGGCGATCCGTCGCATGCTGCAGAAGGGCATGGAGCGGGCCGGTATCTCCAAGGTCGAGATCGAGCGCACGACCGACCGCGTCCAGGTCGACATCCACACCGCCCGGCCGGGCATCGTCATCGGCCGCCGCGGCGCGGAGGCCGACCGCATCCGCGGCGACCTGGAGAAGCTGACCAAGAAGCAGGTCCAGCTGAACATCCTCGAGGTGAAGAACCCCGAGATCGACGCGCAGCTCGTCGCGCAGGGCGTGGCCGAGCAGCTGTCCAGCCGCGTCTCGTTCCGCCGGGCCATGCGCAAGGCCATGCAGTCCGCCATGAAGAGCGGCGCCAAGGGCATCCGGGTGCAGTGCGCCGGCCGTCTGGGCGGCGCCGAGATGTCCCGCTCGGAGTTCTACCGCGAGGGCCGCGTGCCCCTGCACACGCTCCGCGCGGACGTCGACTACGGCTTCTACGAGGCCCGTACCACCTTCGGCCGTATCGGCGTGAAGGTGTGGATCTACAAGGGCGAGGCTCCGACCAGCCGTTCCGAGCGGGAGGCGGCCGCGGCCGGCGCCCGTGCGGGCCAGCGTCGTGAGCGTGACGACCGTCGTGGTGGCGCGGGCGACCGTCCCCGTCGCGGTGGCGGCGACCGTCCCCGTCGTGGCGGTGCCGGTCGTCCCGACCGCGCACCCAGGACCGAGGCGGCCGCGCAGGCCGCCCCCGAGACCGGCCCGGCGGAGCAGCCGGGTGCTGAAGGGAGCTGACCATGCTGATCCCGCGCAGGGTCAAGCACCGCAAGCAGCACCGGCCCGACCGCAGCGGCGCCGCCAAGGGCGGCACCAGGGTCGTCTTCGGCGAGTTCGGCATCCAGGCGCTTGAGCACAGCTATGTGACCAACCGCCAGATCGAGGCCGCGCGTATCGCCATGACCCGGCACATCCGCCGTGGCGGCAAGGTGTGGATCAACATCTTCCCGGACCGCCCCCTCACGAAGAAGCCGGCCGAGACCCGCATGGGTTCCGGTAAGGGCTCTCCGGAGTGGTGGATCGCCAATGTCAAGCCCGGCCGTGTCATGTTCGAGCTTTCCGGCGTCGCCGAGCCCGTGGCCCGCGAGGCCATGCGGCGCGCGATGCACAAGCTCCCCATGAAGTGCCGTTTCGTCAAGCGTGAAGTGGGTGAGGCGTGATGGCTAAGGGTCTGACCGCCGCGGAGCTGCGTGTCGAGGACCAGGAGGTCCTGGTCCAGAAGCTGAAGGAAGCCAAGGAGGAGCTGTTCAACCTCCGCTTCCAGTCGGCGACGGGGCAGTTGGAGAGCCACGGGCGGCTGCGCGCCGTCCGCCGCGAGATCGCCCGTATCTACACCGTGATGCGCGAGCGTGAGCTCGGCATCGTCACGGTCGAGAAGGAGCCGAGCGATGTCTGAAGCAACCGAGACCCAGACCACCGACGCGAGCACCGACGCCACCGTGGCGCGGAACTACCGCAAGACCCGTGAGGGCCTGGTCGTCAGCGACAAGATGGACAAGACCGTCGTCGTCGCCGTCGAGGACCGCGTCAAGCACCCGCTGTACGGCAAGGTCATCCGTCGGACGACCAAGTACAAGGCCCACGACGAGCAGAACGTCTGCGGCGTCGGCGACCGCGTCCTCCTGATGGAGACCCGGCCGCTGTCCGCCACCAAGCGGTGGCGGGTCGTGGAGATCCTCGAGAAGGCCAAGTAACACACACAGACGCGCCTCGTGGGGGGTGGGAGACCACCCCCCACGACGGTGTCCAAGGGGCGGGGCCGTTCATCGGCCCGGTCCGCCCGCGGCGGCGGTCACAGGCTGTCGCCGGGGGAAAAAGACCACATCGGGTTCGGCCAGGCTCACCACAGGGTGAGAACCGGCACGACACACAGGAGTAGACGTGATCCAGCAGGAGTCGCGGCTCAAGGTCGCCGACAACACGGGTGCCAAGGAGATTCTCTGCATCCGCGTGCTCGGCGGCTCGGGTCGGCGCTACGCGGGAATCGGCGACATCATCGTGGGCACGGTGAAGGACGCCATTCCCGGCGGAGGCGTTAAGAAAGGCGACGTTGTCAAGGCTGTCGTGGTGCGCACCGTGAAGGAGCGCCGCCGCCCCGACGGCTCCTACATCCGCTTCGACGAGAACGCCGCGGTCATCATCAAGGACAGCGGCGACCCGCGGGGCACCCGCATCTTCGGCCCGGTGGGCCGTGAACTGCGCGACAAGAAGTTCATGCGCATCATCTCGCTCGCGCCGGAGGTGCTGTGATGCCGAAGCTGCACGTGAAGAAGGGCGACCTCGTCCAGGTCATCGCCGGCAAGGACAAGGGCGCCAAGGGCCGGATCATCGCCGCGTACCCCGACAGGGAGCGCGTGGTGGTCGAGGGCGTCAACATGATCAAAAAGCACTCCAAGGTCACCAACCAGGGACCGCGCGGCGCCAAGGAAGGCGGCGTGCAGACCATGGAGGCTCCCATCCACGTGAGCAACGTCAAGAAGCTCAAGGATGACGAGAAGAAGCCCGAGAAGAAGGCCGCCGCGAAGGGCGACGCCGAGGCGACGGGTGAGGACAGCTGATGACCGCCACGACTGAAGAGCGCACCGTTCCGCGCCTCAAGCAGCGCTACCGCGAAGAGATCATCGCGAAGCTGCGCGAGGAGTTCGGCATCGAGAACATCATGCTGGTGCCCACGATCACCAAGATCAAGGTGAACATGGGCGTCGGCGAGGCCGCTCGCGACTCGAAGCTCATCGAGGGCGCCGTGCGCGACCTGACCGCGATCACCGGCCAGAAGCCGGCCGTCGCCCGCGCCCGCAAGTCCATCGCGCAGTTCAAGCTGCGCGAGGGCATGCCGATCGGCGCGCACGTCACGCTGCGCGGCGACCGCATGTGGGAGTTCCTCGACCGTCTGCTGTCTCTGGCGCTGCCGCGTATCCGGGACTTCCGGGGCCTGTCGCCGAAGCAGTTCGACGGCAACGGCAACTACACCTTCGGTCTCACGGAGCAGGTCATGTTCCACGAGGTCGACCAGGACAAGGTGGACCGGCAGCGGGGCATGGACATCACGGTCGTGACCACCGCGAAGAACGACGAGCAGGGCCGGGCGCTGCTGAAGCTCCTCGGTTTCCCCTTCAAGGAGGCCTGATCATGGCGAAGACGTCGCTGAAGGTCAAGGCAGCGCGCAAGCAGAAGTTCGAGGTCCGGGCGTACACTCGGTGTTCGCGCTGCGGCCGTCCCCGCGCTGTCTACCGCAAGTTCGGGCTCTGCCGCGTGTGCTTCCGCGAGATGGCGCACCGGGGCGAGCTGCCCGGCATCACCAAGTCCAGCTGGTAAGCCCTCGCGGGCCAGCCGTACAGAAGTCTTATCAACCGGGCGCTGACCACAGCGCCCACGACCGCACCGAAGGTCCCATCGGGGAAACCGCGGTGAGGAAGGCCACCGGCCATGACGATGACCGACCCGATCGCAGACATGCTGACGCGTCTGCGGAACGCGAACTCGGCCTATCACGACACCGTGAGCATGCCTTACTCGAAGATCAAGGCACACATCGCGGAGATCCTCCAGCAGGAGGGCTACATCCAGGGCTGGAGCGTCGAGGACGCGAAGGTTGGCAAGAACCTCGTGATGGAGCTGAAGTTCGGCCCCACCCGCGAGCGCTCCATCGCCGGCCTGCGCCGGGTGTCGAAGCCCGGTCTGCGGGTCTACGCAAAGAAGGACAACCTGCCCCGCGTTCTGGGCGGTCTGGGCGTCGCGATCATCTCGACGTCCGGCGGTCTCATGACGGACCGGCAGGCGAGCAAGCGTGGAGTGGGCGGGGAAGTCCTCGCCTACGTCTGGTAACGAGGGGAGGAACCCAGCATGTCGCGAATCGGACGGCTGCCCATCCCCGTACCGGCGGGTGTCGACATCACGATCGACGGCCGGGCGGTCCAGGTCAAGGGACCCAAGGGCACGCTCACGCACACGGTCGCCGAGCCCATCGAGGTCTCGCGCGGTGAGGACGGCAACATCGCCGTCTCCCGCCCGAACGACGAGAACCGGGTCCGGGCGCTGCACGGTCTGTCCCGCACGCTCATCGCCAACATGGTGGCGGGTGTCACGCAGGGCTACACGAAGACGCTGGAGATCGTCGGCGTCGGTTATCGCGTCGCGGCCAAGGGCCCGACGCAGCTGGAGTTCTCGCTTGGCTTCAGCCACCCGGTGATCATCGACGCTCCCGAGGGCGTCACCTTCCGCGTCGAGAGGCCGACCCTGTTCCACGTGGACGGCATCGACAAGCAGAAGGTCGGCGAGGTCGCCGCCAACATCAGGAAGCTGCGCAAGCCGGACCCGTACAAGGGCAAGGGCGTGCGCTACCAGGGCGAGGTTGTCCGCCGCAAGGTCGGAAAGGCTGGTAAGTAGGCATGGCTGGAAAGACTGCGTTCGGCAAGCACACGGCCGCCCGCACGGTCTCCCGGGCCCGCCGTCACAACCGCGTCCGCAAGAACGTGTTCGGCACCACCGAGCGTCCGCGTCTGGTCGTCAACCGGTCCACGCGTCACCTGTTCGTGCAGATCGTCGACGACACCCAGGGCCACACGCTGGTGAGCGCGTCCACCATGGACGTCTCGCTGCGCGGGTCCGAGGGTGACAAGACCGAGAAGGCGAAGAAGGTCGGCGAGCTTCTCGCTCAGCGGGCCAAGAGCGCCGGGATCACCGCCGTCGTGTTCGACCGCGGTGGCAACCGCTACGCGGGGCGTATCGCCGCTCTCGCGGACAGCGCCCGTGAAGGCGGGCTGGAGTTCTGATGGCTCCGGTCCGGAGGCCGCGACCGGCGGCCCGTCCCAAGAGCAACGAGAAGAGGAACCACTGATGGCTGCAGCTCCGCGTCGCGGTGCCGGCGGCGGTGGCGAGCGGCGTGACCGTCGTGATGACCGCCGCGGTGGCGCCGCAGACAAGGGCGTCTCGTACATCGAGCGCGTCGTAAAGATCAACCGTGTGGCCAAGGTCGTCCAGGGCGGCCGGCGCTTCAGCTTCACCGCGCTGGTCATCGTCGGCGACGGCAACGGCCTCGTCGGGGTCGGCTACGGCAAGGCCAAGGAGGTGCCCGCGGCGATCGCCAAGGGCGTCGAAGAGGCCAAGAAGCACTTCTTCAAGGTCCCGCGGATCCAGGGCACGATCCCGCACCCGGTGCAGGGCGAGGACGCCGCCGGCGTCGTCCTCCTGCGTCCGGCCTCGCCCGGTACGGGTGTCATCGCGGGTGGTCCGGTGCGCGCGGTCCTGGAGTGCGCCGGGATCCACGACGTGCTGTCCAAGTCGCTCGGCTCGGACAACCCGATCAACATCGTGCACGCCACCGTGGCGGCTCTGAAGGGCCTCAGCAGGCCCGAGGAGATCGCCGCCCGCCGTGGCCTGCCGATCGAGGACGTCGCCCCCAAGGCGATGCTCAAGGCCCGCGCGGAGGGTCTCGCCGAGGCCGCGGCGGCCGCCAAGGCGGTGAGCTGACGATGGCACGGCTGAGGATCACTCAGACCCGGTCCAAGATCGGTGGCCAGCAGAACCAGCGTGACTCGCTGCGTTCGCTGGGCCTGAAGCGAATCGGCGACGTCGTCGTCAAGGAGGACCGCCCGGAGATCCGGGGCATGGTCGCCAAGGTGTCGCACCTCGTCGAGGTTGAGGAGGTCGACTAGTCATGACCGAGAACGCTCCGCTCAAGATCCACGACCTTCGTCCTGCCCCCGGCGCCAACAAGGCCAAGACCCGCAAGGGCCGCGGCGAGGCGTCCAAGGGCAAGACGGCCGGCCGCGGCACCAAGGGCACCAGGGCCCGCACCTCCGTGATGCCGGGCTTCGAGGGTGGCCAGGTTCCGCTCCAGCGGCGGTTGCCGAAGCTGAAGGGCTTCTCCAACTCCCTGTTCAAGACGACCTACCAGGTCGTCAACCTGGACAGGCTCGGGGAGCTGTTCCCCCAGGGCGGCGACGTCACGCTCGACGACCTGGTGGCCAAGGGCGCGGTTCGCAAGAACCAGCCCGTGAAGGTGCTGGGCACCGGTGACATCTCCGTGGCGGTGAACGTGCAGGCGCACGCCTTCTCCGCCAGCGCGAAGGAGAAGATCGCCGCGGCCGGTGGCTCGGTTTCCGAGCTGTAGGCATGAGGCTGCACGAGGCGCGGAGGTTCGTTATGAGCCTCCGCGCCCGTAGTGCGTTAGAGTTCGCCTGGCACACGGCTCCGACCGTGGCCGAACAAGCTCTTTGGCAAGAAGTTTCGTCGATGGACGCCTCGCGGGCCATCGCCGACCGTTACCGCGTCACAGGCGCGCAGGAGGGACCGTGCTGACCGCGATTACCCGGGCTTTCCGGACGCCGGACCTGCGCAAGAAGCTGCTCTTCACTTTGGGCATCATCGCGCTGTTCCGGCTGGGCTCGGTGCTTCCCACTCCGGGCGTCAACGCCCAGAACGTCGCCCTGTGTCTCGACCAGGCCCAGGCAGGGGACGCCGGCAACATCTACGGGATGGTGCAGCTGTTCAGCGGCGGAGCCCTGCTGAAACTTTCAGTCTTCGCACTGGGCATCATGCCCTACATCACCGCCAGCATCATCCTGCAACTGCTGACCGTGGTCATCCCGCGGCTCGAGGCCCTGAAGAAGGAGGGCCAGGCGGGCACCGCGAAGATCACGCAGTACACGCGGTACCTGACCATCGGGCTCGCGGTGCTGCAGTCGACCGCGTTCATCGCGCTGGCCCGCAGCGGGCAGCTCTTCCCGAGCTGCAAGGAGCAGGTCCTCCTCAGCCAGGAGATCTTCCCCCTCGTGACCATGGTCATCACGATGACCGCCGGTACCGCGGTGATCATGTGGCTGGGCGAGCTCGTGACCGACCGGGGCGTCGGCAACGGCATGTCGATCCTGATCTTCACTCAGGTCATCGCCGTCTTCCCGTCCGAGCTGATCAACATCTACCGGCTCAGCCCGTTCAAGTTCGTCGTGGTGATGGTCGTCGGTGTCGTGATGATCGGCGTCGTCGTCTTCATCGAGCAGGCGCAGCGCCGCATCCCGGTGCAGTACGCCAAGCGCATGGTCGGCCGCAGGATGTACGGCGGCACCTCGACCTACATCCCGCTCAAGGTGAACCAGGCCGGCATCATCCCGGTCATCTTCGCCTCGTCGCTGCTGTACCTTCCGCAGCTCCTGGTGACGCTGTTCGGCAACAGCAGCCAGCCGAACGCGGTGATCGAGTGGCTGGCCCAGAACATGGTGCGGGGCGACCACCCGATCTACATGACCGTGTTCTTCCTGCTGATCATCTTCTTCACGTACTTCTACGTGTCCATCACTTTCAACCCCCCGGAAGTGGCTGACAACATGAAGAAGTACGGTGGGTTCATCCCGGGCATCCGTCCGGGCCGGCCGACCGCCGAGTACCTCAACTACGTGCTCACGCGGCTCACGGCCGCCGGCGCTCCGTATCTGGGTGTCATCTCGCTCATCCCGATCATCGCGCTGGCGGTGGCCGGAGCGAGCCAGAACTTCCCGTTCGGAGGGACCAGCATTCTGATCATGGTTGGTGTGGGTCTGGACACGGTCAAGCAGATCGAGAGCCAGCTCCAGCAGCGCAACTACGAGGGCTTCCTGAGATAGTGCGCGTCGTCCTGGTAGGGCCCCCCGGAGCGGGTAAGGGGACGCAGGCCCAGTTCATCGCATCGCACCTGTCGATCCCGAAAATCTCGACAGGCGACATCTTCCGTGCCAACGTCTCCGGCGGCACGGAGCTCGGCAGGCTCGCCAAGGAGTACATGGACCGCGGCGACCTCGTCCCCGACGAGGTGACGGTCGCCATGGTCCGTGACCGGCTCTCCGAGGACGACGCCAAGGAGGGCTTCCTCCTCGACGGCTTCCCCCGCAACGTGCCCCAGGCCGAGGTCCTCAAGAAGATGCTGGCGGAGTTCGGCACCACGCTGGACGTCGTCCTCAACCTGGTCGTCGAGGACGACGAGGTCGTACGGCGCCTGGCGGGCCGCCGCACCTGCCGCTCCTGCGGGAAGGTGTGGCACCTGGTGTTCGACCCGCCCGCCGCGGAGGGCGTCTGCGACGCCTGCGGGGGCGAGCTCTTCCAGCGGGACGACGACCGCGAGGAGACCATCAGGCGGCGCCTGGAGGTCTACCAGGAGCAGACGGCGCCACTGATCTCCTTCTACGCCGACGAGGGCATCCTCCAGGGCGTCGACGCGACAGGCCCGGTCGAGGAGATCACGCAACGGGCGATGTCGGCGCTGCGGCGGTTCGCCGACTGAGTCGTTACCACGGCCGGGAACGCCACCCCACATCATGGGGTGGCGTTCAGGCTTATATGGGACAATTTCGAGAGGGGGTGCGTTACGTGTTCAAGAAGAACAGACACGGCATTCAACTCAAGAGCGCCGCGCAGGTGGAGAAGATGCGGGCGGCCGGCCTGGTCGTCGCCCGTACGCTCGAGCTGCTGCGGACGACCGTGCAGCCCGGCATGACGCCGCTGGATCTCGACGTCGTCGCCGAGGAGGCCATCCGGAACGAGGGCGCGATCCCGTCGTTCAAGGGCTACCAGGGCTTTCCCGCCACGATCTGCGCCTCGGTGAACGACGAGGTCGTCCACGGCATCCCCACCGACCGCCGCAAGCTCCGCGAGGGCGACATCATCTCCATCGACTGCGGCGCGATCCTCGACGGGTGGCACGGCGACTCCGCGATCACCGTGGGGATCGGTGCGGTCGACCCGGCGCTGACCGAGCTCATGCGGGTGACCGAGGAGGCCATGTGGCGCGGCATCGCCGCCCTGCGGGTCGGCGGGCACCTGTCCGACATCGGCTTCCAGGTCGAGCGCTACGTGCGCTCCCAGGGCCGCTACGGCATCCCCCAGGAGTACGGCGGGCACGGGATCGGCACGGAGATGCACATGGACCCCTGGGTGGCCAACCACGGCCGTCCCGGGCGCGGTCCCAGGTTCGAGGCGGGCATGTGCTTCGCGATCGAGCCCATGGTGAACCTCGGCACCGACAGGACCCGGGTGCTCGACGACGACTGGACGGTCGTCACCATCGACGGCAGGCCCTCCGCCCACTTCGAGCACAGCGTCGCGGTGACGGAGGACGGCCCGCTCGTGCTCACCGCACTGGACGGCGGCGCCTCGCGGTTCCCCCGGGCGGAGGCAGGGGTTACCCCAGAGACCGGAGACACCACTCCCTGATCGGCCCGCCGGGACGGCGCGTGAACCATAATGGGGCGTAACGTTCCGATGACCGGGAGATGGTGATGGCGGCTACGCCCGAGATGCGGGCTTCGGACGGCGACCGGGACCGGGTCGCCGCGGCTCTGCGGGAGCACGTGGCCGAGGGCAGGCTCAGCGTCGAGGAGTTCAACGATCGGCTTGAGCAGCTCTACCGGAGCCGCACGTACGGCGAACTGGCCACGCTGACCGCCGACCTGCCCGAGATCGACCTGCACCGCCTGCCCGCCGCCGCGGCGGCGGAGAGCGACAGGCCCCTGCCCGCCCGGCGTGACGACAAGGCGCGGACCGCGCTGAAGGCGGCGTGGGCCGGCTGGGCGGGGATCACCGCCGTGAACTGGATGGTCTGGCTGACCATCGGGGTCACCTCAGGGCACTTCGTCTATCCCTGGCCGCTCTGGGTCATGGGCCCGTGGGGCACCGTCCTCCTCGCCGGCACTCTCATCGGCGTCGCCGCGAAGCCCCGGCGGCGTCGCTGAGCCGCGCCCGGCGTCCCGCCGGGCATTGGCCGCACGCCCTCGCCGGGGTACGCTGTGATCTGGTTGTGTCGGGACCCCTGCCGTCGTTTCGCATTTCGGCCCGGGTTGTCGTACACTCCTTTGTCGGTTCACTATGACCTTTCGCGCTCAGGCGACCTGGCTGGTCGCCGCTCTCTGGAAGCGCCCGAAGGTCGCGGCTGCTTAGTGTTCCGAAGCCTCTGACGATCCGATCAGCGAAACGCGAGGGCCATGGCCAAGAAAGACGGCGCCATCGAGATTGAGGGCACTGTTATTGAGTCGCTCCCGAACGCGATGTTCCGGGTGCAGCTCGACAACGGTCACAAGGTCCTGGCCCACATCAGCGGGCGGATGCGGATGCACTACATCCGGATCCTTCCCGATGACCGGGTGGTCGTGGAACTGAGCCCCTACGACCTCAGCCGTGGGCGGATCGTCTACCGGTACAAGTAGGCCCCTCCGTCTGTGGACGGGCCCGTATGCGGAACGAATAAGGACTATGAAGGTCAAGCCGAGCGTCAAGAAGATCTGCGACAAGTGCAAGGTGATCCGCCGGCACGGTCGCGTCATGGTGATCTGCGACAACCTGCGCCACAAGCAGCGCCAGGGCTGAGTTTCCGCTCAGACACGTCGCCACCAGGCCCGCAGGTGAGTCCGTCCACGTGACGGGCTCGACCCGCGTGAGGGCCGAACACTGTAGTCGCGTCTCGCACCCGCGCAGGCGGCGAAAGCCGTACCACGCGGGAGACCCCCGGTCGGAGGCCGGGGCCCTCGCCCGGGCATGGGAGGGGAAGCGAGGCGTAAGACCTCCGCCACATCGAAGGAGAATGCCCGACCATGGCTCGCCTGGTTGGCGTCGACCTCCCCCGCGACAAGCGGCTGGAGATCGCTCTCACCTACATTTTCGGAATCGGCCGCACCCGCGCCAAGGAGATCCTTGACGCGACCGGAATCAGCCCCGATCTGCGCGTCCACCAGCTCACGGACGCCGAGATCATCCCGATGCGTGACTACATCGAGGCGAACTACAAGATCGAGGGTGACCTCCGGCGCGAGGTCCAGGCCGACATCCGGCGCAAGATCGAGATCGGCTGTTACCAGGGCATCCGGCACCGCAAGGGCCTGCCCGTCCACGGTCAGCGGACGCAGACGAACGCGCGCACCCGCAAGGGCAAGAAGAAGACCGTCGCCGGCAAGAAGAAGCCCGGCAAGAAGTAGTCCTTAGGCCCCGGCCCGAGGATCTCGCCGGTGACACCGGTTGGAAGGTCCACGGGATGGGGCAAGCAGCCACATTCCAGGAGACAGCGCTTAAATGCCGCCGAAGAGCCGCCAGGGCGCACCGAAGAAGGTGCGCCGCAAGGAAAAGAAGAACGTCGCTCACGGGCACGCCCACATCAAGAGCACGTTCAACAACACGATCGTTTCGATCACCGACCCGAACGGGAACGTGATCTCCTGGGCCAGCGCCGGCCACGTCGGGTTCAAGGGCTCCCGCAAGTCCACCCCGTTCGCCGCGCAGATGGCGGCCGAGAACGCCGCCCGCCGCGCCATGGAGCACGGCATGCGGAAGGTCGACGTCTTCGTCAAGGGCCCCGGTTCCGGCCGTGAGACCGCGATCCGTTCGCTGCAGGCGACCGGCCTCGAGGTCGGGTCCATCCAGGACGTGACCCCGGTCCCGCACAACGGCTGCCGTCCGCCCAAGCGCCGCCGCGTCTGAGCTCAGGAGAGTAGAGAGAAATGGCTCGTTACACGGGTCCGGACTGCAAGCTCTGCCGTCGTGAGAAGACGAAGCTCTTCCTCAAGGGCAAGAAGTGCGAGTCCGCCAAGTGCCCCATCGAGATCCGCCCGTACCCGCCGGGTGAGCACGGCCGCGGCCGTCCCAAGGAGTCGGAGTACCAGCTCCAGCTCCGTGAGAAGCAGAAGACCCGCCGGATCTACGGCGTCCTCGAGAAGCAGTTCCACAACTACTACGAGGAAGCCAACCGCAAGGCCGGCAAGACGGGTGAGAACCTCCTCCAGATCCTGGAGAGCCGTCTCGACAACGTGGTCTACCGCGCCGGCTTCGCCGAGTCGCGGGACGCGGCCCGCCAGCAGGTGCGCCACGGCCACTTCCTCGTGAACGGCAAGAAGGTCGACATCCCGTCGTACCGCGTGCGCGAGCACGACATCATCGAGGTCCGCGAGAAGTCGCGCAACCTGCTCCCGTACGAGGTGGCCCGCGCGACCGCCGGCGACAAGACCGTCCCGGCCTGGCTGGGCGCCTCCGCCGAGAACCTGCGCGTCCTCGTGCACCAGCTCCCGGTCCGCCAGCAGATCGACACGCTGGTCCAGGAGCAGCTCATCGTCGAGCTCTACTCGAAGTAACAGAGCCCGGCGACCTCGTGACGCCGTACGGCCCGGCGCATTCCCGGCCGTACGGCATCATTGGTTGTAGGCGAGCGGCGTCAAATAGCGGGCGTCGCCGTAACCGAGGGACCCCTCGTTCGGAGCGACACGGGGGATCCCGGTCAGGAGTAACCACATGCTCATCGCACAGCGCCCGAGCCTCCAGGAGGAGTCGCTCGAGGAGCACCGGTCCAGGTTCATCATCGAGCCGCTGGAGCCGGGCTTCGGCTACACCATCGGCAACTCGCTGCGGCGCACGCTGCTGTCCTCCATCCCGGGGGCGGCCGTCACCAGCATCCGCATCGAGGGCGTGCTGCACGAGTTCTCGACCGTGCCCGGGGTCAAGGAAGACGTCACCGACATCATCCTGAACCTCAAGTCGCTGGTCGTCTCCTCCGAGCACGACGAGCCCGTGGTGATGTACCTGCGCAAGCAGGGTCCCGGTGAGGTGACCGCGGCCGACATCGCGCCGCCGGCCGGCGTCGAGGTGCACAACCCCGACCTGCACATCGCCACGCTGAACGGCAAGGCGAAGCTGGAGATGGAGCTGACCGTCGAGCGCGGTCGCGGCTATGTCTCCGCCGCGCAGAACAAGCAGCCGGGCCAGGAGATCGGGCGGATTCCGATCGACTCGATCTACTCCCCGGTCCTCAAGGTCACCTACAAGGTCGAGGCCACCCGTGTCGAGCAGCGCACGGACTTCGACCGCCTGATCCTCGACGTCGAGACCAAGCCGTCCATGAAGCCCCGCGACGCGGTGGCCTCGGCCGGCAAGACCCTGGTCGAGCTGTTCGGCCTGGCTCGCGAGCTCAACGTCGAGGCCGAGGGCATCGACATCGGCCCGTCGCCGACGGACGCCGCCCTGGCGGCCGACCTGGCGCTGCCGATCGAGGAGCTCAACCTCACGGTTCGCTCCTACAACTGCCTCAAGCGCGAGGGCATCCACACCGTGGGTGAGCTCGTCGCCCGCAGCGAGCAGGACCTGCTGGACATCCGCAACTTCGGCGCCAAGTCGATCGAAGAGGTCAAGCAGAAGCTGCACGAGATGGGCCTCGCTCTCAAGGACTCCCCGCCCGGGTTCGACCCCTCCGCCGTGGCCGGCGGCGGGTACGACGACGAGGACGGCGGATTCATCGAGACCGAGCAGTACTGATCGTTCGTCTTCGAGCAGCGGCACCACCGTTTCGTGCCGCCCCGCGAGGCGGCACGAAACGGCGATGACAGTTACGACCGGCACGCCGGTCGGCCCGACCCCGGTACCTGACACGGCCGGGGCGGGTTATCCATGAGGAGCATGAAATGCCCAAGCCCACCAAGGGCCCCCGCTTCGGCGGCAGCCCGGCCCACGAGCGGCTGATCCTGGCGAACCTCGCCACCGCGCTGTTCGAGAACGGCCGGGTGCGCACCACCGAGGCCAAGGCGAAGCGCCTCCGCCCGCTCGCCGAGAAGCTGATCACCAAGGCGAAGAAGGGCGACATCCACAACCGTCGCCAGGTGCTGACGGTCGTCCGCGACAAGGGCGTCGTCCACCACCTCTTCACCGAGGTCGCGCCGACGTTCGCCGAGCGTCCCGGTGGCTACACCCGGATCACCAAGCTCGGCCCGCGCAAGGGCGACGCCGCCCCCATGGCGGTCATCGAGCTGGTGACCGAGCAGCTCAACCCGGTGCGGACCACCCGTACGGCTCCGGCCGCGCAGGCCGCGCCCGCCGCCGCTCCGGTGGAGGCGGAAGCCGAGGAGACGCCCGCGGCGCAGGACGAGGCCGCCGAGGCTCCCGAGGCCGCCGCCGAGTCGTCGGAGGAGACGGCGCAGGCTGAGAAGAAGGACGAGGCCTGATCCCACAGGCTCCGTGAGCGGGCTCAGTTTCCCTTCCGGGGGACGCTGGGCCCGTTCTTCGTTTTCCGGACCGGTACAAGGGATGTCGTGGAGCGAGAACTACGGCTGAGGCTGGACCTCGGCTACGACGGCACCGATTTCTCGGGATGGGCCCGGCAGCCGGGGCGGCGGACCGTGCAGGGGGAGATCGAGGACGCGCTCGGCCGGATCCTGCGTCTGGACCCCGCGCCGTCGCTGACCGTCGCGGGCCGCACCGACGCGGGCGTCCACGCGCGGGGACAGGTGGCGCACGTCGACGTGCCGCTCGCCGCGACCGTGGCGTTCGCGTCCGGGCGCGAGCCCGCCCCCGAGGACCCGGAGGAGGCGTGGCGTGAGCGCGGCGCTGAGCTGCTCGCTACGCTGACGCGGCGGCTGGCCGGTGTCCTGCCCCCCGATGTGCGGGTTTACGCCGTCAGCGTGGCACCCGAGGGCTTCGACGCCCGTTTCTCCGCGCTGTCCCGCCGGTACGGCTACCGCGTCGGCGACGCGCCGGGCGGGGTCGACCCGCTGCGGCGGCGCGAGGTGCTCTGGTACGCCCGCCCGCTCGACGTCGGCCTGCTGAACGCCGCCGCCGCCCGCCTGCTGGGGGAGCACGACTTCGCCGCGTTCTGCCGGAGGCGCGAGGGCGCGACCACGATCCGCGAGTTGCAGCGTCTCGACTGGGTCAGGGGCGAGGACGGGATCCTGCTCGCCACCGTGGTCGCCGACGCCTTCTGCCACTCGATGGTCCGCGCGCTGGTCGGCTCGCTGCTGACCGTGGGGGAGGGCAGGCGGCCCGTCGGGTGGCCCGGCGAGGTGCTGGCGAGAGCCGTACGGGACTCCGGGGTGCACGTCGCGCCCGCGCACGGGCTGACGCTGGAGGAGGTGCGCTACCCGGAGCCCGGGGAGCTGGCCCGGCGCGCCGCCGCCACGCGCCGGGTGCGTACGCCGACCGCCTGAAGCCGGGCTCAGCGGGTGGCGCGCTTCTGGATGATCTTGGTCATGTGGTCGCGGAAGGCGCCGCTTATCGGGCCGAGGTCCTTGTCCTTGGCGTCCGGCATGTGGCCGTCGGCGTAGGTGGCGTAGCTGAAGGCGATGTAGCGTCCCCAGACCGTCGCCGCCGCGTAGCCGCCGGAGATCGTCACCTTGTCGGCCCCGCTCGCCTGCGTGCCGTTCAGGCCGCGGAACCAGACGTTGGCGCCGAGGTTCTTCTCCCGGTCCACCGTGAGCGCCGCCACCTTGCTGGGCAGCACCGCGATCCCCGCGGTGATCGCGTAGTCGCGCTTGCCGTCCACGTACGTGGCCCTGAGCACCCGCCGGCACTGCTGTTCGGTGAGGGCGGTGGCGAACGCGCCCGTGGCCGCCTTGCCGCAGTCGTCGGTCACGTCGATCTTGACGCGGCGGTAGGTGCGTCCGTCCAGCGTCACCTTCTCGTCGGGGAACGCCTCGCCGGGCTTGAGGGTCCGGGGGTCGGTCTGCTCCGTGTCCAGGATGGTGGAGGCGGCCGCCGTGCTCGGCTGCGGCGCGACGGAGGACGGAGCGGCGCCGGTCGGCGCCGTGCGGGGCGGCGGGCCGCTGTCCGGCTCGCCCGCGTACGCGAAGTAGGCCGCGGTGCCGATCGCGCCCACGACGACCGCCGCGCCGGCGATCACCAGGATCCGCTTGACCTTCCCGCCCTGGGCGGGAGGGGTGGTGGACCCGAGCGTCGCGGGCAGCGCGCCGCCGGGGGCGGCCGGGGCCGGTCCGAAGCCGGGAGGAGGGGCGGGCCTGCCCGCCTTGGCCGGGGTCACCGGCGTGAACGCGAACGGCGTCTCGCCGTTCGGCTGAGTGGAGGAGCCGGTTGTAGGGGAGGTCGTTGGCATCTGTCCTGAATCGGTGTCGGGGGAGGCCGCCCGCGGAGCGTCGCCGGTCTCGGACGGGCTCGCGGGCGGCGCGTCGTAGGGTGCCGTGCCGGGGTCCGGCGCGGCGGGCGGAGCGTCCCCGGGGGACGTTCCGGACGGTGCGTAGCCCGGAGGCAGGCCCGGGAACTGGCCGGGGATCTGGCCCGGGAGGTGGTTCGGCGCCTGGCCGGGCGGCTGCGACGGCGGGGCGTAGGGGCCCTCGGGGGACGGCGGTGGCACCGGCCACGTCCCCTTCTGCGGGGAGGGCGGCGGGCCGCCGTAGGGGCCACCCTGGTCGTGGTGCGCGACGTGCTGCCCGGGGTGCGCGACCTGCGGGCCGGGCTCGTACGGTCCGCCCGGCACCTGGAACCCCTCGATCGGGGTCACCGCCTGGGCGATCTCCGCGCCGAAGCCCGCGGGCGGCCCGGCCGGAAGGGCGTACGGGCCCGGTTCGGCACCCGCGCCGTCGTCGGAGGCTCCGGGCGGCAGGGTGCCATGGGGGCCTTCAGCGGACGGCCGGTCGCCGGTGCGTTCGGGGTACGGCGTGGGATGCGAGGCGTCCCCGCCGCCCGAGGCGGAGCCCGGATCACCGGGCAGGGTGACAGCGCCCTCCGCCGAGTGACCCGCCGGGCCGTCCGAGTGGCCGGGGGCGTCGCCGGGTCCGGCGGCATGGTGCTGGTCGCCCGGCCCGCTCAGCTCACCGGACGCGTCGCCTGCCCAGCCGTCCGAATGGCCGGGGGCGTCGCCGGGTACGGCGGCATGGTGCTGGTCGCTCGGCCCGCCGGAGTGCCGACCGGCCCGTCCGCCCAGCTCGCCGGGCACTCCGGCCTGCTCACCGGATGCCGTGGCCTCCGCACCGTGCTCGCCGGAAGTGCTGGTCCGGTCACCCGAACCGCCGGTTCGCTCGGTGACGGCGGAGGCGCCGGCCGATCCGCTCCCGCCGCTCCGATCACCGCTTTGATCGCGGTCGTGGCCGCCTGACGGGTCGTTTTCGCCGCTTTCATGAGAGCCGCGGTAGACGCTTGAGGGCGGCCACGAGGTTCCGGCCCGGCCCTCGCCCTGGGGATCGGGCTCACCCGGCAGCCTCGGCGGCCACACGGGTATGTCACCGGGCTCCCCGGGGCGGACGGGCGCGGCGGAGGAGGCGTGGGCCTCGCCGTACGCGTCGCCCGGCTCGTCCGGTGCCGGGAGCGCGTCGCCGGGACGCATGGGCATGGGGGCGGCCGGCGCGTCCCGGGGCGGCGAGGGGACGGGTGCGGCGCCGCCGCTGACGTCCCGCGCCGGTTCCGCCGGCTGCGCCTGCCGAGAGTCGGCCGGGTGGGCCGGATGAGAGGTCGCGCTCCGGGCTCCCGGCTGACCGGGGTCTCCGGGCGTCCACGTCGCGTCCTCCGCCGACTGCTCCTCTGCAGAGCCCGGCGCCCACGCGGCGAACGACGGCACCCCGGGTGAGGGCTCGTCGGATCGCGGGGCCTCCGGCGGGTACGCCTGCGTCCCGTCCGGGCCCACCTGCCGCCACCAGGGCGCCTGGGACTCCTGCGGCGGCTGCCACGACGACGGGGGCGGTGCCTCCTGCGAAGGCTGCCATCCGGGGGTGCCGGGGTTCTGCTGGGGTGGGACCGGACCGGGGTGGGCCGTTTGCTGCCAAGCCGGTGGCCCGCCCTGAGCAGGAGGCTGCCAAGGGGGTGTGCCCCCGCCCTGCGCGGGGGGCTGCCAGGCCGGTGGCCCGCCCTGGGCGGGAGGCTGCCAAGGGGGTGTGCCCCCGCCCTGCGCGGGGGGCTGCCAGGCCGGTGGCCCGCCCTGGGCGGGAGGCTGCCACGGGGGTGTGCCGCCGCTCTGCTGCCACGGCGGCAGATCCGCCCCCGGCGCGGGCTGCCGCGGGACCCAGCCGAGGTCCGGCTCCGGGTGCGGCGCCGCCGGGCTGCCCGCGTACGGCCCCATCCTCGGATCCGTCTGTGGGCCCGTCTGTGGGCCGGGGTGCGGGTCCGGGTGTTGGCCCGCGTACGGACCGCCGGGACCGGGGCGGCCCAGGTCCTCCTCGGCGTCGCCCGGGCGGCGCGGCGCGGGGAGAGACCCCGCGTCCGGCTGAGGACCGGGCGGGACATGCCGAATACCAGGCAGGCCGGGCTGTGGGCCGGGTAGGCCGGGCTGCGCCCCCGGCGGAAGAGGGTGCGCACCGTACGGGCCGGACTGTCCGCCCGGCTGCGGGCCCGGATGGGGGCCGGGCGGAAGCTGGTGAGCGCCGGGCGGGGCGGGCTGGGGGCCAGGCGAGCTGTGCGGACCAGGAGGGACGGGGTGAGCGCCGGGCTGTGGGCCGGGTGGAGCGGAGTAAGCACCGGGCGGGCCGGGAGGGGCGGAGTGATTACCCGGCGGGGGCGGATAGGCGCCCTGCGGGGGCACGCCCCCACTCTCGGCCGGTGGGGCGTCATGCGCTGGGATGGCCCTGAACCTGTTCGTGTTCTCCGGGTCGTCATCGTCGTAGCCGTCCGGCGCCCGCAGGCCGCCCTGGAAGCCGTACCGGGTGGGATAGGGAACGGTCGGCGGCGTCCACGGGTTCGCCTCGCCCGCCGCCCGGGCGGCGTCGGGCGCCCAGGCGGTGTCCTCGTCCGGCTGCGGCCGGCCGTGGCCGGGCGGCGTCGTCTGCCCGAAGCTCGGCGGTGGCGTCGCGGGTGCCGCCGCCGAGCCCTCGGCGTCCGCCTCGCTGTGCGCCCACGCCGTGTCATGTTCGTGCTCGGAACCGGAATCCTTGCCACGCATAGCCGGAAGCGTAACGGCGCGGACCCGATCGGCGTGCCTCCATGGGTGTTTCGGTCTGCCTCCCCGGACGAGCCCGCGCCGCGCTCACCTCAGTGAACGTGTCGTCTCAGCTGGGGCCGCCGGTGAGCGCACGCGTGTCGAGGGCAGGGTAAACAGACGCGTCGGTGACGTCCGTCGCCGCCTGGTACAGCTTTTTGAGCTCGCTCTTGGTGGGTTTGTGGCCGTCCTTGAACTGGAACCACAACAGCACCGCGTAGTGCCCGTAAGTCCAGCCTCCCGCGGACGCCTCGCCGCTGCCGAGGTGCTTGGTGGCCTCGTCCTTGCCGGGGAGCGGCTTGAGGAAGTCCTTGCGTTCGTCGCCGGCTCCGGCGGAGGCGACCTTCTTCGCCATCGCCGAGGTCCTGAGGTTGGCGACCCCCACGGTGCCGATGATCGTGCCCTTGGCGTCCGCGAAGCTCGCGCGCAGCAACTGCGTGCAGCCGCCCGTCTTGAGCGCCTTGGTGATCTTCTCGCCGGTGACGCCGTCCGCGCACTTCTTCTCCTTGCGCGTCACCGTGCGGACGTACGCCCGCTTGTTGTTGACCGGTTTCGGCTTGCCGAAGACCTCTCGCAGCGACAGCGGGCTCTTGTCGGTCGCCCGCGAGGCCGCGTAGCCGTACTTGGTCATCGGACGGTCGGACACGAGCGGTGCGGGACGGGCCGCGGGGCCCGGGTCCGGCGCGGGCGGCTCCTCGTTGTGGGCGGCGTACCACAGGCCGGTGAGGAGCGCGCCGATCAGGGCCAGCAGGGCGAGGCCGAGCACCCAGGGACGACGCCACAGGGGACCGCGGTCGTCGGGGTCCCACTGGGGCTCCGGCGGGGGCGCCACTCGCGGCATGGGGGCCTCACGCCGCATCTCCCGGTTCTCCTGGTCCGGGTCCGGGCCGATCTCGCCCGCCCAAGGCGTGCTCCCGGCGTCGTACCGCCCGCCCGGCCCGCCGGGACCTGCCTCTCGCGGCGCGGCGTACGGCGACTGGTCGCGGCCGGAGTACGGCGAAGACTCCCGTCCCCCGTACGGAGGCTGCTCGCGGTTCCCGTAAGGGGGCTGCTCCCGCCCCGCGTTCGTGGGCTGCTCGCGGTTCCCGTACGGAGGCTGCTCGCCGCCGTAGGGCGCCTCGCGGCGGGAGGGGGAGCGGGGCGAGTCGTCCCCGGCCCCGTACGGCGGCAGGTCCCGCCTGCGGGGATCGGGGGGGAAGTGCGGCTGGCGAGGTGGTTGCTGGTCGCCGGGATAACCCATGGCGCTGAGATTAGTCGGCGATCTGGACAGATGAGGAAGGGTCAGGAATAACCGAAGTCCTCGGTCCACCAGGGGCCTCCGGGGCCCGCGCTCACGCCGACCCCGGTCGCGACCAGGCGGCAGTTGAGCAGCGTGGCGCGGTCCGTGGGCCCGGCCATCCAGCCGCGTACGACCTGCTCGGCGGTGTCGTAGCCGCGCGCGATCGTCTCGGCCCCGCCGTCGCGGTAACCCGCGGCGCCCATGCGGTCCCAGGGGGTGGCTCCTCCCGGAGAGGTGTGCCGGAACCGGTTGCCCGCCGCCATCTCCTCCGAGTGCGCGCGGGCGGATCCGACCAGGCGGGGGTCCACGCGCAGCGGCCGGCATCCGTGCCTGCGGCGCTCGACGTTCACCAGGCGCACGAGCTCGGCCTCCATCGAGGCGAAGCGCATCGGGTCCCCGCCGTAGGAGCCGCCTTCCCCGCCCGTCTCCGGGGTGAGCGTGGTGTACGACGAGCCGCCGCCGGAGCCGCCGATCATGGTCGACGGCCGGTCCCGCCGGGACCTGGGCACCGGAGTCGTCTCAGTGGTCACCTGGGGCGCCTCGGTGCGCCGCACGTGATCGAGGGGCGGCCGGTCCCGCCGCGCCGGCGCGAGGGCCTCCACACGGGGGGACGGCGGCCCCGGGTGCGACTCGCGAAGGTAGACGCTCCCGGCGCGGTCCGCGGCGGCGGTCACCCGGCCGATGACGACGCCGGTGAGAAGGACGGCGACGGCGCATGCCAGCAAACCCATCTGAGTCACCCGGAAGGGGCCCCGAAGGGTATTCCTTTTGTGAGGGGTCTGCCACATGCCGCAGCCAAATATAGGGACCTGCGGTATGGGGGAAGAAGGGGCGCGTGGGGATGGATTTGATGAACGTTCAATTGTGTCGTTCCAGACACCCCCTCCCGCCGCTGTTTTGACCACGCGGAACGAGGGCGGTAGTCTGCGAGTTCGTTGTGTGTGGATCGGTCTGCCCGCAGACCGGTGCACGGCGCGTCCGGCGTCTTCTCCCGTACATGTGGAGACGGAGGTTGTCGCCGTGCCTGCGCAACCTACCGAGAGTTCACATTCCGACAGAAGGCACTGCCGTGCGCACGTTCTCACCGAAGCCCAACGACGTCGAACGTCAGTGGTACGTCATCGACGCGACCGACGTCGTGCTCGGCCGGCTGGCCAGTCAGGTGGCGACCCTGCTCCGCGGGAAGCACAAGCCGATCTTCGCCCCGCATGTCGACACGGGTGACTTCGTCATCGTCATCAACGCCGGCAAGGTCGCTCTCAGCGGCAACAAGCTGGAGCAGAAGAAGGCGTACCGCCACTCGGGTTACCCCGGCGGTCTGCGCGCCGTCAGCTACGGCGAGCTCATGGAGAAGCGTCCCGACCGGGCCGTCGAGAAGGCCGTCCGGGGCATGCTTCCCAAGAACTCCCTGGGCCGGAAGATGGCCAAGAAGCTGAAGGTCTACGCCGGTGCCGAGCACCCGCACCAGGCCCAGCAGCCCGTGCCCTTCCAGATCACCCAGATCGCCCAGTAATCGCGAGCCAGGAAAGTTAAGAGGAGAACCGTGGCCGAGCCCACCGGTATCGAGACGCTCGTCGAGGGCGAGCCGGAAGACTACTCCCCGGAGGAGTTCCCCTCCGAGTACACCACCGAGTCGGCCCCGGCCGGCGAGGGCGCCGCGCGCAAGCCCGTCACCACGGGCAACTCGTACGGCACCGGCCGCCGCAAGGAGGCCATCGCCCGGGTCCGCATCGTGCCGGGCACCGGCAAGTGGACCATCAACGGCCGCTCGCTGGAGAACTACTTCCCGAACAAGGTGCACCAGCAGCTCGTCAACGAGCCGTTCGTCGTCCTCGGGGCCGAGGACGCGTTCGACGTCATCGCCCGCATCGACGGCGGTGGCGTGACCGGCCAGGCCGGCGCCCTGCGCATGGGCCTGTCCCGCGCGCTCGCCATCCTGGACGCCGAGGTCAACCGCCCGCCGCTGAAGAAGGCCGGCTTCCTCACCCGTGACGCCCGCGCCACGGAGCGGAAGAAGTACGGCCTCAAGAAGGCCCGCAAGGCTCCGCAGTACAGCAAGCGCTAACGTGTCGCGGGAGCCCGTAGGCGCCTCCTCCGGGGGGCGCCTCTTCGGCACCGACGGGGTACGTGGGGTCGCCGGGCGCGACCTCACCGCGGAACTGGCCATGGATCTGTCTGTGGCCGCCGCGCACGTGCTCGGAGACGCCGGGGCTTTTCACGCCAGTGTCGGGCGGCGCGGCCGCCCGATCGCCGTCGTAGGCCGGGACCCGCGGGCTTCAGGAGAGTTCCTGGAGGCCGCCGTGGTCGCCGGCCTCGCGTCGTCCGGCGTGGACGTCCTGCGACTCGGTGTGCTGCCCACCCCGGCGGTCGCGTACCTGACCAACGCCCTGGGCGCCGACCTCGGCGTCATGCTCTCGGCGTCGCACAACCCCGCGCCCGACAACGGCATCAAGTTCTTCACACGGGGCGGCTACAAGCTGCCCGACGCGGTGGAGAACGAGATCGAGCAGCGGCTCGGGGAGAAGTGGGACCGCCCGGTGGGTCCGGCCGTGGGCCGGGTCCGGGAGGCGTACGGCGAGGCGGACAGGTATGTCTCGCACCTGCTGACCACCCTGCCCCACCGTCTCGACGGGCTGCGGATCGTCGTCGACTGCGCGCACGGCGCGGCGCACATGGTCGCCCCGGAGGCGCTGCTGCGCGCGGGCGCGGCCGTGGAGACCATCGGCGCCGCACCCGATGGGCTGAACATCAACGACGGTGTGGGCTCGACCCACCTCACTCCCCTGCGGGAGGCCGTCGTCGAACGCGGCGCCGACCTCGGCATCGCCTACGACGGCGACGCCGACCGCTGCCTCGCGGTGACCGCCGAGGGCGAGGAGATCGACGGCGACCAGATCATGGCGATCCTGGCCCTGGCGATGCACGCCGACGGCCGCCTCGCCAAGGACACGGTCGTCGCCACGGTGATGTCCAACCTCGGGTTCAAGATCGCTCTGCGGGAGGCCGGCCTGTCCGTGGTGGAGACCACGGTCGGCGACCGGTACGTCCTGGAGGCGATGCAGGACGGCGGCTACAACCTCGGCGGCGAGCAGTCCGGTCATGTGATCATGCTGGATCACGCCACTACCGGCGACGGCCTGCTCACCTCGCTGCACCTGTTGGCGGAGGTGGCACGGCAGGGCCGCTCTCTCGGCGAACTGGCGTCGGTGATGACGAAGCTGCCGCAGGTGCTCGTCAACGTGCGGGACGTGGCCAAGTCCAAGGCCTCGGCGCCCGAGCTGCGGGCGGCCGTCGCGGAGGCGGAGGCCGGGCTCGGCGAGACCGGCCGGGTGCTCATCCGGCCGAGCGGCACCGAGCCCATGATCCGGGTCATGGTCGAGGCCGCGTCGCAGGAGCAGGCCAGGACCGTGGCGGACCGCCTCGCGCGGGTCGTCCGAGAGGTCTGCGGCTGACCCCTGCCGGTGCGTACGGCGCGCTGACGCGCCTGACACCACGACACTCCGAGGACCCCGCCGGGCACCCGCCCGGCGGGGTCCTCGGCGTATACCGTCGCTGCTCGACGAGTGCCCTTCTCACGCACGGCACGAGCCCGATCCCCGTACCGCCGCCTCCGAGGAGTTCGCGCAGAAAAGGCTCGCCCCCCTCCACGATGTGCAGCACCCAAGGTGCCTCGCGTCTGATGACCAGGTCGAGGAGAGCGTGCAGCTTCTTCGCCCGATCCCGCCGGTCATGGCCGTTCCCGAGTTGCGCGATGTGGTTGCCCGTCTCGATGACCGCCGTGACGGGCAGGATGAGATCACACTGGCGTCGCTTGAGCAGCAGCTCTTCCGCGATCTCCCGCTGGTGCCAATCCCGCGGTGACGACGGAGCCGAGGTCTCCCTGGGCCATCAGCCGCGGGTATCCGTCCAGCTCGGGCAGGGGTGTGAGCGTCGACTCCTGTGTCTCCCGGTCCCGGGAACAGACGATGACGGACTTGTGGTCCTCGGCGGACAGTCCCGACAGCAGCGCGGGACTGTGCGTGGTGAACAACACCTGCGCTCCGTCGTCCTTGACCGCCCTGCGTACGAGTTGGAGGGCCTTGCCGGCCTGTGACGGATGCAGCCCGTTCTCCAGTTCCTCGATGACCACGGTCACAGGGCGCTCGCGGTCCGGCATGCCGCCGAGATCCACGTCCCGGCCACGAGTGATCAGGGTCGTCGCGATGGCCATGAAGCGCAGCAGGCCGTCGCTCATCTCTCTGGCGGGGGTGACAGCACGGCCCTCCCGCAGCGCGAGCATGACGTCGTTCAACTCGGACCGGATGACCTCGATGCCGGTGACCTCGTGTTCGACGAGATCCCGGAACACGCCCTGGAGTGCCTCGATCATGTCCTCGGCCGCTTGGACGACATGCCTTTCCGTCTCGGTGTCCTGCGTCAGGAGGAGCGGAAGCTGAGCCGTGAGCAGCCGGGTGGAGCGGAAGGCGGCCGCGCGGTCGCGCCCGCGGGTACCCCGGTACCGGGTGGCCTCGATGCTGCCGCATCGACGAGGTCCGCGCCCGCGGCAAGCCGGGAGAGCACTTCCAGCCCGTCGAGGGCGTTCGACTTTCCGCTGCTGTTCCGCCCGATGAACACGGTCATGCCGCCCATCCGCAGTACCGAATCGCTGCGAATGGACTTGAACTCCATCAGGCGAAGTTGCGCCAGGCGCGGTGTCATGCGTCCCACCGTAGCGACGACGAGGGGTGTCGGCCGTGTGGTCAGTCGTCGCCGGTGAGGGAGAGGGAGCGCAGGCGCTGGCCGGTCCACAGGACCGCCCCGACGGTGACGATGACCATGGCCGGTACGGCGAAGCCCAGCGTGACCTCGGTGGAGAAGAAGGCCGAGGAGGAGATCTGGTCGGCGAGAGACTGGGCCCACTGCTGGATGGAGAACTTGCGCGCTCCGGGCACGTAGCCGCCGACGACGCCCTCCCAGACGAGGGCGTAGATCACGCCGATCGCGACCGCGTGCCGGGTGAGCACGCCCAGCAGCAGGAACACGGCCGCGTACGCGACCCCGCCGAACAGCGCGCCGAGCGTGAACCCGGTCGCGACGCCCGACTCCGTGCCGGTCAGGAGGTAGGCGGCGGCGAACGTGGAGACCGCCGCGAATACCGCGATCAGGGAGGCCGCGACCACGAACTTCGTCACGGCGATCACCGGGCGGGAGATCGGCTTGGACAGCAGGTGGATGATCGTGCCGTCCTCGATCTCCGGGGCGATGACGCCCGTCCCGCCGATCAGACCGAGCAGCGGCAGCATCGTGCCGATCGCGAAGGTCTTCATCAGCGTCACCGCCGTCTGCTCGGACTCGCCGTTCAGGAGCCTGAGCAGCGCGGCGATCGCGACGAGCGCCACCGGCAGCAGCACCAGCAGCCAGATCCGCTTGCGTCCGAGCATGGCCCGGTACGTGATGTCGGCCACCACCGTGTTCATCGGGCGCTCCCGGAGATGAGGTAGGAGAAGACGCTTTCCAGGTCCTCGTCGGTGGGGGAGACCTGCCACAGGTGGACGTCGAGGTCGCGGGCGGTCCGGGGCAGCAGCGCGGTGAAGCGCGCGAAGTCGGTGACCTGCACCTCGATGCCCTGCTCCGTCAGCGATACGGCGCTGGAGGACAGATCGGCGATGAGCGCGGCGGCGAGCCGCCGGTCGTCGCTCGACCTGACCCGGAACCGGTGCGGCCGGTCGGCCATGCGCCGCCGGATCTCCCGGTAGTCCCCCGACGCGGCGTGCCGTCCCGCGACCAGGACCTCGATGTGGTGGGCCACCCGCTCGACCTCTTCGAGGATGTGCGAGCTGAACAGGATCGTCCGGCCCTCCTCGCCCATCCGGCGGACGAGGTCCATCAGGTGGAGCCGCTGCCGCGGGTCCATGCCGTTGAACGGCTCGTCCAGCAGCAGCACCTGCGGGTCGTGGACGAGGGCCGCGGCGACCTTCACGCGCTGCCGCATGCCCTTGGAGTACGTCTCGATGCGGCGGCCGGAGGCCTCCGTCATCTCCACCAGGTCGAGGGCCCGGCGGGCCGCGTCCGCGGGGGACGGCAGGCCGTGCAGCCGGGCCGCCGACAGCACGAACTGCCGGCCGGTGAGGAAGCCGTACACGGCCTCCTTCTCGGGCACCAGGCCGATCTGCCGGTAGATGTCGTGGTTGTGCCAGATCTGTTGGCCGTCGAGGGTCGCCGTGCCGTTCGACGGCGCGAGGAACCCGGCCATCATGTGCAGCAGCGTCGACTTGCCGGCGCCGTTCGGGCCGAGCAGGCCGGTGACCCCGGGCCCGATCGTCATCGTGACGTCGTTGACCGCCACGACGTTGCCGTACCAGCGGGAGACCTGGGCCAGTTCCAGCACGCCTTGGCGGGTGGTCACGGGGGGACTCGTGGTGGTCACGACGCCGCCTTCCGGTAGCGCAGGAGGACGCCCGTCACGGCCAGGGCGATCACGGCCAGCAGGATCAGGCACGAGGCGACGCCCGGGGGATATCCCTCGCCGGTCGCCGGATCGGTGCCGAACAGCGCCGACTGGACGGCGTCGACGAGGAAGAACGGATTGAGGAGCAGGGCCCAGGGGGCCACGTCGTCCCGGCCGGTCGAGGCGAGCACGGCGTAGAAGAGCCCGGAGACGGCGGCGGTGAACATGTAGAACGCGATCACCACGGCGACCCCGAGGCCGCGGCGCGGGGTGAACGACGCCAGCGCGACGCCCAGGGCGGCCAGCAGCACCGCGCGCAGGACCGTGCCGCCCAGCGCGCCGAGGAAGTCGCCCGTGTGCAGCGGCATCGGCATGTCGATCAGCATCTCGCCGACGAACTCGATCGTGATCGGGAGCGCCATCAGGCAGAACAGCGCGACCGCCAGCGCGGCCAGCTTCGCCACGACGTAGTCGTTCACGGTCAGCGGGCGGGACAGGTACAGCGGCAGCACGCGGAACCGCAGGTCCGGCGCGACCAGGTACGGCGCCTGCGCGGCCAGGAAGACGGCGATCACCGCCTGCATGAAGACGGCGTACTGCGAATAGGGCATGACGAACTGCTTGGCGAGCGCCATCACACCGATCGACACGACCGTCGGCATCAGCATGATCGCGGCCAGCAGCAGCGGCATGATCTTGGCGCGAATCGTGCGGCCGAGCCCGAACACGCCGCGCAGGCTCTGCACGCCGAGGGCGAGCGTCGCCCGGCCGCGCCCGAGCCGTACGCCGTCGTAGTGGCGGTATCCGATGTCGTGGATGACCGCCGTCGGCTCGATCGTCATGCCACTGGCTCCTTGGCTGTGGACTCCTTGAAGACGTCCTCGATGCGGCCCCGGCGCTGCTCCAGTCGCAGGAGGCTGAGGCCGAGGTCGCTGACGGCGTCACGGACCGCGTCGTAGGTGCGGCCGGGGTCGTCGGGGGACACCTGCACCGTCAGCAGCCTGCCCTGCACCGCCACCGTCTCGCCGCCGCCCGTGAGGCGGTCGGCCAGTTGCCGCTGGCCCTCCTCGACCTCCACCGCGATCGTCTGCTCGGCCCGGGTGAACTCCCGGATCGCCGAGGAGCGCAGCAGCCGCCCCCCGTCGATGACGATCACGTGGTCGCACACCCGTTCGAGCTCGCCGAGCAGGTGGGAGGTGACCAGGACGCTGATGCCGAACTCGGTGCCGACCCGCCGGATCAACGCCAGCATGTCGTCGCGGCCCTGCGGGTCGAGCCCGTTGGTGGGCTCGTCGAGGAAGACGAGCCGAGGGTCGTGGACGAGGGCCTGGGCGAGCTTGACGCGCTGCCGCATGCCGGTGGAGTAGCCCCCCATCGGGCGGTAGCGCTCCTCGTCCAGCCCGACGTGGCGCAGCGTGTCCGCGGCGCGCTCGCGGGCCGCGGTGCGCGGCAGGCCGGACATCTGGGCCATGTGGACCACGAACTCGGTCGCCGAGATGTCCGGGGGCAGGCAGTCGTGCTCGGGCATGTAGCCCACGGTCCGCCGGATCTCCAGGCCCTGGGTGGCCGTGTCCAGGCCCAGCACCGAGGCGCTTCCCGAGGTGGGCGGCACCAGGCCGAGCAGGATCTTGATCAGGGTGGACTTGCCCGCGCCGTTGGCGCCGACCAGGCCGGTCACGCCGGTCCCGGCCGCGACGGTGAGGTGGTCGAGCGCCGTGACGCGGGGGAACCGCTTGGTCAGCCCCTCGGTCGCGAAGCAGGGAGTCGCGCTCGCTGTCATGACTGGCACCCTATCCGGCGGGGTGGCCGCCGGGCCTCCGTCTGATGGAGGAGCCGATCTACGTCTCAGGTATGCCTGTCACGCGCGACTTCCGCCGTACCGGGTCCACAGGCGGCGCTGGAGGAACAGCGTCAGCGTCCCGGCGACGACCATCCCGGCGATGTTGACGACGAGCTGCAGCGCCGACCCGCCGACGTCGTCCCAGCGGCCCAGCGCGAGGGCCGCCGCCATGTAGCCCGCCGCCGGGACGGTGGTGACCGAGATGAAGACGCCGACCAGGGCGGACGACTTGCCCGCGGTGATCGACAGCACGCCGGCGGCCCCGGCGAGCAGCGCCACGATGAACGACCACCGGTCGGGCTTGACGATGAAGTGCACCTCGTCGTTGTGTCGGAGCATGTCCGGGGTGATCATGCCGATCCCGCGCGAGACCAGCGCGCAGGCCAGGGTGACGGCGGTCGCGACCGCGAAACCGACCGCGAGCGTGCGGACCGCCGCGCCGATGAGCGCCCAGTGGCGGCCGAGCAGGCCGAAGGAGACCGCCGCGACCGCGCCGAACTCAGGGCCGAGGACCATGGCGCCGACGATGAGGATCTGCGAGGGGATGAGCACGCCGATGGCCGCCAGTTGCGTGGCGATGGTGAGGAACGCCAGGAAGGCCCAGGTGATGCGGCTGTCGAGGGCGACCCGCGCCTCGAACTGGTCCCACACCACCGCGTCGTCGCCCTCGCCGGGGGCCCGCTCCTCCGCCTCGACGGCTCCACGGGAGATCGACAGCTCGATCTCCTCGGCCGTGATCGAGCCGTCCTCCTCCAGGCCGAGCGCCTTGAGGTCCTCGATGACGGCGTTGGCGGCCTCCCTGGCGACGTCGGCGAGGACCACGTCGCCCTCCGGCCGCCGGGCCGCCTTGGCCAGGACGACCACGTTGGTGACGCCCGGTGCGCGGTCGAGCGCCTCGACGACCCGGTCCGTACGCTCATAAGGGGCGATCACCCGCAGATGCAGCACCGGACGATTATCAGGTACGGCGGAGCCGTACGTGGGTGACCGAGTGGTCGGAGCCCTTGTGGAGGATCAGACCGGCCCGTTCGCGCGTCGGCGCGATGTTCTCCACCAGGTTGCGCTCGTTGATGTCCCGCCAGACGTTCTCGGCGAACGTGGTCGCCTCCTCGTGCGAGAGCGCCGCGATGTGCCGGAAGTAGGACTTCGGGTCGGCGAAGGCCGTACGGCGCAGTTTGTGGAAGCGCTCGACGTACCAGGTGCGGATGTCCTCCATCCGGGCGTCGACGTAAATGGAGAAGTCGAAGTAGTCGTAGACGGCGAGGGCGTCCGGCGGCGCGGGCTGCAGGACGTTGAGCCCCTCCACGATCAGGATGTCCGGCCGGTCGACGACGTGGGTCGCGCCGGGCACGATGTCGTACTCCAGGTGGCTGTAGACGGGAGCCTCGACCGAGGGACGGCCCGCCTTCACGTCGGCCACGAAGCCCACCAGCGCCCGCCGGTCGTAGCTCTCCGGGAAGCCCTTGCGGTGCATGATGCCGCGCTCCTCCAGCACCTTGTTGGGGTGGAGGAAGCTGTCGGTGGTGATCAGGTCGACGCGGGGGTGCTCGGGCCAGCGGGCGAGCAGCGCGTGCAGCAGCCGCGCCGTGGTCGACTTGCCGACCGCGACGCTGCCCGCGATGCCCAGCACGTACGGTGGGGGCGGCTCGTGTTCGCCGAGGAACGCGCCGACGGCGGCGCCGCGCTGCCGTGAGCCGGTGAAGTGCAGGTTGAGCAGCCGGGTGAGCGGCAGGTAGACGTCGGTGACCTCGGACAGGTCGATCGGGTCGTGGACGCCGCGCAGCTCCCGCAGCTCCGCCTCGGTGAGCGTGAGCGGCGTGTTCCTGCGCAGGTCACGCCATTGCTCCCGGCTGAGCTCGACGTACGGGTCCCCATCTGCCACGTCGGCAAGCGTAGCCACGGCCGTTCACCGCGTCCGCGCGGGGTCGTGCACAGGCTGTGGACAAAAATCGATGGATTACTTTCGCGCGTGACGGGGAAGGAATGACGCCCCGTACGCTGGCGGGGTGATCGTGGGCATCGGGGTGGACGTGGTCGACGTCGCGCGTCTGCGCGCGGCGCTGGAGCGCACGCCCGGCCTGCGGCGCCGTCTGTTCACCGAGGCCGAGGCCGTCCTGCCGCCGGAGTCGCTGGCTGCGCGGTTCGCCGCCAAGGAGGCGGTGGCCAAGGCGCTCGGAGGCCCGCCGGGCCTGGGGCACCTCGACGCGGAGGTGGTGCGCGGCGCGCACGGCCGTCCCGAGGTGCGGCTCACCGGCAGGGCCGCCGAGGTGGCGCGGGGCCTCGGCGTGCGCCGGTGGCACGTCTCCCTGTCGCACGACGGCGGCATGGCCGTCGCCTACGTGATCGCCGAGTCCTGAGCGCAAGTCGCGCGGAAGCCAGGCGCGCGAAGCCCTGGCCGGGAGTTTTGAGCGGTTGTCCCGAGCGGAGGTCCTGAACGGGAGCCCTGAACGGGAGCCTGAGGCCCTTCGCGGCGCCGTCACCCGTCCCGGCGCCCGTGGTGGTCCACCAGACGGGCGAGCAGCCCGGCGAGCTGGTCGCGTTCGGGCCGGCTGAGGGGGGCCAGCACCACGTCTTCGAGCTCGGTGATCAGCTCGTCGAGCCGGGCGAAGCGGGCGCGTCCCCGCTCGGTCACCGTGATGACGTTGCGGCGCCGGTCGCCGGGGTCCGGCGCACGCTCCACCAGGCCCCGATCGGTCAGTTCGTTGATGACGGCGACCAGGTCGCTGCGGTAGATGCCGGTGCGGCGGCTCAGTTCGGCCTGGCTGGCCGGGCCGGACTCCTCCAGCGTCGCGAGCACGGCGTAGTGCCACTTGCGGGCGTCGTCGGCGGCGAGCCCTTCGTTGACGAGCCGGTCCGAGTGCGTCGCCGCCAGCGACAGAAGGCGGGTCGGCAGGCTCCGCAACCGGGCCGGTCCGGTCCTCCCGTCCATGGGCGGGGCCGTGGGGAAGGCCGGGTCGGACTCGCTGCTGCTCATGCGGCCATCCTACCGGTTGTGTTAGTCCGACTAACAGTCCAATCTGTTCGTGTAACTAACGTTAGTCAGACGAACGAAATTTGAGGACCTCCATGCCTTCGATCAAGGTGCTCGATTCGGAGATGTACTTCGAGGAGACCGGCAGTGGCGTTCACATCGTCTTCCTGCACGGCAACCCCTCCTCGTCCCACCTGTGGCGCGAGGTCCTGCCCCGGATCCGCGCCGGCTCCCGCCTGCTCGCCCCCGACCTCATCGGCATGGGCCGCTCGGGCAAGCCCGCTGTGCCGTACCGGTTCGCGGACCACGCCCGTTACCTCGACGCGTGGTTCGAGCGGCTGGGGCTGGAGGACGTGATACTCGTCGGGCACGACTGGGGCGGGTCGCTCGCCTTCGACTGGGCGGCCCGCCACCCTGGCCGCGTCCGCGGCGTCGCCTTCTTCGAGACGATCGTGCGGCCGATGTCGTGGAGCGAGCTCGGCGAGGCGCCCCGCGCCCGCGCGGAGACCATCCGCGGCCCCGGGGGCGAGTCGCTGGTGCTCGACCGGAACTTCTTGGTGGAGACCGCCTTCACCGGAGGAGTGCTGACGCCCCTCGGCGCGGAGGAGATGCGGCCCTACCTGGAGCCCTATCCCACGCGGGAGAGCCGCCGCCCGCTGCTGGAGTGGGCGCGCTCGATGCCGCTCAACGGCGAGCCGGCCGACGTCGCCGAGCGCGTCGAGAAGTACGGAGGGTGGCTCGCGAGCAGCCACGACGTCCCCAAGCTGCTGCTCACCTTCGACTCCTCCCCGACCCTGCTCATCGGGCCGGAGACGGCCGCCTGGTGTGCGGAGAACATCGCGGGGCTGGAGGTCGAGCACTGCGGCCCGGCCGGCCATCACGCGCCGGAGGACCGGCCCGAGGCCATCGCCGCGGCGATCGGCGCATGGGCCGAGCGGCACGGCCTGACCGTCTGAGAGACCGCCGCCCGTGCGGTGGCGGCCCGTTCTCGCTGTCCGTGCCAGCCGTCCGGCTGTCCGTGCCAGCCGTCCCGCTGTCCGTGCCAGCCGTCCCGGGCGTGCGGTGGCTCGACCGGTGATCGCGATCGGGGTCGCGGGAGGCTACGGTCGGACGCATGCGGACCGCCTACACCTCCGACCAGATCCGGACCGCCGAGACGGCGCTGATGGCGGGGCTCCCCGAGGGGACCCTCATGAGCCGGGCCGCCGCCGGGCTCGCCATGGTCTGCGCCAACCTGCTCCAGGGCGTGCGCGGCCGGGTGTACGGCTCCCACGTGGCGCTGCTGGTCGGCGGCGGGGACAACGGCGGCGACACCCTGTACGCCGGGGCCCGCCTGGCGAGCAGGGGAGCCCGGGTGGAGGCCGTGCTGGCCGGCTCACGCGCCCACGAGGGCGGCCTCGCCGCGCTGCTCGCGGCCGGCGGCCGGGCGCGCCCCTTCGACGCCGCGCGGGCCGGTGACCTGCTCGCGCGGGCCGACATCGTGCTCGACGGCCTCGTCGGCATCGGGGGCGGCGGGGCGCTGCGGGAGCCGTACGGCACGCTCGCCGAGCTGACCGCCGGGGCCGCCGGTCTCGTCGTGGCGGTCGACGTGCCGAGCGGGGTGGACGCGAGCAGCGGACGGGTCGAGGGACCGGCGGTCCGCGCGCACCTGACGGTGACGTTCGGTGCCTACAAGGCCGGTCTGCTCGTCGATCCGGGAGCCTCCCACACGGGATCGGTCGAGCTGGTGGACATCGGCCTCGGGCCGCACCTGCCGGATCCCGAGGTGGCCGCGCCGACCGGCGACGACGTGGCCGGTCTGCTGCCCCGGCCTGGCGCGGAGAGCGACAAGTACCGCCGGGGGGTCGTCGGGATCGCCGCGGGCAGCGACACGTACACGGGGGCCGCCGTGCTCTCGGCCGGCGGCGCGGTGCGCGCCGGCGCGGGCATGGTCCGCTTCGCGAGCACGGTCGAGCCGGTGCGGCTGGTCAGGGCCCGCTGGCCCGAGGCGGTCACGACCGTGCTCGACCCCTCGGCGCCGGAGGGCCTGCTGGACGAGGTGGGCAGGGTGCAGGCGTGGGTGCTCGGGCCCGGGCTCGGCACCGGCCCGGAGGCGCACGCCGTGGCCCGCGCCGTGCTCGCGGCCGACGTGCCGGTGCTGGTGGACGCCGACGGGCTCACGCTGGTCGCCAAGGACCGGACGCTGCTGCGCAGGGCCGCCCCCACGGTGCTCACGCCGCACGCCGGCGAGCTGTCGCGGCTGCTCGGCGTGCCGAGGGAGCGCATCGAGGCCGCGCGGCTCGACCACGTGCGGCGGGCCGCCGCGGAGCTGGGGGCGACGGTGCTCCTGAAGGGCTCCACCACCCTCGTCGCGGAGGAGCACCGGCCGGTGCGGGTCAACACCACCGGAACGCCCTGGCTCGCCACGGGCGGCACCGGCGACGTCCTGTCCGGGATCACGGGCGCCCTGCTCGCCGCCGGCCTCTCCGGATACGACGCGGCCTCGTGCGCCGCGTACGTCCACGGCCTGGCCGCGCGGATCGCCGCCAGGGGCGGCGCCGCGGGCGGAGGCGACGGGAGGCGCGGGGAGGCTCCGATCGCCGCCCTCGACGTCGCCGAGGCGGTCCCCGAGGCCCTGCGCATGCTCTGACGTGCGGTGTCCATCGGCGCATCCACCCGGGTCCACCTGACACACTGGGAAAATGAGCTTCTCGACGGCGGGTGCGGCCACCCCGGCTGAGGCACGGGTCGATCTGTCCGCGATCAGGCACAACGTGCGGCTGCTGGCCGAGCGTGCGGGCGGCGCCGAGATGATGGCCGTGGTCAAGGCCGACGCGTACGGGCACGGCCTGGTGCCGGTCGCGAAGGCGTGCCTGGAGGCGGGCGCGGCCCGGCTCGGCACCGCCTTCGTCCGCGAGGCGCTGGCGCTGCGCGAGGCGGGGATCACGGCGCCGGTCATGTCGTGGCTCATCACACCGGGCGAGCCGCTGGACGCGGCGCTGCTCGCGGACGTCGACCTGTCCGCCGGCGCCCCCTGGGTCGTGGACGAGATCGTCGCGGCCGCCCGCCGGACGGGGCGCACCGCCCGGGTGCACCTGAAGATCGACACCGGCATCTCCCGGGGCGGCGCCACCGTCGCCGACTGGCCGTGGCTGGTCGAGCACGCCCTCGCCGCGCGGGCGAGCGGCGCCGTCGAGATCGCGGGCGTCTGGTCGCACCTCGCGTGCGCCGACATCCCCGGCCATCCCTCCGTCGACGCCCAGCTCGCCACGTTCGACGAGGCGCTCGCCGTCGCGGACAAGGCAGGGGTGCCGGGCGACGCCGTTCGGCACATCGCCAACTCCGCCGCGGCCGTCACGCTGCCGCAGGCGAGGTACGACATGGTCCGCCCCGGCATCGCGATCTACGGGCTGAGCCCGATCCCCGAGCTCGGCGACTTCGGGCTCCGGCCCGCGATGACCCTCACGGCCAGGCTCGCGAGCGTGAAGCGGGTCACCCCCGGGACGGGCGTGTCGTACGGGCACCTGTACGTCACCGACCGGCAAACCACGCTTGGCCTCGTTCCTCTCGGGTATGCGGACGGCATTCTGCGGAACGGGACCAACCGGGCGGAGGTGCTGGCGGCGGGCCGGCGACGGCGGATCGCCGGCCGGGTGTGCATGGACCAGTTCGTCATCGACCTGGGCGACGACGCGGCGGAATCGGGGGACGAAGTGATCCTTTTCGGTCCCGGGGACGACGGCGAGCCGACTTGTCAGGAGTGGGCGGATTCCCTGGGCACGATTACTCATGAGATCGTGACGAGGATCGGATCCCGCGTGCCTCGCGTCCACACGGACGGACGCTGAGCAACGCGGCTGCGAGGAGGGCAGGCATGAGAACACGTCGCAAGGTCGGGATCGCCGGCGCGGTCTTCGGCGCGGCGTCGGCGGGGGTGGCGGCGGCCACGCTCGCCAAGAGGTACGCCGTGGGCCGCATCCGCCTGCGGCCTGACCTGGAGGCGGGCGAGCCCTTCGGCGAGCTGCGCGGACGGCCGGTGACGCTCACCACCTCCGACGGCCTCCAGATCCACGCCGAGGTCGACGGCGTGGAGGACGCGCCGCTGACCGTGGTGCTGTGCCACGGCTACTGCCTGTCCTCCGACTCCTGGCACTACCAGCGGCGCGTCCTGCGCGACTCCTACCGCCTGGTGGTGTGGGACCAGCGCTGCCACGGGCTGTCGGCGCGCGCGCCCGCGAGCGACTGCACGATCGAGCGGCTCGGTGAGGACCTCGCGCTGGTGCTCGACGAGCTCGTCCCCGGGCCCTGCGTGGTGGTCGGCCACTCGATGGGCGGCATGACGATCATGGCTCTGGCGGAGCGGCGGCCCGAGCTGTTCGGCGACAAGATCCGCGGTGTGTCCCTGATCGCGACCTCGGCCGGCAAGCTCGCCGAGATCACCCTGGGCCTGCCCGCCCTGGTCTCCAAGGTGGTCAACCTCGCGGTGCCGCCGGCCGTCTCGGTCATGCGCCGGAGCGGCGCGCTCGTCGACCGAGGCCGGCAGGCAGGCACCGACCTGTCGTTCCTCGCGCTGCGCCACCTCGCGTTCGGCGATTCCAAGAGCGTCAGCCCGACCGTCGTGGACTTCGTCGAGTCGATGATCCGGGCCACTCCCTCCGAGGTGATCGCCGACTTCTACCCGGCCCTCATGTCGCACGACAAGCTGACCGCGCTCGACGTGCTGAACAAGGTGCCGACCGCCATAATCGTCGGTGAGGGCGACTGGCTGACGCCGCTCGACCACAGCAGGGCGATCGCGGCCGCGGTGCCGACCGCCCAGCTCACGACGGTGCCGGAGACGTCGCATCTCGTGCAGCTCGAACGGCCCGACGCCGTGAACGAGGCGCTGCGCGAGCTGCTGAAGCGAGCCGAGAGGGAGAACACGTGACGACGGGTGAGTCCCGGGCCGCCGCGTCCGGGGTTGACGAGCTCCGGACCGCTGAGTTCCGGGCCGTGACCGCCGAGGAGACGCGGACGCTGGGCGCGCGGCTGTCCGCGCTGCTCGGGCCGGGAGACCTGGTCGTGCTGAGCGGGCCGCTCGGCGCGGGGAAGACCACCCTGGTGCAGGGCCTCGCCGAGGGCCTCAAGGTGCGCGGGCCGATCACCTCGCCCACCTTCGTGATCGCCAGGGTCCACCCGTCCCTGTCGGGCGGGCCGGCGCTGGTGCACGTGGACGCCTACCGGCTCGGCGGCTTCCCTGAGGTGGACGACCTCGATCTCGACGCCTCGCTGGAGGAGTCGGTCACCGTGGTCGAGTGGGGCGAGGGCCTGGTCGAGGGGTTGTCGGAGGACCGCCTGGAGGTCCACATCGAGCGCGGCGCCGAGGGCGAGGAGCGGCTCGTACGGCTGTCCGGCGTGGGCCCGCGGTGGTCCGCCGTCTCCCTCGCCTGAGCCGCCTCCGCCGAGCACGGCCGTTCTCACCACAAACGACCGCAACCCAGACTCTGACGTGCGACAAGGACGCCCGGGGACAAGCCGGGCGTCGTCCGTGCGCGATTCAGACCGGTCCGCCACGCAGTCCTTGACGCCCGTCCGCGATCCTGTGGATCATCGGGGCGACGGAAGATCCTCGGTCATGAATCGGTCAGGATTTTCTGGGTAAGGGACCTGGGTGGAAGAGGTGTGCCGTTGAGCAGGGTCACGCAGGTCGCCGTCGCCGGAGCCCTCATGGTCGGGGCGATGGGCTGCACCGCGCAGGCCGCGGTGCAGGCCGAACCGACCATGACGCTGACCCCGGCCCTGCCGACGCCGCTCGTCTCGATCGCGCGGCAGGACATCCGGGTGACGATCGAGCCGAAGCGGATCACCGGAGGCGCGACCAGGAGCGTCCGCGTCACCGCCCGCTGCCCCCTGTCGGAGGGCGGTCCGGAATACCGCGCGACCGCGCGTTCCGACGCGTTCACGGGGCTCGTCACGCTGGTGCCGCCGCCGGCGAAGTCCGGCACCCCGGCCTCGGCCACCGCCATGCCGCTGGTGACCGGCAGCGCCACCGTACGGTCCGGCGCGAAGCCGGGCGGCTACCGCGTGCAGGTCCGCTGCGAGGCCACCAACGACGTCGGCGAGGCGTCGTTCCGGATCGTGGCGCCGCAGGAGGAGCCCGACCGCACCGAGGACCACACGAGGATTCCCACCAGGGCCCCGCACGCGGGCGGCGGCGGCACGGCCGCCGGAGGCCCCGAGGACGCGTCCGGTCCGCCGGTGGGCGTCACCGTCGTCGTGCTGCTGGCCGCGCTGGGCGTCGGCGTCGGGGTGGCCCGCAGGCGCTCCGGAGCCTGACGTTGGCGCTGTCCACCCGGGGGGTGATCGTCGCCGGGGTGGTCACCGGGCTCGTCTTCGCCGTGATCACCGGGGGCGGGGACACGGGCGACCAGGCGGAGGTCAGGACCTCCGTCGTCCCCAAGCGGATCGACATCCCGGCGCTGCGCCTCAAGGCGCCGCTGATGAAGCTCGGCCTCTCCGACGAGGGCGACGTGGAGCTGCCGCCGTTCGACAAGCCGGCCACGGCGGGGTGGTACACCGGCAGCGCCGTGCCGGGCGACCCCGGCGCCTCCGTGATCATCGGCCATGTGGACACCAAGACCGCTCCCGCCGTCTTCTACCGCCTGCGCGACCTGCGCGAGGGCGCGGTCGTCAAGGTGGTGCGCAGCGACGGCAAGACCGCGTCCTACCGCGTGGACTCCGTGGAGCGCGTGCCCAAGAACGACTTCCCGGCCGAGCGCGTCTACACCGAGGACGGCCTGCGCCTGATCACCTGCGGCGGCGACTTCGACTGGAAACAGCACGAGTACCGCGACAACGTCATCGTCTACGCCTCCCTGGTCCGCTCCGCCTGACGGGTGTCCGGGCGCCTGCGCAGAGCGACTACGCTTGACCTTCGTGCTTGTCTTGGCCTTCGACACCGCCACTCCCGCCGTCACCGCCGCGCTGCACGACGGCGAGCGTGTGGTGGCAGAGTCGACGACGATCGACGCGCGCCGGCACGGGGAGCTTCTCGCGCCCGCCGTCGAGCAGGTCCTGAGTGAGTCAGGGGCGACGCTCAGGGACGTCACCGCCATCGTCGCGGGGACCGGGCCCGGGCCGTACACCGGCCTGCGGGTCGGCCTGATGACGGCGACGGCGCTGGCGCTGACCGCGGGCGTCCCGGCGTTCGGGGTGTGCACGCTCGACGCCCTCGCGTACGCCGTGGAGGAGAGCGGGCCCTTCCTGGTCGCGACCGACGCGCGCCGCAAGGAGGTCTTCTGGGCCCGGTACGGCGACCCGCGCACGCGGCTCGACGGGCCGCGCGTGGACCGGCCGCACGACCTGCCCGGCGAACTGCCGGTGATCGGCGCGGGCGGCGCCATGTACGCGGACGTCATCGGCGCCGACCGGACACGCGGCCCGCTGCACCCGTCGGCCGGCGCGCTCGCGGCCCTGGCGGCCGGGCGCCTCGCCACGCTGAGCGAGGAGGAGGCGGCCGAGATCGCCCGCGTGCCCGAGGGGCGCGTCGACTCCGTCGAGAAGGCGCGGGAGCTCTCCGTGCTCGGCCCGCCGCGGCCCATCTACCTGCGGCGTCCCGACGCGCAGGTGCCCGGCGCGCCGAAGCGGGTGACGGCGTGACCCGCGCCGGGAGAACGCCGTGAGGCAGGCGGAGGCCGTCCTGCGTCAGATGACCGCCGAGGACCTGCCCGCCGTCATGGAGATCGAGCGGACCACGTTCCCGGCGGACGCCTGGAGCGAGGCCATGATGCGGGGCGAGCTGCGCGACCAGCCGCGCACCCGGCACTACCTCGTCGCCGAGGTGGACGGGCGGGTCGTGGGGTACGCCGGGCTCGCGGTGGCGGCCGACCAGGCGGACGTGCAGACGATCGCCGTCCTCGCCGCGCACCGCCGCGCCGGCGTCGGCGCCGCGCTGATGGACGGGCTGCTCGCCGAGGCGGCGCGGCGCGGTGCGACCTCGGTGTTCCTTGAGGTGCGGGCGGACAACCCCCCGGCACAGGCGATGTACGAGCGGTTCGGCTTCCGCCGCCTCGGCCTGCGAAGGCGCTACTACGAGGACGGTACGGACGCCATCACGATGACGAAGGACCTTGCGACCAGCGAGTGATCCGGCGAGGCGCGCCGGTGTCCGGACTGCGGAGCGCGCGGGGAAACACAGAGCGAGTGATCCGGAGGGACGCGCCGGTGTCTGGACTGCGGAGCGAGCGGGGAGCGAGGGACGAGCGACTCCGAGCGACGAGGGAAGACATCGGGAGTGAGCGTCCCGATGGTGAGCGGGAAACACAGAGGAGGTCACTATGGGGCGCGACGAGCCGATCGTGCTGGGGATCGAGACGTCCTGCGACGAGACGGGCGTGGGCATCGTCCGCGGCCACACGCTGCTGGCCAACACCATCGCCTCCAGCATGGACGAACACGCCCGGTTCGGCGGGGTGGTGCCCGAGGTGGCCTCACGGGCGCACCTGGAGGCGATGACGCCGACGGTCGAGAGCGCGCTGACCGCCGCCGGGCTGCGGTTCTCCGACATCGACGCGGTCGCCGTGACGGCGGGCCCGGGTCTCGCGGGGGCGCTGCTGGTCGGCGTGGCCGCCGCCAAGGCGTACGCGCTGGGCCTCGGCGTCCCGCTCTACGGGGTGAACCACCTCGCGGCGCACGTCGCCGTCGACCAGCTCGAACACGGACCGCTGCCCAAGCCCGCGATCGCGCTGCTGGTGTCGGGCGGGCACTCCTCGCTGCTCCTCGTGCCGGACGTCGCGCAGGACGTGATCTCGCTCGGCTCGACCGTGGACGACGCGGCGGGCGAGGCGTTCGACAAGGTGGCCCGGGTGCTGGGGCTGCCGTTCCCCGGCGGGCCGTACATCGACCGGGCGGCCCGTGAGGGCTCGGGCTCGGCGATGGCCTTCCCGCGCGGCAAGTACGACGACGGCACGCTCGACTTCTCCTTCTCCGGCCTGAAGACGGCCGTCGCCCGGTGGGTCGAGGCCCGCGAGGCGTCGGGCGAGCCGGTGCCGGTGGCCGACGTCGCCGCGTCGTTCCAGGAGGCGGTCGTGGACGTGCTCACCCGCAAGGCGCTGCAGGCGTGTGCCCGCTACGACGTGAAGGACCTGCTGATCGGGGGTGGCGTGGCGGCCAACTCGCGGCTGCGGGCGCTGGCCCAGGAGCGCTGCGACGCGGCGGGGGTGCGCCTGCGGGTGCCGCGGCCGGGCCTGTGCACGGACAACGGCGCGATGGTGGCGGCGCTCGGCGCCGACCTGGTCGCGGCCGGAGCCTCGCCCTCGACGCTGCGGATCCCGGCCGACTCGTCCCTCCCGATCACCGTCGTCCACGTCTGAGAGACGACGGGGTCAGTCGGTGCGGTCGCGGGCGTGACCGTGGGCCGAGCCGTGAGCAGAGCTGTGAGCGGGGCGTAGCAGGACCTCCGCGAGCGCCAGCATGGTCTCCTCCAGCGCGGCCAGCCGGCGGGCCACGTCGCCATGCGCGGGCTCCATGGCGCGGGTGACCGCGTCCGAGACGGTCTCGGCGATCTGCTCGCGGTCGGGCCTGCTCCGCACCGCCTCCGCGAGCGGCGCCACCGCCCCCGCCGTGAGGGTGAGGTCGGCGTTCATGCCCGCCAGGGTCGTGCTCATCTCGTCCACGCTCGCCGCGACGTCTCCCACTCCGGCGCTCAGCCCGGCCACGGTGGCGGTCACGCCGTCCAGCCGCTCGATCACCACGGCCTCCAGCCGTTCGGTCCGCTCGGTGAGCGAGGCGAGGGCCTTGTCGAGCCGGGTGAAGCGCCCGGCGGCCGCCTCCATGCCGCCCTGGAACTTGCCGAGCCGGTGCGCGAACTCCGTCATCCGGTCGGCCAGCCCCTGCGTCCGGCCGCCGGCCTCCTCCACGTGGCCGCGCAGCAGTTCCACGTGCTGAGCGAGACCTTCGGCCCAGGCCGGCGGCCGGGCCGCCAGGTCGTCGAGCCGCTGCGTGATCGCCTCCAGCGCGGCGCCGAGGCCGCCGAGCTCACGCTCGCGCACCTCGCGGAGCAGCCATTCCATGCCCTCCAGCCGCTGGCGGATGTCGTCGAGCGCGGCGCCCTGCGTCCGCTGCTCGTAGACGTGGTCCTGGGCCGCCCGGGCGAGCAGTTCGCGCATCCGGTCGGAGATGGCGGTCTGGCTGCCCGCCTGGAGGAGGTTGTGGCTGGAATGCTCCACCGAGAATGCTCCTTCAGCTCGCCGAAACGTGGGTTCGGCCCGGTCTCGCGCAGACGAACGAGCAGGCGGCACTGCCCGACGGCCAACTTTAGGCCCTGACCCGCAGCCATCAGGCGTGGACTGAGAAAGGCGATGATTGCCGGTGAATTGCCGGGAGTTCAGCCCTTCTGGCTGGTCACAGGCTGACAAAGCAGCGCGAAGGGCCGGTCCTCGATCCGGGTGAGCACTATCACCACGGACTCGTTCCCGGACAGCCGCAGGTCCTTCCGCAGGCGTTCGACGTCGACCGCGGATCCGCGTTTCTTGATCGTCACCGTGCCGACGCCCCGCTCGCGCAGTGCGGCGCGCAGCCGTTTTAGCGAGAAGGGCATCACGTCGGTGACCTCGTAACACGCCGCCCACGGCGTGGGCACGAGGCGATCGCCGGTGATGTAGGCGATGCGCGGATCGACGAGGTGGCCCGACACGAGGGCCGCCACCTCGGCGACCAGGTGCGCCCGTACGGCGGCGCCGTCGGGCTCGTAGAGATACCGGCTCACCGGTCCGGTCTCCGCCTCCGCGCCCGAGGCCGTGAGCGTGGCGCCGGAGGGCAGCAGGGTGGCGCGGCGGCCACCCATGCCCATCCCGGTCCAGATGGCCGCCTCCTTCACCTCACCCCGATACGACACCCATTCGGCCTCGGCGCCCTCCGGGATGAACTCGTACGGAATGCCGGGGGCCGTCTTCAGGCAGGCGGCCCGAGCCCGGGCGACGAGGTCGAGCACCACCGGCCACGCGGGGGAGTAGGCCATCGGGTCGAACGTCCGTCCTCTCGCCCCCCTCCTGGCCGGGTCGGCGAACAGCAGGTCATATCCCGCCGGGCCGGCCGTCGCGGCGTCCGCCGTACGCACGGTCACCAGGGAGGACAGGCCGAGCGCCGCCACGTTGGCACGGGCGATCTCCACGGTCAGCGGGTCGAGGTCCAGCGCGTCCACCGCGCATCCCGCGCGGGCCAGCGCGAGCAGGTCGCCGCCGATGCCGCAGCACACGTCGAGCACGCCCGGCCCCGCTCCGGCGGCGCTGATCCCGGCGGCGCCGATCCTGGCGGCGCGGTGGGCGGCGACCTCGGGCCGCGTGGCCTGCTCGAGTCCGTGCGGGGTGAAGTACATGACGGCGGCGTCGGCGCCGAACTTCGCCTCGGCACGCCGCCGCAGCGACGCCTGGGTGAGCGCCGCGGCGGTGAGCTCGGGGGAGTGGGATCGGCGCAGCGCGCTCGCGGCCGCCACCGGGTCCGCGCCGTCGGCGAGGATTCTCACGGCGTCGTCCAGGGCCCCGCGTCCGGCGGGGGCGAGCAGCATGCGGAAGGCTTCCAGGTCCACGTTCGCGACGCTATCGCCCGCGGCCGATGCTCAGCAGGTGCGTACGTCGGTGCGTACGTCGCCGAGGGAGGCGAGCAGCTTGCAGAGCAGGCCGGACAGTTGCTCCCGGTCCTCCGGGGTGAGACCGGCGAGCAGCCGGTTCTCGTTGGCCACGTGGCCCTCCAGCAACTCGTCGACCATCGCGTGGCCCCGGTCAGTGAGGGTGATCAGGACCATGCGGCGGTTCGACGGCGAGACCTCCCGGTGCACCAGCCCCTTGGCGGTGAGGCGGTCCACCCGGTTGGTGAGGGCCGCCGAGCTCACCATCGCGGCTGCGGCGAGGTCGCCCATGCAGAGCCGGTGCTCGAAGTTGGCGCGGAAAAGGGTGGCGAGCACGTCGAACTCCCACGGCTCCAGGTCGTACCGGGCGAAGTGCTCCTTGACGCCCTTCTCCAGCAGGCGGGACGCCCGAGAGATCCGCCCGGCGACGCCCATCGCCGAACAGTCCACGTCCGGACGCACCCGGGCCCAGCCGCTGAGGATCTGGTCGACGGCGTCGTTCACGGCGTCGTCCACTGTGCCGTTCCCGGCGGTGCCGTTCATGAGGTTGTCGTCCATGATGCGCGCGGCCGAAGGTCCACCCGCCGCTCCTCCTCGTCTCATCGTAACGCTCACTTCGACGTTGAAATGTCGACCCCTCCTAAGCTAACCTCCGAATCGAAAAGTCAAACGTCGAAATTTTAGAGGTGAAACGATGAAGGTCCTGGTTCTCGGCGCGACGGGGTACATCGGGTCGGCGCTCGCGGAGCGGCTCTCCGAGCACGGGCACGACGTGGTGGCGCTGGTCCGGCCGAAGCCGCGCGAGGCCGCCCTGCCCGGCGAGGTGCGCCACGGCGACCTCCATGAGCCCGAGACGCTCGCGAAGGCGGTGACCTCCGACATCGACGTCGTCGTCCACGCCGCGAACCCCGTCGGGGACGAGGCGGTGGACGTCGCCGCGATCGAGGCGCTGGCCGGCGGCGGCGCGCGACTGGTCTACATCAGCGGCGTGTGGGTGCTCGGCGCCACCACCGAGGCGGCGGACGAGAACGCCCCGGTGGACCCGATCGCCCTGTCCGGCTACCGGCCGCGGGTGGAGAGGCTTGTGCTGGACGGGGGCGGAGTCGTCGTCCGGCCCGGCGTCGTCTACGGCCGGGGCGTGGGAATCCCCGCCCTGCTCGCCGCCCCCGGCGGGGAGGACGGCAGGTACGTCCACGCGGGCGGCCCGGCGCCGACCTGGTCGACCGTGCACGTGGACGACCTGGCGGACCTGATCGTGCTCGCGATCGAGAAGGCCGCGCCGGGCAGCCTCTTCCACGCGGTCGCTGAGGAGGCGGTGAGCGTGGCCGACGCCGCCGCGGCCGCCGGCCGCAGCGGGAAGGCCGTGCCGTGGCCGATCGACGAGGCGAGCGAGGTGCTCGGCCGCCCGTTCGCCGAGGGCCTCGCCCTGAGCCAGGTGGTGAGCGGCGACCTCGCGAGGAAGGAGCTCGGCTGGAACCCCAGCCGGCCCGGCCTCGTCGACGACGTCCGCTCCGGTTCGTACGCCACCCGCGCCTGACCGGCCCGCGGGCCGGAGTCGCCGCCGTAGGGCGCCGGGGTCGCGGTGGTGACGCGCAGGCGGCGGAGGGCTGAACGGGGGCTCTCGGACGCGTTGCCGGGAGGTGGGTCTGACCTGCGGGGCGGGTTCGTGTTGACTGTCACGCGCCACTTGCATACTGTTTCGTGTTGGCACTCTGCCATTGAGAGTGCCAACAGCGACGAGACAGGTCTGACACCCGCGACGGCAGGCCGCTGGTCGCCTCTTCAGCTCATTCATCGCAATCTGAAGGGGAGGTCCGATCGTGACGACCGCCACCAAGGTTCCCGTTAAGCCGCTCGGCGACCGCATCGTGGTCCAGCCGCTTGAGGCCGAGCAGACCACCGCCTCCGGCCTGGTCATCCCGGACACCGCCAAGGAGAAGCCCCAGGAGGGCCGCGTGCTCGCCGTGGGCCCGGGCAACTGGGACGAGGACGGCGAGAAGCGCATTCCGCTCGACGTCAAGGAGGGCGACGTCGTCCTCTACAGCAAGTACGGCGGCACCGAGGTCAAGTACGGCGGCGAGGAGTACCTGGTGCTCTCGGCTCGCGACGTGCTCGCCATCATCGAGAAGTAGTAGGCCGCGCAAGCCATGAGGAGCCCCGGGTCCACTTACCCGGGGCTCCTACGTGCTCACAAGGAGACCTGAATGCCGAAGATCCTGGAGTTCGAAGAGGACGCGCGGCGCGCTCTCGAGCGTGGTGTGAACGCTCTCGCCGACGCCGTCAAGGTGACCCTCGGCCCGCGCGGCCGCAACGTCGTCATCGACAAGAAGTTCGGTGCCCCGACGATCACGAACGACGGTGTCACCATCGCTCGCGAGGTCGAGCTGGAGAAGCCGTACGAGAACCTGGGCGCCCAGCTCGCCAAGGAGGTGGCGACCAAGACCAACGACATCGCGGGTGACGGCACCACCACCGCGACCGTCCTGGCCCAGGCCATGGTCCGCGAGGGCCTGCGCAACGTGGCGGCCGGCGCGCAGCCGCTGTCGCTCAAGCGCGGCATCGATAAGGCCGCGCAGGCCGTCAGCGAGCGGCTGCTCGGCAGCGCCCGCCACGTCGAGGACAAGAAGGAGATCGCCAACGTCGCGACGATCTCCGCGCAGGACGCGAAGATCGGCGGCCTGATCGCCGAGGCCTTCGACAAGGTGGGCAAGGACGGTGTCATCACCGTCGAGGAGTCCAACGCGATGGGCCTGGAGCTGGAGTTCACCGAGGGTCTCCAGTTCGACAAGGGCTACCTGTCGCACTACATGGTCACCGACCCCGAGCGCATGGAGTCGGTGCTCGAGGAGCCGTACGTCCTGATCCACCAGGGCAAGATTTCCTCCATCGCGGACTTCCTCCCGCTGCTGGAGAAGGTCGCCCAGACCAAGCGGCAGCTTCTGGTCATCGCCGAGGACGTCGAGGGCGAGGCCCTGGCCGTCCTGGTGACCAACAAGATCCGCGGCACCTTCACCTCCGTCGCCGTCAAGGCTCCGGGCTTCGGCGACCGCCGCAAGGCCATGCTGCAGGACATCGCCACCCTCACGGGCGGCCAGGTCGTCAGCGAGGAGATCGGCCTGAAGCTGGAGCACGTGGGCCTGGAGGTCCTCGGCACGGCCCGCCGCGTCGTGGTCAACAAGGACACCACCACGGTCGTGGACGGCGCCGGTGACGCCCAGGCGATCGAGGACCGCATCCGCGAGATCAAGATCGCGATCGAGCAGTCCGACTCCGACTGGGACCGCGAGAAGCTCCAGGAGCGCCTCGCCAAGCTCGCCGGCGGTGTCTGCGTGCTGCGTGTCGGCGCCGCGACCGAGGTGGAGCTGAAGGAGAAGAAGCACCGCCTGGAGGACGCGATCTCCGCGACCCGCGCCGCGATCGAGGAGGGCATCGTCTCCGGTGGCGGCTCCGCGCTCGTGCACGTGTCCAAGGAGCTCGACAACCTCGGCCTGACCGGCGACGAGGCCACCGGCGTCTCGATCGTCCGCAAGGCCCTGGTTGAGCCCGCGCGCTGGATCGCCGAGAACGCGGGCCTGGAGGGGTACGTCGTCACGGCGAAGATCGCCGCGCTGAACGCCGGCGAGGGTCTGAACGCCGCCACCGGCGAGTACGGCGACCTGGTGGCCCAGGGCGTCATCGACCCCGTCAAGGTGACCCGCTCGGCCGTGCAGAACGCCGCGTCCATCGCCGGCATGCTGCTGACCACCGAGGCCCTCGTCGTGGACAAGCCCGAGGAGGAGGCCCCGGCCGCCGCCGGCGGTCACGGTCACGGTCACGGTCACGGCCACTGATCGACGGCCTGTTCGACGGTCACTGATCGAAGGCGATCGATCGGGAGCCGCTCGGCAGAGGCGACCGATCGAATCGGCAACCGCGCCCCGCGCCGCCCTCACGGGTGGACCGCGGGGCGCGCGCTTTCTCCGGGAGTTTCCCCGAAACCACCTATCTGCCGAATCTGGGTCAATACGATCGTCGGCGTGCGATTCGGACGCAGGACTCTTGCCGCCGCGCTGGTGCCGGGTGCCCGTCTCTCCATTCGCGGGGCGACGCTGGCCGGGCTGACGCTGGCCGGGCTGACGCCGGCCGGGGTGGCGGCTCCGCCCGCCGTCGCGGAATCCGTACCGGCGCAGGCGGCGAGTCTCGGGGGAACGCGGGCGGGGAGCCTCGGAGGAAAGGTGCCCGTGCCGCCCGAGGCGCGGCCCGCGGACGTCTCGCGCCCCACCACCGTCGTCGGCCGGGGCACGCCCGCGAGCTGCACCTCCCAGGCCTTCGTCAGGGCCGTCGCCCGCGGCGGCGTCATCACCTTCTCCTGCGGCCCCCGCCCGGTGACCATCAGGCTCACCGCCACGGCGAAGGTCCGCAACACCAGCGCCCGGGTCGTCGTCGACGGCGGCGGGAAGGTGACGCTCAGCGGCGCGGGCAGACGGCGCATCCTCTACATGAACACCTGTGACCGGGCCCAGGTGTGGACGACCTCGCACTGCGACGACCAGCGGACACCCGCGCTGACCCTGCAGAACCTGACGTTCGCCGACGGCGACTCCACCGGCGAGAGGACCGACGGCGGCGGTGGCGGCGCGGTCTTCGCCCGCGGCGGCAGGCTCACGGTGGTCAACTCGCGGTTCGTCCGCAACCGCTGCGACCGCACCGGCCCCGACCTCGGCGGCGCGGCGATCCGCGTGCTCGACCAGTGGCACGACCTGCCGGTGTACGTCGCGGGCAGCACCTTCGAGAACGGGGTGTGCTCGAACGGGGGAGCGCTGAGCGGCATCGGCGTGTCCTGGCAGATCCTCAACAGCGTCTTCATCGGGAACCGGGCGGTCGGACGCGGCGCCAACCCGGCCAAGGCCGGAACCCTCGGGGGCGGCAACGGCGGGGCCGTGTACGCGGACGGCAACAGGTACACCATCCGGATCGCCGGCTCGCTGATGACCGGCAACCACGCCAACGAGGGCGGCGGGGCGGTGTTCTTCGTCAGCAACGACCGCAGCGGCACGCTGCGCATCGAGCACTCGACGCTGCGCCGCAACGTCAGCGGGCAGTTCGAGACGCGCGGCTTCCCCGGCGTCTTCTACCTCGGCGCCGGCCGCGCGCCCCGGGTGGTCTCCTCCACCCTCCGATGAGGGCCGGCGCCCGACCGGGTGGCGCGGTCTATACCGGCGGCGTGCGCGCCGGCTCCCCGGCGGGGGCGCGCCCGGCCGGTGCGGTCCATACCGGTGACGTACGCACCGGAGGCGCCGCGCGGCAATAGGCAGACGCCGCATACTTCTTATTACCTGTCAAGGCATCCGGTATATATCTCTCGTTTTGGTCATTCTGGTTGGAATGTTCCAACGGTCGCGTGGTCGATTGATTACAAAGGGTTATCGCCGCGTCAATGTGACCAATCCGTAGCCGTTAACCATGACGACATGAACGATCGCGGCGGGCATCATGCCTAACGTGACCGAGGGATGCGTCGCCGACGCCGCAACTGGGGTAAGGCTTGCGACGAGATCGGATGAGTCCGACCTCAGGGAACTGACCAGCCTTGCCGTACAAGGAGATCGCACCGCGATCGAATCACTGCTGGGACAACTGCGCCCGATGGTGGTCCGGTACTGCAGGGCCCGGCTGGGGAGGGTCTCCGGTCAGTACCACATCGCCGACGACGTGGCTCAGGAGGTGTGCATCGCGGTGCTGTCGGCGCTGCCGCGCTACCGCGACATGGGCCGCCCCTTCGCCTCGTTCGTGTTCGGCATCGCTTCGCACAAGGTGGCGGACGCGTTGCGCAGTTCGGTGCGCTCCGCGGTGCCGACGCAGGACCTGCCGGACGGGCCCGACGAGGGCCCGGGGCCGGAGGAGACCGTGGTGCGCTACATCGAGGCGCAGCACGCCCGGGACCTGCTGGCCCGGCTGCCGGACACCCAGCGCGAGCTTCTCATCCTGCGGGTCGTCTCGGGCCTTTCCGCCGAGGAGACGGGTAATGTACTCGGCATGACCCCTGGTGCCGTCCGGGTCGCGCAGCATCGTGCGCTCGCCAGGCTCCGGCAGCTGGCCGAGCTGGAGTCGATTGCGTGACCATGAAACGTCGTCGTACGGCGGGCCTTCCCGGGTCGTACGGCGATGCCGACATGGAGGGCGACGTAACGCGGACGGACGCCCTCCTCGACGCCCTCGCCCGCCGGGAGGCCCTGAGCGGGACCGACGCGGCCCTCCGGCTGCTCGGCGCCCTGGTCGCCGATGTGGACAGTCAGCGGCTCTCCTCCGTGTCGATCACGCCGTCCACGTAGCCCCGGGCGTACTCCCAGCTCACGTAGTCGGACGGATCGGGCTGGAAGGCGGGCTCGTGGACCTGCGGCCGGCCGTTGTCGATCATCTGGCGCAGGTTGCCGCGCAGTAGGTCCCAGTCGAAGTAGTGCTGCTCGCCGCACTCGGGGCAGTCGAGGACCAGCCCGAGCACGCCCTGGGGTTCGAGCAGGGAACGGAAGACCTCCACGTCGGCGAGATCGGTCAGTGCCTCGTCGCGCTCGGCGAGCGTCAGCGGTTCCACGTCGTCAGCCGACCCGAGCTCCGCCGCGGGGTCGTCAGGGTCATCCGCGAACGGGTCGCGGGGGACGTCTTCCAGCACGCATCCCACCTTATGACCACGGCCCCCTCCAGGAGCGAAAGTGCGCCTCATCTGCTCGTCAGGCCCTTCGCTCCGGCAGCGTGCCTCGCGGCGGGGTCCGCGGCCGGGTCACAGCCAGCCGCGGCGGGCCGCCTCGACCCCGGCGTGGAAGCGTGATTGGGTGCCCAGCTCCGCCATCGCCTCGGCGAATCTGGCCCGTACCGTGCGTACGGACACGCCGAGACAGCGGGCGACGGCGTCGTCGGACAGCCCCTGCGCGGCGAGTCGCAGCACCTGCCGGGCGCCGCTGTGCGGGGAGATCGGGGCGGCCCGGGCCCACAGCTCCCCGAACAGCGCCCGCAGGGCTCCCGCCGCCGCCGGGGCGTGGACGACGCAGCAGTTGTAGGCGTTGTCGGGCAGGGGAACGCCCCACTGGGCGGGCAGCCAAGCGGTGCCGTCGCCGAGCGCCAGGAACCAGCTCGGCACCTCGTCGAGCGCGCGCAGATTCGCCCCCGCCGCCGTGAACCGTTCATACATCTCCCGTACGGCGGGAGACGACAGAGCGGCGTGCGGGACGATCGCACGCAGCCGCACGACGCCGTCCGCGGCGGCCCGGATCCACTGCGCGCTGTGGGCGTCCGCGAAGCGCACCACGGTGCGGTGGTCCGGGACCGCCATGACCAGATCGGCGGGAGGCGCCTGCAGCGCGTGGCCGATGACGCTCTCGTAGAGCGCGTCGGCGCCGCTGACCGGCTCGACCGGCAACCCCCCGCCCCGCCAGTCGCGCCCGGTGTCGTAGTGGCGGGTCAGGCGCCCGGCCGCCGCGATCATCTCGTCGAGTCGCCGGCTCTCCCGCGCCATGCGGTCCAGCCGCTCGGTGACCAGCCGCCCGATCACCGCGGCGGGATGCCGCGCGACGACCTCCTCCCGCCACCGGTCGACCGCGCCGAGCCGTACGAGGGCGTCGAGGGCGTCGAGCACGTCGGCGGCGGGCCGGTCGACGGCCTCGGCGAGCTCTGCCGGGGTGGCCCGGTGGAGGCGGAGCGCGGCCGCGTAGAGGGCCGCCTGGCCGGGGGAGAGCCCGAGGCTTTCGAATGGGCCGGTCCGCGGGGTGGCGTTTCCCGTCGTACTCATGCTCGCTCCGTCGGTGGTCGCACTGGCCGGAAGCGCGAACCCCCCGCTCACATCCCCGTCACGCCTCGGGCCGTGAGAATAGCCCGGCCTTTTCGTGTTGTCCGTTCCGTTCGCACATTCGGCATCACCACGCCCGATTGTTTATGTATGAATGCGATGGTTTGTATTTGTTCCGGGTGGATCTTCGAAATAGCGGGGAATGCATCTTTGTGCAGTTGCAACTTGCGACATTGCGCATGGACGCTGCGTGACGCATCCTTAACGCAGCGTTAACCGGAACGCCGCCTCGGCCGGGCGCGGAGGGGGGCTCGACGAGTGCGGCGGGCGGGACGCGCCTGAGTGGGGGGACCGGAATCCGGTCCCCCCACTTTTTGTGCCGTCCCCCTTGACAGGTGTGCCCGGTGCGGTTTGGGGCGGCCACTAGACTGACCTCGGGTCTGGCGAGGGATCCAGGGCAGGAGGGTGCAGTCAGATGGCCAAGTTCACCGAACCGGGACTCACGTTCGACGACGTGCTCCTCGTTCCCGCCTATTCGGACCTGCAGCCGGGCGAGGCCGACACGACGACCCGGCTGTCCCGGAACGTCACGCTGCGCATCCCGCTGGTCTCGGCCGCGATGGACACGGTCACCGAGGCGCGCATGGCGGTCGCCATGGCGCGGCAGGGCGGAATCGGCATTCTCCACCGCAACCTCTCCATCGAGGAGCAGGCGCAGCAGGTCGACCTGGTCAAGCGGTCGGAGGCGGGAATGGTGACCAACCCCGTCACCTGCTCCCCCGAGGACACCCTCGCAGACGTCGAACGGCTGTGCGCGACCTACCGGATCTCCGGAGTCCCGGTCACCGACGCGGACGGCGTGCTCGTGGGCATCGTCACCAACCGCGACATGCGCTTCGAGAGCGACCAGGGCAAGGCCGTGCGCGACGTCATGACCCCGATGCCGCTGGTGACGGCTCCGGTGGGCGTCGACCGCGAGGAGGCCTTCCGGCTGCTGCGGCAGAACAAGGTCGAGAAGCTCCCCCTCGTGGACGAGGCGGGCCGCCTCCAGGGCCTGATCACGGTCAAGGACTTCACCAAGAGCGAGCAGTACCCGCTCGCCACCAAGGACGCCGACGGGCGCCTCATGGTCGGCGCCGCGGTGGGCGTGGCGGGCGACGCCGAGGAGCGCGCGATGGCCCTCATCGACGCGGGCGCCGACGTCATCATCGTCGACACGGCGCACGGGCACTCGCGCGGCGTGTGCGACATGATCGCCAAGGTCAAGGCCAACAACGGGCGGGTCGACGTCATCGGCGGCAACGTGGCCACCCGCGCGGGGGCGCAGGCGCTGGTCGACGCGGGCGCCGACGCCGTCAAGGTGGGCGTGGGGCCCGGCTCGATCTGCACCACCCGGGTCGTCGCGGGGGTGGGCGCGCCCCAGCTCACCGCGATCTACGAGGCGGCGCTGGCCTGCGGCCCGGCCGGCATCCCGGTGATCGGCGACGGCGGCCTGCAGTACTCGGGCGACATCGCCAAGGCGCTGGCCGCCGGGGCCGACACGGTCATGCTGGGCTCACTGCTCGCCGGCTGCGAGGAGTCGCCCGGCGAGCTGATCTTCATCAACGGCAAGCAGTTCAAGTCGTACCGCGGCATGGGCTCGCTCGGCGCGGTGCGCAACCGCGAGCGCGGCGGCGCGTCGTTCAGCAAGGACCGGTACGCGCAGGCCGACGTGTCCGGTGAGGACAAGTACATCCCCGAGGGCATCGAGGGCCAGGTGCCCTACCGCGGCCCGGCCGCGGCGGTGGCCCACCAGCTCGTCGGCGGCCTCCGGCAGGGCATGTGGTACACCGGCTCCCGGACGATTGAGGAGCTGCACGAGAAGGCGCAGCTCATGCCGATCACGATGGCCGGGCTCAAGGAGAGCCACCCGCATGACATCCAGATGACGGTCGAGGCCCCGAACTACCATCGGCGATAGGCCAGTACCGGAAGAAACGGAAGAAAAGGCGATATGACACAGGAGATCGGGCGCGGCAAGAGCGGGCGACGGGGCTACGCGCTGGACGAGATCGGCATCGTGCCCTCCCGGCGCACCCGCGACCCGGAGGAGGTGTCGATCTCCTGGCAGATCGACGCCTACCGCTTCGACTCTCCGCTCGTGGCGAGCCCGATGGACAGCGTCGTGTCGCCCGCGACGGCGATCGAGATCGGCCGCCTGGGCGGCCTCGGCGTGCTCGACCTGGAAGGGCTCTGGACCCGCTACGAGGACCCGGCGCCGCTGCTGGAGGAGGTCGCCACCCTCGACCGGGCCGCCGCGACCAGACGGCTGCAGGAGATCTACACGGCGCCCATCAAGGACGAGCTGATCGGCCGCCGGATCGAGGAGATCCGCGCCGGGGGCGTCACCACCGCCGTACGGCTGTCGCCCCAGCGGACGGTGCAGCACCACAAGGCCGTCATCGACGCGGGCGTGGACATCTTCGTCATCCGCGGCACGACCGTCTCCGCCGAGCACGTGTCCGGCCGGGCCGAGCCGCTCAACCTCAAGCAGTTCATCTACGAACTCGACGTCCCGGTGATCGTGGGCGGCTGCGCGACGTACACCGCCGCGCTGCACCTCATGCGGACCGGCGCGGCCGGCGTGCTGGTCGGCTTCGGCGGCGGCGCCTCGCACACCACCCGCAACGTGCTCGGCGTGGTCGTGCCGATGGCCACCGCGATCTCCGACGTCGCGGCGGCCCGCCGCGACTACATGGACGAGTCGGGCGGCCGGTACGTCCACGTCGTCGCCGACGGCGGCATGGGGGGCTCCGGCGACATCGCCAAGGCCATCGCCTGCGGCGCCGACGCCGTGATGGTGGGCTCCCCGCTCGCCCGGGCCAGCGAGGCCCCCGGCCGCGGCTTCCACTGGGGTTCGGAGGCCCACCACCCCGAGCTTCCGCGCGGCAAGCGGGTCGAGTTCGGCACGATCGGCACGCTGCGGGAGATCCTGCACGGCCCGTCGTCGCTGGCCGACGGCTCGATGAACCTGCTCGGCGCGCTGCGGCGCACGATGGCCACGGCCGGATACTCCGACCTCAAGGAGTTCCAGCGCGTCGAGGTCGTCGTCGCGCCGCCCCAGCGCTGAGCCGTCGCCAGGGAGGGCCGGGCCGCGGAGCGGCCCGGCCCTCGGCTTCTCCGAACCCGACCAGGGCCGGCGCCCCGCGTTCGGGGGTGGGCTCGGTCAGGGGCGGCGGACCCAGACGCCGCGCTTCATCACACCCGCGACGTCCAGGTCCTCGTCGAGCACGACGAGGTCGGCGTATCTGCCGACGGTGATCGAGCCGGTCTCACCGTCCAGGCCGAGGACCCGGGCGGGGGTGAGGGAGGCCATCCGGGCGGCGTCCACGAGTGAGCGCCCGACCTCCCGCACCGTACGGCGGAACGCCACGTCCATGGTGAGCGTGCTCCCGGCGATCGCGCCTCCCTCGGCGAGGCGGGCCACGCCGTCCTTCACGTCCACCGTCATCGGGCCGAGCGGATAGCGTCCGTCGCCCATGCCCGCCGCCGCCATCGCGTCGGTGATCAGCGCGGTGCGGTCCGCGCCCGCGGCGTCCATGGCCAGGCGCAGCATGGCCGGATGGACGTGGACGCCGTCGTTGATCAGTTCGACCGTCACCCGCTCGTCCTGCAGCAGCGCCGCGACCGGCCCGGGCGCGCGGTGGCCCAGCGGCGGCAACGCGTTGTAGAGGTGGGTCGCCACGGTCGCGCCCGCCTCGACGCCGTCGAGCGTCTGCTCGTAGGTGGCGTCGCTGTGGCCGAGCGCGGCGACGACGCCCTCGGCGACGGCCTCCCTCACCACGTCGAGCGCGCTCGGCAGTTCCGGCGCGATCGTCAGCATCCGGACATGGCCCCGACCGGCCTTCACCAGCGCCCGGAACTCCGCCACGTCGGGCTCGCGCAGCAGCGTGGGCTCGTGCGCGCCGCAGCGCGACCTCGCGATGTACGGCCCCTCGAAGTGGATGCCGGCGACGAGGCCCTGCTCGCACAGGTCGGCGAGCACCGACGCGGCCCGCGCGAGCGTGCCGGGCGCGGCGGTGACCAGGCTGGCCACGAGGGTGGTCGAGCCGCGGCCCAGGTGGAGGGCGGCGGCCTCGGCGGCGGTCTCCGGGTCGCCGTCCGGGAAGCTCCCGCCCGCGCCGCCGTGGCTGTGGATGTCCACGAAGCCGGGGACGACCGTGCGCCCGCCCAGGCCGTGCCCGTCGCGAGGCGCCTGCCCGCGCCCGATGTGGGTGATCCTGCCGTCCTCGATGGTGAGCCAGCCGTCGTGGACGCCGTCGGGAGTGACGACACGGGCATCGGAGAGAGTCACGCTCATGCCGCCCATCCTTCCGCGTACGGCCCGAGCCCGCCGCGCGGGGTGTCACCGCATGGGCTGGGGTCCCCGGCTTCTCGGTAGATCCTTCAGAAGGGTGGGACATAGGGGGATTCCGGGGTAACTACCGGCGGGTAGATTTACCACGGCAGAGGCGAAGGGCGTACAGAGGGAGCCCTATGACGGCGAGGATGGGGACGGGGCGGCTCGGCCCGGAGGAACGGACCGCCGCCCTGGCGCGGATGGCGGCGCAGGAACTCGACGTGGTCGTGATCGGCGGCGGGGTGGTCGGGGCGGGCGTCGCGCTCGACGCCGCGACCCGCGGGCTCTCGGTGGGGCTGGTGGAGGCGCGCGACTTCGCCTCCGGCACGTCGTCGCGGTCCTCCAAGCTGATCCACGGCGGGCTCCGCTATCTGGAGCAGCTCAACTTCGACCTCGTCAGAGAGGCGCTGAGGGAACGGTCCCTGCTGCTGAAGCGGATCGCGCCGCACCTGGTCAGGCCGGTGCCGTTCCTGTTCCCGCTCACGCACCAGGGCTGGGAGCGGCCGTACATCGGTGCCGGGCTCGTCCTGTACGACACGCTGGGGCTCTCCTTCGGCCTCACCCGCGGGGTGCCCGGACACCGGCACCTCACCCGGCGCCAGGCGCTGCGGGTCGCCCCCTCGCTGCGCAGGTCGGCGTTCACCGGGGCTGTGCAGTACTGGGACGCCCAGGTCGACGACGCCCGCTTCGTGATGACGATGCTGCGCACCGCCGCGACGTACGGCGCGCACGTCGCCTCGCGGGTGCAGGCCGTGGGGTTCCTGCGCGAGGGGGAGCGGGTCACCGGGGTGCGCGTGTGCGACCTGGAGACGGGCGCGGACTTCGACGTGCGCGCCCGCCAGGTCGTCAACGCCACCGGCGTCTGGACCGACGACATCCAGCAGCTAGTCGGCGGCCGGGGGCAGATCCACGTGCGCGCGTCCAAGGGCATCCACCTCGTGGTGCCGCGCGACCGCATCCACTCGCTCAGCGGGCTGATCATGCGTACGGAGAAGTCCGTGCTGTTCGTCATCCCGTGGGGCCGGCACTGGATCGTCGGGACCACCGACACCCGCTGGACGCTCGACAAGGCCCACCCGGCCGCCTCCCGCACGGACATCGACTATCTGCTCGACCGGGTCAACTCGGTCCTTTCGGTGCCGCTGACCAGGGACGACGTCGAGGGCGTGTACGCCGGGCTGCGCCCGCTGCTGGCCGGGGAGTCCGAGGAGACCAGCAAGCTCTCGCGCGAGCACGTCGTCACCCACCCCGTGGCCGGGCTCGTCATGGTGGCGGGCGGCAAGTTCACGACGTACCGCGTCATGGCGGCGGACGCCGTGGACGCGGTCGCGCACGGGCTCGACCAGCGCGTCCCGCCGTCGTGCACCGACCAGGTGCCGCTCGCCGGGGCGGAGGGCTACCAGGCCCTGTGGAACTCCCGCCACCGCCTGGCGCGGTCCTCCGGGCTGCACGTGGCCCGGATCGAGCACCTCTTGGAGCGGTACGGCTCGCTGATCGACGAGGTGCTGGCGCTCGTCGAGCAGGACCCCTCGCTGGGCCGGCCGCTCGACGGCGCGGACGACTACCTGCGCGCGGAGATCGTGTACGCCGCCACGCACGAGGGCGCCGGGCACCTCAACGACGCGCTGACCCGGCGCACCCGCATCTCGATCGAGACCTTCCATCGGGGGACCGCCGTCGCCCAGGAGGCCGCCGAGCTCATGGCCGGCCCGCTCGGCTGGGACGCCGATCAGGTCAAGCGGGAGGTCGAGTACTACACCAAGCGGGTCGAGGCGGAGCGGGCCTCCCAGGAGCAGGACACCGACCAGGAGGCCGACGCGATCCGCCTCGGCGCGCCGGAGATCGTCCCCGTCGCGCCCCCGCGCGACCTCGCGAAGGCGCCCGGGACCGCCTGACTTCTTAGGAGAAGGGAAGCCACGCCCGCCCGGCCCTGCTCGTGTCGCGCCGGCGAGTGTCCGTCCTCGCCGATCAGGCGCGCCCGTACAGCGCCGGCAGGTCCACGAGGAGGACGGCAGGATCCCGCGCGGCCTCGGCCCGGAGGTCGTCGTCGAAGCCGGCTCCGCTGTAGCAGGCCAGCACGGTTCCGAAGGTCTCGTAGCCCTTCGCCGACAGCAGGTCTCGGGCCCGGCGAAGGCGCTCCAGATGGCGCACGCCCATGAGCTTGTCCCACTTGGCCTCACCCAGCGACCTGACGGCCCGGGGTTCGCCGGGATAGGCGGGGCCGAGGACGGCCACGTCCACGTCGATCTGGGTCCTGGCCACGGGGTCGGCCACCGTGCCGGCCGCGACCTCGCCGATGCCGCCCTCACCGAAGTGCTCCCGGCCGTGGCGCAACGCGTACTCCCGGCAGAGCGTCTCGAAGTGCGGCCCCATCACCTTCGACAGGAAACGCTGCCGGGAGCGCCGCCAGACCTCCTCGGCGAGGCCGAGGCCGAGGTCCGACCACTCCGGACGCATGATCGCCTGGTAGAAGGTGATGAGCGGCTCCGCGATGCGGTACCGCGTCCGTCCCGACCGGAAGGCGTCCTTCTCCCTGACCAGCAGCCCGCAGTCCTCCAGCACGTTGAGCGGGTGGGCGATGTCGGAGGACCTGTACCCGATGTGGCCGGCGATGCCGCCCCAGGTGTTGTTCCCCGCCGCGACCGCGGAGAGAACGGAGTGGTAGAGGGCGGGGTCACGGATGTCGGGCTCTTCGGCCAGCAGGTAGCGGCCTTCCCGGAAGATCGACGTCCTCCGGTCGAGGACCGTACGGACCACCCATCGGTCGAAGTCCTCGACCGACTCCGGCCGGTCGCCCTGGACGAACTCGTCCCGGTAGGCCGGGGTGCCGCCGACGACCGCATGGAGCATCGTCGCCAGGCGCGGATCGTCCGGCACACCCCAGAACGCGGAGGCGTCCCGGTAGGGCAGCGACTCGATCACGAGCTCCAGGCGGGCCCGGCCCCGCAGCGGCGCCTGTCCGGAGAGGATCTTGCCCATGACCGACAGCGCGGAGCCGCAGATGAGCACCCGTGCGTTGCTCGTGCCTCCGTGCGTGCGGCCACGCAGGTCGATCTCCTGCTTGAGCAGGGACGGCAGGGCCGGGTTGGCCTTCATCAGGTACGGGAACTCGTCGATGATCAGTGGTTTCGGGCCGTCTTCGGCCAACGAGAAGAAGAAGGCGAGCGCGTCCCGCCAGTCCGCGAACGGGTAACCCACCGGGGAGCCGGTGTGTCTGGCCAAGGCCATGCCGAACAGGCGGAGCAGCTCGATCTCCGTGCCTTCCGTCGCCTCGAAGTAGAAACCGCCGAGAGCCTCGGCCAGGTTCTTGAGCAGAAAGGTCTTTCCCTGCCTGCGGCGGCCGCTGACGACGCCGAAGGCCACCTCTGCCTGGGTGCCGGTCGCGAAGGAGGTCAGTGCCTCCCACTCCCTGTCCCGATCGAAGATGTGTCCCGGTTTGGCTACCAAAAGCGTTCACCCCGTCACTGAAATACGGTTCGCTTAACCGTATTTCAGTGACAGGGGCGCCGTCAGCCGAAGGGGATCCACGCCCGGTCGGCCAGGGTGGCGGCGTCGCTGACCTTGAGGCCGGCGCCGGAGAGGGTCCACAGGTCGTCACCGATGACGAGGGAACGGCGGATGCCCTGGCCGTCGGGGGCGAAGCCCTTCTTCGCGGCGGGCTTCGGATGGGTCACGACGCCCAGCTCGGTGATCGCCCGGTCGCCGACCCGCAGCGCGAGGGCGGCGGTCTCCGTGATCTCGCCGCCGGCCCAGCTCTGCAGCGGGAGCACGGCCAGCCCGGTGGCGGGCCAGTAGAGGAAGGCGTGCGGGTCCCACTCGGCCTCCGAGCCGGAGTCCTTCCGGTGGAACCGCGACAGCACCGCGGGCGCGGCCGGGTCGGCGACGTCGAACAGCGAGATCTGGGTGCCGAGCGCCCGGCCCGCCTCGCTCGCCTCCTGGCCGATGCCGATGAGCCGTCCCTCGCCCGCCGGGTGGAGATAGGCGGAGAAACCGGTGATCTTGAGCTCGCCCGTTACCTTCGGCGCGGCCGGATCCCGCAGGTCCAGCGCGTACAGGGGGTCGGTCTGACGGAAGGTCACGACGTAGCCGAGGTCGTCCATGAACCGCACCGAGTAGATCCGCTCGCCCCTGCCGAGACCCGTCACCGAGCCGGTCGGGGCGAGCGTGCCGGCGTCGAGCACGTACACGCCGCTCTCGCTCGTGCTCGGGCTCGCGCCGAACACCTCGGCGCCGCTGGTCGTCGCCACCCGCAGACGGCCGTCGTACTCCGACAGGGAGTACTGGTTCAGCAGCCGTCCCGGCACCGAACCCGATGTGACGTAACGCGGCGCGCCGGGGCCGGAGACGTCGAAGCGGTGCACCTCCGTACGCTCGGGCGGCGCGGTGGGCGTGGGCGCGGCCTCCGGGCTTTCCGGCCCTGAGGCTTCCGGGACCGGCACCACGTCGATCGGGCGGGCCGTCCACCACTGCGGATTGCTGGTGACGTAGAGGCTGCCCGCCGTCCCGTACACCGTGTCGCCGTCGGCCGCGACCGCGATCGGTGACGTCGAACCGAACGGCGTGGCGGCGGCCAGGTCGATCGTGTGGACGGTCAGCATCGAGGTGCCGGTGAAGCTGTCGGGGTGGTTGATCCGGTCACAGCCGACCCGCTCGGTGCGGCCCGCGCCGCCGGCCTCGCCGCCGCCCGTCTCGATCTCGTACGACGGCAGCCACGCGTCGGCGGGGGCGGCCAGCACGGCCCGGCGGTTGGCGTCGAGCATCTCCCGCTCCGACGCGCCCTCCTTCGGCACCGGAAGGGCGATCTCCGGCTGGGACCGGACGACGAGCCGCACCGTGGAGCCGGACTGCCTGGCGTCGACGTGCTGCCCGTGCGCGGTCATCGCGGCGAGGACGCGCGGCTCGCCGGACAGGTCCACGAGCACGTACCTCGGGCCGCCGGGACCGACCCGGGCCGCGGCCTTCACCCCGAACGGGATCACCCCGCCCTGGAACAGCACGAGCGCGCGGTCGCCGTGGACCAGCAGATCGGCCTCGGCCCACGCCTGGTCGCCTGCGACGAGCCGCAGCGTCCCGGTGACCCGCCTGGTCCGCGCGTCCACGACGCGCAGCACGCCGCCGGTGACCGTGATCACCCGGTCGCCGTCGGTCTTGACCAGGTCGGGCTCGTCCACGCCCGCCTCGTGCGTGTTGGTGGTGGAGAACGACTGCTCGGGCGTCGCCTGCTTCGCCGCGCTCGCGTCCTCGCGGGCCGCGAAGAGCATGGCGTCGCCGAAGCCCCAGGGCGTCACGTTCCGCGCGGCGGCCCGGCGCAGCCCGTCCGTCATCTCGGCGCAGTCGGTGTACGAGACGAGCCGCACCTTCCCGGTCAGGTCCACCGGAGACGGCGGGGGGTCCTGCGTCGTACGGCCGCCCGCGCAGCCCGTGACTCCCGTCGCGAGCAGGGCGGCGAGCACGCCCGCCGTACGGATCGATGTCCTCATGCCCCCTAGACGGATCACGTCCGGCCCCGGTTCGACGGCCGGAACCGCTTCCTCCGGCTTGGGCCCCAAGCTATAGTCTAGGATTATTAGGAAATCTGCTAGGAAGAGAAGGGTGGCGGGCGTATGGCACGGGCCGGGCTGACGGCGGACCGCGTGACGCTCACCGGCGCCGAACTGGCGGACGAGGTCGGGCTCGAGCACGTGACCATGTCGGCCGTGGCGCGGCGGCTCGGGGTGAAGGACGCCAGCCTCTACGCGCACGTCCGCAGCCTGGAGGACCTGCGCGGGCGGATCGCGCTGCTGGCGGCGGACGAGAAGACCATCCGCATCGCGGAGGCGATCGCCGGGCGGGCCGGCAAGGACGCGCTGGTGGCGTACGCGAACGCCTGGCGCGAGTACGCCCGCGACCACCCGGGCCGCTACACGGCGACGCAGATCCCGATACGGATCGATCCCGAGCTCGTGGCCCGGGCCACCGGCCCGCGACGCGCCGTCGAGCTGACCTACAGCATGCTGCGGGCCTACGCGCTGGACGAACCCGACCTGACCGACGCGGTCCGGCTGATGCGCAGCACGTTCCACGGCTTCACCAGCCTTGAGGCCGCGGGCGGGTTCGCGCACAGCCGCCCGGCGGAGGACTCCTGGGTCCGCTGTCTCGACGCCCTGCACACCCTTCTGACGCACTGGCCCCCGTCCTGACCACCGGCCCCCCTCCTGAACACCCACTCCCGTCCCAGCCACCGGCCCGGACGCGACGAAGGAGACCCGCATGACCAGCCCGACCATCGGCCACCTGCGCGTGGACGGGGCCACCCTGCACTACGAGGTGCGCGGCGAGGGCCCGCTCCTGCTGCTGATCCCCGGCGGCACGGGCGGCGCGGCCTCCTTCGACGGCGTCGCCGACGATCTGGCCACCGGCTACACGGTCGTGTCCTACGACCCGCGCGGCCTGTCCCGCAGCCCTCTTGACGACCCGGAGGCCGAGCAGCGGGTCGCGCAGCACGCCGACGACGCGTTCCGGCTGCTGGAACTGCTGTCTCCGGACGCGCCCGCCCGCGTTGCCGGCTGCAGTTCCGGCGCGATCGTCGCGCTGCACCTGCTGACCACCCATCCCGAGCGGGTCGGACGCGTCGTGGCGCACGAGCCGCCGGTGGTGGAGGTGCTGCCGGACGCCGCCGAGCACCGGGCGCTGCTCGCCCGCGTACGGGACACGTTCCAGCGGGAGGGGCTGATGCCCGCGGCCGCGGTGTTCGCGGCCGGCCTCAGGCGGCCCGGTGCCGATCCCGCCGAGGCCGACACCGCCGCCGTGGACGCCCCCGTCGACCCCCCGAAGCCCGCTGAGCTGCCACCTGAGGCGGCGGCCCGGGTCGAGCGGACGATGGCGGACATGCCCTACTTCCTCGGGCGTATCGTGCCGAGCTTCATGGCCTACACCCCGGCCGTGGACCGCCTGGAGGCCCTGTCCGACCGGCTCGTGCTCGCGGCCGGCGCGGACTCGGCCGGTGAGCTTCCCTACCGCCCCGCCGCCTTCCTGGCCGAGCGGTTCGGCACGCCGCTCGTCCACTTCCCCGGCGGGCACACCGGCCTCAGCACCCACCCCGCCGAGTTCGGCGAGAGGCTCCGCGAGGTGCTGGACGCCTGAATCCCGCACGAATCTTCTGCGATCACCCGTCGGCCGACGGGCGGGTGATCGTACGGACGGATCCGGGCGCCGGACCTCCGCCGCAGCGTGCGGGTCATTACCTACCGGTAGCCAGAGGCGGTCCTCCGGAATATTCTTCCGGCATGGGTGCCATGAATCGGCTGCTCGACGCGGCCATGGTCGAGCGGATTCTCACACACGTCTCCTCCGAGGGTAAGACGCGGGAGATCTTCGCGCCCTTCACCGGCGAGCTCCTCGCCGAGGTCCCGATCTCCGCGCCCGAGGACGTCCGCGCGGCGTACGACAGGGCCCGGGCGGCACAGGACGCGTGGGCGGCGCTGCCGGTCCGTGAGCGGACCAAGCCCTTCCTGCGGCTGCACGACGCGATACTCGACCGCCGCAGTGAGCTGCTCGACGTCGTGCAGTGGGAGACCGGGAAGGCGCGCCGGCACGCGTACGAGGAGCTCCTCGACGTAGCGGGCTGCGCGCTCTACTTCGCGCGGCGTGCCCCGGGCCTGCTGGAGTCGCAGGGCAGGCAGGGCATCTTCCCGATCGCCACGCGCGCGGCCGAGCTGCGTCACCCCAAGGGCGTGGTCGCGGTGATCAGCCCGTGGAACTACCCCCTGGCCCTGGGGGTGACCGACGTGGTGCCCGCGCTGATCGCGGGCAACGCCGTCGTCCACAAGCCGGACACGCAGACGCCGCTGTCCACGCTGTGGACCGTCGACCTGCTGGCCGAGCTGGGCATGCCGCGCGAAATCTGGCAGGTCGTGCTGGGCGACCCGGAGGACGTCGGCGATCCGCTGCTGGACGGCGCGGACTACGTCGCGTTCACCGGCTCGACGCGCGGCGGGCGCAGGATCGCCGAGGAGGCGGCCAGGCGGCTGGTCGGCTGCTCGCTGGAGCTCGGCGGCAAGAACCCGATGGTCGTGCTGGACGACGCCGACCTCGACGTGGCCGCCCAGGGTGCGATCAGGGCCTGCTTCACCAACGCCGGGCAGCTCTGCATCTCGATGGAGCGGCTCTACGTGCACGAGTCGGTCGCCGACCCCTTCCGCGACAAGTTCGTCCGGGCGGCGGAGAACATGAAGATCGGCGCCGGTCTCGACTGGGACGTCCAGATGGGCTCGCTCACCCACCGGCGGCAGGTCGACGCGGTCTCCGCGCACGTCGCCGACGCGGTCGCCAAGGGCGCGACCGTGCTGACCGGCGGTCGTCCCCGCCCCGACCTCGGCCCGCTGTTCTACGAGCCGACGATCCTGGAGGGCGTCACCGAGGACATGGCCGTCTGCCGGGACGAGACGTTCGGGCCGGTCGTGTCGCTCTACCGCTTCAGGGACGAGGACGAGGCGGTCCACGCGGCCAACGACACGGCGTACGGGCTGAACGCGTCGATCTGGACCGGGGACGTCGCGCGGGGCCGCCGTCTCGCGGCCCGGATCAAGGCGGGCACCGTCAACATCAACGAGGGGTACGCCTCGGCGTACGCGTCCTACGACGCGCCGATGGGCGGGATGAAGTCGTCCGGCCTCGGCCGCCGCCACGGCTCGGAGGGCCTGCTGAAGTACACCGAGGTGCAGACGGTGGCCAGCCAGGCCACCTGGCTGGGCTTCGAGCCGATCCTCGGCATGACCTACGAGAGGTACGCCGACACGCTCGCCGGGCTGCTCAAGACCATGAAGCGCCTGCACCTCAAGTGAGAAAGGGCAGGGCGTTGGACTACGACGTCGCGGTGATCGGGTCGGGGTTCGGCGGGAGCGTGGCCGCGCTGCGGCTCAGCGAGAAGGGCTACACGGTCGGCGTCCTGGAGGCCGGCCGGAGGTTCGACGAGACGACCCTGCCGAAGACCTCCTGGCGGGTCAGGGACTTCCTGTGGGCCCCCGCGCTCGGGCTCAGGGGCATCCAGCGCATCCACGTCCTGCGCGGGACGAACGGCGTGATGGTGCTGGCCGGCGCCGGGGTCGGCGGCGGCTCGCTCGTCTACGCCAACACCCTCTACCAGCCGCTCGATCCGTTCTTCCGCGATCCCCAGTGGGCGCACATCACCGACTGGAAGGCCGAGCTCGGGCCGTACTACGACCAGGCCAGGCGGATGCTCGGCGTGGTGGAGAACCCGACCGTCACCGCCGCCGACGAGGTCATGCAGAAGGTCGCCGAGCGGATGGGCGTCGGCCACACCTTCCGCCTCGCCCCCGTCGGGGTGTTCTTCGGCGAGCCCGGGGCCGAGGTCGACGATCCCTACTTCGGCGGCGTGGGACCGCGCCGCCGCGGCTGCGTCGAGTGCGGCGAGTGCATGACCGGCTGCCGACACGGCGCCAAGAACATGCTGACCAAGAACTACCTCCACCTGGCCGAGAAGGCCGGGGCGAGGGTCCACCCGGAGACCACGGTGACCGGCGTGCGCCCGATCGAGGGCGGCTACGCGATCACGGTGCGGCGGACCGGCCCGTTCGGGCGCACCCGCACCCTGACCGCCGCGCAGGTGGTCTTCGCCGCCGGGACGTACGGCACCCAGCACCTGCTGCACCGGCTCAGGGCGACCACGCTGCCGCGTATCTCCCCCCGGCTCGGCGCGCTGACCAGGACGAACTCCGAGGCCCTACTCGGGTTCGAGCGGCCGGACACCAAGGGTGTGAAGCTCAACCGGGGCGTGGCGATCACCTCCTCGATCCACCCCGACGCCGAGACGCACATCGAGCCGGTCCGGTACGGCGACGGCTCCAACGTGATGGGCCTGTTGCGTACGCTGCTGGTCGACGGCGGCGGCCGGGCCCCGCGCTGGCTGGGGTTCCTCGGGGCGGCGCTGCGCCGCCCGCACCTGCTGCTCCGGCTGTTCAACCACCGCAGGTGGTCGGAGCGCGCGGTGATCGCCCTGGTGATGCAGGCCAAGGACAACTCGATCACGCTCTCGCTCAGAGGCGGCAGGCTCAGGGCGGGTCCGGGCCACGGCGAGCCCAACCCCACCTGGATCCCCGCGGGGCACCGGGCCGTGCGCCTCGCGGCCGAGGAGATCGGCGGCCTGCCGGGCGGCTCCTGGCTCGACCTCTTCGACATCCCGGCGACCGCGCACTTCCTCGGCGGCTGCGCGATCGGCGACTCGCCCGAGACCGGGGTCGTCGACCCCTACCACCGCGTCTACGGGTACGAGGGCCTGCACGTCGTGGACGGCTCGGCCGTCTCGGCCAACCTCGGCGTGAACCCCTCGCTGACGATCACCGCCCAGGCCGAGCGGGCGATGGCGCTGTGGCCCAACAAGGGCGAGCCCGACCCGCGTCCCGCCCCCGGCTCGCCGTACCGGCGGGTCGCGCCGGTGCGGCCGGTCAGGCCGGTGGTGCCCGCCGCCGCGCCGGGCGCCCTCCGCCTGCCGATCGCCGGCGTCACCCACGGCGGCGTCACCCACGGCGGCGAGGCCCCGCGCGACGGCACGTCCTGACCCACCTCTCCGCCGGCCGTATGCCGCCGCCCGCCGGGGACGGCGTACCCCCCGGCGCGGACGGCGGGCGTGGGAGGAGTGAGCGCGGGCGGGGCGGGCGCGGGCGGGGCGCGTCACCGCGCCGATAGACTGGCGTCACCGCCTCGCAGCCTTCTTGGGGGTCCCTTCCAGTGTCCGACTTCGACACCGTCCTCGTCGTGGACTTCGGCGCGCAGTACGCGCAGCTGATCGCGCGACGGGTGCGTGAGTGCCACGTCTACTCCGAGATCGTCCCTTCGACGATGCCGGTCTCCGAGATGCTGGAAAGGAAGCCCAAGGCCATCATCCTGTCCGGCGGCCCGTCGTCGGTGTACGCCGAGGGCGCCCCGCCCGTGCCGGACGGCCTGTTCGAGACCGGGGTGCCGACCTTCGGCATCTGCTACGGCTTCCAGGCCATGGCCAGGGCCCTCGGCGGCGAGGTCGCCAAGACCGGCGCCGCCGAGTTCGGCGGGACCTCGCTCGAGGTCCTTCAGGAGGGCCTGCTGTTCGCCGGGCTGCCCGTCGCGCAGACGGTCTGGATGTCGCACGGCGACTCGGTGGTCGGCGCTCCGGCCGGGTTCACCGTCACCGCCGCCACCTCCGCCACCCCGGTCGCCGCGATGGAGGACCCCTCCCGCGGCCTGTACGGCGTGCAGTTCCATCCCGAGGTGCTGCACTCCGAGCACGGGCAGCAGGTGCTCAAGCACTTCCTGGAGGCGGCCGGCTGCCGCCCCTCGTGGACCATGCTCAACATCGTCGAGGACGCCGTGGAGGCCGTGCGCGCCCAGGTGGGCGAGGGCCGGGCGGTCTGCGGGCTGTCGGGCGGCGTCGACTCCGCCGTGGCCGCCGCGATCGTCCAGCGGGCCATCGGCGACCGGCTGACCTGCGTCTTCGTCGACCACGGCCTGCTGCGCAAGGGCGAGGCCGAGCAGGTCGAGCGCGACTTCGTCGAGGCCACCGGCGTCAAACTGCGGGTCGTGGACGCCTCCGAGCGCTTCCTCAAGGCCCTGTCGGGAGTGACCGACCCCGAGGAGAAGCGCAAGATCATCGGCCGGGAGTTCATCCGGGTCTTCGAGGACGAGGCCCGCGCGATCATCGCCGACGGGCCGGTGGACTTCCTCGTCCAGGGCACCCTCTATCCGGACGTCGTGGAGTCGGGCGGCGGCACCGGAACCGCCAACATCAAGTCCCACCACAACGTCGGCGGGCTCCCCGACGATCTGAAGTTCCAGCTGGTCGAGCCGTTGCGCACATTGTTCAAGGACGAGGTGCGGCGGGCCGGCGAGGAGCTCGGCCTGCCCCCGGCGATGGTCTGGCGTCAGCCGTTCCCCGGGCCCGGCCTCGGCATCCGGATCATCGGCGAGGTCACCCGCGAGCGCCTCGACCTGCTGCGCGAGGCCGACGCCATCGCCCGTGAGGAGCTGACCCGCGCCGGTCTCGACCGCGACATCTGGCAGTGCCCGGTCGTGCTGCTGGCCGACGTCCGCTCGGTCGGCGTGCAGGGCGACGGCCGCACCTACGGCCATCCGGTCGTCCTGCGCCCGGTGACCTCCGAGGACGCGATGACCGCCGACTGGTCGCGGGTGCCGTACGACGTGCTGGCCCGCATCTCCACCCGGATCACCAACGAGGTGCGGGAGGTCAACCGGGTGGTGCTCGACGTGACGAGCAAGCCGCCGGGCACCATTGAATGGGAGTGACCGGTAATAACCGGTGTGAATCCGGCGCGGCCGGATAGTGTGGCGCGGTGACTGCCACAGAGCGCGAGACCCCGCGGCCCGGCACCACGCCACCGCACCCTGCGCAACGCCCCGCCGAACAGGCCGCCGAACGCCCCGCCGGGGCCGGTCGGCTGGCCTGGCTGGACGCGCTGCGCGGGATCGGGGCGATGGCGGTGGTCGCCGAGCACGCGCTGCCCTGGGTGATGCCGTCGCTCCGCCCCTACTGGTTCAGCCTCGGCATGTACGGCGTGCTGGTCTTCTTCCTGGTCAGCGGGTACATCATCCCCGCGTCTCTGGAGAAGAGGGGCGACGTGGGCGCGTTCTGGATCAGCCGGGTCTTCCGCCTCTATCCGCTCTATCTGCTGGTGATCGCCGTCGTGCTGGTCATGGCGATCTGGGTGCCGGTGCGCCAGGAGGTGCCCCGCCACCCCTCGGCCGTGGCAGCGCACCTGAGCATGCTGCTCGACGTCGTCCACGTCGGCGCTGTCGCCGACCCGATGTGGACGCTGTCGTACGAGATGGTGTTCTACCTGCTGGTGACCGCGTTGTTCGCGGGCGGGATGCACCGGCGCAGCGGGGCGCTGGCGATCGTCTTCGGGGTGGTCGCCGTCGTCGCCGGACTGGTGCTCTCGGCGCCGCTGCTGCCCGGTCACTGGCCGGCCGTCGCGGCCTGCGTGGTCTTCGTCGCGGGCCTGGCCTGCCTGGTCATCGGCCGGTTCCGCACTGCCGCGGCGTACGCGCTGGGCCTGATGGCGCTCGTGCTGCTGCTGTTCGGCAGCTTCGTGCCGTGGTTCGGCGCGGCCATCCTCGCGGTGATGTTCACGGGGACCGCGCTGTACCGCTGGGAGCGGGGCACGGCCGGGCTCGGCCCGGTCGTGGCCGCGGCGGTCCTCGTGGCCGCCGCGCCCGTATGGTCGGTGCAGGCCGGCTGGTGGTGGGTGCAGCCCGACGTGTGGATCACCACGATCGTGCTCGCCGGGGTGACGTTCGCGATCGGCATGGCGCTGCGCGGCAGACGCGTACCCGGCGTGCTGACCTGGCTCGGCCTGATCAGCTATTCGGTGTACCTGCTGCACCATCCGCTGCTGAGGTATCTCAACGCGCTCGTCGGGGACCTGAAGTCGGTGACCGACCCCGGCCGGGCGGTCCTCACGCTCGGCTACCTCGCCGGGACGCTCACGCTGAGCTGGCTGACCTACCGCTTCGTGGAGTCGCCGGCCCAGCGCCTGGGCCGGCGGTTCACTCGACGGTCATCGTCATCGAGTCACGCGACGGGTCGGGATATACCTGTCCCGGGATGAGCTCCTCGCCCTCCAGCAGGGTGGACACGGTCACGAAGTGGTAGCCCTGCGCGGTCAGCTCCTTGAGCACCTTCGGCATCGACTCCACGGTCTCCTTGACCGTCTCGTGCATCAGGACGACCTCGCCCTCCCCGGCGATCTCCAGGGCGCGTGAGGTGAGGAAGTCCACGTTCCGGTAGTCCTTGATGTAGTCCTTCGTGGCGGTCGTGCCCGGGATCTGAATGAGCCCGAACTTGGCGGTGAGCTCCTCCACGCCGCCGTTGCGCAGCCCGCCGGGCGCGCGGAAGACCACCGGCGCCTTCCCGGTCGTCTTCGTGATCAGCCGCTGGGTGTCGCCGATCTTCTTGTTGATCTCGGCGTACGTGAGCTCGGTCAGATACCTGCCGTCCCACGAGTGGTTGCCGATCTCGTGACCGGCCTTGGCGATGGCCTGGGTGAGCTTCGGGTGCTTCTTCACCTCGGAGCCGATCAGGAAGAACGTGGCCTTCGCCTTATACGTGGCGAGGGTCTTCAGCAGTGTCTGGTTGTACTGCCCCGGACCATCGTCGAAGGTCAGGGCGATGCACTTGTGGGTCGCGCAGAACGGCTCACGGGCCGCGCGAGCGTGGGCGGGGGCGGGGAGGGCGGCGGCCGTCGCGAGGGCGCACGCGACCGCGAGGGGGATCAGACGACGTACGGCCATGGGGGTACTCCTCGGGAATCTACAACGCGGCATCGTAACGCGTCTCGTGCCACTTCCTCCGTTGCAGTCCGATTACGTCTCGTGTGAGAACCCCGCGCCGGGACCCGGCGGGAGGATTAAACCTTCGGCCAAGGAAGGGACTAAGGCGGCACCCGCACGGGTGCGGTTCGCGATGCTGGGCCGGTCGGATGAGGAACCGCGCAGCGTGAGGAGGGCGGGTGAGGCGAGCCGCCACCCGGTCGGCGTGGGGGACGTGGATCGGGTTCGAATCCTGTCCGTCGCTGCTCGGCCGCCTCGTCGAGGGCTTCTCCGGCCCGTGGACGCCGCTGGAGCATCTTCCCGTCCCCGCGCCCGCGCAGGAGATCGTGCCCGCACAGGAGACGGCGTCCCTGCCGGAGAGCGCGTCCGTGCGGGAGACAGCGTCCGTGCGGGCGGCAGCATTCGTGCGGGAGACGGTGTCCGTGCCGGAGACCGGGCCTGTGCAGGAGACGGGGTGCGTGGTGCTCGCGGCACGGTCCCCGGCCGACCTGCGCAGGGCCGTGCCGCTGCGGGTCCTGCTGCCGCGGGCGCCGCGCGTGCGGATCGCCGTCGCGGACGTGCCGCCCTGGGCGGGCCGGCCGCTGCCGGCCGCCGGGCAGGCCCCCTGCTGGCGCCTGCTGACCGGGCTGCGGGTCGCCCGCCGCGGGCGCGGCTGGCACCTGGAGGCCGCCTTCTCCGAGCCCGTCGCCGCCGGGGAGATCCTGGCCCACGTCGCGTACGGCCTCTTCGGCGCGGCCGGGACCACCACGCCCGTGGCCGGGCTGGCGGGCGCGGACGCGGCCGACTGGCGGCCCGGCGACGCCAACGCCACCCTCGCGCCCGCTGACGGCCCGGTGCCGGACCGCCGCGACGCCCCCGGCTGCGATGTGCTGGTGCGCGCCGGCGCGTCCCGCGTCCCACCGGTGGACGAGGCCGTCGTCAACCCGATCGGGTTCCGGCCGCACCCCGAGGAGGGAGTCGCGGAGCTCACGCCGCACCGGGACGGGTTCGCCGTCACCTGCGGCCCCACCACTCTCGTACGGCTGCCGCCCGGCGGGCGCGTCACGGACGTGGACGTCGCCCGCCTGCGCGACGTCCGGGGGGTCGCGGTGCCGGCCTCTGCCGGGCCCGCTTCCGCCGGGCCCGCGCCGGTCATGGCGCGCGTCGTGGCCGCGCTGGCGGCCGCCGGGATCCCGGTGCTCACCGAGCCCGACCCGGCGCGTGACGAGGCGCTGGGCCCCCCGCTCACCGCCGCCCTCGCCGCCGTGACCCCCGAGGCGCTCGCGTCCGACCTGCGCCGGGAGGAGATCAGCATCCGGCTGCGCAGGACCGCGCTGCGCGAGCACGGCTCGGTCGCGTGCTGGCGGCGGCTCGCCGCGGACGCCGGCCTGTCGGTGCCGCCGGCACCACGGGTGTCGATCCTGCTCTGCACCCGCCGCCCGGAGATGCTCCCCTTCGCCTTCGAGCAGATGGAGCGCCAGCGCGGCATGACGGCCGAACTGATCGTGGGGCTCCACGGCTTCACCGCGCGGGAGGCGCCGCTTCCCCGTACGCCGCTGCCGGTCACCGTGATCGAGGCGCCCGCGACGACACCGTTCGGCGAGGTCCTGAACCGGATGGCGGCCGCCGCGTCCGGGTCGTACCTCGCGAAGGTGGACGACGACGACTGGTACGGCCCCGACCACCTCGCCGATCTCCTGCTCGCCCGGCTCTACAGCGGCGCCGACCTGGTCGGGTCGGCCGCAGAGTTCGTCTACCTGGAGCAACTCGACGTGACGATCAGGCGGTGCATCGGCACCGAGCGCTTCGCGCCGCTGGTGGCCGGGGGGACGATGCTGGTCACCCGGGCCGCGTTCGAGGCGGCCGGCGGCTTCCGGCCGCTGCCGAGGACGGTCGACGGCCAGCTTCTGCAGGCCGTCGAGGCGGCGGGCGGCCGCATCTACCGCACCCACGGGTTCGGCTACGTGCTGCGCCGCCGCAGCGCGTACGGCCACACCTGGCGCCAGCCGGTGCAGTCGTTCCTCGCGTCCTACCAGGAGCAGTGGCGCGGGCTGGTCTTCAACGGACTGATGAAGGACGGTGCCCAATGGCGGGCGGAGGTGAGGACGTGACGGGGGGCGTGCGCATCCCGCTCAACGACTACGGGGTGCTCGGGCAGCCGCCTGCGCCGGGGGAGTGGACCCCCACGCTCACGGTGAGCGTGGTCATCCCCGCCCACCGTGCGGAGCACACGCTGCCGCTGACCCTGGCGAGCCTGGCCCGGCAGACCTACCCGGCCCACCTGACGGAGGTCGTGGTGGTGGACGACGGCGAGCGGCCCGCGCCGCCGCCATCCGTCCCGTCCGCCGAGCCGTCCACCGGCCCCTCCACCGCGCCCCGCGCTGAACCCTCGCCCGACGCCTGGCCCGTGCCGGAGCGGCTGCGGGTGGTCCGCCCGCGCGACGGGGCGTGGGGGAGGGCGAGCGCCTGCGCGGCCGGGGCGGAGGCGGCCGAGGGCCAGGTGATCCTCTATCTCGACGCCGACCTCGTGCTGTTCCCCGAGCACGTCGAGGCACAGATGCGCTGGCACCACCTCGCGGACCACCTGGTCGTGCTCGGGCACCTGAGGTTCGTGCCGGGCCTGGACGAGATCCCGGCGAGCGAGGTGCTCGCCGCCGTCGAGGCGGGCACGGTGGACAAGCTGTTCGCCGAGGAGGACACCACCCCGCAGTGGACCGAGGGGCGCTGGGACCAGACCGACGACCTGCGCGCGGCGGGCTTCACCGCGTTCTCCGTCATGGTCGGGGCCACGGCGTCGCTGCCCGCGGCGCTGCTGCGGGCCGCCGGGGGTCTGGACGCGTCGCTCGTCCTCGGGGAGGACACCGAACTGGGCTACCGGCTCGCCCAGGCGGGGGCCGTCTTCGTGCCCGACCGCCGGGCCCGGTGCTGGCACCTCGGCCGCTCGACGGTGATGCGCCGCGAGCCGGAGGTGAAGCGGCACAACTGGCCCTACCTGGCCGAACGCGTGCCCGTCTTCCGCTGGCTGCGCAGGCATCCCCACCGCACCTACCTCGTGCCGTACGTCGAGGTCGTGGTCGCCGCGGAGGACGCCTCGTTCGAGGAGGTCAGGGCGACGGTCGACGGCGTGCTCGCGGGGCGCCTGCCGGACGTGCGGGTTACCGTGACCGGGCCGTGGGGCCGGCTCCGCGGCGGGCGGCGGGACCCGCTCGGGGATCCGTCGCTCGACCTGCGCCTGATGCTGGCCTGCTACGAGGGCGAGCCCCGGGTCCGGTTCCGGGAGACCGTGCCGGACGACTGCTTCCCGGTGCCGTTCCGCTTCCACTGCCCGCCGGGCTGGGTCCCGTCGCGCGGCACCATCGGGGCGGTCGTCAAGCATGCCGACCGGCAGCGGCTGGGGATCGTCTCCCTCGCCCTGGACGAACGGGAGGACGGCGAGGTCGTCCACGCCCGGCTGGAGCGCACGGCCGCCGTCACCCGCGCCCGCCGCTGCGCCCGGCCGGGAGACGACCTCGACGACCTCATCCACGAGATGTTCGGCACGGTGTGGGACGCCGGCGACAAGTGGGGGCTCCTGCCCGCGGAGAGCGCGGCGAGTGCGGGGAGCGCCGGTGGCACCGGTGGTGCCGGGAGCACGGGGAAGGCCGGGGGCGCCGCCCCACCTGGTCCGGGCCGCGCCTGGACGGGTGGTTCCGGTACCTCGCCGGGCGCCGGGGGCAGTTCCGGTCGTTCCGGGTTGGGCCGTTCCCGGTCCGGTCGTTCGGGGTCCGAAGGTTCCTGGGCCGGTCGTCTCGGGCTCCGCCGTTCCGGGTCCGGTCGTTCGGGGTCCGAAGGTTCCTGGGCCGGTCGTCTCGGGCTCCGCCGTTCCGGCTCCCGTCGTTTCGGGGGCCGTCGTTTCGGGGCACGGCCGCTGCGCCGTACCGCCCGCCTGCTGCGCCGGCGCCTGCGCGCCCTCGTGCGAAAGGACCGCCCGTGCCCCGCATCAGTGTGATCGTCCCGATCTACGACGTGGAACCGTACCTCGCCGCCTGCCTGGCCTCGGTCGCCGCGCAGACCTGGGAGGACGTCGAGGTCGTCATGGTCGACGACGGATCGCCCGACGGCAGCGCCGGCATCGCCGCCGGATTCGCCGCGAGGGACGCGCGGTTCCGGCTGGTCCGGCAGGCCAACGCCGGGCTCGGCGCGGCACGCAACACGGGGGTGCGCCACGCGACCGGGGACCACCTCATGTTCCTCGACAGCGACGACCTGCTGCCCGCGCACGCCCTCGAATACCTCCTGGCGTCCCTGGAGCGGACCGGGTCCGACCTCGCCACCGGCAACGTGCTGCGGCTGGACGGCCGGGGCGCCCGCCAGTCGGCCATGCACCGGCCCGTCTTCGCCGACGCGGCGGACGCCACCCACATCACCCGCAGGCACGCGCTGCTGCGCGACCGGCTGGTCACCAACAAGCTCTGGCGCCGGTCGTTCTGGGACGCCCACGGCTTCGCCTTTCCCGAGGGCGTGCTGTACGAGGACATCGCGGTGGCGTTGCGCGCCCACTTCCTGGCGCGGTCGGTCGACGTGCTGCCCGCCCCGGTCTACCTCTGGCGGCGGCGCGAGGCCGGCGGACCCTCGGCGACTCCCTCGGCGGTTCCTTCGACCGCTCCTTCGATCACGCAGGACAAGACCCGGGCCGGGCATCTGGAGGGCCGGTTCGCCGCCGTCACCGAGGTGCGCCGTTTCCTGAGCGAGCACAACTTCACCGCGCACATCCACGCCTGGGACCACGCCGTTCTCGACGCAGACCTGACGAACTTCCTCGACGTGCTGGACCAGGGGTCCCGCGCCTTCCAGCACCACTTCCTCGACCTCGCCGGCCGCTATCTCGAGGAGGTGGCGCAGTGCGTCCTCGACGACCTGCCCGCCCTGCGGCGGGTGGAGTGGCATCTGGTGCGGGAACGCCGCCTGGCCGACCTGCTGGACGTCCTCGCCTGGGACCGGGAGGTGGAGCCCGACCGGCGGCTCGTCCGCAGGATGGGCGGTTACCACCTGAACGTCCCCCTCACGCGCGTCTCCGGGCGTGACCCTGTGCGCGACTCCGCGCGCGACATCCCGGCCGCCGTCACCAGGGCCAGGGACGAACTCGTCCCCCGGCACCGCATCGACGCGATCCGGTGGGAGGACGGCGCGCTCGTGATCGAGGGCCGCACGGCTCCGCCGTACCTCCGTCCGACCCGGCGCATCCACCAGCAGGTCTTCGCCGCGCTCGTCCACGAACGGACCGGCCGCCGGATCCGGGTCCCGGCCGCCGTGACCAGGGCCCGGGTGTCGGCGAAGGGCGCGGAACGGGACTGGGGCGGTTTCCGGATCACGATCGACCCCGCGGCGCTCGCCCGGCCCGGCAGGCTCGGACGGTGGCACGTCGAGCTCCGGGTCCTCCACCGGGGCGTCGTCCGGCGCGGGCGGCTGTCAGATCCGCGCGCCTCCACGTCCATGGCGGAGGAGGCGGGCTACCGGAGCGCCGGCCCCGACCACTACGTCGCCCCGCTGCTCGGCGAGACGGGCGACCTGGTCCTGCGCGCCGGACGGGAGACCGCTCGGGTGGTCACCGGCGAGGTACGCGACGGCCGCCTGCGGCTTGTGGGACACGTCGTCAACGACCTCGGCCCGTGCCCGGAGCTCCAGGTCACCCGGCGCCCCGGAGGCGTGCCCCGCACGTACCCCGTGAACGTCGACCGGCGCACGTTCGAGGCCGTGGTCGATCTGCGCGACCTGCTGCCCGCGTCCCGCCACACGGTGCCGCCGGAGGTCGCCGTGCCGTACACGTGCTGGGAGGTCGAGGTGCGCGCCGCGGGAGGTGAGGCGACGCCGGTGACCGTCGCCGACGACGTGCCCCTCGGCCGGTACGGCCTGGCCGGCCGGGAGATCGTCGTGTTCCGTGACCGGACCGGCGGCCTGGTGCTGCGCGACCAGCCCATGGCGGCCTACGCCGACCTCGCCGAGTGGCTGCCCGCCGGGCGAGGAGGAGGAGGCGAACTGCTCGTCGAGGGCGGGTTCGCCGTGCCGCACGAGGTGTCCGCGCTGGTGGTGACCGCGCTCGACCCCGTACTCACCGGGTACGGCGAGTGGTCGCTGCCGATCGAGGGCTCCGGAACCCGGTTCCGCGCGCGGCTCACGCCCGAGGAGGTCGCCGGCCCGGCCGGGCGGCTGCCGCTGCCACGCGGGCGGTACGCGCTGTCGGTCCGCGCCCGCCCGGTTCCGGACCCCCAGGCGTCGGCCGGGGCGGCCGGACGGCCGGGTTCGCCGGAGCCGCTGGGGCCACTTGCGCCGGTCGTGCCGGTCGTGCCGGTCGTGCCGCTGAGGCCGATCGCGCCCCTGGAACCGACAGCGCCTGGAGAGCCGCTGGGGCCGGTGTGGCCGATCGAGCGGGCCGAGCCGGTGGACCTGCCCCTGGAGTTCGACACCGACGTGCCGGCGATCCACCAGACGGCCCGCCGTACGTTCGGGATCGTCGTGCCGGGTCCGGGCCGCGCCGTGCTGACGGTCAGCGGCGACCTGACCGCCGACGAGCGGGGAAAGAGGGCCCAGCGGACGCTGCGCACGCGGACGTACCCGCAGATGCGGGGACGGCCGCTGCGGGAGGCCGTCCTGTTCGAAGGAGGAGGCGGCACGCGTTTCGGCGGCAGCCCGAGGGCGGTGTGCGAGGAACTGCGGCGGCGCGGGACGGACCTGCCGTTGCTGTGGAGCGTGCGGGATGGTCAGGTCGCCCTTCCGGACGACGTCGAACCGGTGCGGACGCTGGGACGGGAGCACTACGAGGCCCTCGCCCGATGCCGCTACATCGTCACCGACGCGCCGTTGCCCGCCTGGTTCGAGCGCAGGCCGGGTCAGGTGGTGGTCCAGACCTGGCAGGGCCCGGCGACCGCACTCGCCCTCGCCACGCCCACCGCCACGCCCACCGCCACGCCCACCGCCGGTCCGCCCGCCGGGCGACCGCCCGGCGCCGTGAGTTGCGTGGCCGACGCCGGGGACGGCGTCGCGGGCGCCGGACGGAGGGCCTGCGCCGACGACTCCGTGGCTACTCCGGGGGACGGCGTCGCGGGCCACGCGACCGGATGGCCGGGCGGCGCGGAGGACGGCCCCGGAGGCGACTTCGGGGCGGACCAGTGGACCCACCTCGTCAGCCCGGGTCCCTGGTGGACGCCCTGGCTGCGGCGGACGTCCGGCTTCGAGGGGGAGGTCCTGGAGACCGGCCTGCCGGGTGACGACCTGCTGGCCGGCCCCGGCGCCCGCGAACGCGCCGCCGAGGTGCGGTGCCGTCTCGGCCTGCGGGAGGGCTGTACGGCCGTGCTGTACGTGCCGGGGGAGCACGTCGCGCTCGACCCCGGCCGTCTCGCCGCCGCCCTTCCGGACGACTGCGTACTGCTGGTCCGCGGGCCGTCGCCGGCCGCCGCCCGGCCCTTCGCCCGTTCTCACGCGCGCTCCTCGGGCGGCTCTCCAATCGGCTCCTCCGGTGGGGCCACCGATCTCGGACGGGGGTCGTGGGGAAGGGCAGGCGGTGTCGTGGACGTCACCGGCCATCCGGATCCGCAGGAGTTGTTCCTCGCCGCCGACGTCCTGGTGACCGGGGACGTCGCGGCGATGGTCGAGTTCGCGGTCACGGGGCGTCCGATGCTCCTCCACCCCGGCGCGCCACACGACCTGTGCCTCCATCCGGAGGCGCCGGGCCCGACGCTGCGCGGCGCCGACGAGGTGGCCGAGGCGCTCACCCGCCTGGACGAGATCGCCGACAAGCACCGGGACGCGCTCGGCGCGTTCCTCCGCAGGTACCGTCCCGCGATCGACGGGCACGCCGCCGCCCGGCTCGTGGACCTCGTGTTCCGCTGAGCCCGGCGATGGCGGTATCCGGCGCCCGTCGATCGGCCGGATGGTCAAGGATGTGCCAAGGAACCGTAAGGCAATTGAGATCGGCGGGGTGTCGCCTCGCCGTGCCTCGGCATCCTGACGGCGTGACAGCGCCTCCCAGGCTCTCGGTGGTCGTCCCGCTGCACGGCGGGGAGGAACACGCCGAGGAGTGCCTCAAGTCCCTGCACGACCAGACTCTCGACGACATCGAGGTGATCCTCGCCGGGCGGCCGGAAGGGCTGCGGGCCCCCGGCCCGCGGTTCACGCTTCTCGCGCTCGGCGACGGCGGCGACGACCCGGGCGCGGCTCGCAACGCGGGCGCGGCCTTCGCCACCGGCCGCTATCTCGCCTTCGCCGACCCCGGCTCCGTCGTCCCCGCCGACGCCTACCGCACGCTGGTCGACGCCCTCGACCACACCGGCTCCGACCTCGCCTGCGGCAGGATCCGCCGCTGGAGCCCGTACGCGTCCGGCGGGGCCGCCACAGGCCCGGAAACGGGACGTTCGACCGGTTCCGCGACGGGCTCGGGGACGGGCGCGACGGCGTCGGGGGCGTTCTCGGCGTCGGGATCGGTGGCGGGATCGGCGGCGCGGTTGCGTACGCACATCACCCGGCACCCGAAGCTGCTGGACGACCCGCGCGCGGGCGGCACGGTGTTCCGCAGGGAGTTCTGGAACCGGCACCGGTTCGCCTTCCCCGAGGGGCTGGGTGAGGACTTCCCGGTGACGATCCCCGCGCACGTGCTGTCCTCCTCCGCCGACGTGCTCGGCGACGTGGTGTGCCTCACCCGGGGGTCCCGGCCGCAGGCCGACCCGCTGCGCCGCCTGCGGGCGATGCTGGACGTCGCCGACCTGCTCGCCCGGCACGCCCCGAACCTGCGGACGACCTACGACCTGCGCCTCGCGGAGGGGCCCGACCTCGCGGCGGTGCTGCGCGCGGCCCCCGGGCGGCTTCCGGCGGGACTCGCCGACGCGCTGGCCCGGCTCGACCGGGAGGCGATGGAGCGGCTGCCGGTTCTGAGGCGGCTGCAGATCTTCCTGGCCGCCCACGGCATGACCGGGGAACTGGCGGAGCTGCACCGGTTCGCGGAGTCGGAGATCAGGCACCGGGGAGTGCTCCGGCGCGGGCTGGTCCGCCGCCGCTGGTATCTCGACTATCCCTTCCGCCGTGATCCGCGGGTGCCGCGCTCGCTGTTCGACGCGACCCGCGACCTGCGGCTGATCGCCCGCGCGGACGACGTACGGCCGTCGGGCGGCGGGCTCCTGCTGACCGGCCACGCGTACATCGCCCACCTGGACAGCGGGCACAGCCGGACGGAGCTGTGGCTCCAGCGGGGGGAGGAGCGGATCGCCCTGCCCGTACGGCGGGTCCGCCGCCCCGATGTGACGGCCGACTCCCGCCAGTCGGTCGTGTGCCACGACGACTCCGGCTTCGCCACCGAGATCGACCTGGACGCGCTCCGCGCGGCCTCGGCGTCCGGAACCGGTCGATGGACGTTGCACGCCATGGTCCGGGCGCGGGGCGTGACCAGGGCCGGAAGGGCGACCGGCGCCCCCGGCGAGCGCGTCTTCGACGTCGCGGGCGTGCGGGTCTCCCTCACGCAGGATCGGGGCCTCACCCTCACGGCCGGTGCGGCCGCAGATGACGGCCGGCCCGCCGGTCCGGGCGCCCGGACCGGCGCGGGCGGGCCCGGAGGCCCGGGCGTGTGCGGCGGCCAGGTCGTGCCGGGTGACGGCTCGCTCGCCGACTCCGGCGTGGTGCATGTCGGCGCCGTGCGCTGGACGGACGCGGGGGAACCGGTCCTGGAGGGACCGGGCCGGTTCCCCGGCGGCCGGATCACCCTCGACCGCGGCACCGAACACCACTCCTGGCCGGTCCGCCAGGACGAGGGCGGATGGACGGCCGTGATCGGCAGGACGGCTGACGGGCTGCCGCTCGGCGGCGGCACCTGGCGCGTGCTCGCCGGGGACGAGCGCGTCCGGCTCTGCCCGGCCCTGATCGCCGACCCGCCCCGGCCGCATGTCGCCGGGCTGCACGAGGTCTCCTTCCGTACGGCCCGCGACGGCGCGCTCAGCCTCGTGGTGCGCCCGGCCCTCGGCCCGCACGAACGGGGGCCGTACGCCACGCGCAGGCGCCTGGCCGCGGCCCGGTCCCGGGCGAGCGGCCGGACCGGGGGACGCGCGAAACTGCGGAACGCGGCCGTCTTCGACAGCTACGGCGGCGGCCAGTACTCGTGCAACCCCCGGGCCGTCTCGGAGGAACTGTCGCGCCGTCACCCCGACGTCGAGATCGTCTGGGTCACCAGGGACGGGCAGTTCACCGTGCCTCCGGGCGTACGCCTGGTCCTGCACGGCTCACGCGAGCACGAGGAGGCGCTGAGCACCAGCCGCTTCGTCGTGGCCAACCGGCGTACGCAGCCGGGGTGGTACCACAAGCCGCGTGGCCAGACCGTCGTGCAGACGTGGCACGGCACGCCGCTCAAGCGCCTGGGGCTCGACCTGGAGGGCATGCCGTACGCGCGGCAGGCGCCGCAGGCGGAGCTGACCCGGCAGGTGGCGACCTGGGACCTGCTGCTGTCGCCGAGCCCGTTCGCGACCACCGCGCTGCGCCGCGCGTTCGGCTACGCGGGGGAGGTCCTGGAGTCGGGTTACCCCCGCAACGACGTGCTGTTCGACCCCACGCGCGCCCGGGCCGTCCGGCGGCGGCTGGGCGTGCCGGACGACCGGCGGGTCGTCCTCTACGCGCCCACGTGGCGGGACGACGAGCCGGAGGGCGCCGGTCGGCTCGCCCTGGACCTCACCCGGGCGGCCCGGGCGCTGGACGACGACGACCTGCTGCTCGTACGGGCCCACTATTTGGTGGCGCGGCACCTGGCGATCCCCGAGGGTCTCGGCCACCGAGTCCGCGACATCTCGAAATATCCGGATATGGCCGATCTGCTGGCGGCCGCGGACGTGCTGGTCACCGACTACTCGTCGGCGATGTTCGACTTCGCCTGCACCGGGAGGCCGATGGTGTTCTTCACCCCTGACCTGGAGCACTACCGGGACGAGGTACGCGGCTTCTACCTCGACTTCGAGGCCGTGGCCCCCGGGCCGGTCGTCAGGACCGGTGCGGACCTGCTCGACGTGCTGCGATACGGCGACCTCGGGCCGTTCTCGGCGCGTTACGCGGAGTTCGCCCAGCGGTTCTGCCCCTGGGACGACGGGCACGCCTCGGCGCGCGTGGTCGCGCGCATGCTGCCGTGAACGGGCGGACCGACGCCCGAAGGGCCGCGCGGGACGCCTCCGAGCCCACGCCTCGGGGGTCGGCGCGGTCACTGCGCGAGAAGGCCGGCGCGTGTGCCGTCACCGGGGTTCCGGCCGCGCTCGCGCTCGCCGCCGGGCTGTGGGGCCTCGGCGGCCCGCCGCTGTGGCGCGACGAGGCGGCCACCGTGAGCGCCGCCGTCCGCACCCTCCCGCAGATGACCCACCTGCTGCAGTCGGTCGACGCCGTCCACGGCCTCTACTACGCGCTGATGCACATGGTCGTCGGCGTCTCCGGCACGGCCGAGGTGGCGCTGCGGCTGCCGTCGGTCCTCGCGGGGGCGCTGGCCGCCGCCGGGACTGGCGCGCTCGGCCGCGCGCTTGGCCTTCGCCGGGCGGGCCTGTACGGCGGGTCGCTCCTGGCCCTCATGCCGATCTTCTCCCGATACGTCCAGGAGGCGCGGCCGTACCCGATGACGACGGCCGCGGCCGTCGGCGTGACGCTGCTGCTCCTGCGCGTGCTGCGGGCGCCCACCCCGGCGGCGCTGGCCGGATACGCGCTGGCGCTGACCGCCCTCGCCTACCTCAACCTCTTCGCGTTCCTGATCGTGGGGGCCCACGGCGTGGTCGTGGTCCTGTCGCGGGGACCGCTCGCGCGATGGGCCTGTGCGACTGCGGCGTCGGCGGCGGCCGTGGCGCCGCTGGCCTGGCTCGGTTCCCGGCAGGGCGGGCAGGTGAGCTGGATCCGCCGGCCCGAGGCGGCCGACGTGGGGCGGCTCGCCGTCCAGATGTTCGGGGATCTCGGCGCGACGGCCCCGCCGCCCCGGCCGGGTCTCGCCCCGCCGGCGCCGCTCGCCGCCACCGCGCTCACGGCACTCGGGGTCGCCCCGCTGGCCTGGGCCCTCGCACTCCTCGGACTCGTCCTCGGCCTGGCCGGCGGCCTCCGCGCCACACGGGCCGCCCACGCGGCCCTGGTGCGGGTGACCCTGCCGTGGCTGCTCGTTCCCGCGACGGTGCTGCTGGCGGCGTCCTGGGCCGCTCATCCCGTGTACGTCTTCCGGTACGTCTTCTGCTGCGTTCCCGCGGCGGCGCTGCTGGCCGGTGCGGGGATCGCCGCGCTGCCCACCGGCGTGGCCGTCGCCGCGCTGGCGGCCTGGATCGGGTTGTCGGCGCCGGGGCAACTCGCCACGCGCGGGCCGGACGGCAGGCAGGACGACCCGCGCCCGGTCCTGGCGCTGCTCGCCTCCGCCGCGCGGCCGGGAGACGGGGTGCTGTTCGTGCCCCCGAAGGTCAGGAAGTACGCCACGGTCTACCCGTCCGTCTTCGGCGGGCTGGACGACGTCGCGCTGGCCCGGTCGCCGGAGCGGGACGGCAGCTTCGGGGGCCGTGAGGTCGGCCCGCGGCTGCTGGCCGCCCGCATCTCGGGGCTGCGCACGCTCTGGGTCGTCGGCCACACCGGCAAGGCGGGACTGGCCGGTCGCCGGCTCGACGTGGTGACCCGCGCGTTCGTCCCGGCCGGGCGCCGGACCTTCCGCGGCCTGTACGCCGAGAGGTACGAGGCGCGCGACGAGATCCGGGCGAACGGCCCCGGGGCGAGTGGCGGAAGAGGCGGGAACGGCCGGGGCGGGAGGTGACGGCGGGAGGCGGCAGGGGCCGCCGGGCTCACCGCTCGAACGGCGCCGGGGTCGGGAAGTAGGCCTCCAGGAACCGTGCCAGCAGCGCGTCCTGCTCGTCGTCGGTCGGCGACGTGTCGTTCAGGCAGAACACGTCGTGCCTGCGCCGGGCGAGCATGCGGCGCAGCCGGGCGGGCGTCTTGGGCAGGGAGAGATCCACGTACGTGTAGTCGACCTGGCCGGGGACCGCCCGCCCGCTGAGGTAGCCGTAGTAGTGCGCCAGCGAGGACACCACCGAGATGTCCCGCGACGTGCGGAACCTGCTGCGGGCCGTCGCCTGGAACTCGGCGGCGAACCGCTCCTCGATCTCGTACATGAGCGACCTGCGCAGCGCGTATGGCACGTGCTTCAGCTTCTGCGTGATCGTGCGGCCGCTGAGGTCCTCCAGGATCCGCCGGTTGTTCATCCCGGCCGCGTGGACCGGGGACTCCTCGGTCTCCGGCAGGCCGAAGGGCACGTGGACCGTGCTGGGGAAGAACCGGGTGATCCCGTTGCCCTCGAAGAACGTCCGCGGCGCCAGCGGCCGGCCCAGGAAGAAGTCGTCGTTGAAGTACAGGAAGTGCTCGCTGAGCCCTTCGATGTGGTGAAGCTGGGTCTCGATGGCGTGCGAGTTGAACACCGGCAGCACCGACGGATCGGTGAAGATCTCCTTGTGGTCGACCACCGACACCATCGGGTGGGTGGTGTCGAGCCACGGGGGCGTCTGGCCGTCGGTGACGATCCATATCCGGTTGATCCAGGGGGCGTACATCAGCAGGGAGCGCAGCGAGTAGCGGAGCTCGTCCCTGCTGGTGAACCGCGCCTCGGTGGTCGCCATCTCGCTGAGCGGGCCGCCGACGCGCCGCGCCTCCTCGCGCTGCGCCTGGTCGCGGCGGGCCCGCCAGGCGGGATCGGCGCCGTCCACCCACGTGTAGACGGCGTCGATCGGGAAGTCGATGTCGTCGAGCAGCCGCCGGAGGAACTCCGGCCGGGTCCGGTAGGCGCGGGCGCGGCGGGCCGGGCACGCGAGGGGCAGGAACAGCTCCTCGCCGCCCTCCGCCACCGGGCCGCCGGCCGGGACGCGGTCGCACGCCGGGTTGGGCCGCGGCCCGACCAGGTCGTCGCCCTCACGGGCCCAGAACTCCAGGTCGAGGCCGCTCTCGGGGCCGAGCGTGAGCGTCCGCGACGGGCTGGCGAAGTACATGGCCAGCCGCACGACCCTGGCGTCGCCGAGCAGCGGCGCGGCCCGCCGCACCGGGCGCATCCGCCCCGCGTCCGCCTGGGCCCGCGCCCCCGGCCTGCCGTACGGCTGGCGTGCCGCGAACAGCGGGTGGACGCCGGCGGCGAGCGCGGCGAGCGCGCGGTCGCGGTCCTCCTCGGGCACCGCGACCACCGGCGGGCGGTCAGGCAGCGGGCGCACGCAGAAGTACGGCACCGCGGCCTCGGCCAGCAGGGCGCAGACCACGTCCAGCGTCTCGCGCTGGGCCTGCAGCGGGCTCGCGTCGGCCCGGATGAGCGCGGTTTTCGGTGTGGGCTCCACGGCCGGCAGCCGCCCGCGCAACCGCCCCTGCAGCCGCCGGTACAACGTGACAACGGGCATGGTCTCCCCCTCGGACACGCACTGTAACGGATCGGCCACCCGATTGGGGGATGGTTTACCTACTTCGGGTGGCGGTCAAGAAGTGGCAACGAGATTCCCTCTCTGTTACAGAAGAGCAGGCGAACGGCTACCGCTTGTAGTCATTGTTGCCTGCATGGGGGGCTTCACGCTGAACGACATCCTCGCGACGCGCAAGCCGAGGGACTCGTGGTGGACCGTCTTCATGGTCGATCCGCTCGCCTGCCGACTCGCGCTGCTCGCGGCCAACCACACCTCTGTCACGCCGAACGGCCTGACCAGGCTGTCCATGCTGGTCGGTTTCGCCTCGGCGGCCGCCTTCGCGGAGGGCATGCTCGTCGCCGGGGCGGCGCTGTTCTACCTGAGCTTCACGGTCGACTGCATGGACGGGAAGATCGCCCGGCTGAAGGGCACGGGGACGCCCTTCGGGCTGTGGCTCGACTACGTGGGCGACCGGGTGCGGGTGGTCTGCTGCGCCTTCGGCTGGGGGTTCGGGGAGTACTCCCGCTCGGGAGACCCGGAGTTCGTGCTCGCCGCGGTGGGCGTCGTCGTGCTCGACCTGTTCCGCTACATCAACGGCCCGCAGCTCAAGCGGGTCAAGGACGCCACCCGCGCACTCGTCGAGTCGCGCCTGGACGGCCAGTGCGTCCTCGCCGAGAGCGTCCTGCGCGCCCGGCCGCGCAGCGAGCTCGAACGGGCCGCCGGCGAGGCCGCGGCCGGGGACGGCGCCACGGTCGTCGACCTGCAGAAGGCGTTCCACGCCCGCTTCCCCTGGTACGACCGGTTCCGGGTCTTCCTGGTGCGGCGGCGGGTGCGGACCCATGTGATGAGCGGCATCGAGTTCCACGCCGCGGTCTTCGTCGTGGGCCCGCTGCTCGGGGCCCGGGCCCTGGTGCCGGTCTCCGTCGTGGCCGGGGGGCTGCTGCTGGTCTTCGAGATGAGCCTCGTCTACCGCGTCTGGCTGGCGGCCCGCCAGGTGCCCGACACCGCCGCGGAGCGCGAGAAGATCATGATCTGACCGGCCCCGGCGGCTGGCTCCACACGTTCGCACGGCACGCGCCGTGGGACCCGCGTCACGGACGCGCCCGGGGGAGGGCGGCGGCCGTACGACTGGCAACTTCTTCACGGGGGATTGATCTCATGCATTCGGACAGACCTGTCTTCGTCATCGGCTGCCCGCGCTCCGGCACCACCATGCTCCAGCTCATGCTGCACTCGCACCCGCGCGTCGCCGTGCCGCCGGAGACGCGGTTCCTCGTCCCGGCCTACTTCTCCCGCCGCGCGTACGGCGACATGCGGCTGGCCGACAACCGGCGCCGCCTGGCGGGCTGGATCGCCGAGGGCCGGACCACCAAGTTCCACGAGCTCGGGCTGAGCCGGCCCGACTTCGTCCAGGCGGCCATGCTCGGCCCGGGCAGCTTCGGCTCGGTCATCGGCATGGTCTTCAAGTGCTACGCCGAGCGCTTCGGCAAGCCGCGCTGGGGCGACAAGCGGCCCAGCTACTACCGGCACGTCGAGATGCTCATGCGGTTGTTCCCCGACGCGCAGTTCGTCCACCTCGTCCGGGACGGCCGCGACTGCGTGGCCTCGCTGAAGCAGATGCCCTGGTACAAGGAGGACGCCGTGCACGCGATGGCCAACTGGGCCGAGGCCGTCGACTTCGGCCGGCGGAACGCGCGCAGGCTGCCGGACGGCACCTTCTACGAGCTGCGCTACGAGGACCTCACCGCCGACCCGGAGACCGAGCTCAAGAAGCTGTGCGTGTTCCTCGGCGAGGACTACGACCCGGCGATGTGCGAGCCCCGCCACGTGGCCGAGCTGGCCGTGCCCAGGCACAAGGTGTGGCACAGCAACACGCACGAGGAGGTCACCACCGCCCACTCGGGCAAGTGGGCCGCCCGGCTGGAGTCGTGGGAGATCTCGCTGTGCGAGGAGGTGCTGGGCGAGCGGCTCACCGCGTACGGCTACGAGCTGAGCGGCGCGCGCAAGGCCGACCGCGACCACGTCGGCGCGTACAAGGCGGCGGTGAGCAAGCGCCGCACGGCGCGGCAGCGCAAGTACAACCGTGACCGGCTCACCCGGCTGCGGGAGCCGGGGCCGATCGCCGCCCTGCTGACCGAGGGCCAGCGGCGGCTCGCCGGGCTGCCCCAGCAGCGCACCCCCGAACTGCTCCGCGCCTGATCCCCTGAGGTGGCGGCGGGATCACGGCGCCGGGATCATGGGGGAGGGGCGACGGAGGCGCGCTCGACGAGGCGCGAGCGCAGCGTGTGCGTCTCCCGGACCGGCTCGACGCCCCGGATGCCGTCGAGGAGCACCTGGGCCGCCTTCGCGCCGAGGTCGTGCACGGGCTGCTCGATCATCGTGAGCGGGGGGTCCATGACCGCCGCCCACGCGCTGTCGTCGAACCCGATCAGGGCGACGTCGCGCGGGTAGGCGAGGCCGGCGGCCCGCAGCGCGCGCAGGGCCCCGGTGACCGCCTCGGTCTCCGTGCAGAACAGCGCGGTGATGCGGTCGGGCAGGGCGAGCATGCGGGCGACCTCCTCGGTGACCCGTTCCTCCACCTTGCGCCCGACCATCACCAGGCCGGGATCGAAGGGAATCCGCGCGTCGTCCAACGCGTCCAGGTAGCCGCGCAGGCGCTCGCCGTCAGTCCACAGGTTGCGGGACGCGGCCTCCAGCAGCTCGCGGCGGGTCGCGGGCGGCCGCTCCATGGGCGGTCCCCACACGAAGCCGATCCGCCGGTGCCCCGCCGCGATCAGCCGCTCGACCGCCTCGCGCGCCGCGTCGCGGTTGTCGATGACGACCGCGTCGAGGTCGAGCGACGGGACGGCCCGGTCGACCAGGACGACGGGAACGCCGCGGTTCAGCGCCTCCTTGATGTGGCCGACGTCCCGGCCGCCGACGGCGGCGGACGCGATGATCATGCCGTCGACGCGCTTGTCGATCAGCACGTTCGTGGCGGCGACCTCCTCGTCGAGGTCCTCGTACGTGCTCAGCACGATGGTGTCGAAGCCCCCGGCCCGTGAGGCGTCGCAGATGCCGCGCACCACACCGGCGAAGAAGGGGTTGCCGATGTCGGCGACGATCACCCCGATGGTGTGGCTCACGCCCGTCGACATGCTGCGGGCGAGTGCGTTGGCGCGGTAGCCGAGCTTGTCGGCCGCGGCGAGCACGCGCCCCCGCAACTCGGGGCTGACGTGCCCGTAACCGCCGAGCGTGCGGGCGGCGGTCGCCCGTCCGACGCCGGCCTCGGCGGCCACCTCGGAGATCGTCGGCCGGCCGGCGGCCTGGCCCCGGTCAGTCGGCATGGCCGGAGTCCTCACTTCTCGCGGTCACCAGATGACCACATGCTAGCGACGACGGGCCGCCCGTGGCCGAAGGCGCCTTCGACCAGGCACTGGTCGTGGGCCGAGCGCGCGCCGGCGCGCAGGGCGCCCGCGATCGCGTCCGGTCCCGGCGCGGCCCCGGTCCGCCAGCCGGCGCGCAGCAGGTGGACCACGAACCCGGCGAGGAAGGCGTCGCCGCAGCCCATGGTGTCGACCATCAGGCCGGGCTCGGCCACCCGCTGCGCGGGGGCGGCGAGCATGACCCGGCCGTCGTGCGCGATCGCCCCCTCCTCGCCCCGGGTGGCGAGCGCGAGCCCCGCGCCCCGCCGTACGGCGTCGGCGAGCAGGGCGCGGGTGGCGGCCTCGTCGAGGTGCGAGCACGACAGCAGCACCAGGTCGGCGTGCGGGCAGATCCGGTCGAGGTACGCCGGGGTGCGGAACTCGTCCTCGCTGGACAGGTCGTAGCTCACCAGCGTGTCCAGCCCGGCCAGCTTCGGCAGTTCGCTCTCGGCGGCGGAGTACACGCTGGAGTGCACCAGGTCGAAGGAGGCGGCGTACCGCAGGAGGGCGTCGTCGAGGACGATCGGCTCCCTGGTCGTGACGCCGCCGCCGTTGAAGCCGACGAAGATCCGGTCGCCGTCGTCCACGCGCAGGGTCGAGACGCCGCTCTCCCCGGGCCGTACGACGCAGCGGTCGATCGCGACGCCCTGGGCGGCGATCGACGCGCGCAGGAAGTCGCCGAAGTCGTCGTCGCCGAACACGCCCAGGTAGGCGGCGTCGAGGCCGAGGCGATGGGCGTAGACGGCCACGTTCACGCTGTTGCCGCCGGGATACTCGATGCCGCGGTCGACGAACCGGTCGACGACGTTGTCGCCGAAGCCGAGGACTCTCATGGACGTGCTCCTGAGGGGCGGGCCCCCGCGCGTGCACGGCGCACGGCGGAGGCCCGGGACGGGGGAATGACGGTCAGTAGTCCATGACGCGGTAGTAGCGGCGCAGTTCGAGGGAGTGGTCGCGCACCCTCTCCAGGTGCTTGCTCACGCGGCCCGTCGCCACGTCGTGGACCAGCGGACCGAGCAGGCCGCGGAACTCGGGGCTGATCCCGTCGAGCGGGTAGTCCTTGGTGTCGAAGACCGTGACGTCCTTGGAGATGCGCCTGGCGAAGTTCGCCGCGCGCTCGGTGAGCCCCCGCGCCTCGTCCTCGCCCTGGAAGACGATGACGCTGGTGTCCTCTTCGAGCAGTTCGAGCGAGCCGTGGAAGAACTCGGCGCTGTGCACCCGCGTGGTGCGCAGCCACTGCATCTCCTCCAGGACGCACATGGAGTACAGGTAGGTGTACGCCCACAGGTTGCCGCCGCCGACGAGGAAGTAGTAGCCGGTGTCCTTGTGGTCGTCGGCGAACTTCTCGGCGACCGGCTCGGCCTGCCTCGCCACCTCCAGCAGGATCTGCGGGAGCTTGTCGAGCTCGGCGGCGAGCTTCTCGTAGCCCTCGAACTCGCCCCGCCGGGACAGCAGCCGGGTCATGAAGACCAGCATCTGCGGGTCGAACGGCCACGCCTTGGGCTCGGTGAGCAGCACGGTGTCCACGTTCCGCGCGACGGGCGAGTCGGGGTAGCCCGTCATGCCGATCGTGTGGACGCCCCTGGCCTTGCAGTAGTCGATGGCCCGCACGGTGTCGTCGGTCGTGCCGGAGGCCGAGGTGAAGACCGCCACCGAGCGCTCGCCGAGCGCCGCCTCGCCCGCGGCGATGAGCTCCGCGGCGATGACCGCGCGCACGTCGAAGGTGGAACGCTGCCGCGCCAGCCGCTCGTACGGCCACATCTGCGCGTAGGTGCCGCCGGCGCCGACCAGGTAGAGGTTGTCGAATCCCTCGTCCACGAGCCGATCGACGAGTTCCTCGATCTGGGGCCGCAACGCCACCGCGCTCGCCATCTGGGAGAGGAATTCCGGCTCGTTGAATCCGAGCATGCTTCGCGTCCTTTCGGGATTGCCCGCGGACCGGGGCGCCGTCCTGCCTGATACCGGTCTCACGCAGAAGGTGACGCTGGCACACCTACTGGGCGGGAGTCAACACCGGGGTGTGTTTTCATGGCTGTTGATGCTGTGATCTGCTGTTTCATCGGTGTCTAAGGGGGCGGTAGGCGCTCGGGAGAAAAAATCTTCCCGCTGAGGTCTGGTACCGGTATCACATGCTCTGTACAGTCACCCGTCATTGAACGGGTCGTGCCGGCGGCGCGTCCCGGCGGATCTCGGGTGCCCAGGCACCGGCGGTCCCTCCTCTCCCGAAGAGATCCAGACAGGACCTCGAGAAGACCCCCGAGAGAAAGGAAGCCCATGCGCCCTCGTGCACTGACGGCGTTCGCGGCGCTCGCCGGGACGTCGGTGCTCGTCCTGACCGGCTGCACCGGCGGCGGGCAGGCGGACCAGGCTCCCGCGGCCGACGCCGCCGCCAGCCCCGAGTACTCGGGCACGCTGAGCATCCTCACGAAGTTCGCCGGAGAGCCCCTTGAGCCGTACTTCGAGGACCTGGCCGCGGAGTACGAGAAGCTCCACCCCGGCGTGAAGATCCAGCTCATCCAGGAGACCGACCAGAGCATCAAGGACAAGACCAAGACGCTCACGGCCTCGAACGCCCTGCCCGACATCTACTTCACGTGGACCGGCAACTGGGCCGAGAACTTCGTCCGCGGCGGCCGGGCGGCCGACCTCACCGGCGTGATCGGCCCAGACACGGACTGGGGCAAGACCTTCAGCCCCGGCGCGCTGTCGGCCTTCGCCTACGACGGCAAGAACTACGGCATCCCGCTCTACGGCAACGGCAAGTTCATGGGCTACAACAAGGCCGCGTTCGCCAAGGCCGGGGTCCAGGTGCCGAAGACGTTCGAGGAGCTCGTCGGAAGCTGCGCGGCGCTGCGGAAGGCCGGGTACGAGCCGATCTCCTTCGGCAACAAGGACGGCTGGCCGGCCCTGCACTACCTGCAGCAGCTCTTCGCGTACGACGTGCCGACGGCGGCCTTCGAGGCGGACCTCAAGCCCGCGACGGCCAAGCTCGACGACCCCGGCTACACGAAGGCCCTCAGCCAGTTCAAGACCCTGGTCGACACTTGCACCGACACCAAGAGCGGCACCAACGGCGTGCTCTACACCTCCGCCCAGGAGGCGTTCGCAGACGGCAAGTCCGCGATGTACTACCAGGAGATCCTGGAGTTCGACAACGAGACGGCCAAGGGCAAGCTCGCCACCGACGACTTCGGGATCTTCCAGCTTCCCGCGCCGCAGGGGGCGGCCGGCGACCCCTCGATCGTCGAGGGCTCTCCCGAGGGCTACCTCGTCAACGCCGCCTCGCCGCGCATCCCGCTCGCCATCGACTTCATGAAGTTCGTCACGAGCACGAAGAACGCGCAGACGCTCTCGTCGCCGCCGTACGGCCAGCCCAGCACGGTCGTCGGAGCCGTCACACCCGAGACCTCCAGCAAGGCGGTCTTCGAGGGCATCGAGCTCGTCAACAAGTCGCCGAAGCTGGCCGCGTGGCTCGACACGGTCACCGTCCCCGAGGTCGCCGACGCGTGGCTGTCCGGCGGCGAGGCGCTGATCACCGGGAGCAAGACCCCCGAGCAGGTGCTCGACAGCGTGCGCCAGGCCTCGGCGTCGGCGAAGTAGCCGGGAGGACGGGCCGGTGCGCGCCATGAGCAGACGGGCCGCCGGGCTCGCGTGGGCGGTCCCCGCCCTCGTGCTGGTCGGGGTGTTCGTGTACTTCCCGCTGGTGGAGAACTTCGGGTTCAGCACGCTCAAGTGGGACATCTTCAGCGGGAGCCAGAAGTACGTCGGGCTCGCCAACTACGGCAAGCTCGTGGACGACCCGGTCTTCTGGAAGTCGCTCGGCAACAACGTGCTGTACGCGGTGGTGTCGATCGCGTTCCAGGTGTTCGGCTCGCTCGTGCTCGCGGCGCTCATCGAGGGCGTGCGCAGCGAGCGGTGGCAGCGCGCCCTGCGGGCCGTCTACTTCATCCCCAGCGCGATCTCGCTCACCGTCGCCGGCCTGCTCTTCTACTTCATCTACGAGCCCAACCTCGGGCTGTTCAACCACCTGCTGCAGGGGGTCGGCCTCGACGGGCTCCGGCACGCGTGGCTGGGCGAGGAGAGCACGGCCATGCCGGCGATCGTCGCGATGAGCCAGTGGCAGGGCTTCGGCTACTCGACCCTGCTGTTCGCGGTCGCGATCCAGCGCATCCCGCGCGAGATCTACCAGGCCGCGGCGATCGACGGCACCGGACCCGTCCGCCGGTTCTTCCACGTGACCCTTCCCCTGGTACGCGAGATGACCGGCGTGATGATCATGATCACGATCTCGGGGGCGTTCCAGGTGTTCAACGAGGTCATGGTGATGACCGGCGGCGGGCCGGACAACTCGACCCAGGTGCTGGGCACCTGGCTGTACCGCAGCGGCTTCGTCCGCAACGACTTCGGCTACGCGGCCGCGATCGCGACGGTCATCTTCGTGGTCACGCTCGCCATCGCCGTCGCACAACTGTGGGTCGCCCGCAGGAGAAGGGTGGAGTGGTGAGTCGGGTCGGCTTCCTCGGGGTGATCGCCCGCCTGCTGCTCTGGGCGTTCCTGCTCTGCCTCGCCGTGGTGGTGGTCTATCCGCTGCTGTGGATGCTGGTCAACGGGTTCAAGACCAACAGCGAGATCTTCGGCAACCCCTTCGCGCTGCCCTCCCACTGGAGCTTCGACAGCTACCAGAAGGCGTGGAACCGCGGGGTCAGCAACTACCTCACCACCAGCATCCTGGTCACGGTGACGTCGACCGTCGCCACGGTCTTCGTCAGCGCGTGGGCGGCGTACGGGCTGACCCGGGTGGACATCCCGTTCGGCAAGGCGGTCACCGGCCTGATCCTGGGCGGGCTGATGCTCGCCCCGAGCGTGGCGCTGGTCCCGCTGGTCAAGATGTTCCAGTCGATGGGGTTGTACAACAGCTTCTGGGCGCTGCTCGTCCTCTACACGGCCTTCCGGGTGCCGTTCACCACGTTTCTCATCCGGGCGTACATGCTGGATCTGCCGCGCGAGGTGGACGAGGCGGCCGAGATGGACGGCTGCGGGCGGTGGACCGCGTTCTGGCGGATCACCCTCCCGATGTGCAAGCCGATCCTCGTCTCGACGGTCCTGCTGCACATCCTGTTCGCCTGGAACGAGTACCTCTTCGCGATGGTGTTCACCAGCGGCGCCGGCGTGCAGACCCTTCCCGTCGGCCTGATGAGCCTGATGAGCAAGCACGGCACCGAGTTCCCCGTCGTCTTCGCCGGCATGACGATCGCCGCCGTCCCGGTGGTGCTGCTGTTCTTCGTCGGCCAGCGGTACATCGTCAAGGGCCTCGCCGACGGAGTCGGAAAATGACCTCGCCCCCCTCCCCTGCGACAGGAGCGCCGATGTCCTTCCCGCGGATCACCGGATCGAACTTCTCCTACCAGCACCTGCCGTTCGACCGGTTCCTCGACGACGCCGCCGATCTCGGCCGCGAGGAGGTGGAGCTGTGGGGCATCGCCCCGCACTTCCACGTGCCGTGGGTGAGCGACGCCGAGGCCCGGGCCGTACGCCGCCGGGTCGAGTCACGCGGCCTGCGGGTGCGCTGTCTCACGCCCGAGCAGGTGATGTACCCCGTCAACATCGCCTCGCCGGACACCCGGCTGCGCGCGGCCAGCATCGCGATGTTCCGCCGCGCCGCCGAACTGTGCGCGGAACTCGGCGCCGGACTGCTGCTGCTGACGCCCGGCCGGGGCCACGAGGACGAGCCGGTGGAGATCGGCCTGCGCCGGTCCGCCGACGCGCTCGCCGAGATCGCCGCGTACGCCGGCGGTCTCGGCGTGTCGTGCGTGCTCGAACCGCTGCAGCGGGTGGAGTCGAACCTCCTGAACGACTCCCGCGCGCTCGCCCGCATGCTGGACGAGGTCGGCGCGCCGAACCTGGGCGCCGTGCTCGACACGGTCGGCATGGCGGTCGCGGGGGAGAGCGTCGACGACTACTTCGACGCGCTCGGCGACCGCGTCCGCCACGTCCACCTGATCGACGGCCGCCCGGCGGGGCACCTCGCGTGGGGCGACGGCGAGCTGCCGCTCGCCGAGTACCTCGCCGCGTTCGCGCGCCGGGGGTACGACGGCCACATGACGTTCGAGCTGTTCGGCGACGGCACCTACGCCTTCGCCCCCCGTCCCGTCGTCGAACGCTGCCTCGCCGCCGTACGCGACGCGCTCACCCCCGGCGCGCCACGCGCGTAGCGGCGCGGCGGCCCCGGCGTCAGGTCACGTGACCCTGCGCCGGGGGAGCGGCAGGCGCGACCGGGTGAACACGGCGCCGCCGAGCGCGGCCAGCAGGGGCAGCCCGACCACGAGCAGGCCGATGAGCGGCCACGGGATCGTGAGCAGGAGCGCCGGCGGCCGCGGGTGTACGACCACGGGCACCCCGTCGGGCCGCACCATCATCACCGGCCGGTACAGCCCGGACGGCACCCGGGCCGTGGCGACGCCGGGCGGCAGACCGGCGAGCACCCCGATCGTCGTGCCGAGCAGCGCGATCACCAGGGCCTGGCCGGCGACGACGGCCCGCTTCGTCCGGGGAGCCGCCCCCACCGCGGCCATCGTCTCCAGGTCGGGCCGGGCCTCGGCGGCGGCCAGCGCGGTCGCGACGAAGGTCATCCCCAGCACGAGCACGGCGGCCGCCACGGCGAGCACGAGCAGGGCCACCGAGTCGTCCACGGGACCGCGCGGCGTCTCCAGCCTGACCGTCGCGTGGGACGTGATGGCCTCCACGGCCGCGGTGATCCGGTCCACCGTCGCCTGTGGCGTCCGATAATCCGCGGGGTTCACCGCGAGGAGGGTGGTGGCGGTGCCGTAGCCCTGCTTCTCGGCCGCCTCGGGCGAGACGACCACACGCGCCCAGCCCTGCCCCGTGGGCGGCACCCCGACGGCCGGAAAGGAGAGCGACGCGGGCTTGTCCGGGGGTGTCGTGTACAGCGTCATGATCTGTGCCGTGATCCTGCCCTCCCGGATGGTGGTGGGATTGAGCACGACCGCCTTACCCGCGTGCAGCGCCGCGACCGCCTCCGGGTCTTCGCGGCCGAGTACGTAACGCAGCAGTGCCTCGTCTCCGGCCAGCAGCCAGCCGCTCCCATCGCCGAGGAAGGGGATCGGCTGATTCCCTGACTGGACCGGCTCCGGCAGGGTCACGCCGAGCGGCACGCCGGCCTTCGTCGCGAGAGCCCGTCCTTCGACCAGCGGGACACCCGTCGGCAGTTCCCGCTGTACGGCGTTGCGGATTCGGTCCCACAACCGCGGAGTGATCTCGCGTGCGGTGATCTGCAACGACCCCGTCGGCCCCTGCTGCTGGTCACGCTGGAACGGTGAAGAGTGAACGACCGAGGTCTGCCAGGCCACGCCTGTCGCGGTGAGCACCACGACCGTGGTCATCACCGCGGCGACGGCGGGCGCCGTACGACCCCTGTTGCGTACGGCATCCCTCACGGCGAAGCGGAGCGGCAGGGGCAGACGGGCGGCGGCCCGGCCCACCGCGCCGACGAGGGCCGGCACCAGGGCCACCAGTCCGAGCTGGGTGAGCAGAGCCGAGGCTGCGATCCAGTGGACGCCATGCCCGGCGCTCACCGCCGTCGCCGTGAGGCCCGCCACGACGAGCACCGCTCCGAGCAGCGGCCGGCCCGCGCGGTCGCGGCGCCGCTCGCGCCTGCCGGTCAGCACCGCCGCGGCGTCCGTACGGCCCGCGCCGAGGGCGGGGACGAGGGCGGCCAGCACCCCGGCGACGACCCCGAGCACCGAGACCAGCACGACCGAGGTCCAGGGGACGATGAACGGGTCCACCAGGGCCTTCGCCCACAGCTCGAGCCCTGGAGTCGCGAGCGGCACCGCGACGACGCCGATCACGGCCCCGGTCGCGGCGCCGGCGACGCCGAAGAGCAGGCCGTCGGCCAGCGCGATCATCCGCAGTTGTGCGGGGGAGCCGCCCTGGGCGGCGACGAGCGCGAACTCGCGCGCCCGCCGCCGGCGGCCGACGGCGAAGGCGGGCCCGGCCGCGAGGACGACCTGCAGCAGCGCGATCCCCATCCACGGGAGCACCGGCAGCGTGGACCTGTCGAATCTCAGGTCGTACTGCGGCGCGGAGGCCGAAGCGCTGTCGGCGACGGCCCGGCTGGCGACCAGGAGGCCGCGCGCGTTGAGGCGGCGGACGTCCGCCCACGACAGCGGACGCGGCGCGTCCACGAGCCAGCTGTACGTCATATTGATGGGGTTGCCGGAGCTGAAGCCGGAATCGGGCAGGCTGCCGGGGAAGGCGACGACGTCGGGCATCGGCCACACCTGGGCGAACAGGGCGACGCCGACGATCCTGAGTGGGCGTCGTTCCTCCGTCGCGAGGAGCGTCACGCCGGGCCTGACCTGCTTGTCCAGCCGCTGGGCGGAGATGACGGCCTCACCGGGAGCGGTGGGAAGCCTGCCCCGCACGAGCCGGAAGGTGTCCTGGGACATCGGGTCGCGCAGATCCACCTGCCGGACGAGCCCCTGCTCGTACCCTCCCGGGGCGAGATAACGGATGGACCGCTGTGACACCGGGATCAGACGGCTACCGGGCAGGAACCCGGCGATCTCCGCCCGCGTGTACGGCGTCGCCTTCGTCCCGGGCCGAAGCGAGACGTTGTCTCCCCACGCGCTCTGCCTGAGGCCGCTCAACTCGCGGGCGCCCTGCACCAGCGCGTCGGCCCGGCCCAGGGGATAGTGCCCTTGGTGAGCGGTGTACAGGGTGGCGAACGTGGTCAGTGTGAAGGTGATGACGGCGACGGGCAGCGCGAGCATCGCGAGGATCAGCGCGCTGCGCCCCTTGGAACGCCAGGCGGTTCGGCGCGAGATCCGCAGCGCGGCGCGCAGGCCTCTCATCGGGCGCTCACCACGCCCATGCCGTCGGCCTCGTCCGTCCCGCCGGTGTCTGAGGAGTCGGTGATCCGGCCGTCCCGGAGGAAGACGACGCGGTCGGCCCAGGCGGCGTAGCGCGGTTCGTGGGTGACCAGCAGCACGGCGGCCCCCGCGTCGGCGCGCTGCCGGAGCACCTGGATGATCTCGTCGCCCGCCCGGGTGTCGAGGGCCCCGGTGGGCTCGTCCGCGAGGAGCAGGCGGCGCTCGCCGACCAGCGCCCGGGCGATGGCGGCCCGCTGGCGCTGCCCGCCCGACAGGTCGTCGGGATAGCGGTCGGCCAGGTCCGTGAGACCCACCTCGTCCAGCACCCGCAGGGCCGCACGCCGGGCCTTCGCCGTGGACACGCCGTCCAGCTCACGCGGCAGCGCCACGTTCTCGGCCACCGTCAGCGACGGGATGAGGTTGAGGTCCTGGAACACGTAGCCCGCGCTCCTGCGGCGCAGTTCCGCGAGCCGCTTGGGCGGCAGATCACGCAGCTCGCGGCCTTCGAGCAGGACGGACCCCTCGGTCGGCCGGTCGAGCCCGCCCGCCAGGTTGAGCAGGGTGGACTTGCCGGACCCGGACGGGCCCATGACGGCGACCAGCTCACCGGCCCGCACGTCGAGGCTGACGCCCCGCAGGGCGGGTACGGCGTGCGGCCCCTCGCCGTGGACGCGGACGACGCCCGCGAGGCGGACGATCGGCTCGCCGTCCGGGCGGGGTAACTGGTCCGCTGCGGACGCGGACGGCTCACGCTCGGTCACGGGGTCTCCTTGGCTGGGCTGGAGTCGGAGGGGCCGCCGAGGACGGCTTCGCAGTGGTCGAGCCAGCGCTGCTCGGCCTCGGCCTGGAAGATCATCGAATCGAGGACCAGGCGCTGCGCGGTCTCGGCGGACGCGTCGAAGCCCCGCTTGGCGCGCGTGAGCTCCTGCAGGGTCCGCATCGTCGAGGACCGCTGCGCCTGGACGACCGCCGCCACGTCCACGCCGGGGGTGGTGGCGGCCATGGCGAGCTTCACGACGAGTTCGTCGCGGGGCCGGTCGGCCCGGGAGACGGGTTTGGCGAACCACCTGTCGAGTTCGCCGTGCCCGTCGGGGGTGATGGCGTATCGGACGCGGCCCTGCTCGTCCTCCCCGGCGCGGGACACGAGGCCGTCCCGCTCCAGGCGGGACAGCGTCGTGTAGACCTGCCCGATGTTGAGCGGGCAGGTGTCGGCGGTGGACGCCTCGAACTCGGTCTTGAGCTGGTAGCCGTAACGCGGGCCCTGACTCAGCAGGGCGAGCAGGCCGTGTCGTACCGACATGGATACTCAGTATGCATACTGAGTATGCTCCTGGCGAGCCGATTCCCGAATCAGGGCGTGAAACACCCCGACCCTGGACCGGAAGCCGGGCCCAGGGTCGAGGAGGCGGGGTCAGCAGGAGGGGATCAGCGGCGGATGGCCTTCGCGAGGATCGCGATGAAGGCCGCGAACCCCAGCCCTCCGACGAGCAGGGGAGCCATCACGACCGCGTCGGGGTCGGGCCCGGTCAGGTAGCGGATGCCCATGCCGATGAACAGCAGGCCCGAGAGCAGGCACATCCAGCTCGTACGGTGCACCCGGCGCGGGCGCTGGGCACGAGGATCGGTGTGGTGGTCAGGCAGCACGGCGCACCTCCACGTCTCCGACGCCCGCCTTGACGTGCAGTTCGATCGTGGCCGCGTCGCCCTTGCCGGGCGTCTCGGGCTCCAGGACGCGGTCGAACCGCACGTTGGTGCCGTCTTCGACCGTGTGGTCGATCCGCACCTCGCCCAGCTTCGTGAAGCCGTACACCTCGATCCGCGCGGTGGGCGGGACGATCACCGTGAGCTGGCCCAGCGACACCGAGGCGTCGAACCTCAGCCGGGCGCCCGACTTCAGCGGGACGTCGCTCAGGTCGAGCTTGCCCTCGCCGATGCCCAGTTCGTAGGTGCTGGGCGACTGCACGGCGGTGACGGGATGCCAGACGTAGCTGCCGACCTTGCGGGGAATGCCGTTGACCGTCGTGCTTCCCACCAGCACGAGGGCCACGATCGTGCCGGCGGCGACCAGCCCGCCGCCTCGCCCGAACCAGGCGGCGACGAGCAGGCCCGCGCCGATAGTGATGAGCACCGCCCCGCCGACGACCGGGAGGCCGACCGAGCCGGTGCCGGTCCGTTGCATGGTGACCATGATCCCTCCAACGATCAGGGCGAGGCATATCGTGAGGCCGCTGACGAACGACCTGGGACGCTTGGGCTTCCTGGGCCGCGGCGGCGGGGCCACGGGCGGCCCGTACGGGCCCGCCGCGTAGGGCGTGGCGAGCGGCCGGTACGGCTCCCGCATCGTGTACGGGCCGTGGGGCGCGAAAGGCTCGCCCGCGCCGTACCCCTGCGATCCGCCGGCTCCGTACCCCTGACCGGCGGCCCGGCCCGGCGCCTGGCCGGGTGAGCCGAGGTCGCCTCGCGCGCTCGCCCGCGCCTCGCGGGCCAGGTCCGACAGCCGCCGGTACCCGTCCGCGGCCCGAGGCGGCGGTACGGGACCCCCGCCCGCGCCGAAGCCGAGTGGCCCGGAGTCGCGCGTGCCGGAGTCGCGCGTGCCGGAGTCGCGCGTGCCGGAGTCGTGTGTGCCGGAGTCGCGTAGGCCGGGGTCGTGTGTGGCGGAGTCGCGTAGGCCGGAGCCCGGGGCGTCCGGCCCGGACAGCGGGGCCGTGCCGGCCGGAGTCTCGAAGGCCCGGGTCGGCGGGTCGGCGTCGGCCCGGGCCGCGGAACCCGCGCCATGCTCGGCGTCCACGTCGCGCACGGGCTCCGACACGGTGTCCCCCGTGGGCTCCGCCCCGAGCTCTGACACGGGCTCTGACATGGGCTCTGACGTGGTGTCCCGCACCTGTTCCGTCACCGTTTCCCGCGTGGGCTCCGACGCGAACCGGCGGACGGCGGTGTCCTGGGCGCTGTTCTCAGCGGTGTCCTCGGGGGTCGCGCTCCGGCGGGCGGACGGCTCGGGCCCCCGCCCGGCCGCCTGCGGACCGTACGTTCCCGGCATCGCCGTCGTCTCGGTCGGCTGCGGCGCCGGGGCGTACGGCTCCTGCGCGAAGGGGGCGAACGGCGCGAACCCGGGGGTGGACCGGGTCATGCCGCGCCGGCCGGTCGCCCGTTCCGGCATCGACCTGGCCATGGTGAGCAGGTCGACGCCCCGGGCGTGCGCGGCCATCAGCACGATGGCCAGCAGCGTGCCGACGACGATCGTGCCGCGGTTGATGCCGCCCGAGGCCACGTTGATGATCAGCCCGAACGCGAAGACCGCCGCCAGCAAGGCGAGCACGGTCTCGGCGTCGAACATCCGCCGGGTCCACTGCTCCAGGTGGCCGGGGCCGCCGTCCGGCCGGCGCATCAGCAGGAACGCCGCGACGTACAGCATGACGCCGATGCCGGAGGCGAGGACCAGCACCGCGAACCCGACCCGGAAGAGCACCGGGTCCATGCCCGTGTACCTGCCGAGGCCCGCGCACACGCCTGTGATCACGCGGCCGTCGCGGTGGCGGCTCAGCACCCTCTCGGGTTCTGGCTGGCCGGCGGGGTCGGGAGCGGGAGCGGATGGCGCCTCGGTCATGGTCCCATCCTGGCCGGGTCCGCCGCAGGCCTGCCATCGGGGGAACCCCTGAGCCGTCCCCGAGTCCCCAGGGGCCACATCAGGGCATGCCCTGATGCGCCCATGCTCCCTGACGTGTGACGATGCTTTCCGAGATGTCTGAGATGCCTAACGCCCCCGTGGCGTTCCCCCGGATGGTCCGGCCCGTGTCGGGCCGGGTGGTCGCGGGCGTCGCCCAGGGCGCCGCCGCCCAGCTGCGGCTCGACCCCGTCGTGCTGCGCCTCGCCTTCGTGCTGCTCACCGTCGTCGACGGGCTGGGCCTCGTGGCGTACGCCGCGCTGTGGATGTTCACCCCCAAGGAGGAGGTGGAGGGCCGCGAGCCCGCCCGCGAGTGGGGGCAGCTCGCGGCGTACGGCGTGCTGTGGCTGACGCTCGGGGCCTTCGCCTGGCTGACCGGCGCGTCCACCGGCGGGTTCGGCACCTGGCCGATCGCCGTGGGCGGCATCGGCGCGCTGATCCTGTGGCAGCAGGCCGACCCGGGACGCCGGCAGCGCTGGATGTCCGGAGCGGTCAAGCAGGTCAGCACGACCTGGGTCCGCACCGGCATCGGCGCGCTCCTCGTCGTCGTGGGCGCGATCGGCTTCCTCGCCGCGAGCGGTGAGCTGGCCAAGGCGAAGACCGGGCTGGTCTTCACGGCGGTGGTCGTCGGCGGCATGCTGATGATCGCCGCGCCCTGGCTCGCCTCGCTCGTCAAGGAGCTCCAGCGGGAGCGCACCGAGCGCATCAGGCAGGAGGAGCGGGCCGAGGTGGCCGCCCACGTCCACGACTCGGTGCTGCACACGCTGACCCTCATCCAGCGCAACGCCCACGACGCGCGGGAGGTGGCCAGGCTCGCCCGCTCGCAGGAGCGGGAGCTGCGCAACTGGCTCTACCAGCCCAAGCAGGACGCCGACGCGACCCTCGCCGCCGCCGTACGCCGGGTCGCGGCCGAGGAGGAGGACGCCCACGGCGTGCAGATCGAGGTCGTCTGCGTGGGCGACTGCGAGCTGACCGAGAACATGGTGGCCCTGCTCCACGCCGCCCGGCAGGCGATGGTCAACGCGTGCAAATACAGTGGGTCTCCGGTCGTCTCCGTCTACGCCGAGGTCGAGCCCGACGAGGTGACGGTGTTCGTCCGGGACCGGGGCAAGGGCTTCGTGCTCGACGACGTCCCCGGTGACCGGATGGGCATCCGCCAGTCGATCATCGGCAGGATGGAGCGCAACGGCGGAAGCGCCCGGGTCAGGACCGAGCCCGGCGACGGAACCGAGGTCATGCTGACCATGAAGAGGGAACCTTGACATCTCCCCTGCCTGAAGGGAGGGGATTCCAACCGTCGCCGGTCGGGCTTCCTGCTTCACCGCCGGTCGCCTCGTCCGAGAGGATTCTCGTTGAGGTCTTACACCAGCTCCACAGGCGTTTCACCTCTCCGCCAGCCCAGCGGCGAGGATGTTCTTGGCGGCGTTGATGTCGCGGTCGTGGACCGCCCCGCAGACGCATTGCCAGGTCCGGACATGCAGCTGCATCGACTCAGCCAGTGCCCCGCAGGCCGAGCACAACTTGGAAGAGGGAAACCACCGGTTTACCACCAGCAACTCCCGCCCATACCAGTTGGCCTTGTACTCCAGCATGGACCGCAGTTCCCTCCAACTCGCATCCGAGATCGAGCGGGCGAGGGCGTGGTTCTTCACCATGTTCCGCACCGTCAGGTCCTCGATCACGACCACTTGGTTCTCGCGGACGAGCCGAGTCGAAAGCTTGTGCAGGAAGTCGCGGCGGCGGTCGGTGATCCGCGCGTGGATGCGGGCGACCTTGAGCCTGGCCTTGGCCCGGTTCGCGCTGCCCTTGGCTTTGCGGGCCAGCGAGCGCTGGGCCTTGGTCAGGCGCCTGCGGCTGTCCCGCTCATGCCGGGGATTGGCGACCCTGCCGTCCTTGTCGGTCAACCCGGGGATCTGGCGGGACAGGGCCAGCAGATTCGTGATCCCCGCATCCACACCCACCATGCTTTCGCTGGGGTCGAGAGAGCGGATCGTCTCCTCCACCAGGAGGGACACAAACCACCGCCCGGCCGCATCCCGGCAGACCGTCACCGTGGACGGCTCCGCCCCCTCCGGAAGCGGACGCGACCACGCGATCTCCAGCGGGTCGTGCATCTTGGCCAACGTGAGCCGGCCATCTCGCCAGCGGAACGCCGAGCGGGTGTACTCCGCCGACGCTCGGGACCTCTTGCGCGACTTGAAGGTGGGATACTTGGCCCGGCGCGCGAAGAAGTTCGCGAACGCCGCCTGCAGGTGCCGCAGCGCCTGCTGCAACGGCACACTGGACACCTCGTTGAGAAACGCCAGCTCCTTGCTGCGCTTCCATGCCGTGAGCGAGGCCGAGGACTCAACGTAGGAGACACGGCGGCCTTCCACGGTGTAGGCGCGGGTCCGTTCCTCCAGGGCCTTGTTGTAGACCAGGCGTACGCACCCGAACGTCCGGGCAAGCTCGCAGGCCTGCTCGGGGGTCGGGTAGAAGCGGTACCGGTAGGCCCGCTTCACGATCCGCGCCATGCCCCACATCTTGCACGATCGGTTAAGGCTCGTGCATGTGTTCCTACGGCGGTTCGCCTGGCGGCGAAACGCCTGCCTCTACCCTGCTCCGTAGTAAGTCCGATTCCTCTCCCGCCTGGAGGCGGGGGTTCCCTCGGAGGATTTTGATGAAGACCGTACGCGTGCTGATCGTCGACGACCACCGGCTGTTCCGGTCCGGCGTACGGGCCGAGCTGGGCCCGTCGATCCAGGTCATCGGCGAGGCCGAGGACGTCGAGTCGGCGGTCTCGGCGATCGCCGAGCTGGCGCCCGACGTGGTGCTGCTCGACGTGCACATGCCGGGCGGCGGCGGCCAGGAGGTGCTCCGGCGCGTGCTCGGCTCGGGATCGCAGGTGCGCTTCCTCGCGCTGTCGGTGTCGGACGCCGCCGAGGACGTGATCGGGGTCATCCGGGGCGGCGCCCGGGGCTACGTGACCAAGACGATCAGCGGCGCCGAGCTGACCGACGCGATCGTCCGGGTGTCGGAGGGCGACGCGGTGTTCTCCCCGCGGCTGGCCGGCTTCGTGCTCGACGCGTTCGCCTCGACCGAGGCGCCGCCCATCGATCCCGAGCTCGACTCGCTCACCCAGCGGGAGCGTGAGGTGCTGCGGCTGATCGCGCGCGGCTACGCGTACAAGGAGATCGCCAAGGAGCTGTTCATCTCGGTGAAGACCGTCGAGACCCACGTGTCGAGCGTGCTGCGCAAGCTGCAGCTCTCCAACCGGCACGAGTTGTCGCGCTGGGCCACCGCCAGACGCCTGGTCTGACCCCGTCCGTGTCGGCCCGTCTGGTGTGATCGCCCCTCGGCGTGCGACGCTTCGGGCATGGGCCGTGACGTACCCTCCGTGTCCTTCACCCGGGAGGACCGCCGTCGCTACCGGGAGAAGGTCAAGCTGTCGCTGGAGATCCTCGCGGAGATGCTGCGGGGGTCGCGGTTCGAGTTCGAACGGCCGCTGATGGGCATGGAGATCGAGCTGAACCTGGTCGACGCGCGGGGCGAGCCGGCCATGAAGAACGCCGAGGTCCTGGCCGCCATCGCCGAGCCCGACTGGGCCACCGAGCTGGGCCAGTTCAACGTCGAGATCAACGTGCCGCCGCAGGTGCTGTCCGGCGACGGCAGCCGGCTGCTGGAGGAGTCCGTACGGCGCCGTCTCAACCGCGGGCAGGAGCGGGCCGCCCGCGTCGGCGGGCAGCTCATGCTGGTCGGCATCCTGCCGACCCTGCGCGAGTCCGACGTCAGCGAGGGCACGCTGTCGGCCAATCCGCGCTACAAGCTGCTGAACGAGCAGATCTTCGCCGCCCGCGGCGAGGACCTGCACCTCCACATCGAGGGCGTCGATGTGCTCGACACCTACGCCGACAGCATCACCCCCGAGGCGGCGTGCACGAGCGTCCAGCTCCACCTCCAGGTGAGCCCGGAGAAGTTCGCCGACCACTGGAACGCGGCCCAGGTCATCGCGGGCCCGCAGGTGGCGGTCGCGGCCAACTCGCCCTTCCTGTTCGGCAAGGAGCTGTGGCGGGAGACCAGGATCAGCCTGTTCGAGCAGGCCACCGACACCCGTCCCGAGGAGCTGAAGGCCCAGGGCGTGCGGCCCCGGGTGTGGTTCGGGGAGCGGTGGATCACCTCGGTCTTCGATCTGTTCGAGGAGAACGTCCGCTACTTCCCCGCGTTGCTGCCGCTGTGCGAGGAGGAGGACCCGAGGCAGGTCCTGGACGGCGGCGGAGTGCCCGGGCTGCACGAGCTCCGGCTGCACAACGGCACCGTCTACCGCTGGAACCGGCCCGTCTACGACGTGGCCGGCGGCGTCCCGCACCTGCGGGTGGAGAACCGGGTGTTACCGGCCGGGCCGACCGTCGCGGACATCGCCGCCAACGCGGCCTTCTACTACGGGCTCATGCGGGTGCTCCCGTCGGCCGAACGGCCCGTGTGGACGCGCATGTCCTTCGCCGCGGCCGAGGACAACCTCCGCAACGCCGCGCGGTACGGCCTCGACGCCCGCCTGTACTGGCCGGGCCTGGGGGAGGTGCCCGCCGCCGAACTGATCCTGCGCAGGCTGCTGCCCCTCGCCTATCACGGGCTGGACCTGTGGGAGGTCGACCCGGTCCAGCGCGACCGGCTGCTCGGCATCATCGAGCGGCGCTGCGTGACCGGCCGTACGGGGGCGGACTGGCAGGTCAGGACGGCCCGGGCGCTCGGCGGGGACCACGAGGCACTGCGCCGGATGACCCTGCGGTACCTGGACCACATGCACACCAACGAGCCCGTCCACCTCTGGAGTGTGTGACCACCAAGGGCGGGTTTAGCGAAATTTTTCCCCATATTTGGGGTAGCAGTAGTGGAATGACCCGTCGAGCGTTCGCCGCGTTCTTCCTCCTGGTGACCCTGGTCGCGTCCTGCGGCACGCTCGCCGGGTCGCCTCCGCCGGACCGCGCGCAGCAGGGCGACGCCCGGGCGACGCCGTGCAAGGGCACCGGCGACGACTTCCCCGGCGACGTGAAGCTCGCCCGGTGCCTCACCGAGTGGTTCTGGGCGAACCGCTTCGGCCAGAGTGGGGAGACCTACCGCCCGATCACCCGCTTCGTCGCGTACGAGGGGAACGACGGTCCCGACTGCGGCGGGCAGCAGGCCGTGCCGGAGAACGCCTTCTACTGCCCGTACGGGCACTTCGTCGCCTACGACGCCGCCTGGCTGAAGGCGATGTACGACCAGATGGGCGACGGCGCGGTCTACGTGGTGATCCCGCATGAACTGGGGCACGCGGTCCAGGCCCAGCTCGTGGACGACTTCCGCTACAACGTGCAGCGGGAGCTTCAGGCCGACTGCTACGCGGGCGCCACGCTCGGCGGCCTCATCCAGGCGCGGGCGCTGCGGGCCGAGGAGGGCGACGAGGAGGAACTGCTCGTCAACCTCGAAGCGGCCGGCGACCCCACCGACGCCTGGTGGGCGCCCGACGCGCACGGCACGCCGCCGCAGCGGCAGGGGTACTTCGCCCAGGGCTACAACGAGGGCGTGAGGGCCTGCTGATCCCTCCTGGACCGTGTCGTGTACGGCATGCCGGACGGCGCGCCGGGGCCGGCGCACGGCGAGGCGGAGCACGGCGAGGCGGAGCACGATGCGGCGCGGCGGGCGGAGCGTGGCGGGTCACAGTGGCGATGCGGCGTGATGTGATGGCGGGGCACGTGCGAAGGCGGTGGAGGACGGCGTGAGGCGGACGATCGCGACGGGTCTCGGCGTGCTCACCGCGGCGAACCTGCTCAACAACCGCGTCGCCCGGCGCTGGGCCCCGGTGACGTCCGCCGCCGCGACCGGCGCGCTCCTGCTGATCGCCCGGCGGGCCGGGCTGACCCGGCATGAGCTGGGCTTCCGGGACGCCCGCGCGGGCGCCGCGACAGGCGGGGCGCTCGCCGCCGCCGTCGCCGCGGGGTACGCGGCCGGCGTGGCGCTGCCCCGGACCCGGCCGTTGTTCCACGACCAGCGGGCGCTGGCGCTGTCGCGTCGCCGGGTGCTGGAGGAGGCCCTGGTCCAGGTGCCCTTCGGAACCGTGCTGCTGGAGGAGGTCGGTTTCCGCGGCGTGCTCCCGGCCCTGCTCGGCCGGGTCCTGCCCGCGCGTACGGCGGTCGCCGCCTCGGCCGCCCTGTTCGGGGTGTGGCACGTGCTGCCCGCGCTCGACATGGCGCGGGCCAACCCCGCCCTCGGACGCCTGACGGCGGGGGAGGACCCCGCCCCGGGTGACGGCCGCCGGGGCGGTGTGGAGGCGGGGCGGCTGGTGGCGGGGACGGTGGCGTCCACCGCGCTGGCGGGGCTGGTGTTCCACGGGCTCCGCCACCGCGCCGGTCTGCTCGCCCCCGCGCTGCTGCACGTGGCGACGAACTCCCTCGGCTACGCCGCCGCCCGGGCCGCCCGCCGCCTGGACGACCGGAGCGCCGGCCCCGCCGCCCCGCTCAGGCGGTGACGACCCGCTGGAACGCCTCGGCGTACGAGCCCTCGGGGAGGCCCGCGGCGGCGGCGTTGGCGGAGAGCCAGCCCTTGATCATGCCGTCCAGGTCGGGGATGTGCGCGGTCTGGCTCTCGTGGGCGCGCAGGGCGGCGACCTTCCGGTCCACTGTGGAGGTCACGTCGACGTAGTGGTTCACGGCCATCCCGCCGCTCAGCCACACCTCGCGCACCGTCCAGGCCTCCAGGCCCTCGTCGGTGAGCAGTTCGGGGAAGGCGTACGGGTTGCGGGCGTCGGGATAGACCGCGTCGAGGGTGGCGCCGCCGACGGCCCGGTGGTCGGGGTGGCTCGGCCCGAGCCGCTCGTAGTTGCGGTCGGGGGTCGAGGTGACGACCAGGTCCGGCCGGACCTGGCGGATCACCCGCGTGATGTCGCGGCGCAGGCCGAGCGTCTGCTCGACCATCCCGTCCTGGTATCCCAGGAAGCGCAGGTCGCCGACGCCCACGCACTTGGCCGCCGCCGTCTGCTCGGCCCGGCGCAGCGCCGCCATGCCGCCGTTGTCCACCAGACGGTCGAATCCGCCCGCGTCGCCATCGGTGACCAGGCAGTACACGACCTCGGCCCCCGCCTCGGTCAGCCTGGCGATCGTTCCCGCCCCGCCGAAGTCGATGTCGTCGGGGTGCGCGACGACGACCAGCACTTTGCGGATTTCCGCCTCGTCCAGCACGGGCAACCTCCTCATGGTCCGGCAATTACCTTAAACGGGCCTTGCCGGGTGAGTGGGCTCCGGATGTCGGTGGGCGGTCATACCCTAGGGACGTGTCCATCGGAGCCGCCACCCATCCCTTGCTCGACGGCCTCAACCCGCAGCAGCGGGACGCCGTGACCCACCAGGGCAGCCCCCTGCTGATCGTCGCGGGGGCGGGCTCCGGGAAGACCCGGGTGCTGACCCACCGCATCGCCTACCTGCTGGCGGAACGCGGCGTCCAGCCGGGGGAGATCCTCGCGATCACCTTCACCAACAAGGCCGCCCGCGAGATGAAGGAGCGGGTCGACAAGCTGATCGGCCCGAGGTCCAGGGCGATGTGGGTGATGACGTTCCACAGCGCCTGCGTGCGGATCCTGCGGCGCGAGGCCAAGCGGCTGGGCTTCTCCTCCAGCTTCTCGATCTACGACCAGGCCGACTCCCAGCGGCTCATGGCGATGGTCTGCCGCGAGCTCGACCTCGATCCCAAGCGCTATCCGCCGCGGTCGTTCTCGGCCCAGGTCAGCAACTTCAAGAACGAGCTGATCGACTACGAGACGGCGGCCGACCGGGCGTCGACGCACCTGGAGCGCACGCTCGCCGAGGCCTACCGCACCTACCAGCGGCGGCTCACCGAGGCCGGCGCGATGGACTTCGACGACCTGATCATGCTGACGGTCACGTTGTTCCAGCTCTTCCCCGACGTGGCCGAGCACTACCGGCGCAGGTTCCGGCACGTGATGGTCGACGAGTACCAGGACACCAACCACGCGCAGTACACGCTGGTCCGCGAGCTGGTCGGGCGGCCCGAGGTGCGCACCGCAGACGGCGACGTGGTGCGCGAGGGCGTCGAGCCCGCCGAACTGGTCGTCGTCGGCGACGCCGACCAGTCGATCTACGCCTTCCGTGGCGCGACGATCCGCAACATCCTGGAGTTCGAGCGCGACTACCCGGACGCCCGGACGATCCTGCTGGAGCAGAACTACCGCTCCACGCAGACAATCCTGAACGCCGCCAACTCGGTCATCTCCCGCAACGAGGGTCGCAAGCCGAAGAACCTGTGGTCCGACCAGGGCGCGGGATCGAAGATCATCGGTTACGCGGCCGACAACGAGCACGACGAGGCCATGTTCGTCGCGCAGGAGATCGACCGGCTCTGCGACGACCACGACGTCACGCCGGGCGACGTGGCGATCTTCTACCGCACGAACGCCGCATCCCGCGTCTTCGAGGAGATCTTCATCCGCACCGGCCTGCCGTACAAGGTCGTGGGCGGGGTGCGGTTCTACGAGCGCAAGGAGGTCAAGGACCTGCTCGCCTACCTGCGGGTCCTGGCCAACCCGAACGACACGGTGTCGCTGCGGCGGGTCCTCAACGTGCCCAAGCGCGGCATCGGCGACCGGGCCGAGGCGATGGTCGAGGCGTTCGCGAACCGGGAGCGCATCGGCTTCTGGGAGGGACTGCGCCGGGCCGGCGAGGCTCCGGGGCTGGCCACCCGGTCGCTCAACGCGATCAGGGACTTCGTCGCGATGCTGGAGGAGTTGCGGGCCAAGGAGCTTCCGCTCTCCGACCTCGCGGAGGAGGTGCTCCGCGTCACCGGCTACCGCACGGAGCTGGAGACCTCGGGCGACCCGCAGGACGAGAGCCGCCTGGAGAACCTCAACGAGCTGATCTCGGTGGCCGCCGAGTTCGAGGAGGCCAACCCGGAGGGCACGCTCGTCGACTTCCTGGAGCAGGTCTCGCTGGTCGCCGACGCCGACCAGATCCCGGGCGGGAACGCGGGGGTCGTCCCCCCGGGCGATCGCGCCCCCGAGACCGGCGAGCACGGCGGGGTGGTCACGCTGATGACCCTGCACACCGCCAAGGGCCTGGAGTTCCCCGTGGTGTTCCTCACGGGCATGGAGGACGGGGTCTTCCCCCACATGCGCTCGCTCAGCGACCCGAAGGAACTGGAGGAGGAGCGCAGGCTGGCGTACGTCGGCATCACCCGGGCCAAGCAGCGGCTCTACCTGTCCCGCTCGGCGGTGCGGTCCTCGTGGGGGGCGCCGTCGTTCAACCCGGCCTCGCGCTTCCTGTCGGAGGTGCCGGGCGACCTGGTCGAGTGGCGCGGCGACCCCGGCAAGACCGCCTGGTCCGCCGCGACCTCCCGCCCCTCCGCCCGTACGGCGCCGGCGCCCAAGGCGGGCGGCCGTCAGATGCCGAGCCTGTCGCCCGGCGACCGCGTCACCCACGACAGCTTCGGGCTGGGCACGGTCGTCAGCGTGGACGGCGTCGCCGAGAAGACCCGAGTGAAGATCGACTTCGGTGGGGACGGGGAGAAGACCCTGCTGCTCGCCTACGCGCCCATCGAGAAGCTCTGAGCGGCGGCAGGGAGCCTCTGAGCGCGGGTGAGCGGCGGCCGGGCGCGGCGGCCGTCAGGCGCTGAGCGGCGGCCGGGCGGGGAGCCCGGCCGCCGCGGGCGTCCGTGCGCCGATCAGTCGCCCAGGTCGATGACCTGCGGCAGGTCCGGCACGCTGCCGTCGATGTCCGAGGTGCTGGCGACCTGGTCCTTCGGCGGCGCCTTCACCGTGACCTTCCCGCCCCAGCCGCCGAAGGCGGTCGTGCTGCTCATCTCGATGCCGATGCTCGTCTTCTTGACCTTCAAGGTCGTCGTCAACGAGCTGGACACCTTGCGGACGAGCTGGTCTCCGCCGATCCACAGCCTCCAGCTGATCACGCCCTTCGACATGCTGGAGGGCAGGCCCTTGCGCAGCGACGGCACCACCGCGGCGAGCTGCTTCACCGTGATCGTGCCCCGGTAGAGCGTGGTCCGCGCGCCGTTGACGACACCGCCCGCGCCCTTGGCCTTGGTGGTCGCGAGGACCGCCTGGAGGGCACGCGGGTCGAGCGGGTTGACGAAGCCGCCGATCCCGGTCAGCGCCGCGTCCGGGTCCTGCCCGGGCAGGCGCAGCCACGACTTGCCGTCGGGCAGCAGGTCCGCGTAGACGCCTCCGGAGACGTACGCCGTCCGGCCGACGGTGATGGTCCGCATCGGGTCGTTGAGACCCTTGAGCTCGTCGTCATCGCTCAGCCCGCCACCGTAGTTGGTCTTGGTGGTGATGTCGGAGGACGCGACCCCGGACCGGCCGAACCCGACGACGCCCTTCGCGCCGGACTTGACGTCGATCAGGCCGCCGTAGTTCAACCTGGCGGACGAGACGACGCGTACGCCGCGGCCGGGAACGAACTGCTTCTTGAGCGCCGCCACCGGGTTCGCGGGCCGCGCCCGGCTTCCCGTGGTGGTCTGCGCATGGGCGGGGGCGGCGACGGCGGGCGCGACGAGCGCGGCCGTCGCGGCGCACGCCAGCGCCATGAATGCTCGCTTCACGTGGGGTTCCTCCCGTAAGTGCCCTTGATCATCAAGAGCGGCCCGGGAATCCTCGTGGTTCGTGATCACGGACAAGTCACGGAAATCTAGATTTCCTGTGAAATGGCAGATGAAGGGCGGGTATGCGGGGTGATTATTATTTCGGGCGAATAATTCGCATGCGAAAGGAACGCATGGAGGAGAGGCCGGCCGTCGAGGAGATCTCCCGGCTCTATCCCGCCGTCCACCGGTGTCTCCGGATGTCCGGGCAGCCGGTGGGCGAGGGCGACGTCACGGCGCGCATGGCGTCGGTCCTGCGCCGTCTGGTCGCCCAAGGCCCGCTCACGGTGGGCGAGCTGGCCGGGCAGTTGCGGCTGTCCATGGCCGCGACGACCGAGCTCGTCGACCGCGTCGAGGACCGGGGCCTCGTGGTGCGGGCCCGCGACCGGCGCGACCGCCGGCGGGTCTTCGTCCGCGTCACCGACGCCGGCCACGCCGCCGCCCTGACCGCCCTGCCGCGGGAGGAGGACCCGCTGGCGCGGGCCGTACGGGCCATGACCCCGGGGGAGCGGCAGGGGCTCGTCGACGGCCTGCGCGCGCTGCTGCGCGCGGCGCGGGCGGACGGCTGAGCCGCGCCGCGTCGGGCAGGGGAGCGTTCGCCGCCCTGGCGGTTACGCTTCGGGCAGCGGCACCATCTGGGAGGTCTTCATGGCAGGCAGGATTCGGGTCGTCGTCGCCAAGCCGGGGCTCGACGGGCACGACCGCGGCGTCAAGGTCGTGGCGCGGGCGTTGCGGGACGCGGGCATGGAGGTCGTCTACACCGGGCTGCACCAGACGCCGGAGCAGATCGTCCGGACGGCGATCCAGGAGGACGCGGCGGCCATCGGGCTGTCCATCCTGTCGGGCGCCCACATGACGCTCTTCGCCCGGCTCTTCGAGGTGCTGCGCGAGGAGGACGCCGAGGACATCGTCGTGTTCGGCGGCGGCATCATCCCCGAGGCCGACATCCCCGAGCTGGAGCGGATGGGGGTGGCGCGGATATTCACGCCGGGCTCCACGACCCAGGAGATCGTGGACTGGGTCCGTTCTGCGGTTCCCGCCACCGTTTAGGCATTTTGCCCAACCTTGCCGTAATCGAGGGTTGAAGGCAAGGCTCCGGGTGACCCGATGACAAGGCCATGCTCGCGCGGGGACTAGGCTTCTTGCGCGGAATAGCCGGGCGGGACGACGGCGCCCGGCCTCGGACATCAAAAGGGACGGACCCTCGTGGACCTGTTCGAACATCAGGCGAAGGAGCTCTTCGCGGAGTACGGCATCGCGGTGCCGCGCGGAATCGTGGCGCACACCGCGGACGAGGCGCGGGCGGCTGCCGAGCAGCTCACCGGACGCGTTGTCGTCAAGGCCCAGGTCAAGACCGGCGGGCGCGGCAAGGCCGGAGGCGTGAAGGTGGCCGACGACGCCGCCGACGCGTACGACAAGGCGACGCGGATCCTCGGCATGGACATCAAGGGCCACACGGTCCACAAGGTCCTGATCGAGGAGGCCAGCCAGATCGCGGAGGAGTACTACTTCTCCTTCCTCCTCGACCGTGCCAACCGTACGTTCCTCGCGATCTGCTCCGCCTCCGGCGGTATGGACATCGAGGAGGTCGCGCACACCGCGCCGGAGAAGGTGGCGAAGGTGCCGGTCAGCCCGCTGACCGGCGTCGACCGCGCCAGGGCCCGCGAGATCGCGGTGGCCGGCGGCCTGCCGCAGCAGGCGCTGGACGGCGCCGCCGAGCTGATCGAGAAGCTCTGGGCCGTCTTCGTGGACGAGGACGCCTCGCTCGTCGAGGTCAACCCCATGATCCTGTCGGCCGACGGCCAGGTGAAGGCGCTCGACGGCAAGGTCACCCTCGACGACAACGCGGACTTCCGCCAGGCGGAGCACGTGACGTACGTCGACAAGGCCGCGGAGGACCCGCTGGAGGCCCGGGCCAAGGAGAAGCACCTCAACTACGTGAAGCTGGACGGCGACGTCGGCATCATCGGCAACGGCGCCGGCCTGGTCATGTCCACGCTGGACGTCGTGGCGTACGCGGGCGAGGAGTTCCCCGGGCGGCCCAAGCCGGCCAACTTCCTCGACATCGGCGGCGGGGCCTCGGCCGAGGTCATGGCGAACGGACTGGAGATCATCCTGTCCGACCCGTCGGTGAAGTCGGTCTTCGTGAACGTCTTCGGCGGCATCACCGCCTGCGACGCGGTCGCCAACGGCATCGTCTCGGCCTTCAAGCTGCTGGAGAGCCGTGGCGAGGAAGTGACCCACCCGCTCGTCGTCCGTCTGGACGGCAACAACGCCGCTCTCGGGCGGCAGATCCTGGCCGACGCCGCGCTCCCGCGCGTCGAGCTGGTCGACACGATGGACGAAGCGGCCAAGCGCGCCGCCCAGCTCGCCGCGGTAGGTGCGTAATGGCTATCTGGCTCACCGAGAACAGCAAGATCATCGTTCAGGGCATGACCGGCGGTGAGGGCACCAAGCACACCCGCCGCATGCTCGCCGCCGGGGTGAACGTCGTGGGCGGCGTCAACGCCCGCAAGGCCGGCGTCACGCACGAGGGCCTGCCGGTCTTCGGCACGGTCAAGGAGGCCATGGAGCAGACGGGCGCGGACGTCTCCGTCGTCTTCGTGCCCCCGGCGCACACCAAGGCGGCCGTCCGTGAGGCCATCGACGCCGAGATCCCGCTGTGCGTGGTCATCACCGAGGGCGTGCCGGTCCACGACACCACCGAGTTCTGGGCGTACGCCGTCTCCAAGGGCAACAAGACCCGCATCATCGGGCCGAACTGCCCCGGCATCGCCTCGCCCGGCGCGTCCAACGCCGGGATCATCCCGGCCGACATCACCACCAAGGGCCGCGTGGGCCTGGTGTCGAAGTCGGGCACGCTGACCTACCAGCTCATGTACGAGCTGCGCGACATCGGCTTCTCCACCTGCGTCGGCATCGGCGGCGACCCGGTCATCGGCACGACCCACATCGACGCGCTCCAGGCGTTCCAGGACGACCCGGAGACCGACGCGATCGTGATGATCGGCGAGATCGGCGGCGACGCCGAGGAGCGGGCCGCGGCCTACATCGACGAGCACGTCACCAAGCCCGTCGTCGCCTACGTCGCCGGGTTCACCGCGCCCGAGGGCAAGACGATGGGCCACGCCGGCGCGATCGTGTCCGGCTCCGCCGGCACCGCCCAGGCCAAGAAGGAGGCCCTGGAGAAGGTCGGCGTCCGCGTCGGCCGCACTCCCAGCGAGACCGCCCGCCTCATGCGCGAGCTCATGTCGTGACCAAGGAGTCGTGACGGGCAGGCCGCCGGGTCCTCAGGGGTTCCGGCGGCCCAGCCGTTCTCCCGGCGCCGTTAGTGACCTCACGCCTCCGGCGTGAGGTCACGACGCGTATGGGGAGCAGTCGGCGCGGGCGGCGACTGCAAGATCATCCCATTTCGAGCGGGGGTGAACGGCGTGGCGACGTGGAGTGCGGCGGCCGCGCTGGGATGATGAGGTAGCGTGACGGGACTTCTCGATCAAATCAGGACCGGTCCCCGCGCCGTCCTCGGTCGCGGTGGCGCCGGCGACGACGAGGAGAGCCGTCGTCCGCTTCCCGTCTCCGGCATGCTGGCCGCGTTCTGGACGCTCGGCGTCGGCATCGCCGTGCTCACCACGCTCACGCTCATCGGCTGGATGGCCGCCCCCCGGGGGCCCTTCGGCGAGGGCCTGCCCGGCGTGTTCCGCACGGCCTGCCAGCTCTGGCTGGCCGCCCACCACGCAGGATTCGCGATCCCCGGCGGCCGGGTGGGCCTGTTGCCCATCGGGCTCATGATCCTGCCCGGCGCGCTGCTCTACCGGGCGGGCCTGTGGATGGCACGCGACGCCGACCTGCGGTTGAGGATGCCGGCCCGGCTGCCGAAGGGCACCCCCCGCGACGTCGAGAACGCCCGCCGCCGCGCCCAGCTCGTGCTCATCGCCCAGGCCGGCATCTCGCTGGCCGCGCCGTACGCGCTGCTCGCCGGGGTGATCGCCCTGGTGTCGCGCAACGAGATCATGCAGCCGTTCCCGGGGGAGGCGCTCGTCAGCCACCTGCTGCTGGCCTTCGTCACGGGATCGGTGGCCACCGCCCGCACGATCGGGCCGTGGCGGTCGATGCTGCGCCTGCTGCCCGAGCGGCCGCGCTCGCTCGTCGCGGGTACGGCCGTCGCGACCGCGCTGCTTCTCACGGCGGGGGCGGTGCTCGTGCTCGTGGCCGTGGCGATGAACTTCACCCGGATCCAGCAGATGTCGGAGGTGCTCAGCCCCGGCCTGGTCGGCGGTGGGCTGCTCCTGCTCCTGGAGGTCCTCTACTTCTTCAACGCCGTGATCTGGGGAATGGCGTACATCTCGGGACCCGGCTTCGCGGTGGGCGCGGGCACGCTGGTCGCGCCCACCGGGGTCAAGCTGAGCGCGGTTCCCATGCTGCCGCTGCTCGGCGCACTGCCGCCGTCCGGCACCGCGCCCCCGTGGGTCATGTCGGTGATCGCGGTGCCGTTCGCCGCGGGGGCGGTCGCGGGCGTGGTGACGGCCCGCGTCGCGCCGACCCCCTCGATCGAGGCCGCGCCGCTGTGGGGCTTCGTCTGCGGGATCACCAGCGGGCTCGCGGCGGGGACGCTCGCGGCGCTGTCGGGCGGGCCGCTCGGCGGGGCCGGGCTGGCCGCCGTCGGGCCCTCCCCCTGGGAGGTGGCGCTGTCGGTCGCGCTGGAGGTCGGCGTGGCCGCCGGAATCTCGGCCGGCATCGCCAACTGGTGGCTGATCTCCCGGCGGCCGGCGACCGCGCCGGAGCCGGTCAGGAAGGCCGGCGCCGTGATCGCCAAGGCGGCCGGGAAGGTGCGACCGGCCCGGGGCGCCCATCTCCCGGGCCACTGGCTGGACGCCACCGAGGCGGAGACCCAGCCGATCCCCGTGATCAGGGACGACTGGACCGACGAGCACGCCGCGGCGACCGCGGAGACGTTCGACGACATGACCGCCCGGCGGGGCCGGCCGGAGCCGCCGCGCAAACGGCCCGCCGGCGCCGCCCCGAAGCCGCGTACGGACATCGTCGACGAGACCGACGACCGCGGGGGCCACGTCATCTACGTCGACCCCTACGCCTGGGACCGCGACTGACGACCCACCGGCCGGCCGGCGGCGGGACGCGCCTGACGGACGACAGCCCGCCGTCGGAGGGCCGGGCCAGGGAGTGCTCGCCCATGCCTCCGGCCGCGCCCACGAGCGTGTTCACGGGCTCGGGCATGCCAGAGTCTCCGGTATGGGCCCGGCCACGGTTTCGGGTGCTGCCCCCGGCTCGGGGACGCTCGAGGCGAGGCGGTCCCGCAGCCGGGTCAGGCGGCCGATCTCGTCGTTCAGGGCGGCGATGCGGCGCTGGACGACCCCCGTGCCGCCCGTGCAGCCGGGGGAGCCGTACGGCGGGAGGGTGTCGCCCTCCAGCAGGTCCAGGCGGTCGGCGCAGCCGGCGACGTCCTCGACGGTCAGGCCGAGGGCGAGCAACTGGCGCACCAGGCGGATGCGGGCGATCTCACGCGGGCCATACTCCCGCTGACCCGACGCCGTGCGCGGCGGGAGGAGCAGCCCACGCTGCTCGTAGAAGCGCAGGGCGCGCGGAGTGGTCCCCGTCGCCGCCGCGGCGTCGCCGATCCGCATGCCCATCCCGCCTACTTTAAGCGTTGTTCACGGCTCCACGACGACGGTGCCGACGTGTCGTCCGTCGAAGAGCTCACGCAGTGCCTGCGGTGCGCGGTCGATGCCCGGGATCCGCGTGTGCGGAAAGGAGATGGACCCCGAGCGGAGCCAGGCGCCGAAGCGCTCCCTCCACTCCGCGGTGGTCGCCGCGTCGACGCCGGTCAGGCCGCGAAGGGTGATGTTCCCGAGGATGAGCCGGAAGGTGTCCAGCTCCACGGGGGCGGTCGCGCCGGTGGACGCCGCCGACAGCTGCGTGGCCAGGGTCCCGACCAGGACGAGGCGGGCCCCCGGCCGTGCCGCGTCGGCCGCCGCACGGAGCTGCTCGCCGCCGACGTTGTCGACGACCACGTCGATGCCGTCGGGCGCGGCCTCGGCCAGCCGCACGCCGAACGGACCGTCGCCGCGGAGGACGACCGCGTCGTAGCCGAGCTCGGCGGTCATGCGCTCGGCTTTCGCGGCCGAGCCGGTGCTGCCGATCACGCGCGCCGCGCCCAGCAGGCGGGCGATCTGGCCCGCGAGCGACCCGACGCCTCCGGCGCCCCCGCTGACGAACACGGTCTCTCCCGGGCGCAGGCCCGCGATCCGCGTCAGGGCCGCGTACGCCGTAGCCCCTGGAGCGAGGTGGGCGGCGGGATCGGGCAGGGTGCCGTCCAGCGGCTCGGGGTCGGGGACCACGGCGTACTCGCGCCAGCCCTGGAAGTGCGAGACCAGGTCGCCCGGCCGCAGGCTCGCGCCGTCCCCGGCCGTGACGACCTCGCCGACGGCGGGGCCGAACAGCGTGTCCCCCGGCCGCAGGGGCGGAAAGGGCGCGCCCGGCACGCCCCCGGCCGTCAACGTGCGCAGCGCCGGAAAGACCTGGAAGCAGCGGTTGCGCACCAGGACCTCACCGGCTCCCGGCACAGGCGTCGGGACCTCCACGACGGCCAGGTGCTCGGGGCCGGGCAGACCGGACGGAACCTCGGTGAGCCTGATCTCCCGTACGGTGCCGGGCGGTGTCTCGGACATGGGCTTCTCCTCGCGCGACGACGTGAGCGGCCGTGCGGCCCCGCCGCACGCCGCCGCGACGGTAAACCCTGACCCGTACGTCAGGGGCAAACCGGAGGAACGCCCGGCCCCCGGCGCGTCGGCGAGGGGCCGTCAGGCGGGGGCGGGGACGGAGGCGGGCCAGGCCATGCCGAGCTTCTCCTCGAAGGCCCGCATGAGCTGGTCGGAGCACTCCTGCTGGGCGGCCACCGTGCCCGCGCCCTTGCGGCACTCGGTGTACGCGTTGAGCTCCGCCGAGAAGTAGAGCTGGAAGGCCGTCGTGACGGCGCCCAGCACGAACGCGAGCGACGACAGCACCACGGCGCCGGTCGCCATGCCGATGCCCTGCCGTGCGCGGTTCAGCAGGCGGAGATCGCGGACGGCCACGATGAACGCGAAGACCGACAGCGCCAGCCCCGCGGGCGGCAGCAGCAGGGTGAAGACCATGGCCGTGACGGCCAGGGCCAGCGCCCTTCGCCCTCCGGTCGCCGGTGCCGAAGTCTCAAGGGATGTTGTCACGGTCTCCTCGCCTCGCGTTCGCATAGCCCGTCGTGAATCCTGATGGCCGGCGCCCGATACGCTTTAGCTGCGTCGAGGGCCCACCCTCCACGCGCGACCATCTCTAAGGAACCATCTCCCGGTAATCACCTGCAAAACGAAGCCAGCTCACGAAGGAGTTCCGCCCTGTCCTTCCGGCTCGTGGTCCTCGTCTCGGGATCGGGGACCAACCTGCAAGCGCTGCTCGACGCCGCCTCCGACGACGCGTACGGCGCGACGGTGGTGGCCGTCGGGGCCGACCGCGACGACATCGAGGGCCTGGCGCGGGCCGGGCGCGCGGGCGTCCCCACGTTCGTCGAGAGGGTGGGCGACCACTCCACCCGGGAGGAATGGGACGAGAGCCTGGCGGAGCGCATCGCCGGGCACCGGCCCGACCTCGTGGTCTCCGCCGGGTTCATGAAGATCCTCGGTCCTCGCGTGCTGGCCGCGTTCCCGGTCGTCAACACCCACCCGGCGCTGCTGCCCTCCTTCCCGGGCGCCCACGCGGTGCGCGACGCGCTCGCGTACGGCGTCCGAGTCACCGGCTGCACCGTGCATCTGGTCGACGCGGGCGTGGACACCGGGCCCGTGATCGCCCAGGAGGCGGTGCCGGTGCGGGAGGGCGACGACGAGGAGTCGCTGCACGAGCGGATCAAGACCGTCGAGCGCGGCCTCCTCGTCGAGATGGTCGGCCGGATGGCCCGCGAGGGCTGGACCACGACCGGGCGGACCGTACGCCTGGGGACGGCGCGAGCCGCGGGACAGGCCGCCGCCGCCCGGCGCCCGGCGCCCGTCGCAGAACCGGCTCCGGCACAGGACCGGACACAGGGCACGACATCAGGAAGGACCACGAAGTGACCCGCATCGCCATCCGCCGTGCGCTCATCACCGTTTACGACAAGACGGGTCTGGAAGACCTGGCGCGGGGGCTTGAGGCCGCGGGCGTGGAGATCGTGTCGACCGGCGGCACCGCCGCCGCGATCGCCTCCTACGGCGTGCCGGTCACCAGGGTGGAGTCGCTCACCGGCTTCCCCGAGTGCCTGGACGGCCGGGTCAAGACCCTCCACCCGCGGGTGCACGCCGGGCTGCTCGCCGACGGCGGCAACCCCTCGCACGTCAAGCAGCTGGAGGAGCTGGAGATCGAGCAGTTCCAGCTCGCGGTGGTGAACCTCTACCCGTTCGCCGCCACGGTCGCCTCCGGCGCCTCGGACGCCGAGTGCGTCGAGCAGATCGACATCGGCGGCCCCGCGATGATCCGGGCCGCCGCCAAGAACCACGGCACGGTGGCCGTGGTCGTCGACCCCGCGGCGTACGGCGACGTGCTGGCCGCGGCCGCGGAGGGCGGCTTCACGCTGACCGAGCGCAGGAGGCTCGCCGCCACGGCCTACGCGCACACCGCGGCGTACGACGTCGCGGTGGCGTCGTGGTTCGGCAACGTGTACGCCCCCGAGGGCGAGTGGCCGTCGTTCATGGGCGCGGCGTGGAAGCGCAAGGCGGCCCTGCGGTACGGCGAGAACCCGCACCAGGGAGCCGCGCTCTACACCGGCGGCACGGACGGCCTGGCCAACGCCGAGCAGCTCCACGGCAAGGAGATGTCCTACAACAACTACGTGGACGCCGACGCCGCCTGGCGGGCCGCCTGGGACTTCGCCGAGCCGGCCGTCGCCATCATCAAGCACGCCAACCCGTGCGGCATCGCCGTGGGCGCCGACGTGGCCGAGGCGCACCGCAAGGCGCACGAGTGCGACCCGGTCTCGGCGTACGGCGGGGTGATCGCGGTGAACCGCAAGGTGACCCGTGAGCTGGCCGAGCAGATCGCGCCGATCTTCACGGAGGTCGTGGTGGCGCCGTCGTTCGCGGCGGACGCGCTGGAGATCCTGCGGGAGAAGAAGAACATCCGGCTGCTCGCCTGCCCGTCGGGGCCCGCGAACGCCGCGGAGTTCCGCCGCGTCGACGGCGGCCTCCTCGTGCAGACGGTCGACCGGGTGGACGCCCCCGGCGACGACCCGTCCGGCTGGGAGCTCAGGGCCGGCGAGCCGGCCTCGCCCGAGGTGCTGGCCGACCTCGCCTTCGCCTGGCGGGCCTGCCGTTCGGTGAAGTCCAACGCGATCCTCCTCGCGACCGGCGGCGCGACCGTCGGCGTCGGGATGGGCCAGGTCAACCGGGTCGACTCGGCCCGGCTGGCGGTCGCGCGGGCCGGTGAGCGCGCGGCCGGATCGGTCGGGGCCTCCGACGCGTACTTCCCCTTCCCGGACGGCCTGCAGGTGCTGACCGAGGCGGGGGTGAAGGCGATCGTGGAGCCGGGCGGATCGATCCGCGACGACCAGGTCATCGAGGCCGCCAAGGAGGCGGGCATCACGCTCTACTTCACCGGCACCCGTCACTTCTTCCACTGACCGGACCACGGTCAGCGGAGGAGTGACGCGATCTGAGGGGCACTCGGCGGACAGGAAGGGCGAAAACGGCACGATCACCCTTGTGGTGCGGTTAGCCTGAAGCGCCCCACTCTTCTTCCTCCGGAGTCCCTCCATGCCCTTTGACATGCTCACGACTTCTTTCGCCCTGATGAACGGCGTGTGGAACAGCCCCCTCGCGCTGCTGCCCATCGCGGTCCTGGCCGCGTACTTCGGGTGGAAGATCGTGGAGTTCATCCCTCTCACCCGCCGGATCATCGAGCGCCGCGAGGGGGCTCAGTAGAACCACCTGGACGAACTGGGGAGTGCGATGACCGCGCGGCTTCTGGACGGCAAGGCGACCGCCGCCACGATCAAGGGTGAACTGGCGGAGCGGGTGAAGGCCCTGGCGAACCGGGGCATCACCCCCGGGCTGGGCACGATCCTGGTCGGTGAGGACCCGGGCAGTCAGATCTACGTCGCGGGCAAGCACCGCGACTGCGCGGAGGTCGGCATCACCTCCATCCGGAAGGACCTTCCGGACACCGCCACCCAGGCCGACGTGGAGGCCGCGGTCGACGAGCTGAACGCCGACCCGGCCTGCACGGGCTACATCGTCCAGCTTCCGCTGCCGCGTCACCTGGACACCCAGGCGCTCATCGAGCGGATGGACCCGGCCAAGGACGCCGACGGCCTCCACCCGGTCAACCTGGGCAGGCTCGTCCACATGGTCGACGCCCCGCTGCCGTGCACCCCGCGCGGCATCGTGGTGCTGCTCCAGCGGTACGGCGTGCCGATCAAGGGCGCCGAGGTCGTCGTCGTCGGCCGGGGCATCACCGTGGGCCGGCCGCTGGGCCTGCTGCTCACCCGGCGCGCGGAGAACGCCACCGTGACGCTCTGCCACACCGGCACCCAGGACCTGGCGTCCCACGTACGCCGGGCGGACATCGTCGTCGCCGCGGCCGGGGTGCCCCACCTGGTGACCGCGGAGATGGTCAAGCCGGGCGCGGCCGTGCTCGACGTGGGCGTGTCCCGGGTCGACGGGAAGATCGCCGGAGACGTGGCCCCCGACGTCCGCGAGGTCGCGGGTTTCGTCGCCCCCAACCCCGGCGGGGTGGGGCCGATGACCCGGGCCATGCTGCTGGCCAACGTCGTCGAGGCCGCCGAGCGGCAGTGACGGCACCGGCCGGCCCAGGTGGCTGGCGTGCTCCGGGTGGTGCGGTCCGGGTGGCGTAAGGACCCGGGCAAGGATCAGAATCACGCCGCTTCGCGGGCGCTGATGTCACTTATCCTCACATATCGTGAGTGTTCGAACGCACTCCGTACATGCGAGGCTTGCGCGTCCCTGGGTGCCCGCGGCGGCGGGCCGGGCCGCGCTGCTGATCGGGGCCCTGGACATCGTCAACGGCGTCGTCCCGCGGTTCCGTACGAGCAGGATCAGCGAGATCGCCGGGATTCTGCCGGGGAGTGTCACCACGCTGGCCGAAACGGCCTCTCTCCTGGTCGGAATCCTGCTGATCATGCTGGCCCACGCCCTCAGGCGGCGTAAGGCGAGGGCCTGGCGGGCGGTGGTGGTGCTGCTGCCCGTGGGCGCCGTCCTGGAGGCGCTGCGCTGGCGGCACCCCCTCGCCGCGTCGGTCTCGCTGCTGCTGTTCGGGGTGCTGCTGCTGAGCAGGGCGGAGTTCTACGCCCTGCCCGACCCACGCTCCCGCTGGCGCGCCCTGGGCAACCTGATCGTGCTCGGCGCGTTCGACGTCGTGATCGGATGGGTGCTGGTCGCCGCGCACGCCCGTGACGTCGCGGGCCGGCTCGGCCCGGGCGACCGGCTGCGGCAGGTCGTCCTCGGCCTCGCGGGCGTGGACGGTCCCGTCGGCTACGCCTCGGCGCACGCCGGCGCCCTGGTGTCGTCCTCGCTCGCCGGGCTCGGCGCCCTTACGGCCGTCACGACCATCCACCTCGCGCTGCGGCCGGAGCGCCCGGCCGCCGCGCTCACCCCCGGCGACGAGCGGCGCCTCAGAGCCATGCTCGACCAGTGGGGCGGGCAGGACTCGCTCGGCTACTTCGCGCTCCGCAGGGACAAGAGTGTGATCTTCTCGCCCAGCGGCAAGGCGGCCGTGACGTACCGCGTCGTGGCCGGGGTGATGCTGGCGAGCGGCGACCCGCTCGGCGACGCCGAGGCCTGGCCGGGGGCCATCCGCCGCTTCCTGGAGGAGGCCGGGCGGCACGCCTGGATCCCGGCCGTGATCGGCTGTGGCGAGAGCGGGGGCGAGGCGTGGACCCGGGAAGGCGGTCTCGGCGCGCTGGAACTCGGCGACGAGGCGGTCGTCGAGGTGGCCGGATTCACCCTGGAGGGCCGGGCCATGCGCAACGTGCGGCAGATGGTCCACCGGGTGGAGCGTCTTGGCTACACCTGCAGCGTACGGCGGGCCGGTGACCTGACCGAGGCCGAGCGGGACCGCATCCACGCCGCGGCCGTCTCCTGGCGCGGCACCACCGCCGAGCGCGGCTTCTCGATGGCGCTGGGCCGGTTCGGCGATCCCGCCGACGCCGGTTGCGTGGTGGTGACGGCCCACGGCCCGGCGCCGGCGGCACCACCGGCCGCCGGGGCCAGGTCCGGAGGTGGGGAGGAGACAGGGGACGTCCGGGCCGTGCTGCACTTCGTGCCGTGGGGACGCGACGGGCTGTCGCTCGACCTCATGCGCCGTGATCTCCGGGCCGATCCCGGCCTGAACGAGTTCCTGATCGTGAGGGCCCTGGAGGCCGCGCCGGAGCTCGGGGTGACCAGGGTGTCCCTCAACTTCGCGGTGTTCCGGGCCGCGCTGGCGCGGGGGGAGCGGCTGGGCGCGGGGCCGGTGTCACGGGCCTGGCGCGGTGTCCTCGTCTTCCTGTCCCGCTGGTTCCAGATCGACTCGCTGTACCGGTTCAACGCCAAGTTCCGGCCGGTGTGGGAGCCGCGGTTCCTGGTCTTCCCCACATCGCGCGACCTGCCGCGCATCGGCGTCGCGGCGCTCAGGGCCGAGGCGTTCCTGACCCCGCCACGCCTCCGCCGGGGGGTCAGCCCATGCTCTTGGCGCCGTCGAGGGACTCACGGATGATGTCGGCGTGGCCCGCGTGCTGGGCGGTCTCGGCCATGACGTGCATCAGCACCCGGCGGGCCGACCACGACGCGCCGGGCTCGTGCCACGGGGCCTTCGGCAGCGGCTGGGCGGCGTCCAGGTCGGGCAGACCGGCGACCAGCTCGTCGGTCCGGCGGGCGACCTCGGCGTAGTCGGCCAGCACGTCGGCCGGCGCCTTGGCCTCAGCACCGGGTCTCTGCCCGACCTCCGCCCGGAGCGACGGCGTTCTCGGCCACGTGGCTGACCCCGCCGGCCCATGAATGGAAACGTCTTGGTGGTTACTCATGATCTTCTTTCGAAGAGTGCGAGGATAAGTGAGAGAAGCACCAAGGCGGTTCCACCGACTAGCACCGGAACGGCATAGGGGGCGGCTTCCGGAAGAGCCCTCGTCATCCTTACCGCGGAAGAGAAGCAAAGTAGGACTCCAGCCACCCCAATTGACCTACGGACCCATCTCATACTATCGAACCCTTCGCTCTCAAAATGGGAACCCTTCGCGGGGTCGCCTCCTATTGAGATTTTATGGATATGCAGGGAGCCCAATGGCATTTTCCATACTCAATCACGATTCCATGGCCCGCTTTGTTGGCGCCACCGACGGCGGCGGCGCCGGCACCAGCAAGTGCACCAATAACGCCACACACCGCCGAGGCCGGAATGCCGATCACGGTGTCGATACCAGCGATGGTGCATGCACCTGAGCCCACGGCTGTCCAGGACAGAACGGTGAGAAGCATGTTCGTGTCCTGGTTGCTCAGGTACTGCCTACATTTGTCATTTCCGGCGAGGGCCTTTGCGAAGCTGTACTCGTCGCAGTCTGTCCTGGTGGCTCCGTCTTCTCCTACACAACCACTCTCCTTGTGCTCCTTGGCGCACTTCAGATAGGTGGGGAACACCCAGGAGCACTCACTGAGAGAGTTTTCTTTCAGGCAGCGGATGCTAGCGTCCACGACTCCACTGCAGAATGTGTCGCCGTGCTTGCTCCTCTCATAGGCGGTTGCCCGGCATCTAAGATAATCCGCGGCCTGGGTAGCGCACACGTAATCTTCTTGAGGGGTGCTCTCGTGACATTTGAGGTAGCTCTTGGACGCGCTCTCGCATGAATTGTGGTCATGAATTCCACTGCCCTTGCGGCAGCTTAGGTAGATGTTAGAGCTTCTCGTGCAGATTCCCACATCGTGACCCTGGCCGCCCGAGGTCCGGCAGTCCACGTATCCCTCTAGTGCGTGATCGCAAGCATTTTTCGAGTTTGAACCCGTTCGGCAGCTTGCATATTGCACGGACGCAGATCGGCATATCGACCTCGGCGCGGCGTCGCCGATACAGTCACCATATTTATCCTGCGCATCTTTGCAGTTCTTGTTGGAATACTTCTGGGCCTTGCAGCCGGCGTATACCTCCAAGCCACCACACTTACTCTGCGAGCCGCCCGACAGGCGGCAATCGGTGTATGCCTGCTCTGCTGCCTTGCAACCCTTCTTTCCGTACGTTCCTACGCAATCCACATGGTTCTTGGCGACTTCCTTCTTGATAGTCGCCACCTTCTTCTTGCACTTCTCCTGATTTGGTTTCTTTTCGCAGGAAGCGTGGCCGTCGGGATCTATATTCGTGAGAGGGTTGTCGTTGCCATAGACGTAGCGATTGAGCTGGACCGATGGGTCGGCAGCGAGGGACCAGGTATCACGGGAGATGAAGCTTCCCGTGGTCGGCTGGTACCAGCGGGCGGCCATGTTGACCTTCTTCGTGTTTGGGTCGGTGTATCCGCCCTGGTATCCGAGGTCATGTGTGGCACCAGTCTGGGCGATTACCTCGCCAAAGGGGTTGTAGGCGATCGAGTCGACGAGTGCTCCGCCATCGGTGGTGAAGGTGCCGATCAGGTCACCGTGCAGGTCGCTGAAGGCCAGCTGGCCACCGCCTCCGTCGGACAGGCTCACTGTTCGCCCCAACGCGTCCCGACCGTACGTCGCCTTCTTGACGTTGTTGCTGTCGGTGACGGCGACCAGGTCGTTCGTCTGGCCGTCGTAGGCGAACTTCATCGTCTGCCCGCTTTCCGTGCGGGTGGCCATGCGGTCGAGGGCGTCGTAGTCGTACGTGACTGTGTCGTCCTGGATAAGACGGTCGAAGGCGTCGAATTTGCTGATCTTCACCTTGCCGTTGGACGACTCGGCGAGAGTGCCACGTGCCGTGTACGTATAGGCATAGCCGTCCCCGGAGACGAGCCGGTTGCGTTCGTCGTAGGTGTATGTCTTGTCCCCAGCGCGGATGCGGTTGCCTGCGGCGTCCCAGCCGTATTCCGTGGTGTTGCCGTCGGGCGCGGTCCAGGAGGTGAGACGATTCGCCCAGTCGTAGGTGTAGGTGTTGGTGCCAGCGCCTGCCGTGCCGGCCGTGGTTTTGGTGATCAGGTTGTCGTCGGCATCGTAGCCGTAGTCGATCGATGCGATCGGCGAGTTCTGGCTGCTCTTGAGCTCGTCCCTGGTGAGACGGTTCAGCGCGTCGTAGGAGTAGGCCCGGCGGATGCCATTCGCACCGTAAACCATGCTGGTCAGGCGCGCCGCCTTGTCATAGTCGTACTGGATAGTCGCAGATGTGACCGGGTCGCTCATGCTGGTGAGGCGGTCGGCGTCATCCCACCTGAACGATGCCGTACCGGTGGCATCGACCCGCTGGACGAGTCGGTTGTCCGCATCGTACGCGTAGGCGTTGATGTCGCCGCCGGGTCCGCTGCTCTTGAGCAACTGTCCCCGGTCGTTCAACGCGAAGGCCAGTTCATCAGCGTTCGTCAGACGGCCGGCGAGGTCATAGGTGTAGTTCTTGTCCTCCGTGACCGCCTCGGCACCGCTGCCGCTCTGCTTGACGAGTCGGTTCAGCTCGTCAAAAGTGCGCTCCACCTTGACGCCACCGGGAAGCAGGCTGGTGACCTGGTTCCCCGTCGCGTCGTAGATGTTGGTCCAGGTGCGGTCGGACAGGTTGGGGTGTGCGGCGGTGCTCGGCTCAGTCATCGATTCCACGAGGCCGAGGCTGTTGTAGGTGATGTAGGTGACGTTGCCCCGCCCGTCGGTCGATCGGGTCTGCTGCCCCGCCGCGTCGTAGCCGAACGATGTGTTGATCGTCGCGGTGGCGGAGACCGGCTCGTGCTGCTCAATGAGCCGGTTGGCCGCGTCGTAGACACGGGTGGTGTTGTGACCCGTCGGCGTAGTCTGGCTGGTCTGGTTCCCGGTGGCGTCGTAGCCGAACTTCCGCGTGCGTAGCACCGCGCCGCCTGCGTCGACGTCTGCTGTCTCGATTCGCCTGCCGGCGAGGTCGTACTTCGCGGTGTTGGACATCCCGAGGGGGTTGGTCGTCTTGACCACCCGCCCGGACAGGTCGTAGTCGAAGGTCGTTCTGTTTCCGAGCGCGTCGGTATGCGATGTCATCTCGCCGAAGGCGTTGTAGGCGCGCATGGACGCGTCGCCGGTCGGCCGGATCACCTTGGTGAGGTTGTCCGCGTCGTTGTATTCGTGAGTGGTGACGTAAGCCGCCGCGGTCGGCTTGCGTTCGAAGGTCGTTGTAGTGATCTGACGGCCGAGGTCGTCGTACGTCGCTTCCCAGTGTGCCCCGGTGGGATCGGTCAGGGACAGGACCTCACTGAGCAGGTCATAGGTGTAGACGGAGGTGCCGGCCGCTGCACCGCCCACCGACTGCTGGCTCACCTGGACCTTTCGGCCGAGCTTGTCATAGAGCGCCGTCGTGGTGTGTCCACGCGCGTCTGTCGCGCTGATCTGCTGCCCGGCGGCGTTGTAGGACGCCGTCACGGTTGGAGTGATCGGCTGACCTCCTGGCGGCGTGTAGGTCGGCATGACCTGGGAGACCATGCGCCCCGCCCGGTCGAAGGTGGAGGCGAGGGCCCGTCCCTCTGGATCGATGGTTTGTGTTTGGTCTCCGAAGGTGTTGTAGCCGAGCCGGGTGGTCGGGCGTGTAGGCTCGGCGGCACTGCCGTTGCGCTCGACCTGAACCTGGGGCAGCTTCAGCTCGACCGCCTTGCCCGTCGCGTCGTAACGGATGTCGGTCCTGTAGTCCGCGCCGTTCGCACCGGAGGCGGTTCCGCGCGGATCCGTGATAGCTGTCACCAGTTTCCGGTTGTCGACGGCGAGATCGGTGACCAAGTCCTGGCCGTCGTTGTGCACGATCTGCCTGATCGGCTGGTCGTCTGCGTTGTAGGCGTATTCGATGGTCTCTGCACGGTCGGTTCCGGCCGCTGTCTTGGTGGCGCTGACGACGTTGTCATTGGCGTCGTAGGCATACGCCGTCTTCCTGGCCAGCGTGCCCGGATCGGCTGTCTGAGAGGTGAGGCGGCCCGCGGCGTCGTAGACCGCGTCTATCCGCAGAGTCCCGCCGTCTGCGGTCTGCCGGGAGACATGTCCGGCCGGGTCGTACAGCTTCGCGTCCAGCACCACGTCGCGGCCAATGGATGAGCCGTTCAATCGGGCTCCGACAGCGATTGTTTGCGCGGCCAGGCCATCGTTGTAGTAAGTGTACGAGGTGGTGCGGCCCATCACATCGGTCTGGGAGGCCCGCCTTCCGGCCGGGTCATAGGCGTACGACATCATGATCACGTCGGCGGCCGCTTGCGGGCTTACCGGGCTGCCGGTCCACCCCTTGAGGGTGGTCGCTGCGAGTTCACCACGTGCTGTGTAGGTGTAGTTGTAAACCGAACCACGCTGGTCGGTGTAGCTGACCTTCTGTCCCCTGTGGTCATAACCGAACAGCTCGACGGCGCCCTCGGGGTCGGTAATGGAGTCGGCGCGACCGTAGTCATCGTAGGTGTAGGTGGTGGTGCGCTGCAGATCACCGCCGGTCAGGTCGGACACGGTTACGGCCAGCGGGTTGCCGTCGGCATCGTAGGCGGAGGTCTGCCGCAAGGTGTGGGTGACCCCGGTGACCTCGTTCTTGACTCCTGGGCCCGTGATAGTCGCCGGACGACCCTGCGGATCGTAGGCGGTGGTCGTCGTGACCCCGTCGGGGTTCGCGCTGGAGACCTCGGTACGGGTGATCGCTCGCCCGATAGCGTCGTAGCCATACTTCTTGGCCAGACCTGTTGGTCCGGTTTCTTGGGCAAGGTCCCCGGCGGCCGTGTACGCGTACGTGGTCTCGTTGCCCTTGAAGTCCTTTGCGGACTTCACCAGACCCGCTGGTGTGGTGCCACCGCCAACTGCTGGCTCGGTGCCGTCGGTGTAGACGGTGGTCTGGGAACGGCCCTGCGGGAAATCCGACGTGGCGGGAACCGTCTTCTTCGTCGGCTCCCCGAAGGTGTTGTATGTGGTGACGACGGCATAAGTGTCATCGGTTGCCGATGCCGACCTACCGTCGCGGTAGGCGAGGGGCTGGTCGTTGCGAGGGTCGAACGGATCATCGACGTTCAGGTGGTAGGAGTAGTACTCCGTGAAGCACGTGTCAACGCTGCGGCAGGTCTTATTGGCGATCAGATTGCCGCGCGCGTTGTACGACGGCTCTCTCCCATTGCCGTTGGGATCGGTGATTTTCGCGGGAAAGCCGCCTGTGTCGTAGGCGTACAGGGTGGTCTTGCCGAGTTGGTCGGTGGTGGAGACGGTCCGGTATCCGCGCAGGGCGTTGGTGACGTAGGTCAGGCTGCCGTTGTGCGGGTCGGTAACCGTGGCCGTGGCCGAGACCTGGGTGGTCGACTCCTTGGTGTAGACCATGTCCGACAGCTTCCAGGTGCCACCGTCGTCGTCGGTGTGCGTCTTGAGGCGGCCGCCGTCCGGGGCATAGGTGTTCTCCGCGTGGACACGCCCCGACGGCTGCGTCTCCTTGGTCAGCAGCGACCCGGCCGTGCGCGCGACGTAATGCGTGCGAACCTCTGCGAGCCCGAGGGGCTTGGGGTAGACCGCGACCTCGTCGATGCTGCCGGCGAACGGGAAGGTCGTGAACGACGAGGTCGTGGAGGGCCAGCCGGGAGCGCCGAATCCATTGCCGATACGGGTGTCCCACATGGTGTCGCTGCCGGTATGGGTGATCCTGCCTGCGAGACCGCCGACGGGCTGGCCGTCGAGGAACATCGTCTGGATGTTCTCCGAGCCGGACAGCACGACATGGTGCCAGGCCCCGTCGTTGACCCTTCCGGGCGAGGTGATGGGAGCGATGGTTCCGTTCCAGAACTGACCCCGCAGCCTGCCGTCGGTACCGACGTAGACGCCCAGCGCGAACATCATGGGCACGTCGTCCAGGGAGCTCTGATAGCCGAGGATCGTGCCCGAAGCGGTGGTCCTGAACCAGGCTTCGACGGAGAGGCTGCCACCCAGCCCGCTGACGGTGGCCTCGGGCAGTGCCACGTACTCCGATCCGGCGGTTCCCGCGAAAGTCATCGCCGTGTCCGGCGACCCGTCCAGCGTGCCCGCCACACCCACGGTGGCGTTGGCTGAGCTTCCCATCAGCTTGCCGTCGCTCTTACCGGTATCCACCCCGGCAGCGCTGGCCACTTTGCCGTACAGCGCGTTCGTGGTCTCGTTGAGACGCCAGTAGCCGGTTGGCCTGGAGTCGAGCACCACGCTGCGGTATCGAGATGCATCCGTGTACGTGTAGGTGGTGCACGCGCCTGCCGCGGCCGGAGGGCATGCCTTGATCAGCTTGTCACCGTCGTACTCGTACGTCCAGATGATGGGCATCCCGTCGACGCGGTCGGTGGCAACGCTGGTCACGTGGCCGCCGGTCCAGCCGAAGGTGAGCGTGCGCTCCCCGGTCGCGGTCACCTTCAGGAGCTTGCCGTCAGTGCCGTACACCAGGTCCTGGGTGTGGTTTCTCCTGTCGCTGACCTTGGTCAGTCGCCCGGATACGTCGAACCAGTAGGACGTGGCGGACTGGTCCATGAGGCGCCAGCCGCCGTCGTCCAAGGTGACCAGGGTGGCGAAGGTGCCCGGCGGCGAGGCGTAGGTGCCGTCGCCCCTGGACGCGAACCGCTGTTGACTGCCGTCGGGGTAGGTTATCAGCACGGTGGCGGGCGGCGTGATCGTCTTCATGCCGGCCAGTTCCCGGATCTGACCGATGGGCAGGGCCTGCTGGAACATGCGGAGGTCGTCGATGGCGCCCTTGATCTCGCTGCCGAGCACCGTTGTCCCGGTCGCGTTCCAGCCCGCCGGTACTCCGGTGACCGTCCTCATCAGTTCACCGTTGAGATAGAGGGAGATGGCGCCCGCAGTCTTGTCGTACACGCCGGCGACGTGGAACCACTCTCCGACGGGGGCGTTCACCCCGGACAGCACGGCGGTGCGGGCGGAACCGGCGGTGTCGGAGGCATACGTGGCGAACATCAACTGCCCGGTGGTTTGGTCGACACCCAGGTAGTACGGTGCCCGGTTGGTGCCATTCTGCTGGGCCACCTGGTATGAGCCCGTCCGATCGTCCAGCTTCAGCCAGGAGGCGACGGTGTAGCTGTCATCAGTGCGCAGCACGGGACTGGGCGTCGTCGCGACCGCACCGCCGGACTTCGCGATGGCGCCGCCGATCTTCCCCGAGACCGTGGATGTCCCGGCCGAGAGGATCGCGTTGAACCCACGGCCGGAAGCGTCCGCCGCGAACACACTGCCGAGGTCGCCCAGCCGCCAGTGACCCACCATTGACGGGTAGGCGATGGCCCGCCCCTCGTCCTGGATCCGCATGTCCCAACGGGTGGTCCAACCAGAGCCGAACGCTCCGTTGGAGCGTGGATCGAGGCTGTTGTACGTACGGTTCACGGCCAGTGGGAGGCCAGCCGTGGGAATGGACAGGTCGGTCACCGGACGGGAGTAGTTCCCGTTCACATGATTGAACTCACGGCCTTCGGTTCCGGCAGTCAGCAGGGAGTTGATGGTTCCCTGTTCCGGTGCAGTGGTGAAGGTCTTCCACGGGGAGGTCACCGTCGCCGCGCTTGTCGCGGCCTTCGCGTACCACCAGTAGGTCTTGCCCCACTGCAACCTGTTGGCCGGCACGTTGAACGTCCCGTCCTTGGTCCACTCGTAAGAACTTTCACACCACGTCCAGTGGTCCTTTGTGCCCGAGCAGATCTGGAACCAGTAGACGACCTTGGTGCCCACGGAGGACTGTGCATGCGCGGACAGCGTCGGCGTCAGCGTGCCGACCTGGGTGTTGTCCCCTGGAGAGAAGACCTGGAAGGGCAGAGCGGACACCGTCGCGGACTGCCACAGGGACCACGGACCGTTTGCTCCGTTCGTGGTGACTCCGCGAACCCGCCACCGGATCCTCCACCCCTCGGACAGCTTCCCGGACGGGATTGCCGCCCAGGCGTTAGATCCGGACGGGTACGCCGTCGTGCCGGTCCCGGCGTAGATCTGCCCTGACCCCTGGTCGGCTGCCTCCGGATCATGCTCGATCTCGATGCCCAGGTAGGAGCTGCGCCCCTGAGGATCGGTCACGGTCCCGAAGAACCAGGGCGTGAGCGATCCTGCTGTCCAGGTGGAACCTCCCGGTGTTCCCGGAGTTATCCCCGGCGCGGCAACGGCCGGCTTGTCGAGGTTCACGGTCGCGGTCTGCCAGTCGGACCAGGGCCCGCTCGTACCCGCGGTATTGACGCCTCGCACCCGCCAGCGTACGAGCCATCCGTCGGTCAGCTTCCCGGCGGGTACCTGCACCCAGGCGTTCGATCCGGACGCATACGACATGGTCGCGGTTCCCGACCAGATCAGTCCTGAACCCTGACCCGGTTTGGACGGATCATGCTCGACCTCCGCCTGCAGAAAGGAAGCGAGACCACCCGCGTCGGTCACCTTCGTGTAGAGCCATGGAGTTGACGAAGCCATAACCCACGAGGTGTCGCCCGTCTTCGTCCCAGGGACCACCCCGAGACCTGTCCCCGCCGGCTTGTTCGCCGCGATCCTGGCTGTCTGCCAATCCGACCATGGGCCGTTCACACCGGTCACCGTCACGCCGCGGACACGCCATCGCACCAGCCATCCGTCGGTCAGCTTCCCCGACGGCACTGCCACGGAGGCGATATCCCCAGAACTCACTGCAGTGGTCCCGGTGCCCGACCAGATCAACCCCGAGCCCTGACTTGGCACCGATGGATCGTGCTGCACCTCAGCGCCTAGATATGACGTCCGGAGGAACGAAGAGTCCGAGATCTTCGCGCGGAAAGACGGCGTCAACGATGACAACGTCCATAGGCCGACGCCTTGCGTCCCCGTCGCCGACCACTCCGACACCGAGGGCTTGGTGACATCGATCCTGGTGGACTGCCAGTCCGACCATGGGCCGTTCACACCGGTCATCGTCACGCCGCGGACACGCCATCGCACCACCCAGCCGTCGGTCAACTTGCCAGATGGCATCGACACGGTCGTGTACGGGGTATCGGGGGTGGTCGAGGTGGTGCCCGTCCCCGACCAGATCGAGCCTGAACCCTCATCCGGTGCGGACGGGTCGTGCTCCACCTGAACTCCGAGGTAGGAACCTCGGAACGCCTGATCCGATATCTTCGCCCGGAAAGACGGCGTCAACGACGACATCGTCCACAGACCGGCGCTTTGCATCCCAGTCGTCGACACCTCCGACACTGAGGGTTTGGTGATGTCGAGCTTCGACGACTGCCAGTCCGACCAGGGCCCAATCACCCCGGCCACCGTCACGCCACGAACACGCCACCGCACCAGCCAGCCATCGGTCAACTTGCCGGACGGCACCGACACCGACGCGTAGGAGGTGTCCCACGATGTCGAGGTGGTGCCCGTCCCCGACCAGATCAACCCCGAACCCTGATCCGGCACCGACGGATCGTGCTCCACCTCCGCGCTCAGGTAGGACGATGGGAAGAACGATTTCTCTGTGATCTTGGCCTGGAACCTCGGTGTCAAGGAGGAAAGCGTCCACAAACCTGCGCTTTGGGTTCCGGTCGCCGTCAGCTCCGAGACCATGGGCTTGTTGATGTCGACCTTCGCCGACTGCCAGTCCGACCACGGCCCATTCACACCCGTTGTCGTCACAGCACGAACACGCCACCGAATTGACCACCCATCGGTCAGTTTGGCCGACGGCACGGACACGGACGCGGTCGGCGTATCAAACGTCGTCGGGGTCGTGCCGGTCCCTGACCAAATCAGCCCAGAACCCTCCGCCGGTACCGACGGATCGTGCTCCACCTCAGCGCCCAGGTACGAGTTCCGGGAAAACACCGGGTCCGAGATCTTCGCCTGGAAGGTCGGCGTCGACGACGACAACGTCCAGAAACCGGAAGTCCTTGTCCCCGTCGCCCACAGCTCGGACACAGAGGGCTTCGTGACATCAACCTTCGCCGACTGCCAGTCCGACCACACCCCCTCCACGCCGGTCGTCGTCACACCACGAACACGCCAGCGCACCAGCCAGCCATCGGTCAACTTCCCCGAGGGGACACCGACACCGGTGGTGGACCCCGACGCAGCCGACGTCGTGCCCGTTCCGGAAGAAATCAGGCCGCTCCCCTGGGCCGGCACCGACGGATCATGCTCAAGCTCGTAGGCCAAGAAAGAGGACCGCCACAGCGGGTCGGTGATCCTGGCTTGGAAATACGGAGTCAACGAGGAAAACGTCCACAGACCCGCACCCTGGGTTCCGGATGCCGCCACGTTCGACACGCTCGGAGCCCCGTCGGCCATCGCCGTCTCAGCCGCGCTCGACGAAGTGCGCGATCGGGTCGTCACCGATTCGGGCGACACACGCCGGGTGGAAGCCGCTAGCCCTACCCCCGACGTGCTTATGCGCCTAATTGAAAGGTCCTGGGCTCGAACGGCCTCGGGCGGAGGTGTGTTCTCCGGCTTGTCCTGGGGCTCGGCTTCGCTCATCTCGTTGGGCAGCGGCGGCGGAGACTTCAGACCACCCTCAGCCGGCTCGTCGGTCGGGGTGCGCTGCTCTTCTACCGGCAGGGCACCGTCTGGACGCTTTCCGTCGTTCTTCGGCCGCGGCCCCGGAATCCGCATATCCCTCGGCTCGGTCGTGGACGCATCGACGAGGTGCGGCAGCCCCTGTGCCGAGCCAGATTGCTGAATCGGCGGGGCGTCTGCCGAGCCGGAAACGACGTTCGGCAGGTTTAGGAAAACGCGCAGTGGAGACACCGGCGCCGGGTAGGCCGGCAGCTGTAACGTTCCAGGAAGAAGCGCGACTGTCACGATCGCCGTGAAACGCATCAGCCACCGGGCCGGACCCTGCTTTCCCAGGCCGAACCGACTCTGTCGCACCCCGTCCACCTCCGTCAGCGCACAGTCGACCGTGCGCATGGCGTCCACAGGAAGCGAGCGTGGGGGACGGCTACGCGACACCGGAACGATCTTCAATAAAAACGATCACAACGTATAAGTGGGTGGCTTCGATGTAAAGAAGAAATAAAATGTGATCTAAAACACATCACGCAACGTGTTCTTGTGATCGTTCTGTGCTAGCAATTTGGTCCCTGTCGCAATGTTTAGGAATGAGACTTCAGGTGCTGCGGGGTTAAGACCGCATTCGTCCTGTAGCAGGACGACAGCCAAGGAATTTTTAGCTGCAGAGGTCAGAGTTCCGTGTGCATACACCTGCCACGTACGGCGGGCCGGTGACCTTGACCGAGGCCGAGCGGGACCGCATCCACGCCGCGGCCGTCTCCTGGCGCGGCACCACCGCCGAGCGCGGCTTCTCGATGGCACTGGGCCGGTTCGGCGATCCCGCCGACGCCGGTTGCGTGGTGGTGACGGCCCACGGCCCGGCGCAGGTGTCACCACCGGCCGCCGGGGCCGGGCCCAGGGGCGGGGAGGAGACGGGGGACGTCCAGGCCGTGCTGCACTTCGTCCCGTGGGGACGCGACGGGCTGTCGCTCGACCTCATGCGCCGTGACCTCCGGGCCGATCCCGGCCTGAACGAGTTCCTGATCGTGCGGGCCCTGGAGGCCGCGCCGGAGCTAGACGAGTAAGTCCGAAGTCTGGTCAGTGGTCGTAGGCGATCAGTGATCGGGTGATGGGCTGGCTGGTGGCGCGGTTGTGCCAGATGGCCGCGGTCAGCGGGAGGATCCGTTGAGCGACGCGGGCGGCGACGCCCAGCGGGCTGCGTCCGCCGTGCAGTTCCAGGTCGAGTTGGCCTTTGAGGGTGTCGTTGACCGATTCGACGAGCTGGCGGATGGGTTTGAGGTGCTGCTCGCCGGGGCGGGGTGTGCGGTTGCGGTAGGACGGGCGTAGCAGTCGCACCCCGCGTTCGGACAGGTAGTCGTCCAGATCGGCGGAGACGTACCCCTTGTCGGCGACGATGAGTAAGTCGGGCCGTTCGGCGAGCAGGTGCGGATCGTGGTCGAGTACGGCCATCAGGACCTGGCGTTCGTCGAGCTTGGGGGTGGCAAGGGCTCAGGTGATCGGCAGCCCGGCCGGGGTGCAGATCAGGTGCAGGCGCAGGCCCCAGAAGTAGCGGGAGTGGGAGCGGCAGTAGCCGTAGCCGGCCCAGCCGGCAAGATCAGAGCGCTGGGAGGTGGGGCGGGAGCGGCCGCATTCGACCGGGGTGGAGTCGATCGTCCATACCGGGTCGCTCCACAGGTCGGTGTCGCGGGCCAGAGCGCGGATGGCGCGTTGCAGGAGTGGGAGTGCACCGCGCAGGCGCTTGTTGTAGCCGGATTGGCCGGGCAGGTAGGGGAAGGCTCCGGGCAGGTGCTTGGGCAGGAAGCGCAGTCATCGGGCTTCGGAGCGGATGCCGAGCAGGGCTTGAGCGATGGCCAGGGTGAGCAGTTCGGCGTCGGTGAGCTTGGGTGGGCGTCCGAGCCGGGCCGGACGCCCCAGCCAGTAATCGATCTTGACGTACAGTGCGGTGAGAAGGGTGTTGATGTCTGTCGTCACAAACGGATCATCGACACCCTTCGCCGTTCCCCGCAGTGCTCCTCACAGCGACTTAGGACTTACTCGTCTAGGTGTTCTGACCATGGACGTTGGTGATAGCGGAGGGGGATCGGCGACACGCTGTCGATGGCCTTGAAAAGGGTGAGGGCCTTCTGGCGTGGTGTGAGTCGACCAAGATTCACATCGCCCGGAGGCCCTCATGCCCCACCGTAATGCCCCGCTGACTGAAACCGGCAGACTCCGGCTCGCGCGTTGCATCGTCGAGGACGGCTGGAGCATCCGCCGCGCGGCCGAACGCTTCCAGGTCTCCCACACCACCGCCGCCCGCTGGGCCCGCCGCTATCGACAACTGGGCCCAGCCGGTATGACCGACCGGTCGTCCCGGCCGCGCCGCAGCCCGGCCCGTACCCCGCAGCGGACCGAACGGCGCATCCGCAAGCTGCGCGTCACCCATCGGCTCGGACCCGCCCGACTCGCCGCCCGCCTGGGCCTGGCCCCCTCCACCGTGCACCGGGTACTGATCCGGTACGGAATGCCGCCCCTGACGCACCTGGACCGGGCCACCGGTGCGCCCGTCCGCCGCTACGAGCGCGACCGCCCGGGCGAACTAGTCCACATCGACGTCAAGAAGCTGGGCAACATCCCCACGGTGGCGGCCACCGCGTCCTGGACCGCGCCGCCGGCCGGCGCAACCGCCAGACCACCCCCACCACCTCACGCAACGCCCACGGCAACCCCCGCCTCGGCCACGCCTTCCTGCACACGGCACTGGACGACCACACCCGCCTGGCCTACACCGAGATCCTGGCCGATGAAACCAAGGAAACAGCCACCGCATTCCTCCTGCGTGCCCAGACCTGGTTCGCGGCCCGCACCATCGCCATCGAACGCGTACTGACCGACAACGGCAGCTGTTACCGCTCCCGGCTGTGGAGCGAGACCTGCGCCCAGCTGGGCATCACCCACAAGCGCACCCGCCCCTACCGGCACCAAACCAACGGCAAGGTCGAACGCTTCCACCGCACCCTGGCCGACGAATGGGCCTACGCCCGCCCGTACGCCTCAGAAGCCGAACGCCGCGCCGCACTTGATCCCTGGCTACACATGTACAACCATCACCGCGGACACACCGCGCTGAAAGGCCAGCCCCCATCAGCCGCGTCACCAACCTCCCGGAGCAGTACACCTGGTCTTCCCGGCATCGCGCGACCTGCCGCGCATCGGCGTCGCGGCGCTCAGGGCCGAGGCGTTCCTGACCCCGCCACGCCTCCGCCGGGGGGTCAGCCCATGCTCTTGGCGCCGTCGAGGGACTCACGGATGATGTCGGCGTGGCCCGCGTGCTGGGCGGTCTCGGCCATGACGTGCATCAGCACCCGGCGGGCCGACCACGACGCGCCGGGCTCGTGCCACGGGGCCTTCGGCAGCGGCTGGGCGGCGTCCAGGTCGGGCAGGGTGGCGACCAGCTCGTCGGTCCGGCGGGCGACCTCGGCGTAGTCGGCCAGCACACCGGCCAGCGTCTCGCCGGGCAGCAGCCGGAACTCGTCGGCCCTCCGGGCCCAGTCGGCCTCGGTCATGGCGGTGAAGTCACCCATGGCCGACGGACCCTCCAGGATGAAGCGCGCCCAGGTCCGTTCGACCGAGGTGACGTGCTTGATCAGCCCGCCCAGGCACAGTTCGCTGGCGGTGGTCCGCCGCCCGGCCTGCTCGTCGGTGAGGTCGCGGGTGGTGAAGCGCAGGAAGTGCCGCTGCTTGGCCAGCATCGCCAGCAGGTCCGCGCGCTCGCCGGTGAGGTCGCGGGTGGTCGGCTCGCCGACGGTCGTGGTCTCGCTCATGGTTCTCCGCCTTCGCTGTCCTGTATGGCCGGTCAGAACCCACGCTAGGCGGCACAACGGTCACTTTCTGACCTCAATTGCGGAAGAATCATGGCATGGCGAATACCAGCGAGCGGACGCTGCGGCTGCTGTCGCTGCTGCAGACCCATCGGTACTGGCCGGGCGCCGAACTGGCCGAACGGCTGGGGGTCTCGGTCCGCACGCTGCGCCGGGACGTCGACCGGCTGCGGGAACTGGGCTATCCGGTCGAGGCGCAGCGCGGCGTGGACGGCGGCTATCAGCTCGCCGCCGGCGCGGCACTGCCGCCTCTGGTGATCGACGACGACGAGGCGGTGGCCCTGGCCCTGGGACTGCAGGCCGCCGCGCAGGGCGCGGTGGAGGGCATCGCCGAGTCCTCGGTGCGGGCGCTGGCCAAGGTGGTGCAGGTGATGCCGGCCCGGCTGCGACGCCGGATCGACGCGCTGCGCGCGATGACCGTGCCCGCCGGCTGGGACGGCCCGGCCAGGGCGGGCGTCGACCCGGGCGTGCTCACCACGGTCGCGCTGGCGTGCCGGGACGACGAACAGCTCCGCTTCTCCTACACCGCCTCCGACGGCAGGCACACCGAGCGGCACGTCGAACCCCATCGGCTGGTCTGTCTCGGCCGCCGCTGGTACCTGGTCGCCTACGACCTCGTCCGGCATGACTGGCGCAGTTTCCGGCTCGACCGGCTCGCCGCGCCCCACCACACCGGTTCCCGGTTCCGGCCCCGGGAACTGCCCGCCGCCGACGCCGCCGAGTTCGTGCGGGCCGGCCGGGACAACCTGCCCCGGCCGTACCGGGTGGAGGTCCTGGTCGACGCCCCGGCCGTGACCGTGCGTGAACGGATCGGCAGGTGGAGCATGATCGAGGAGATCGACGACGAGCGCTGCCGGATGCGGATGACGGCGGACTCCCTGGACTGGCCGGCTCTGGCGCTGGGCGTGGTCGGCGCCGATTTCCGCGTCATCCATCCGCCCGAACTGATCGACCGAATCCATGAGTGGGGAGCCCGGTTCAACCGGTGCGAGAAAACTCTTCCCTTATCTTAGCCTATTCGCTCATAAATCACTTTTTGTCACCATCGGGTGCCGGCGCCGACCGGTTGGGAACGCTCCACCGGCCGCGAGGGATGGACGGCTTCCACTTCCACGCGGCCGGTGTGTCACCGGCTCAGGAGGCCCGGCGGCCTACGGGGGCGCGTTGCGGCTCCTGTTCGGCCGGGCCGCTCGCGCGCTGCGGCGGCACGACCGGCGTGGGCCGCACGAGGCCGAGGGCGACGACCTCGTTGGCCAGCCTGGTCCGCCGGTTGGTGCCCTCCGGGATGCGGAACTTCTGGTAGAGCCGCAGCAGGTGCTGCTTGACCGCCGCCTCGGTGACCACCAGGTCGTCGGCGATCTCCCGGGCCGTGGCCGGCGCCACGAACGCCTCGTCCGACAGGGCGGGGCGGCACAGCGAGGTGAGCACGTCGACCTCGCGGCGGGTCAGTTCCGGCGCGGCGGCGCGGCGCAGTTCGACCTCGGGCGCGAGGTCCTCACGCGGGATCCCGCCGACCCGGGCCCGGGCGGCGCCGAAGGAGACGACGTCGCCGTCGTCCAGCACCCTCCGGGCGATCGGCCTGCCGTTCACCCGTGTGCCGTTGCGGGACAGGCCCAGGTCCACGACGTACAGGTAGGGCCCGCGACGCACGAATTCGGCGTGCAGCCGTGACACGCTCGGATCCGCCAGCCGGATGTCCGCGCCCCGGCCGCGACCGATCGTGGTGACGTCGGGGCGCAGCGGTACCACCTCGCCGCTGTCCTCGATCCGTATGAACGGCCCCTCCACGGCAGTTCCTCCCCAGGTAGCCCGCCGTTACTTTCTCTATAGATGCGGCTTACCCACCCGTGGCGAGGGGGAATCGCCTTTGCCATAAGCAGAATCTCCCCTGAAATCGATCTGGGCCTTTGAGGGGCTTCTTCCCTGCTCACGGGTAGACTTCGGGCGGAGATAAGCGGAGGAAATACTATGAAGCAGACTTCCTCGGACGGGGGGGACTTGGGGGGTGGAACCCCCCGAGAGGTTGCAGACAAGCCCACCAAAGGACTCGCCGACGTCGTCGCCGCGTCCACGGCGCTGAGCGACATCGACGGCAAGGCGGGCCGGCTCTTCTACCGTGGATACGACATCCACGACCTGGCCGGCCGCACCACCTTCGAGGAGACCGCCCACCTGCTCCAGCGCGGGTCGCTGCCGTCCCGGGCGCGACTCGCCGACTACGGCGCGGAACTGGCGCGTGGCCGCACCCTGGGCACGCTCGTCGAGCGCGACATCCCCGAGATCGCCGAGAGGCAGGCGCCCATGGAGGCGCTGCGGACGCTGGTTTCCCTGGCCGGCGCGGACGATCCGGACAAGGATTCCAACGCCCCCGAGGCCAACCTGCGCAAGGCCGCGCGGCTGACGGCCCAGCAGCCGATCCTGGTCGCCCGCTACCACGCGGCGCGGACCGGGGCGACGCTGCCCGAGATCGATCCCGAGCTGAGCATCGCCGGGAACTTCCTGCTCCAGATCACCGGCCGGCGCCCCGAGCGGCGCGCCGCCGAGATCTTCGACACCTGTCTCGTGCTGCACGTCGACCACACCATGAACGCCTCGACGTTCGCCGCCCGGGTGTGCGCCGCAACGCTGTCCGACATGCACTCGGCCATCGTCGCCGCCATCGGCACGCTCAAGGGGCCCCTGCACGGAGGCGCGAACGAGCAGGTCATGCGTACGCTGGAAGGGCTGGACCCGCGCGGCGTCGCCCAGGCCGTACGGGACAGACTGGCGGCGGGCGAGAAGATCATGGGATTCGGGCACCGCGTCTACAAGACGGAGGACCCCCGGGCGACGCACCTGCGGCGGATGTCGGAGGAACTGGCCGAGGCCTCCGGCGACGACACCTACTACCGGATGTCCCGGGAGATGGAGGAGGTCGTCCTCGCGGAGAAACACCTGTACCCGAACGTGGACTTCTACGCGGCCACCGTCTACCACTACCTGGGCATACCGACGGATCTGTTCACTCCCGTGTTCTCGGTCAGCCGGATGTCGGGGTGGACCGCCCACGTGATCGAGCAGCACGCCGACAATCGGCTGATCCGGCCCGACAGCGAGTACATCGGTGAGCGCGACCAGAAATGGGCGCCCATCGGTGAGCGCTGACATGGAGGACCGCGGTGGCAGGCATGGGAGAGACGTGAGAACGGGCGAGAGCACGGCCTGGGGGTCGTACCTGGTGGTGGCGGCCGGTGTGGCCGCCGGTCTGGGCGCGATCGCGCTGGGGGCGCCGGTGTCGACCGGCGGAGTGGTGATGGGAGGCGCCTTCCTCGCCGGGTCCGTCACCCGGCTGGCGACGTCGGACCGGCGGGCGGGTGTGCTCGCGGTCCGCGGCAGGCGGACCGACGCGATCACGCTGGCGGCGTTCGGCGTGGCGCTCGTGGCCGGCTCGCTGCTCATGCTGCTGCGCCTGCACGACTCGTAGGAACGCGACCTCGTCGCGGGCTTACCACACCCGTCCGATAGCCTCAACGGCCAGTGAGCCTCAAAAAGGACGTGCTGGCCAGTCAGACCAGAAGGGGAACCCCACGCATGCCCAAGATCAAGGTAGCGGGCCCTGTCGTCGAGCTCGACGGCGACGAGATGACCCGGATCATCTGGCAGTTCATCAAGGACCAGCTGATCCTTCCCTACCTCGACGTCGACCTGAAGTACTACGACCTCGGCATTGAGCACCGCGACGCCACCGACGACCAGGTCACGATCGACGCCGCCAACGCCATCAAGCAGTACGGCGTGGGCGTCAAGTGCGCGACGATCACGCCGGACGAGGCGCGGGTCGAGGAGTTCGGCCTGAAGAAGATGTGGAGGTCCCCGAACGGGACGATCCGCAACATCCTCGGCGGTGTCATCTTCCGCGAGCCGATCATCATGTCGAACGTCCCCCGGCTGGTGCCCGGCTGGACCAAGCCGATCGTCGTCGGCCGTCACGCCTTCGGCGACCAGTACCGCGCCACCGACCTCAAGGTGCCGGGCGAGGGCACCTTGACGTTGACCTTCACCCCGAAGGACGGCGGCGAGCCGATCGAGCTCAACGTCTTCGACTTCCCCGGCCCCGGCGTCGCCCTGGCGATGTACAACCTGGACGAGTCGATCCGCGACTTCGCCCGCGCCTCGATGCGGTACGGCCTCAACCGCGGCTACCCGGTCTACCTGTCGACCAAGAACACGATCCTCAAGGCGTACGACGGCCGGTTCAAGGACATCTTCGCCGAGGTGTACGAGAGCGAGTTCAAGGCCGACTTCGAAGCCGCCGGGATCACCTACGAGCACCGGCTGATCGACGACATGGTGGCCGCCTCCCTCAAGTGGGAGGGCGGGTACGTCTGGGCCTGCAAGAACTACGACGGCGACGTCCAGTCGGACACCGTGGCCCAGGGCTTCGGCTCGCTCGGCCTGATGACCAGCGTGCTGATGACCCCCGACGGCCGCACCGTCGAGGCCGAGGCCGCGCACGGCACGGTGACCCGGCACTACCGCCAGCACCAGCAGGGCAAGCCGACGTCCACGAACCCGATCGCCTCGATCTTCGCCTGGACCCGCGGCCTGCAGCACCGCGGCAAGCTCGACAACCAGCCCGAGGTGATCGACTTCGCCGAGAAGCTGGAGCAGGTCTGCGTCGAGACCGTCGAGGGCGGCCAGATGACCAAGGACCTCGCGCTCCTGGTCGGCGGCGACGCCGAGTGGCTGACCACGCAGGACTTCCTCGCGGCTCTCGACGAGAACCTGAAGAAGAAGATGTCCGCCTAGCACGAGGACTCGGCCTGGTACGAAGAATCGGCCTCTGCCCGCGGTTACACCCGTCGGGGCGGAGGCCGATTCGCGTCCACGGGCCGTCCATGGGCCGTCACGCCCTTCTCCGGGAGACGTTCTCCCGCCGCGCCGGACAACCGCGGGTACGCCGGCAATCGGATCCGGATCGCCCGGCAATCCGACGCCGACGGCTTCCGGCGACCCTGGTCGAGGGCCGGGCCACCACAGGCGAAGACCCTCGACGAAGGAAGCGCGATGGCAGAGACGACGCATGCCTCACACAACCCCGCCGACGAAGCGGTGCCCACGACGAAGGTCAAGGAGTGGGCCAGCAAGGCCCGCATCGAGCTCGGCCAGTGGCTTAGGACGGCGACGATCGGCAGCGACGTCAAGGCGGCCGCCGAGGAGGTGTGGAAGAGGCTCGGCGCGCTGGAGAGCGCCCTCGTGAGCCAGACGAAATCCGAGGCGGAGGCGCGTGCGGCCTTCGTCACGTGGGTCTACGAGAACGACTGGAACGGCGGCTTCACGTGGTACCTGGAGGAGAAGGCCAAGGCGGTCGCCGAAGCGAACAGGCTCGAGGCCGAGCAGGCCATCCAGCGTTTCATCGCCAAAGCCCGTACGGAGGCCCAGAAGGCGACCAGGACGGTGGGCGGGCTGGGCACGGTGGTCGCCGGTCTGGCCGACCTCGGCACGCAGCAGACCTTCACCGGAACGAGCGGCGCGTACCCCTACCTCGCCCAGACGGAGAAGCATCCGATCATGGAAGAGATCCTCGCCAAGGTCGGCCAGGGCGAGGAGTGGACGGTGGACAACTGCGCCGAGGTCGACGCGATGAACAAGTACCTCTACAAGATCAAGGCGCGGGTCCTGAGCGATGTCCAGGGCAAGAACCTGTACTTCCACGCCGAGACGTGGAACTGGGACAAAAAGGTGTGGCAGCCCCGCAAGGCCTGCGGCAACTGCGACAAGTGGCTGAAGACCATCGGAGCGCGCCGCGTCTGACCCGGCCGCCGCTCGCCCGCCGCCCGGCAGGAGGGGGAGCCGCCCGGAGACATTCCGGGCGGCCCTTTTCCGTCACTTGGGGATGGGGACCGCTCGCCGCATTGTCACGACTTCCTGACGTCACGGCGTGGTATCGGGAACCGGAAGCGCCGCGCGGGGGCCGTAAAGTTCTGCTGGCCGGTACTTTGCCGAATCGTGGGGAACGGGGATGCCGCAGATCGCGCCGCTCCAACCGGGGGACCCGACCCGGCTCGGTCCCTTCGTGCTGTCCGGCCGTCTCGGCGAGGGCGGCCAGGGCGTGGTCTACCTCGGCGAGGACCAGGCGGGCGAGCAGGCCGCGGTGAAGCTGCTGCACGTGAAGTTCAGCGGCGACGCGGTCGCCAGGTCCCGCTTCGCCCGGGAGCTGCGGGCCGCCCAGCGGGTGGCGAGTTTCTGCACCGCGCGGGTCATGGCGGCCGACCTGGAGGGCGACACGCCGTACATCGCGAGCGAGTTCATCGACGGGCGGTCGCTGCGCGAGACGGTCGAGGAGCGGGGGACGGTGACGGGCTCGGCGCTGGAGCGCCTGGCCGTCGGCACGGCCACCGCGCTCACCGCCATCCACCAGGCGGGGATCGTCCACCGCGACTTCAAGCCCGACAACGTGCTGCTCGCCGTCGACGGGCCCCGGGTGGTCGACTTCGGCATCGCCCGCATCCTCGACTCGACCGCGACGATCACCAGCCGGGCGATCGGCACGCCCGCCTACATGGCTCCCGAGCAGATCTCCGGCGGCAAGGTCGGGCCCCCCGCCGACGTCTTCTCGTGGGCCTCGACGATCGCGTACGCCGCGACCGGCACGGTCGTCTTCGGCGGTGACTCGATCGCGGCCGTGCTCAACCGCATCCTGAACCACGACATCGACACCTCGGCGCTGCCCGAGCCGCTCGCCGGGGTGGTGCGGGCGTGCCTGCGCAAGTCGCCGGACGAGCGCCCGACCGCCGACCAGATCCTGCTGCGCCTGCTCGGCCGTACGGCGTCGGGCGACGCGTCCACGACGGTGCTCTCCGAGGGCGCCGCGCACGCGGCCGATCCCGCGGCCAGGCCCTTCGCCGGACGCGCGGCCCCTCAGCACGGCGGCCAGCACGGCGGCTCGTACGGCGGGCAACACGGCGGCTCGTACGGCAGTCAGCACGGCGGGTCCGGCGGCGACGCCCGAAGCGGCCCGCACCGGTTCACGGGAGCGACCGGCAGCGGCCCGCGCGACTCCGCCGGCGGAGCCCGGTACGGCCCTCCCAGCGGTGCCCACAACGCGGCCCAGAACGCGGCCCACAACCCGGCCCGCAACATGGCTCACGATCCGGCCCACAACCCGGTCCGCAACACGGCTCACGATCCGGCTCACAATCCGGTCCGCGATGCGGCCTGGAGCGACCGCTACGAGGACGCCACGGGCCCCGTGGTGAGCGTGGGAACCTGGGACACCGAGGCGGCCCGTGCGTTCCTGTCGCCCGCGGTCAGCACCGACGTGCGTGCGGGCGGGGACGCGGGTGCCGCCGCCCCCGCGCCCAGGCCCGCGAAGACCGGACCGCACGGATCAGGGCCGTACGGATCAGAGCCGCACGGATCAGGGCCCCAGGGTTCGGGGCCGCACGGGGTGGGTCCGCACGGATCAGAGCCGCACGGATCAGGGCGGCACGGCGGGGGGCGGGTGGAGCCGCACGATCCCGGGCCGGCCCCGTCCCGGCGGTCCCGGCGCAGGAACCTCCTGATCGCCGCGTGCGCGGCCGTGCTCGCCGTCCTGGCCGGTGGGGGCGTGCTCGTCGCGAACGGGATGGGCCTCCTCCCGGGCGCCGGCGGCGAGACCGGCGAGGCGGGAACCTCGTCGTCGAGCGGCCCCCGGCCCGGCCACACGTTCACGTCCGTGCTCGACAAGGTGGCGCGCACCGGGCGGCTCACCATCGGCGTACGCGGAGACCTGCCGGGCGTCGCCCTGCAGCAGGGGACGGGACCCAGCGGGTTCGAGGTCGACCTCGCCACGTACATCGCCAGGCGTCTCAAGGTCCCCGCGAGCGGGATCACCTTCCACCGGATCGGCGTCGGCGAACGGGTGCGGGCCCTGGCCGAAGGCGTGGTGGACATGGTCGTCGCGACGTACTCCTACGACGACAACCGCGACGACGCCGTCACCTTCGCGGGCCCGTACTACACGGCCCACGCCGACCTGCTGGTGCTCGCCGGCTCGCGGGTCAGGAGGCTCGACGACCTCGCCGGCCGCCGGATGTGCGCGCCCGCCGGGAGCGCGACGGCCCGCCTCGTCGCGGGCAGGGTGGACGTCGAGCAGGTCCCGGCCGGCAACTACGCGGAGTGCATGAACCTGCTGACCAGCGGAAAGGTCGACGCCGTCCCCGGAGACGACCTGATCATCGCTGGCTTCGCGAACAGGGAGACGGGCCTGAAGCTGTCGGTGCTCGGCGTACGGCTGAGGGACCAGCGGTACGCCGTCGGCCTGCCCAGGAACGACCTGCGCACCTGCGCGGCCGTCGAGGGCGCGATCCAGGACCTGTACGACGACGGCACGATGCGGAGCCTGCTGCGCAAGCACTTCGGCAACGTCGACTTCGACTCAGAACGGAAGGCCCCGGCCCCGCTCTCCTGCCGCTGAGTCCGGCCCGCGCGTCTGCCGTCAGGACTGCGCGCTTCAGGACTGCGCGCTTCAGGACTGCGCGCTTCAGGACCGGGCCTGGACCTCGGCGATGGCGTCGTCCGCCCACTGGAGCACCATGCGGGTCTGCCGGATCCCGAGGTCCAGGGCGAGATTGCCGAACTTGACCCGCGCCGTCCCCTCCGGGATGGGCGCCGAGTGCTTGGCCGTCCAGAGGGCTTCCAGCTGCGCCAGCTTCCGTTCCGAGTGGGCCCGCAACCGCTCCAGCACGGCCACCGCCTCGGGAGTTTCGAGCAGCGGGACGAGGAACGCCTGCAGCGCGACCTCGCTGCGCGCCGGGCCCGTGGGATCGTGGCCGAGCAGCCATTCGCGCAGCTCGGCGCGGCCCTCCGCGGTGATCGTGTAGATCTTGCGGCCCCGGGCGCCCTCCGCCTCGACCGTCACCAGCCCGTCCGACGCCATCTTGGCGAGCTCCGGATAGATCTGGCTGTGGCCGGCCTGCCAGACGTGGGCCACGGACTTCTCGAACGATTTGGCCAGGTCGTAGCCGCTCGCCGAGCCGTACGCGGTCAGCAGGCCGAGGAGAGCGATGCGCAGGGACATGCCCCCCACTATACCTCCGTATTGACATGTAAGCACTGACATGTCACCTTCGACACATGCGATCCAAGAACGGACTCCTCCTCTTCGCCGTGCTGGGCGGCATGTTCCTCGCGATGCTCGACCAGACGATCGTCGGCACCGCGCTGCCCAGGATCGTCGGCGAGCTCGGCGGCACCGGCCTCTACACCTGGGTGGTCACCGCCTATCTGCTGACCTCGACCATCACGGTCCCGCTGTACGGCCGGCTGTCCGACGCGTACGGCCGCAAGCCGCTCCTGCTGGTGGGGGTGGCGCTGTTCCTGCTCGGCTCGATCCTGTCGGGCGCCGCGCAGAGCATGGCGCAGCTCATCGCCTTCCGCGGCCTGCAGGGCCTGGGCGCGGGCGCGCTGCTGCCGCTGTCGCTCGCGCTGGTGGTCGACCTGTTCCCGCCGGAGCGCGGCGGGCGCGTGCAGGGCGCCCTCGGCGGGGTCATGGCGCTGAGCTACCTCGCCGGGCCGTTCCTCGGCGGCCTGTTCACCGACCACGCGAGCTGGCGCTGGGCCTTCTACGTGAACGTGCCGATCGGCGCCGTCCTGGTGGCGATCATCGTGTGGCGGCTGCCGCACCGGCCGGGGCACGGCGGGGCGCGGCCCGACTACCTCGGCATCGCCGTCTTCAGCGCCGCGATCAGCGCGCTGCTCGTCGGGCTGACCGAGAAGGGCGTCGACGGCCACACCTGGACGAGCGGGCCGGTGATCGGGCCGATCGCCGCGTCGCTCGCGCTGCTCGTGGTCTTCGTCGCGGTCGAGCGCCGGGCGGAGCAGCCCATCGTGCCGCTCCATCTCTTCGCGAACCGCACCTACTCGCTGGTCAACGTCGCCTCGTTCTTCACCGCGTTCTGCATGTACGCGGGAGTGGTCTTCCTGCCGCGCTACTTCCAGGAGTCACGCGGCCTCAGCGCCACCTCCTCCGGGCTGCACATCTACCCGCTGATGCTGGCGATGGTGGCCGGCAGCGCGGTGACCGGCGCGCTCATCTCCCGCACCGGCCGCTACAAGCCCTGGCTCGTCGCCGCGACGGTTCTCCTGGTGGCGGGCACCACGTTGTGCGCGAACCTCGCCGTCGGCACCTCGGAACCGCTGCTCGTCGTCTGGATGGCCTTGATCGGTCTCGGGATGGGGCCCATGCTCTCGGGCCTGACGGTGGCGATCCAGAGGTCCGTGCCGTCCCGGTATGTCGGCACGGCCAGCGCGAACCTGACGTTCTTCCGGCAGATCGGCGGCTCGGTCGCACTGGCCGTCGCGGGCACGGCGTACGCGTCGGTGGTGACCCGGGAGGCGCCGGCGCACGGACTGCCCGCCGCGCACGCCGCCGCGACCGCGACGGTGATCCCCTGGCTCGGGGTCGCGGGCGCGGTGGTGGCCCTCCTCGCGCTCGCGCTGCTGCCCAACCGCGACCTGCGGCTCGACCGGTCCGCGGCACCGCGGGAGGACCTGGTCACGGCGTGAGATCACCCCGCCCCGGCGGGGCCGCGCGCGGCGTGTCGGGCGGTCGCGGGGACCGCCCGGACGATTGAATTGATCTCACGCTTTCGGGGGAGCAGCATGGGTCGCAGGGTCGTCACGGGTTTGGTCTGTGTCTTCGTCGCCGGAACGCCGCACCCGGCGCTCGCCGCGCCGGGGGCGGCGCCGGCGCAGGGCCGGTGGGGGACCGCCGATCTCATGGTCGGGATCACCGCGTCGCCGAAGGTGGCGCAACCCGGGCAGCCGCTGACCTACCACGTCAGCGTGCACAACCAGGGCCCGGGAGACGCGGTGCTGCCGACGCTGCGGGTCCGGCTGCCCCGCGACTTCCAGATCCTGAACGTCGGCGTGGCCGAGTGCGGGCCCGGCTCCGTCCGCAACGAGGTGGTCTGCCGGTCCTCCGACGACGTCCTGCCCGGCGGCTCGGGGGACATGACGATCACGGGCATGATCCGGCCGGGCGCGCACGGACCCCTCCGCGCGCGCGCCGACCTGACCTCCGAGGTGCTGGACGACGACGAGACCGACAACACGGCCGAGACGGTGACCAGGGTCGACGAGGGCGCCGACCTGGCCATGCGGTTCAGCTCCTCCACCCGGTACACCCGTCCCGGGCACTGGTTCGCCGTACGGGCGGAGGTGCGCAACCGGGGGCCCCGGGTTGTCCGGGACGCCTACGTGTTCTTCCAGCCGCAGGAGGCCCGGCTCCTGTCGGCGACCGGGGCGCGCTGCCACCGGAACCGCCAGTTCGTCGGCTGCTCGCTGCCGCCGATCAGGTCGGGGTCGCGGGGGCTGCTCAAGCTGGTCTTCCGGGTGCCGTCCCGGGCCTCGCGCGCCGTGGCGACGATGGCCACCGTCTACTCGCGCCGGTTCGGCGACCGCCGCCCGGCCAACAACCAGGCCAGCATGCGCGTGGCCCTGCGCCGCGCCTGACCGGCCGTCCGAGCCGTCACCGCCCGCCGATCACACCGCCCGCCGATCACACCGCCCGCCGATAACGCCGCCCGCCGATAACGCCGCCCGCCGACCACGCGGGCCGCCGGCCCGGGCGGCTCAGGCGGGCTTGGCGGAGGAGGCCCAGGCGTCGGCGACCATGTCGCGCAGGGAGCCGTGCGCCTGCTTCCAGCCGAGCTCGCGCTGGATCTTCTCCGGCGACGCGACCAGGACGGCCGGGTCGCCGGGGCGGCGCGGGGCGGTGGTCACCGGGATGGGGTGCCCGGTCACCTCCCGGCACACCTCGACGACCTCCTTCACGGAGAAGCCGCTGCCGCTGCCCAGGTTGTAGATCCGGTGCTCCCCGGGCGCGCAGGCGTCCAGGGCGAGCAGGTGGGCCACCGCGAGATCCGTGACGTGGACGTAGTCGCGGACGCAGGTGCCGTCCGGGGTGGGGTAGTCGGTGCCGAACACGCTCACCGACTCCCGCTCGCCGAGCGCCACCTTCAGGATGTTGGGGATCAGATGGGTCTCGACCGCGTGCCGCTCGCGATACTCGCCGTACGCTCCGGCCACGTTGAAGTAACGCAGGCTGACCGCGCCCAGGCCGTACAGGCCGGCGAAGGCGGTCAGCGCGGTGTCCACGGCGAGCTTGGACGCGCCGTAGGGGTTGCCGGGCCGGGTCGGGTCGGTCTCCACGATGGGCGTGCGCTCCGGCTCGCCGTACGTCGCGGCGGTGGAGGAGAAGACGATCCGGTCCACCCCCGTGCGCCGCATGGCGTCGAGCAGCGCCAGCGTGCCGCCGAGGTTGTTCGACCAGTACAGGCCGGGCCGCTCCACCGACTCGCCCACCAGCGACTTGGCGGCGAAGTGGAGCACGGCGTCGAACCCCTCGGAGAGCACCCCCGCGGCCTCGGTGATCGACGCCTGCACGAACGAGGCGCCGGGCGGCACCGCGTCGGCGTGCCCGGTCGACAGGTCGTCGAGCACCGTGACCTCGTGCCCGCGCTCCAGGAGTTGCGCCGCCACGACGCTGCCGATGTACCCGGCTCCACCAGTAACCAGCAGCTTCACTGTGTACTCCTGTTCAAAAGTGTTTGATTATGTAGGCCCGGGACCTAGCTTACGCGCTTCCCCTGAGGAGCGGGTTAAATGCCACCAGTACCGCAATCTCTGCGAGCCGCGGAGATCGCGGCGACCGGCCGGCATGCCTGACACCCGAACGGACAACTGACGTGAGCAACGTCGCGGTGACCATCGCCCTGGTCCTCATATTCATCCTGATCGGCGGGTTCTTCGCGGCGGCCGAGATGGCGATGGTCTCCCTGCGGGAGAGCCAGATCCGCCGTCTGAGCCGCGAGGGACGCCGCGGCGCGCGGGTGCAGAAGCTCGCCCGCGACCCCAACCGCTTCCTGTCCGCGATCCAGGTCGGCGTGACGGTGGCGACCGTGCTGTCGGCCGCCCTCGGCGCCGACGCGCTGGGCCCGGAGTTCGCCCCGGTCCTGGAGGGGTGGGGCCTGCGGCCGGACGTGGCCGCGCCCGCCGCCTTCGTGACGGTCACGCTCGCCATCTCGTACGTCACGCTCGTGCTCGGCGAGCTCGCGCCCAAGCGGCTCGGCCGTCAGCGGGCGGAGAGCCTGTCGCTCATGACCGCCCCGCTGCTCGACCGGATCGCCACGCTGTCGCGGCCGGTGATCTGGGCGCTGTCGAAGTCGACCAACGGCATCGTACGGCTGGTGGGCGGCAACCCGTCCGCCGACAGGGCGGCCATGACGACCGAGGAACTGCGCGACATGGTCGTGGGGCACAAGGAACTCACGCAGGACGAGCGCGACGTGATCGCCGAGGTGTTCGCGGCGGGCAAGCGCCAGCTCAGGGAGGTCATGCTGCCCCGCACCGAGGTCGAGTTCATGGCCGCGGACACGCCGCTCGCCGAGGCCGCGGTGCTCGCCGCCGCCATGCCGCACTCCCGTTTCCCGGTCTACCGCGACACCTACGACGACGTCATCGGGTTCGTCCACGTACGGGACCTGCTCGACCCGGTCAGGACCGGGCGGCTGGAGCCGATCAGCGAGGTCGTGCCGATCCGGCCGGTCAAGCTCGTGCCGGCCAGCAAGCGGGTGCTCGCCACGCTCGCCGAGATGCGCGACGAGGGCCACCACCTCGCCATCGTGGTGGACGAGTACGGCGGCACCGACGGCATCGTGACGCTGGAGGACCTGGTCGAGGAGCTCGTCGGCGACATCCGCGACGAGTACGACGAGAGTGGCGACGCCGTACGGGTGATCGCCGGTGACGTGGAGGTCGACGGGCTGGTCAACCTGGACGAGTTCCACGCGCAGACGGCGGTGCGGCTGCCCGGCGGGCCGTACGAGACGCTGGGCGGCTACGTCATGGCCTTCCTCGGTCACCTGCCGCAGCGCGGCGAGGTCGCGGAGGCGCCGGGCGTCACGCTGACCGTGACCGAGATGGACGGCCGCCGGGTCTCCCGCGTCCGCGTCACCCGCAATCCCCCCGCGGAGGAGGGCTCCGCCGAAGAGCCCCCGGCCGCGACCGTCTGACGGCCGTCCGGGGCCCGGCGCGCGTGTCGCGGGCAGCCCGGGAGTCCTGACAGAATTGCCCCATGGCTCTCGCTCGCGTCCTGTCCGGCATCCAGCCCACCGCCGACTCGTTCCACCTGGGGAACTACCTCGGTGCCGTCCGGCAGTACGTCGCGTTGCAGGACACCCACGAGGCCTTCTTCTTCATCGCCGACCTGCACGCGCTGACGGTCTCCCCGAAGCCGGAGGAGCTGCGCCGCCGCACCAGGGTCGCCGCCGCCCAGCTCTTCGGGGCGGGCCTCGACCCGGAGCGCGCCTCGGTGTTCGCGCAGAGCCACGTACGGGAGCACAGCGAGCTCGCCTGGTATCTCATCTGCCAGACCGGCATGGGCGAGGCCGGGCGGATGACCCAGTTCAAGGACAAGTCCGCCAGGTACGGCGAGAGCTCGGCCGGAGTCGGCCTGTTCACCTACCCGATCCTCCAAGCGGCCGACATCCTGATCTACCAGGCCGACCAGGTGCCGGTGGGCGTGGACCAGAAGCAGCACCTGGAGCTCAGCCGCGACCTCGCGCAGCGCTTCAACAGCCGCTACGGCCCGACCTTCAAGGTGCCGAACCCCTACATCCTCAAGGAGGTCGAGAAGATCACCGACCTCCAGGACCCGACCGCGAAGATGTCCAAGTCGTCGTCGAGCCCGCAGGGCATCATCGACGTCCTGGAGGAGCCGAACGCGCTGCGCAAGAAGATCATGCGCGCGGTGACCGACACCGGCAGCGAGGTCGTCGCCGACGAGGAGAACAAGCCGGGCGTCACCAACCTGCTGCGGATCCACTCCGCGCTGACCGGCACGCCGATCCCCGAGCTGGAGGCCCGGTTCGCCGGGCAGGGCTACGGCACCTTCAAGAAGGAGGTCGCCGAGGCGGTCATCGAGACGTTCGCCCCGATCCGCGAGCGTACGGAGAAGCTGCTGGCCGACGAGGCCGAGCTCGACCGGCTGCTGGTCGCGGGCGCGGCCCGGGCCCGGGCGGTGGCCCGCGAGACGATGGCCCAGGTGCGCGAGCGCCTCGGCCTGCTGCCGTCCCCGCCCCTCGACTGACCGGCACGCCCGCGCGAGCAGGCATCGAGCCCGCTCCGCGGGGTAGACAACCGCGATGAGGTTGGGGATCGTCGAGCAGGTCACCCGGCGGGTGGACGCGGTCAAGGCGACGGGCCGAGTGTGGATCGAGCGCAACCGGATCCGCTTCCGCGCGCTCGACCACCTCATCCGGACCGTGCAGCGCTACCAGGTGCAGACGGGCGACCGGCTGGCCGGCGCCATCACCTACTTCGCGTTCCTGTCGTTCTTCCCGCTGATCGCACTGGCCTTCGCGCTGTTCGGGTACGTCGTGACGATCCGCCCGGACGCGCTCGCCACGCTCACGGAGGCGATCAACAGCCAGCTTCCCGGGCTCGCCGGGCAGTTGCACATCGACCAGCTCGCCGGGGCGCGGGCGCGGGCCGGGCTCATCGGCCTGCTCGGCCTGGTCTACGCCGGCCTGGGCGCGATGGACGCGCTGCGCGGGGCCCTGCGCACCGTCTGGATGACCTGCGAGCCGCCGCTCAACTACTTCGTCGGCAAGCTGCGCGACCTCGTCGCGCTCGTGCTCATGGGTGTCGTCCTGCTCGCCTCGGTGATCGCGAGCGGCTTCGCCACCGGGGCCACGAGCACGGTCGCCGGCTGGCTCGGCCTCGGCTCCTCACCACTCGCCGGTCTCGGCGTCTGGCTCGCCGGGGTGGCCGCGAGCCTCGTCGCCGACCTGCTGCTCTTCCTGGTCATCCTCGGCTGGCTGGCCAAACCGGGGCAGCCGTTCCTCGTCGTGCTCAAGGGCGCGTTGCTGGGCGCGGTCGGATTCGGGGTGCTGAAGCAGCTCGCCGCGCTGATCCTCTCCAGCACCCTGCACAACCCCGTGTACGGCACGTTCGCGGTGGTCGTGGGGCTGCTGCTGTGGATCAACCTGTCGGCCCGGGTGATCCTCTACGCGGCCGCGTGGACGGCGACGGCCACCCTCGGCCCGCCTCCCGAGCCCACTCCGCTTCCCTCGCCCGCGACCACCCCCACCACCGGTCCCGCGTGACCGCGCGCCTCTAACGCGGGCGCAACCCCTTGAGCGCGGTCTCCACGACCGTGTCGGCGTACTCGGGAGTGAGCGGGCCGCTGCGCTGGAGCCACCGGTTGAGCAGCGGTCCCCACAGCATCTCGATCGCGACGTCCAGGTCCAGATCGCCGGACAGCTGCCCGGCCCGCTGCGCGCTGCGCAGCCGCCGCTTCTTCAGCTCCTTCATCGGCCGGTCGAGCCGTTCGGCGTAGGCCGCGGCGAGCGCGGGGTCGTGCGGGATCTCCGTGTTGAGCGCGCGCATGGGCTCGTCGTACCGCGGGTCGTTCAGCTCGGCGACCGTGGCGCGCAGGACCGACTTCAGGTCGGCCTCCAGGTCGCCGGTGTCGGGCAGCGCCGGCGAATCGCCCTCGCCCTCGCTGAGCATCAGGAACGCGTCGAAGAGGACCGCTCCCTTGGAGGGCCACCAGCGGTAGATGGTCTGCTTGCCGACCCCGGCCCGGGCGGCGATCCCCTCGATGCTCAGCTTCGCGTAGCCGACCTCGCCGACGAGTTCGAACGCCGCGGTGAGGATGGCCCGCCGCGAGGCCTCGCTGCGGCGTCTCGTGCCGGGAGTCGTGCCGTGCTGTGCCGTCATGCCGCCGAACCTACCAAAAATGAGACGAGACGGTCCGTCTTGACATGCTTCAAATGCGACGTCACTATGGCTTGAACGAGACGAGACGTCTCGTCCAGTATCGACAATCCGATTGGAGCCGCATGCGTACGACGACCGCCGATTCGGGCCGGGTCTGGTTCATCACCGGTGCGGGACGGGGCCTCGGCCGGGCGTTCACCCGGGCCGCGCTCGACAACGGAGACCGCGTGGTGGCCGCGACCCGGACCGTGGCGCCGCTGGAGGACCTGGCCGCCGGGCATGAGGACAGGCTGCTCGTGCACCCCCTGGACGTCACCGACCGCGCGGCGGTCTTCGCCGCAGTCGCCCGGGCGGCCGAACGCTTCGGCCGGCTCGACGTCGTGGTGAACAACGCCGGGATCATGTCCATGGGGATGATCGAGGAGTTCACCGAGGCCGAGGCCCGGGCCCAGATGGAGACCAACTTCTTCGGCGCGTTGTGGGTCGGTCAGGCCGTAATGCCCCGCCTGCGGGCCCAGGGGTCCGGGCACATCGTGCAGATCTCCAGCATCGGAGCGCTCGGCGGCTTCCCCACCACGGGGCTGTACAGCGCGAGCAAGTTCGCTCTGGAGGGGATGAGCGAGGCTCTGGCGATGGAGGCCGCGCGGTTCGGGGTCAGGGTCACCATCGTCGAGCCCGGCGGCTACTGGACCAACCTCTACAGCGGCATGACCGCGACCACGCCGATCCCTGACTACGCACCCTTGCGGGCGGAGCTGGAGAAGCAGTGGGCCGAGGGATCGGTGGACAGCGATCCCCGGCTGGCCGCCGAGGCCGTGCTGAAGCTCGTCGGCAGCGACGAGCCGCCGCTGCGGCTGCTGCTGGGCGGCACGGCCTACGACCTGGCCTTCGACGTCTCACGCCGGCGGATGGAGACCTGGGCCCAGTGGGAGGAGGTCAGCCGCGCCGCCGAGCACGCCATCCCCGCCCCTCCCGCTGTCTGACGGGCGCTGTTCGACGGGCGCCGTCCGGCAGGGGGCGTCTAGCCGGCGGTGTCGCCGGGGGTCCTCCGGCGGCGGCGCAGGGCGTAAGCGCCGCCGAGGGCGAGCGCCGCCAGCGCCCCGCCACCGGCGAGCAGGGGGACGGCCATCCCCGAGCCGCCCGCGGCGGGCTCCTTGCCCGCCACCCGGCGCGCGTCACCGCCCGAGCCGTCCGCCGCGCCGGGCGTCCGCCCTGGCCGTACGGCCAGGGCGGACGACGAGGGCGCGGGGTCGGGCACCGGTCTCACCAGCTCGCCGATGGGGGAGACCCGGCTCCGCGCGGCGAAGCCCCAGTCGAGCAGCTTGGAGACCTCCTCCCAGAAGCCGCCGGGATGATGCATGATCACGACGATGATCGTGTGGCCGTCGCGGCGGGCCGCGCCCACGAAGCTGCCGAGCGCCTTCGACGTCCAGCCGTTCTTGACGCCGAGCATGCCCTTGTAACGCCCGAGCAGCCGGTTGTGGTTGGCCATCTCGTAGTAGGCGGGCGCCGGAGACTCACTGGGGTCGGAGTCGTCGTGGTGCTTCTTCTTCTTTTTCTTGCCGTAGTCCTTCGGCGCCGGGAACTTGGCGACCTTCGTGCTGATGTACTCGCGGAAGGCCGGCATCGCCAGCCCGGCCCTGGCGATGAGGGCGAGGTCGTACGCCGAGCTGCGCTGGCCGGGGGCGTCCAGGCCGTTCGGCGTCTTGGCCACCGTGTCGTACGCCTGGAGTTTGCGCGCCTGTCTGTTCATGTCGGCGAGCGTCCTGGGCAGGCCGCCGTTGGCCTCGGCGAGCGCGACCGCGGCGTCGTTGGCGGAGACCATGAGGAGGGCCCGCATGAGGTCGTCGATCTTGTAGATCGGTTCGGGGACGATCCCGACGGCGCTGCCCTCGACGTTGCAGGCCTTCTCGCTCGGCTTGATCTTGCGATTCTTGTCCAGCCTGGGGATCAGTGTCACGGCCGTGAGCGTCTTCAGGGTGCTCGCCGGCAGATAGCGCCCGTGCGGGTCCTTCGCCGCGAGCACCGCGCCGGTGTCCGCGTCGGCGACGAGGTAGGCGGAGGACTCGGTCTTGGGCGGCGCCTTGAAACCGTCCGGCGCGATGACGCCGTGACCGGCCAGCCGTTCCCCGCCGACGGTGGCGGCCCCCGCCGTTCCGGTCGTCCCGGCGGCCGCGGTCCCGCTCGCCCGCGGGGCCGGCGGACTCGGCACGGCACGCGCTCCGGCGGCGGGAGAGGCGCCGAGCAGCGCCGTCGTCAGCAGCCCCGCCGTCGCCCCGGCCGCGGTGAGGGCCCGTAGGTTCGTCCCCATAGGTGGCTCAGCCTAGCCTCGACTGTTTTCGCATGAAGCGACATATGCCCCATAGACCTCGGGGCCACGCGGAGAGCCGTCGATACTGTGAGCATGACGAGACGTGTCTCCGCCTTTCTCGTGGCGCTCGCCGCGTTCATGATCTTCGAGTGGATCAACCTGGGCTTCAACCTCGCGGACGGGCACAAGACGTCCTTCTACGTCGTCCACGGGGTGCTGATCGCGGTGAACATCCTCCTGGCGCTGACGCTCGCGGCCGTGGGCGTGCGGGGATGGATGAGGGGTAGGGCTGACCTCTGACGACGTTGTCCAGGCACGACCAAGTGATGGAGGCAAGCGGTGACGATCGAGTTCAATCCCTCGCGGGGTGCGACGCTCGGGGTGGAGTGGGAGCTTCAGCTCGTCGACACGCACACGCGGCATCTGCGCCAGGACGCGAGGGACGTGCTCGCCGCGGTCCCCGACCTCAGTGAGGGCCAGCGGCCCAAGGCGATGCACGAGCTGATGCAGTCGCAGGTCGAGATCATCACCGACGTCTGCCACACGGTCGCGGAGGCCGTACAGGATCTGCGCAAGAGCATCGGCCGGCTGGCCGAGGCGGTCGAGCCGCGCGGCATCGCGCTCGCCTGCACCGGGACCCACGCGATCAGCGACTGGCGGGACGCCGTCTACGCCCCCAACCAGCGGTACGTCGAGCTGGTCGAGGAGATGCAGTGGCTCGCCTGGCGCATCCAGACGTTCGGCGTGCACGTCCACGTGGGCGTCCGGGACCGGGACAAGGTCATCCCGATCGTCAACGCCCTCGCGGCGTACCTCCCGCACTTCCTCGCGCTCACCTCCTCCAGTCCCTACTGGGGCGGGCAGGACACCGGGCTGGCGTCGAGCCGGGCCATCGTCTTCGGCTCGCTGCCCACCGCCGGGCCGCCGCACCTGCTGGCCGACTGGGCCGAGTTCGAGGAGTACATGGACACGCTGATCAAGGCGGGCACGATCCGCAGCATCAAGGAGGTGTGGTGGGACATCCGGCCGCACCCCGACTTCGGCACGATCGAGATCCGGATGTTCGACGGCATCCCCACGCCGCGCGAGGTCGGCATGGTCGCCGCGCTGTCCCAGTGCCTCGTGCAGCAGTTCGACCAGCAGATCGACCGGGGCTACACGCTGCCGCATCCGGCGGCGTGGGTGGTGCGTGACAACAAGTGGCGCGCGACGCGGTATGGTCTCGACGCGGACGTGATCACCGACGACCATGGCTCCACGGCGCCGATGCGCGACGTATTGTATGAACTTCAGCGCGAACTCGAACCGGTCGCCGAGCGGCTCGGCTGTGCCGAGGAACTGGCGGTCGTGACCGACGTGCTGGAGCAGGGAAGCTCCTCCGAGCGCCAGCGGGCGATCCTCGCCGACGGAGGGAGCCTCCAGGACGTGGTCGATGCCACGATCATCGAGCTCGCCGAGGACAGGTTCGTGACGTCGAACCCCAACCGCGACGCCGGACATTCGGGCTCCTGAAGGGGTACGCCTGACATGTACCGGGAAACTTCGCCGCAGTTCTGACAACAGGCGGTGACCGGTGTAAATACTGGGCAATCCGCCGTATCAAGGGGTCGCGGCATGGAAGGATTGTGAATGAAGGGTCGGTGGAGGCGAGTCACGCCCGCTCGACCCTTCTGGGCTTTTTCATGACTTTTAGTGATCATATGGACGATCCGATGACCCGTGGCCGGGACGGCTCACCGGAGAAGGGAAGACCCGTGGCCACCTCATCGAAGCTCGCTACGCCGGACGCGGCCGTGCCGGGAAGTGCCGACCTGGCCGGGCAACTGGCGGACTTCCTTCGCGAGCACAACGATGAGCTGATCGAGTTCCGGCGCGATCTGCACGCGCATCCGGAGATCGCCTTCAGCGAGCATCGCACGACGGAGAAGATCGCCGAGCGCATGACCGACGCCGGTCTCACGCCGCACCCGCTGTCCCGCGGGACCGGCCTGTGGGTGGACCTCGGCCGGGGCGAAGGGCCGACGATCGCCCTGCGCGCCGACATCGACGCGCTGCCGATGGAGGACGAGAAGGACGTCCCCTATCGCTCCACGAACCCGAACGCCTGCCACGCCTGCGGCCACGACGTGCACACGACCATGGTCCTCGGCGCGGGGCTGTTCCTGGCGTCGCAGGCCGACGCCGGCGCGCTTCCCGGCCGGGTACGGCTGATCTTCCAGCCCGCCGAGGAGGTGGCGAGCGGCGCCCTGGAGGTCATGCGCGACGGCGGCCTGAACGACGTCGACCGCATCTTCGCGCTGCACTGCGACCCGCGCCTCGACGCCGGCCACGTCGGCCTGCGTACCGGCCCGATCACCGGGTCGTGCGACAGCCTGCGCATCCGGGTGGCCGGCCCCGGCGGGCACACCGCCCGGCCCCACCTGACCGTGGACCTCGTCTACGCGCTCAGCAAGATCGTCACCGAGCTGCCGGCCGCGCTGTCGCGGCGCGTGGACCCCCGGTCCAGCCTCAGCCTCGTGTGGGGCCAGATCTCGGCCGGGTCCGTGGCCAACGCGATACCGGACGTCGGGATGGCCCAGGGCACGGTCAGGTCGCTGGACGAGGAGGCCTGGCACCAGGCCCCCGACCTCGTCAAGGCGCTGCTCGACTCGGTCGCCTGCGCGTACGGCGTGGACGCCGAGATCGACTACCGGCGCGGCACGCCGCCCACGGTGAACGAGGCCACCAGCATCCAGATGCTGCACGACGCGGTCATCCAGGTCATCGGCGAGGGCAGGGCCGTGCCCACCCCGCAGAGCCTCGGCGGCGAGGACTTCTCCTGGTACCTCGAATCGGTGCCCGGCGCGCTCGCCCGGCTCGGCACCCGGCCGCCGGGTGTCGTGGACGAGGTCGACCTCCACCGGCCGCAGTTCGACGTGGACGAGCGCGCCATCGGCGTCGGCGTCAAGGTGCTCGCCGCCACCGCGCTCACCGCCCTGTGGGGCGGCAACCGCTGACACGTCGGGGCGGTGCGTGCCGGGTCCCGACCTGCCGCACCGCCCGGGTTCTCGCTTGACGCCTCCGCGCCGCCCTCGCCGCGCAGACCGCCCACCCACGTGATCGTCCGGTCCGTATGACCGAGTTTTCCCAGGCTGTCCCCGGGTCACAGCCCGGACTGGGCTCAATAACGGACATGTTGCGGAGTGGTATGCGGGTTTGGTCTATGCAGGTCAAACAACTATCTTCCGTGCAGGGTTGCCGTGCGTTCCTGCGTGCGTGCGACGAGGGACGGCGGGGAACGGAAGGGGAGTCAACACCTTGCTCCGCAATCGAGTTAGCAGACTGGCCGCCGCCACCATGGGTGGCGCCTTGCTCATGGCCGCCGCCGCGTGTGGGGGCGGCGACGACACCACCACCGGAGCCACGGCCGGCGCGTCCTCCGCGCCCGCCGCCGCCGGCGCGAAGGTGGGCATGGCGTACGACATCGGCGGCCGCGGCGACGGTTCGTTCAACGACGCCGCCGCCAGGGGCCTCGACCAGGCCGAGTCGGAGCTGAAGATCGAGAAGAAGGAACTGGAGGCGACGGCGGGGGAGACCGACGCCCAGAAGGAGGAGCGGCTGCGCCTGCTCGCCAACGGCGGGTACAACCCGGTCATCGCGGTGGGCTTCGTCTACTCGGGCCCCTTGGTGAAGGTCGCCAAGGAGTTCCCCGACGTCAAGTTCGCCATCGTCGACGACGACGCCGCCAAGGCCGACAACATCACCAACCTGATGTTCGCCGAGGAGCAGGGGTCCTTCCTCGTCGGCGCCGCGGCGGCGCTGAAGTCCGAGAAGGGCAACATCGGCTTCGTGGGCGGCGTCGACGTGCCGCTGATCCACAAGTTCGAGGCGGGCTTCGAGGCCGGTGCGAAGGCCGTCAAGCCGGACATCAAGATTCAGACCAAGTACCTCACCCAGCCCCCGGACTTCGGCGGCTTCGGCGACCCGGCCAAGGGCAAGACCGCCGCGACGGGCATGTACGACGCCGGCGCGGACGTGGTCTACCAGGCGGCCGGCGGCTCCGGCGGGGGCGTGTTCGAGGCGGCCAAGGCCGCCAAGGCGATGGCGATCGGGGTCGACTCCGACCAGGCGGCCCTCCCGGCGTACGCCGACTTCAAGGACGTGATCATGACGTCAATGATCAAGAAGGTCGACGTGGCCGTCTTCGACTTCCTGAAGAACTTCACCTCCGGCACGGTCAAGCCCGGTCCGGCCATCTACGACCTCAAGGCCGGCGGCGTCGACTACTCCACAACCGGCGGCAAGATCGACGACATCAAGCCGAAGATCGACGAGTACAAGCAGAAGATCATCAGCGGCGAGATCTCGGTCCCGAGCTCCTGACCTGCGCAATCAAGGGGCCCGGTGGCACCCGCCCCGGGCCCTTTTGTTCTACTCTGACTACCACTTGACCGTCATCGGGCACTCCGCGAGGAGGAGGCCGTCATTACCGTCGCCACCGCTACGGCACCCGCAGTAGAGCTCGCCGGGATCACCAAGAGGTTCCCGGGAGTCGTCGCCAACAGCGACATCCACCTCCGCGTCGCCCGAGGGCACATCCACGCCATCGTCGGCGAGAACGGCGCGGGCAAGTCCACGCTCATGAAGATCCTCTACGGGATGCAGCGGCCCGACGAGGGCGAGATCCGCGTCGACGGGTCACCCGTGGGGTTCCACACTCCCGCCGACGCCATCTCCGCCGGCATCGGGATGGTCCACCAGCACTTCATGCTGGCCGACAACCTGACCGTCCTGGAGAACGTGGTGCTCGGCAGCGAGCCCCGCCGAGGCGGGGTCGCCCTCGACTTCGCCGCCGCGCGCAGGAAGATCAAGGACATCTCCGACGCGTACGGCCTGGGCGTGCGCCCCGACGTGCCGGTGGAGGAGCTGGGGGTCGGCGACCGCCAGCGGGTGGAGATCCTGAAGGTGCTCTACCGGGGCGCCCGCATCCTGATCCTGGACGAGCCGACCGCCGTGCTCGTGCCGCACGAGGTGGACGAGCTGTTCGACAACCTGCGCGGCCTGGTCCGCGAGGGACTGACGATCCTGTTCATCTCCCACAAGCTGGACGAGGTGCTGCGGGTCGCCGACGCCATCACCGTCATCCGGCGCGGCACCACGGTCGCGACCGTGGACCCGAAGGACGTGACCTCCCGCAAGCTCGCCGAGCTCATGGTCGGCAGCGCGCTGCCCAGCCCCGAGACCCGCGAGTCGACCGTCACCGACGTCGTCGCCCTGTCCGTACGCGACCTGACCGTGCGCACCGGCGACGGGCGGCCGGTGGTCGAGAACGTGAGCTTCGACATCCGCAAGGGCGAGGTGCTCGGCATCGCGGGCGTCGAGGGCAACGGCCAGGCGGAACTGGTCGAGGCGATCATGGGCATGCGCCCCTGCGAGGTGGCCGCGCTCACCCTCGGCGGCGCCGACATCTCCCAGTGGCCGACGCTCAGACGGCGCGCGGGCGGGATCGGCTACATCCCTGAGGACCGCCACCGGCACGGCCTGCTGCTGGAGTCCCCACTGTGGGAGAACCGCATCCTCGGTCACCAGACGCGCAGGCCGAACGTCAGGGGGCCCTGGATCGACCGCGCGGGCGCGCGGGCCGACACCCGGCGGATCGTCGAGGACTACGACGTCCGCACCCCCGGGATCGACGTGGACGCCGCCGCGCTGTCCGGCGGCAACCAGCAGAAGCTGATCGTCGGCCGCGAGATGAGCGGTGACCCCGTGCTGCTCATCGCCAGCCATCCCACCCGCGGCGTCGACATCGGCGCGCAGGCGGCGATCTGGGACCACCTGCGCACCGCGCGTGCCGCCGGGCTGGCCGTGCTGCTGATCTCCGCGGACCTGGACGAGCTGATCGGGCTGTCCGACACGCTCAAGGTGATCCTGCGCGGCAGGATCGTCGCCGACGTCGATCCCGCGAACGTGACGCCCGAGCAACTGGGCTCGGCGATGACCGGCGCCGGGGAGGGCGTATGAACGGCTTCCTCGACCGGGTGCTCGGCCGGGTCCGGCTGGGCGGCTGGCTCGCCGTGGCCGCGCCGGTCGTCGCGATCGTCTTCGCGGTGCTGATCACCTCGGTGGTCCTGCTCGTCGCCGGCAAGGAGCCGGTGGAGGCGTTCACCACGCTCGCGGACTACGGCACCCAGCCGCGGTCGATGGTCATGATCCTCAACACCGGGGTCATGTACTACATCTCCGCGCTCGCGGTGGCCGTCGGCTTCCGGATGAACCTCTTCAACATCGGCGTGGACGGCCAGTACCGCCTGGCGGCCGTGATCGCGGCCGGGCTCGGCGGCGCCGCCGTCGTCCCGGGCGTGCTGAACATCGTCCTCGTGGTCGTCGCCGCGGTGGTCGTCGGGGCGCTGTGGGCCGCCATCGCCGGCCTGCTCCGGGTCTACCGGGGCGTGAGCGAGGTCATCTCGACCATCATGCTGAACGCGATCGCCACGGGCCTCGGGTCCTGGCTGGTCAGCGAGCACTTCGGCGTGCTGACCGGCAACGACCTCGGCACCCGGCCGATCCCCGACGACGCGCACGTGCCCGGCATCCCGCTCGTCGCGGGCACGCCGGTGCTGGTCAACGGGTTCATCGTGGTCGCGATCCTGCTCGGCGCCGCGTACTGGGTCGTGCTCAACCGCACCCGGTTCGGCTTCGAGCTGCGGGCGACCGGCAAGTCCGAGTCGGCCGCGGTGGCCAGCGGGGTCGGCGTGAAGAAGATGATCGTCGTCACGATGGTCATGTCGGGGGCGATCGCGGGCCTGATCGGCATGCCGGAGCTGCTCGGCGCCTCCTACAAGTACAGCAACAACTTCCCGGCCGGTCTCGGCTTCACCGGCATCGCGATCGCCCTGCTCGGCCGCAACAGCCCGGTCGGCATGGCGGTCGGCGCGCTGCTGTGGAGCTTCCTGGACAACTCGTCGAACCAGCTCCAGCTGCTCGACATCTCCAAGGAGATCGTCCAGATCATGCAGGGCGTCGTCGTGCTCTCCGTGATCATCGCGTACGAGCTGGTCCACCGGTACCGGCTCGTGGCGGAGCAGCGCCGGGTGAGCCGCCAGCTCGCCGCCCCGGCGGAGCCGCCCAAGGCGGAGGCGGCGGTATGAGCGGGCGAATCGGTGAACGCGGCGCGGCGGACGGAACTGAGGAGACGGCATGACGGCGACGGACCTTCCGGTCGAGCGCCCGGTCGAGACGCCTCCGGCGCGGCGGTTCCGGCTGTCGGCGCCGGTGCTCCTGCTCGGGCTGGCCGGGCTGGTGGTGCTGCTGTCGGTCGCGCGCCTGGTGACCGGGGCGAACGACATCACGTCGGCGGGCACGGTCAGCGCCGCGCTCGGCCTCGCCGTGCCGATCGGCCTCGCGGGGCTCGGCGGCCTGTGGTCGGAGCGGGCCGGCGTGGTCAACATCGGCCTCGAAGGCATGATGGTGCTCGGCACGTGGTTCGGCGCCTGGGGCGCGCTCCAGTTCCACAGTCCGTGGGCGGGCGTGCTCGCCGGCGCGATCGGCGGGGCGCTGGGCGCGGCGATCCACGCGGTCGCGACCGTGACCTTCGGCGTCGACCACATCATCTCCGGTGTGGCGATCAACATCGTCGGCGTCGGCGTCACGCAGTACCTGTCCCAGCTCGTCTTCAACGGCATGCCGGGCGGCGGCACCAAGAACTCCCCGCCGCTGCCGAAGATGGGCACGGTGAGCCTGGGCTTCCTCGACGACCCGCTGCGTACCGTCGAGGCGAACCACTGGTTCGTGCTGTCCGACTTCGCGGGCGTGCTGCGGGGCATCACCCAGGGCGTGTCCTGGTTCACGATCCTGGCGATCCTGCTGGTCCCGCTGTCGCTCTACATCCTGTGGCGCACGCCCTTCGGGCTGCGCCTGCGGGCGTGCGGCGAGCGGCCGGTCGCGGCCGAGTCGCTGGGCGTGAACGTCTACCTCTACAAGTGGGCCGCGGTGCTCGTCTCCGGCCTGCTCGCCGGTCTCGGCGGCGCGTTCCTGTCGCTGGTGGCCGCCGGCATCTACCGGGACGGCCAGACGGGCGGGCGCGGCTACATCGGCCTCGCCGCCATGATCTTCGGCAACTGGCGGCCGGGCGGGCTCGCCGGGGGCGCCGCGCTGTTCGGCTACACCGACGCGCTCCAGCTCCGCCAGGGCGGCATCTCAGTGCACGCGCTGCTGCTGGTCGTCGCGCTGCTGCTCGCCGCCGTGGCGGTCTACCAGCTCGTACGGCAGCGGCGGGGGGTCGCGGCGCTCGTCACCGGAATCGTGGCGATCGCGGTGTTCGCGGTCTTCGCCCTGACGGACACCGTTCCGGAGCAGTTCACCTCGTTCACCCCCCACCTGACCACGCTGCTGGTTTTGTCGCTGGCGTCACAGCGGCTGCGGATGCCGGCGGCCGACGGCGTTCCGTACCGAAGGGGGCAGGCGAAATGACCATCGACTGGGAGGCGCTGCGCGAGGCGGCCCGCGAGGCCATGACCCACGCGTACGCGCCGTACTCGAAGTTCCCGGTGGGCGCGGCGGCGCTGGCCGACGACGGCCGCACCGTCACCGGCTGCAACGTGGAGAACGCGTCGTACGGCATCGGGCTGTGCGCCGAGTGCGGGCTCGTCTCGGCGCTGCACGCGAGTGGCGGCGGCCGGCTGGTGGCCTTCACCTGCGTGGACGGCCACGGCGAGCTGCTGATGCCGTGCGGGCGCTGCCGCCAGCTGCTGTTCGAGCACGGCGGCGCCGATCTGCTGGTGGAGACGCCCGACGGGCCGATGCGGATGGCGGACTTCCTGCCGTTCGCCTTCGGGCCAGACGACCTTTCGCGATAAAGGGGGAAACGTGGGGTTCGACGCGATCGAGGTCATCGTCGCCAAGCGGGACCGCGGCGAGCTGTCGGCCGCCCAGATCGACTGGGTGATCGACGCGTACACGCGCGGCGAGGTGGCCGACGAGCAGATGTCGGCGCTGCTGATGGCGATCCTGCTGAACGGCATGAACCGCAGGGAGATCGCGGACTGGACCCAGGCCATGATCAGGTCGGGGGAGCGGATGGACTGGTCCGCCCTCGACCGGCCCACGGCCGACAAGCACTCCACCGGCGGGGTCGGCGACAAGATCACCCTGCCGCTGGCCCCGCTGGTCGCCGCCTGCGGCGCGTACGTGCCGCAGCTCTCCGGGCGGGGTCTCGGGCACACCGGCGGCACGCTGGACAAGCTGGAGTCGATCCCCGGCTGGCGGGCGTCGCTGTCGAACGACGAGATGCTGGCAGTGATCCGCTCGGCCGGGGCGGTCGTGTGCGCTGCGGGCGCGGGCCTCGCACCGGCCGACAAGAAGCTCTACGCGCTGCGCGACGTCACCGGCACGGTCGAGTCGATCCCGCTGATCGCCTCCTCGATCATGTCCAAGAAGATCGCCGAGGGCACGGGCTCGCTCGTGCTCGACGTGAAGGCCGGCTCGGGCGCGTTCATGAAGAACGTGGACGACGCCCGGGAGCTGGCGCGGACGATGGTCGAGCTCGGCACCGACGCCGGGGTGCGCACGGTCGCCCTGCTGACCGCGATGGACCGGCCGCTGGGCCTGAAGGTGGGCAACGCGCTCGAGGTCGAGGAGTCCGTCGAGGTGCTCGCCGGCGGCGGCCCCGCCGACGTGGTCGAACTCACCGTACGGCTGGCCAGGGAGATGCTGGAGGCCGCCGCGGTCCCGGGCGCCCGGGATCCCGAGGAGGCGCTCAAGGACGGCTCGGCGATGGACGCCTGGCGGCGAATGATCACCGCCCAGGGCGGCGACCCGGACGCGCCGCTGCCGAAGGCCGCCGAGTCGGCCGTGGTGACCGCTCCCGCCTCGGGCACGCTGGTCACGCTCGACGCGCTCAAGGTCGGCGTGGCGGCCTGGCGGCTCGGCGCCGGACGGGCCCGCAAGGAGGACCCGGTGTCGGCGGGCGCGGGCGTCGTCCTGCACGCCAAGCCCGGCGACGAGGTCCGGGCCGGCGCCCCGCTGATGACCCTGTACGCCGACGAGGCCGGCCGGTTCGACCGGGCCCTCCAGGCGCTCGACGGCGCGTACGAGATCGGCGTGGACGGCGGCGCGGACCTGCTGCCCCTGGTCATCGACCGCGTCACCGCCTGACCTCCCGCGCGTTCCGGCCCGGTTCAGCGGGGGATGAGCAGCGCGCCCATGCCGACGAACAGCCCGCCGGTGAGCAGGTCGAGCCTCTTCCTCAGCCGCCCGTAGCCCCTGGTGATCCACGGGCTGCCGGCCAGGAAGGCCACGGCGGAGAACCAGGCGAACGCGACGGCCAGCATCGCGCCGAGCGTGACCGCCCGCATGACGAGGTTCGCGTGGTGCGGGAGCAGGCTGGCGAACAGGGCGCCGAAGAAGACCAGAGCCTTCGGGTTGGCGAGGTTGGTCAGCAGCCCGGCGCGCCACTCACGCAGTCTGCCCGGACGGCGCGCGGCGATGGCCGGCGGCTCGTCGTCGGCCTGGGGCGACCGCTTGCGGGCGGCCCGGATGGTCGCGACGCCGAACCCGACGAGGAACAGCGCGCCGGCGACGCGGGCGGCGGTGTAGAGCCACTCGAACCGCTGGACGAGCATGGTGACGCCGAACAGACCGGCGACCGCCCACACCCCGATGCCGGTGACGACGCCTGCGGCCACGCGTACGCCGCTGCGCCGTGACCCGCCGGCCGAGTGTCTGAGCACGATGAGGAAGTCGGGGCCCGGGCTCATCACAACCAGGATCCAGACGCCGAGCAGGGGGAGTATCGGCAACCACGACATGGGCTGGTCCTTCCTGGCCGGTCTGGCCGGCCGTGGTGGGGATTCGATCGGCTCAGCCGGTCACGGGCGAGGCGATGACGACCGTGACGTCCGCCGGGCCGTCGCCGGTGCTGTAACGGTGCGGGCGGTCACCGGCGAAGGCCAGCAGGTCGCCCGGCGTGAGGAGGCGGGGGTCGTCGGCCGGCCCGGCCGTGACCTCGCCCGCGGCGACCAGCAGGTGTTCGACGGTGCCGGGGGCGTGCGGGATGCCGTCTAGGTCGGTGCGCGGGGGCATGCGCAGCCGCCACAGCTCCAGGCTGTGCCCGCTGCCGATGCGGCGCAGCAGTTCGCGTGTCGGACCGTCGGAGGCCGCGAGCGTCGAGGGCAGGTGGACGGGACCGGCGTCGGTGTCCCTGGTCAGCAGGTCGGTCAGGGGAATGTGCAGGGCCAGGGCGACGGCTTCCAGCGTCTCGATCGTCGGATTGCCGGTGCCCGCCTCCAGGCTGGACAGCGTCGCCTTGCCGAGACCGGCCCGGCGGGCGAGCTCGGCCGCGCTCATCCCGCGCTGCTGCCGGCGCAGCCGGATCTGCGCACCGATCGCCGCCGCCGCCCCGCTCACGATGTCATCCTGAACAGAACCATACGTTCATTATAACGAACGATATTCGGTATCGGTCTCCGCGAGTGCGTCGCCGAGGGGCGTGCGGTAGTACAGGACGGACCGCCCGGCGCGGCGGCGCCGTACGAGACCGGCGTCGAGCAGCACCCTGAGATGGCGGCCGACGGACCCGAGCGGCCGGCCGGTGAGCGCCACGAGGTGGGTGGTGCTCTTCGGCGCGGCGAGCAGCACGAGCACCCGCGCCCTCGCCGGTCCGAGCAGCCTGCCCAGCGCCTCGGGCGCCGCCGGGCCGCCGGGCTCCGCCAACGCGCCGGAGCAGGGGTAGACCAGGGCGTAGCGGCGGTCGGCCCAGGTGGCCCACGCCTCGCGCGGCGTGACCGGGACGAACATCAGCCTGGCCCCGCCGATCCGCCTCGGCGGGTAGTCGAAGGTGTTGATCTGCAGCCGGTCGGCGCCGAGCCACCGCATCCCCGGCCGCATGTCGTCGAGCGCGGCGGCCCAGCCGTCCCGGCTCAGCCGGTCCGCGCGGGCGACGACGTCGGCCTCCAGGATCCGCCGTCGCCGTGGCCAGTCGGGCAGCACGATCCGGGTCCACACCCACTCCAGCAGGTCCGCCGCGCGCTCGGGCAGGTCCGTACGCCGCAGCGGAGCAGGCAGCGGCCCGCGCAGCGCCACCTCGATGTCGGCGTGCGCGGTCTCGGGCGGGGCCGCGCGGACGCGGGCCACCTCCTCCTCGAAGACCGCGTCGCCCTCGCCCGACGGTGCGGGCGTGAGGAAGTCGGCGATCCAGCCGCGTCCCCGCGCGGCCTTCAGCAGCAGCGCGGTGACCGGATCACCGGCCAGGTGTGCGCGGTACGCGGGCAGGTGCGTGTCCAGCCAGGCGCGCTCCGCCGGGTTCCGGGCCGACGCCTTCTCCAAGCTGAGCAGGCAGGCGGTGGCCTCGGCGAGCGGGGACACGACGAACCGGCTCTCCGCGAGAGTGTCGGCGTTCACCAGCCACCAGCCCACGTTTCGCCTCCCCGCGAAACAGTAACGGCGACGCGAAGCGGTGATGGAAGGTCCTGCCATGCGTACTTATCGGGACCTCTTCCGCACGCCCGAGTTCACGCCCCTGTTCGTCTTCTCCTCCGCGCAGGTGGCGGCCTCGACCATGAGCGGCCTGGCGCTCGGCACGCTCGTGTACGGGACGACGCGGTCGCCGCTGCTGTCGGCGCTGAGCATGTTCGGCGCGTCCTTCTCCCAGGTGCTCGGGGCGGTGGCGCTGATGTCGGCGGCCGACCGGCTGCCCCCGCGCGCCGCGATGACGGGCCTGGCGCTGGTGTTCTGCGGCGGCACGGTCGTGCTCGCCGTACCCGGCCTGCCGCTGTGGGCGCTGTTCGCCGTCGTCCTCGGCATGGGGCTCGCCGCGTCCCTCGGCAGCGGGGTCAGGTTCGGGCTGCTCAACGAGATCCTGCCGAGGGACGGATACCTGCTGGGCCGTTCGGTGCTCAGCATGTCGGCCGGCGTCCAGCAGATCGTGGGTTTCGCCGCCGGGGGCGTGCTCGTGACCGCCCTCTCCCCGCGCGGCACCCTGCTCGTGGGGGCGGGGCTGGACCTCGTCGCCGCCCTCGTCGCCCGATGGGGTCTCGCCGCCCGTCCGCCCCGGGCACAGGGACGGCCCTCGCCGGCTGAGACGTGGCGGACCAATCGAAGGCTGTGGTCGTCGCCGGCGCGCCGTCGTCTCTACCTGGCCCTGTGGGTGCCCAACGGACTGATCGTCGGCTGCGAGTCGCTGTACGTCGCCTATGATCCGCGGCACGCAGGGACGCTGTTCGCCTCCGCCGCCGCGGGGATGCTCGCGGGAGACACCCTGCTGGGGCGGTTCGTCCCGAAGTGGTGGCGCGAGCGGCTGAGCGCTCCGCTGCGGCTGCTGCTGGCCGTGCCGTACCTGGTCTTCCTCCTGCGCCCTGCCCTGCCGCTCGCGGTCGCGGCCGTGGTGCTCGCCTCGGCCGGATACTCGGCCGGCCTGCTTCTCCAGGAACGCCTCATGGCCGTCACGCCCGAGGAGATGAGCGGGCAGGCGCTGGGGCTGCAGTCGTCCGGCACGATGACCATGCAGGGGGTCGGCGCCGCGATCGCCGGTTCCGTCGCCCAGCTCACCTCGGCCTCGGCCGCCATGGCCGCGATGGCCGCGGTCTCCGTCGCGGTCACGCTGGCCCTGGCGCCCGGCCTGCGTCCGGAGAGATATGGGAAAGTCTCATGTGCGTAGAGATCAGGGCTTCGTGACCGGCGGTGCCGGGGCGGGCCGCGACGGAGGGAGGCACGTGTCCAGGGACATCCGGCATGTCGAGATCGGCGTCGCCGATCTGGCCCGTTCGCTCGACTTCTACCGGAGCCTGCTGGACCTCGCCGAGGTGGAGGGCCCCGGCGGAGGGGCGGGGGTGGCCTGGCTGACGGCGGGCCCCGTGCTGCTCAAGCTCGTCGAGACGGGCGACGGCGACCTCGGCGGCTGGGTGAACGACGACCTCCAGCGCGGCATCCGGCACATCGGCTTCAAGGTCGGGGACGTCGACCTGCGGGCCGAGCGCGTCCGCGACGCCGGGGTGCCCTTCACGCTCCCGCCGCTCGACGCGGTCGGCGGCGTGCGCATCGCGTTCTTCCAGGACCCGGACGGCACGCACCTGGAGATCACCGACAACTACCTGCGGTATCACCGCGTCGCCTCGCCCGAACTCGCCGAACGCGAACGGCTGGCCACCCTGAGCAGGCCGCGTACGGCGCCGCCGGTCTTCGACCACGTGGCGGTCACGTCGGGAGGGCTCGACGCCGCGCTGGCCTTCTACCGCGACACGCTCGGGTACGAGGTGATCGGGCAGATCACCCAGGACCAGGATCCCCGGGGCTTCCTGATCACCTACCTGCTGGCGGGGCCTGCCGTACTGGAGGTGTTCACGTTCACCGCGGCGACGACGCCGAGCCCGTGGACGGCCGACCCCGGCCGGCGCGGCTTCCGGCACGTCGCCCTCGCCGTGGACGACCCCGGGAGGGAGGCCGGGAGGCTGGTCGCGTCCGGCGCCCGGGTCGCGGCGGACGGACTGCTCGTCGACCCGGACGGCGTCCCGTTGGCCCTCGCGGGCACCGCCTGACCGACCCGCCCGTGGCGGTCAGGCGTGGCGGGAGGTCGCGTCCTCCGGAGCGGCGTCCTCGGCCGGTTTCGCGCAGCCGGCGTCGACGAGGTGCGGGAACAGGTGCGCGGACAGAACGGCTCTGTGGGTGGGGGTCGCCTCGGCGTGCCGGCGGCGGCCCTCCTCGGTGATATGCACGAACACTCCGCGCCGGTCCGCCTCGCACAGGGCGCGGGCGACCAGTCCCTCGCGTTCCAGCCGTGCGATGAGGCGGGAGAGCGCGCTCTGGCTCAGGTGGACCTGGTCGGCGAGGCCCTGCACGCGGAACTTGACCTCGCCGGGCTCCTGGCAGGACGACCGGCCCTCCGCGAGGCGCTCCAGCACCTCGAACTCGCTCACTCCGAGCCCGTGCTTGTCGCTGAGCTCGCGCTCCAGGACGCATGACACCTCGGCGTGACGGGCGAGCAGCGCGCGCCAGGCCATGACCACGAAATCGGTGTCGGTGTCGTTCATGCGAGACCGCCTTTCTGCGCGCGACCATACCACCGGTGCAAACTACATGCAACAACATTAAATGCTTGTGCATTGAATGCGCGTGCATGTAAGTTCTGGCCCATGATTTCCTCCACCAAGGACGAGCGCTGGGGGGCCCGCCTGTGGGGTGCCCTCACGGTGCTCTGCGCCGTCGTGTTCCTCGACGCCCTCGACGTGTCGATGGTCGGGGTGGCGCTTCCGTCCATCCAGGCCGATCTCGGGATGACCACCTCCTCGCTGCAGTGGGTGGTGAGCGGTTACGTGCTGGGGTACGGCGGTCTGCTGCTGCTCGGGGGCCGGACCGCCGACCTGCTCGGCCGTCGCCGGGTGTTCCTGTCGGCCCTGGTCCTCTTCGCCGTCGCCTCGCTGCTCGGCGGGCTCATGAGCGACGGGACGCTGTTGATCGCGGCCCGTTTCGCGAAGGGCGTCAGCGCCGCGTTCACCGCGCCGGCCGCGTTGTCCATCATCACCACGACCTTCGCCGAAGGGCCCGCCCGCAACCGGGCGCTGAGCATCTTCACCGCCTCCGGCGCCAGCGGCTTCTCGCTCGGGCTGGTGCTGTCCGGCGTGCTCACCGAGATCGGATGGCGCTGGACGTTCCTCATGCCCGTACCGGTGGCGATCATCGCGCTGGTGGCCGGGGCGCGCCTGCTGGAGCGGAGCGATGAGCGCGGGGAGGGCGGCCACGACCTCCTCGGCGCCGTGACCATCACGGCCGCGATGCTGCTCATGGTCTTCGCCGTGGTCGAGGCGCCCAAGGTGAGCGTGGTGCGCACCGTGGTGTCGCTGGCGGCGTCCGCCGCCCTGGTCGGCCTGTTCGTCCGGCTGGAGCGGAGGGTGCGGCACCCGCTGGTCCGGCTCGGCATCCTGCGCTCCGCACCGCTCGTCCGGGCCAACGTCGGGCTGGTCATCCTGTTCGGCTCGTACGTCGGCTTCCAGTTCGTGGCGATGCAGTACTTCCAGAACCTCCTGGGCTGGAGCGCTCTGGCGACCGCGCTGGCGTTCCTTCCGGCCGGACTGCTGGTCGCGGTCGGCTCGACCACGATGGGCAAGCTCGCCGACCGCTTCGGCACCGCGCGCCTCATCGTGGTGGGGTCGGTCGCGCTGCTCGCGGGCTACGCGGTGTTCCTGCGGGTGGACCTGCACCCCGGCCTGTTCACGATGGTGCTGCCCGGCATGCTCCTGCTGGGCGTCGCGTTCGCGCTGTCCTTCCCCTCGCTCAACATCCAGGCGACCGCCGGGGTCGACGACGAGGAGCAGGGGCTCGCCTCCGGGCTGCTGAACACCTCCGGGCAGGTCGGCGGCGCGGTGGTGCTGGCGATCGTCACGGCCGTCCTCACCGCGGGGGCGGACGGCGGTGACCCGATCGTCCGGTTCCGCGCCGCGATCCTGGTCTCGGCCGGGTTCGCCCTCGCCGGCCTGGCGGTCGCCGTCTCGGGGCTCCGGTTCCGGCGGCCGGTCGAGGCCAGGGAGGAACAACCGGTGCCGGAACTCGTCTGACCACCTCGGTGGTGCGAGCCCGGGGGAGCGTGGGCCCCCGGGCTCGTGGCGGGCGCCGCCCACTGCGACACTGGTCGGCATGGTCAGGAAGATCGAGGGACCCACCCGGGTGCCGGTGCCGGGCGGCAAGGTCATCGACGAGTACGTCGGCCGCGTCAACAGCGGCGACGAACAGGTCTCCATCGCCCACATGGTGGCGCCCGCGGGCTGGAGCGAGCCCGCGCAGGCCCCCGCGTTCGCCGAGTACACGCTCGTCCTCAAGGGTTCGGTCGTCGTGGAGCACGAGGGCGGGACGACCGTCGTGGAGGCGGGCCAGGCGTTCGCCAGCGAGCCGGGAGAGAAGATCCGCTACAGTGCCGGTCCGTCCGGCGCCGAGTACGTGGCGGTCTGCCTGCCCGCGTTCTCCCCGGACACCGCCAACCGCGAGGACTGAGCGACGGCGGATCTCGCCAGACCGCCCGATCCGGGTCCGTGGATAGGATTGCCGGATGTACGACCGCGGTGAGGAGGGCGAATGAACGAGTTGCCCACTCTGGAGGAGATCCGCAGGGTGCCCAAGGTGCTCCTGCACGACCATCTCGACGGCGGGCTGCGGGCCGGGACGATCGTGGAGCTCGCCCGGGAGTGCGGACACGAACTGCCCACGTACGACCCCGACAAGCTGGGGGCCTGGTTCAGGGAGGCGGCGGACTCGGGGTCGCTGGAGCGTTACCTGGAGACGTTCACCCACACGGTCGGGGTCATGCAGACCCGTGACGGGCTGGTCAGGGTGGCCGCCGAGTGTGCCGAGGACCTGGCGGACGACGGCGTGATCTACGCCGAGGTCCGTTTCGCGCCGGAACAGCACACCTCACAGGGCCTGTCGCTGGACGAGGTCGTGGAGGCCGTGCTGGAGGGGTTCCGGCTCGGCTCGGCCGCACCCGACGGCGGCACGCGCATCAGGGTCGGCACGCTGCTCACCGCGATGCGCCACCAGGCGCGCTCGATGGAGATCGCCGAGCTCGCCGTACGCTACCGGGACCTCGGCGTGGTCGGGTTCGACATCGCGGGCGCGGAGGCCGGATATCCGCCCACGCGGCACCTCGACGCCTTCGAGTACCTCCAGCGGGAGAACGCCCACTTCACGATCCACGCGGGGGAGGCCTTCGGACTGCCGTCGATCTGGCAGGCCATCCAGTGGTGCGGCGCCGACCGGCTGGGCCACGGGGTGCGGATCATCGACGACATCACGGTGCCGGCGGACGGCGAGGCCAAGCTCGGCAGGCTCGCGGCCTACGTCCGTGACAAGCGCATCCCGCTGGAGATGTGCCCGACCTCCAACCTGCAGACCGGGGCCGCCCCGTCGATCGCCGAACACCCGATCGGCCTGCTGCGCCGCCTGTACTTCCGCGTGACGGTCAACACCGACAACCGGCTGATGAGCGGCACCAGCGTGTCGCGGGAGTTCGCGGAGCTGGTGGACGCCTTCGGCTACGGCTGGGACGACCTGCAGTGGTTCACCGTCAACGCGATGAAGTCGGCGTTCATCCCGTTCGACGAGCGGCTCGCGCTGATCAACGGCGTGATCAAGCCCGCCTTCGCACGGATGCGGCAGGGCGCGTGAAGCCGCAGGTCTACCGGTCCAAGCTGGCCTGGATCTTCGGGTGGGCCTGGCTGGTGTTCGCCGCCTGGAACACCTGGGACCTGATCGCCCACGGCCGGATGCCCAGCGCGCTGATCGCGGGGGCGGTGCTCGGCGTCATCACGGCCCTGGTCTTCGTCATGGCGCTGCGGCCCGCCATCCTCGCCGAGGAGGGCGGGGTCCGCGTCCGCAACGTGCTCAGGAACGCCTACATCCCCTGGAACGCCGTCGACGACCTCTCGGTCACCAGCGCCATCGTGATCGAGTCGGGCGGGACGGCCGTACGCTGCTGGACACCGCAGGCCACGGCGCGGGAGCGGGCCAGGGCCGCCGGGCAGGCCGTCAAGGCGGCCTCGTCGAAGGACCGTGTCGAGCGGGCCACGGCGGCCGTGGGCGGACGCACCCACGCCGACTGGGTGGCCCAGCAGCTTGAGGAGATGAGCAGGTCGCGCCGGCAGACGTCCACCGGCGAGGCCCGGGTCACCTGGTCGCCCTCCGCCCTGGCCGTCCTGGCCGCCGCGCTCGCGCTGGTCGTGGCCGCCGTCGTCCTCTCCTGATCAGGAGGCGGGGAGCGGGGGCGGAGCACGCACCGCGGCCTGTCGCGCGCCGCGCGTCATGCCCGTGCGACGCCGGGGTGGTCGTCGTTTGCCGAAGGGGTCCGAGTGCGTCTGGCGCGGATGATCGTCGTCGTTGTGCTGGCCGCGCTCGCGAGCGTCTACGTGGTCGCGGGTGCGCCGATCGCGCTGGCGGTGTTCGGCGTGCAGGTCCTCTACCTGCTGAAGCTCAGGAAGTGGTGGCTGCTCGCCGCGCAGGCCGCCCTCGTCTACACGGCGAGCGTCATCGGCGGCGTCTCCACCGGGATCCTGGGCTTCCTGGCCGGTGCGCTGCTGCTGACCAGTGCCCATCGTGATACCGCGCGCGTGCTCGCGCCGCTGGTGGTGGCGAGCGCGGCGCTGATCGACGCCACCCGCGGCGGGGCGACGGCCGACGCGACGATCACCGTGGTGCTGGTCGCGCTGGTCGTCTTCGGTCTCACCCGGCTCGTGGAGCGCGCGGGCGAGATGCACGCCGCCCGGCTCTCGCTGGCCGCCGCGGCCGTGGGCGCCGAGCGGCTGCGCCTGGCGGCCGAGCTCAACGACGGCCTCGGGCGGAGCCTGGAGGTGATCGTCGACGGCGGCCGCCGCGCGCTCGCGGAACCCGACGGCGCGGCCGAGGTGCTGGCTTCGGTGACCGCCACCGCGCGTGCGGCACTGGCCGACGCCCGCGCCGCCTCCGCGAACTACCGCGCCACGTCCCTCGCTCCCGAGCTGGTCACGGCGAGGGCGATGCTCGACGCCGCGGGAGTCGCCGTCGAGGTGCGTGGCGGCCACACCGAGCCCCTCGGCCCCGGTGGAGCGCTGCTGGCGAGTGTGCTGCGCGAGGCCGTCACCGACGTGCTGAGGCGGGGCACCGCCCGGCTGTGCGTCATCGAGACGAGCGAGCAGGGAGACAAGGTGCGGCTGCGCGTCGTCGACGACGGCCACCGCACCGCCGAGGGCCCCGACTTCGACGGGCTCCGGCTGGAGGAGGCGGGCGGCACCCTCGCCACCGGTCTGTCCCCCACGGGACGCTTCGTGGTGGAGGCGACGCTTCCCCGCAGTCCTTCCATCGAGGCGCCGCCAGGCGAGACGGGCGCCGGCGACGCCCGTGCTCCGGAATCGTCGGCGGAGGGAGGGCGGCGCCGGTTCCTGCCGAGGTTCGCCGGCGACGCGTCGTACGCCGTGTCGGTCACGGTGCTCGCGGCCGTCCTCGTGGGCTTCAGCGTCAAGGCGCTGCTCCAGCTCTCCGGCGCCCTCGTGGTCCTGGCCGCGGCGTGCCTCGCCGTGATCGTCGTCATGCAGCTCCGCTCCGTGAACGGGCGTCACATGGTGGCGCTCGGGGTGATGGCGGTCCTCACGTACGCGCCTGTTCCGGTCTTCGGACCCGTCTGGCTCGGAGCGGCGGGCTTCCTCGCCGGGCCGGTCCTGCTCGCGTTCCCCCGGCGGGCCGCGTGGCCGACGGCGGCGGCGATCGTGGCGAGTGTCGCCGGGGCCGGGATGCTGTTCGGCCTGCCCGCCCCCGTCCTCGCCAACAGCACGATCAGCGCGCTCGTCACCGGGCTGGTGGTCTACGCCCTGCTCCGCCTGGCCCAGATCGTGAAGGAGCTCCAGGCCGCGAGGGAGAGCCTGGCCCGCTCCGCGATCGTCGAGGAGCGTCTGCGCGCCGCCCGCGACCTGCACGACCTGCTCGGGCACTCCCTGGCCGCGATCCTGCTGACCTGTGAGCTGGCCCGCCGCCTGGAGAGCCCGCGGGAGCGGATCGAGGAGATCGTCGCCATGGCGGAGGGCGCGCGGGCGGACCTGCGTTCGGTGTCGGGCGAGCAGCGGGAGCTGTCCCTGGCCGCCGAGGTGGAGTCGGCGCGCACGGTGCTGTCGGCCGCCGGGATCCGGGTGACCGTGGAGCCGGTCGAGCCGGACCTGCCCGCCGAGGTCGAGACCGTGCTGGGCACCGTGCTCAGGGAGGCCGTGACGAATGTGCTCAGGCACAGCGAGGCCCGCCACTGCGCGATCACGATGCGCGCCGACGAGAGCGGGCTGCGGCTGCGGGTGCGCAACGACGGCGCGCGGCCGGGGGAGACGCGGCGGGGGTCGTCGGGCATCGGCAACCTGACCACCCGCCTCGCGGCCCTGGACGGCCGGCTGACCTCGCACGCCGACGGCGACCGGTTCACGCTGGACGCCTGCGTGCCCCACCGGGCGCCGCTGCCCGCGCGAATCCGGATCGAGCCGCGCCCTTAGATCGAGCCGGCCCCTTAGATCGAGCCTAGATCCAGCCGGCTTCGGTGGCGATACGCACGGCGTCGGTCCGGTTGCGGGCGTTGAGCTTGGTCACGATCACGGTGAGGTAGTTGCGCACCGTGCCCGCGGCCAGGTGGAGCCGCGCGGCGATGTCCGTGGCGTCCGCGCCGGCGGCGGCCAGGCGGAGCACGTCGGCCTCGCGTGGGGTGAGCGGGTTGTCCGCCAGGTCCCAGGCGGTGACCGCGAGCGAGGGGTCGAGCACCCGTTCCCCGGCCGCGACCTTGCGGATGGCGGCCACCAGTTCGTCCGGCGGTGCCGTCTTGAGTATGAATCCGGCGACACCCGAGCCGAGGGCACGGCGCAGGTGTCCCGGCTTGCCGTACGCCGTCAGCATCAGAGCGCGGCAGGCGGGCAGGCGCGTGCGGAGCTCGGCCGCGGCCGCCAGGCCGTCCAGCCTGCCGGGCATGTCGATGTCGAGGACGGCGACGTCGGGGCGGTGGACCAGCGCGGCGGCCAGGGCGGCCTCTCCGGACTCCACGGTCGCGACGATCTCCAGGTCCTCCTCCAGCCCGAGCAGGGCGGCGAGGGCGCTCCTGATGACGTGCTGGTCCTCGGCAAGGAGTACGCGAATCACGCGGATATGTCTACCAGTGTCCGGATCATGATGAGGTCATGGGCAGGAGGTGAGGCCGTCTCTGGGACGCGTGACCGCTGATCAGCAGGCTTGAGCACATGACAGAGGTGCTCCGCCTTGACGCGGTCAGCAAGGTGTACGGGAAGGGACAGGGCGCGGTGGCGGCCCTGCGTGAGGTCTCGGTGAACATCCCCGGCGGGAGCTTCACCGCCGTGATGGGGCCGTCGGGTTCGGGCAAGAGCACGTTCCTGCACTGCGCGGCGGGGCTGGACACGCCCTCCTCCGGCTCGGTGCGGCTGGGCGGCACGGAGCTGTCCGGCATGGACGAGACCCGGCTGACGGAGCTGCGCAGGCAGCGGATCGGCTTCGTGTTCCAGGCGTTCAACCTGGTCTCGTCCCTGACCGTGCTGGAGAACATCACACTCCCGATGCGGCTGGCCGGGGTGCGGGCCGACCGGGCCTGGCTTGAGGAGATCGTCGGGCGGGTGGGGCTGGCGGGCCGGACCGGGCACCGCCCCGCCCAGCTGTCCGGCGGGCAGCAGCAGCGGGTGGCCATCGCCAGGGCGCTGGTGACCCGGCCGCAGGTGGTCTTCGGCGACGAGCCGACCGGCGCGCTCGACACGATGACGGCCCGTGACGTGCTCCGGCTGCTGCGGGAGGTGGTGGACGGCCTCGGCCAGACCGTGGTGATGGTCACCCACGACCCGGTGGCGGCCTCCTACGCCGACACCGTCCTGTTCCTCGCCGACGGCCGGATCGTGGACGCGATGACCGCGCCGAGCTCCGAGAAGGTCGCCGAGCGCATGACGAGGCTTGGGGCGTACGCGGCATGATCACCGGACTCGCACTGAAGACCCTGCGGCACCGCGGGGCGGCGTTCGCGGGGGCGTTCGTGGCGCTGGTGTGCGCCGCCGCGCTGGTCTGCGCGTGCCTGATGCTGCTGGAAACCGGCCTGCGGGGCGGGGTCGCGCCGGAGCGCTACGCGGGCGCGCCGCTGATCGTCGCGGGCGACCAGAACGTCCACGAGACCGTGGCCACGTCCTCCGGGAAAGTCAAGACGAAGGCCAAGCCGCTGTCGGAGCGGGTCTGGATCCCCGAGGCGACGGCCGCGCGGCTGCGCGGCCTGCCGGGCGTCTCCGAGGTGCTGACCGAGGTGACGTTCCCCCTGAACGGGCACGCTCTCGGGCACGGGTGGGAGTCTGCGGGGCTCACGCCGTTCACCGTCGCGCGCGGACGCCCGCCGCGAGAGAACCGCGAGGTGGTCGTGGACGCCCGCTCCGGCCTGTCCGTGGGCGCTGCTCTCGACGTCCGAGGCGAGGCGTACCGGGTCGTGGGGGTCACGGCGCAGGCCCTGCCGAGCCAGGAAACGGTGTTCTTCTCGACGGCCGAGGCGCGCCGGCTGGCCGGGCGCCCAGGGCTGGTGACCGCGATCGGCGTGTTCCCCCGCGTGGACGTCTCGCCGGTGCTGACCGACCGTCTCGTGGCCTACGCCGGGGACGGGCGCGGCACCGTGGAGTTCCTCGACGCGGAGCAGGCACGGGTGCGGCTGATCAGCCTGGGCGGCGCCCTCGGCGGCACGTCCCTGCTGGTGGCGATCCTCGTCGTGACCGGCACCTCCGCCCTCGCGGTCCAGCAGCGACGGCGCGAGATCGCCCTCCTCCGCGCGGTCGCCGCAACGCCCGGGCAGGTACGCAGGCTGCTGGGCGGCGAGGCGCTGCTGGTCGGCCTGGTCGCCGGCGTCGTCGGATCGGCGGCCGGCATCGGCCTCGGGTTCTGGCTGCGCGGCCGGTTCGTCGAGCTGGGCGCCATGCCGGAGAATCTGCGCCTGGTGGTCGGCCCGTTCCCGGCGGCGGCCGCCCTGCTCGCCGCCGTGGCGGCGGCCTGGGCCGCGACCCGCCTGTCGGTCCGCCGGATCGCGCGGATCCGTCCCGTCGAGGCGCTCGGCGAGGCCGCCATGGGCGGAGGTGGCCTGCCCCTCGGCCGCTCGCTCGCGGGCGTCCTGTGCGTCGCCGGCGGGATCGCGCTGGCGCTGGTGCTGTCGGGACTGGAGACCGAGGCGGCGTCGAGCCCCGTGACCATGCTGACCGCGCTCGTCTGGACGACGGCCGTCACCCTGCTCGGGCCGGTGCTCGCCCGCGCCGCGACCGCCCTGCTCGGCGTCGCGCTGCGCGCCTCCCGCGCCGGGCACCTGGCGGCGCGCAACCTGCGGACGGATCCGGGACGGATGGCCTCCGTGATGGCGCCGCTCACCCTTCTGGTGGCCTTGACCTGCACCATCCTGTTCACCCAGACCACGATGGGACACGCGTCGGCCGCGCAGGCCGCCGCCGGTTCCCACGCCGACTACACGGTGAGCGGCGCGACGGCGGACGCGGTGCGCCGCGTGCCGGGCGTGACTGCTGTCACCTCGGTGGTGCGCACCTCCGTGCGCGTCGGTCTGGACAGATACGGCGCGCAGGGCGTCGACGGCGGCGAGCGGCCGATCGGTCAGGCCGTGGACCTGGGAGTCGTGACCGGCTCGCTCGACGGATTCGACGCCAGGTCGGCCGCGCTGAGCGAGTCGGCGGCGTCCAGGCTCGGGCTGTCGACCGGCGAGACGGTCAGGCTCACCCTGGGCGACGGCACCCCGGCGGAGCTGAAGGTCGTGGCGATCTACTCGCGCGGCCTCGGGTTCGGCGACCTGACCCTTCCGTACGCGCTGGTGGCCGGTCATGTCGACGATCCCTCGGGCACCCTGCTCGTCGAGGCGCCCTCGGTCCGGCGTGAGGCCCTGGCGGCCGTGGCGCCGGTGGTGTCGCCGACGGAAGGGACCGGGACGCAGGCGCCGAACGCCGAGGTCGACTACGTGGCCATGGGCCTGATCATCGCGTTCGGCGCGATCGCCGTGGTCAACACGCTGGCCATGTCCACCATGGACCGGTCGCGGGAGCTGGCCCTGCTCCGCCTGGTCGGCGCGACGCGGCGGCAGGTGCTGCGCATGCTCCGCCTGGAGACCCTGACCGCGCTGGTCGTCTCGGTGCTCGCCGGGACCGGCATCGCGCTGGTCACGCTGTCGGCCTTTGGCAGGGGGATGACCGGGTCGGCCGTGCCGTACGTCCCCCCGGCCGGCTACGCGCTGGTGATCGCCGCTGTGGCCGCGCTCGCCCTGATCGCCACGAGCCTCCCCGCGCGTCTCGCCCTGCGCGCCCGCCCGGCCGAGACCATCGGCGCCCGCCAGTAGCCGGGCCGCCGTCAACCCAGGCCCCTGCGCCTACCGGCCCCACCGGCGGAGGCGCCGGTGGGGGTCACGTCGCAGGGGCCTGGGCCGTCCAACGTGCTCGTGCGGAACCCGCGCGGCCGTCACCGGTGCGCGGCCGGCCCGGGACACGAGTGGCGCGGGGCCTTTCAGAGGGCCAGGGCGGTGGCGAGATCCTGTTTCAGGGCCTCCAGGTCCGCGGCGGCCCGTGCCCTCGCCTCCGCGACGTCCTCGTCCCCGACCGGCACGACGACCTCCAGGTAGCACTTGAGCTTGGGCTCGGTGCCGCTGGGCCGGACGATGACCCGGGCGTCGCCGGAGAGGCGGTAGCGCAGGCCGTCGGTCGGCGGCAGTCCGGCCACCCCTCGCGACAGGTCCTCGGCCGACTCCACCGCCCGGCCCGCCAGCCGCGCCGGAGGATTGGCCCGCAGGCGCTCCATCGCCTTCGCGATCAGCGACAGGTCCTCGACCCGGACCGACAGCTGGGTGGTCGCGTGCAGGCCGTACCGGCGGGCCTGGTCGTCCAGCAGGTCGAGCAGCGAGCGGCCCTCCCGCCTGGCCGCGGCGGCCATCCCGGCGACGGCGAGGGCGGCCCCGACGCCGTCCTTGTCATGGACCGGCAGGCCCGCGTCCGACCCGACGCTGTAGCCCAGCGCCTCCTCGTACCCGAAGACGAGCCCCGGCCCAGTCTTCATGATCCATTTGAAGCCCGTCAGCGTCTCGGCGTGCCGCACGCCGTGATCGGCGGCGATCTTCGCGAGCAGCGAGGACGACACGATCGACGTGGCGACCAGCCGGTCGCCGCCCGAGGTGTGCCGCAGCACGTGCTCGGCGAGCAGCCCGCCCACCTCGTCGCCGGTCAGCATCCGGTAGCCGCCGCCGGGCAGCGGCGTGCCGACCGCGCACCGGTCGGCGTCCGGGTCGTTCGCCAGGACGAGGTCGGCGCGGGTGGCGGCGGCGAGTTCGAGCGCGAGGTCCATCGCGCCCGGCTCCTCCGGGTTCGGGAACGCCACGGTGGGGAAGTTCGGGTCGGGCATGGCCTGCCGGCCGACCATGACCGGCACCTCGAAGCCCGCCGCGCGGAACGCCTCGGACACGGTCGCGCCGCCGACGCCGTGCAGCGGGGTGTACGCGACCGAGATCGCGCGGGCGTCGCCCAGCGGCAGCGCCGTCAGCGCCCGCAGGTACGGCGTGACGATGTCGTCGTGGCCGAGGGTCGTCCAGGCGTCGCCCAGCGGGAGGGCGTCCACCGGGCCGGTCGCGTCGATGGCGGCCGAGATGTCCTGGTCAATCGGCGGGACGATCTGCGCGCCGTCGCCCCAGTAGACCTTGTAGCCGTTGTCCTGGGGAGGGTTGTGCGAGGCGGTGACCATCACGCCCGCGTCCGCGCCGAGGTGGCGGACGGCGAACGCCAGCACCGGCGTCGGCCACCTCCCGGCCATGACCGACGCGCGCAGCCCGGCCCCCGTCAGCACGCGGGCCGTGTCGGCGGCGAACACGTCGGACTTGTGCCGCCCGTCGTAGCCGATAACGACGTGGCGTCCCGGTCCGAGCACGCGGGCCAGGCCGGCGGCGGCCCGCATCACGGTCACCCGGTTCATCCGGTTCGGTCCGGCTCCCAGCGCGCCGCGCAGGCCCGCCGTGCCGAACTCCAGCTTGGCGCCGAAGCGGTCCTCCAGCGCGTCGAGATCCTGCCGGTCCAGGATCGCGTCGAGTTCCGCCCGCGTGTCGGGGTCGGGGTCCTGGTCACGCCATTCGCGGGCGAGCCGTACGAGATCGGTCACGGGTGCTCCCTACAGCTTGTCGACGACCTGGGCGAGCAGGACGCCCATCCGGGCGGCGGTGGCGCGGCCGACCTCCAGGACCTCCTCGTGGTTGAGCGGCTCGTCCGCCAGGCCCGCGCCGGGGTTGGTGACCAGGGAGATCCCGAGCACCTCGGCCCCGGCCTCCCGGGCGGCGATCGCCTCCAGCACGGTCGACATGCCCACCAGGTCGCCGCCGAGCGTGCGCAGCATGCGGATCTCCGCGGGCGTCTCGTACGTCGGGCCGCGGAAGGCCACGTACACACCCTCGGCCAGCGAGGGGTCCACCTCGCGGGCGAGGTCCCGCAGCCGCCTCGAGTACACCTGGGTCAGGTCCACGAACGTCGCGCCGACGAGCGGGTTGCTCCCGGTCAGGTTGATGTGGTCGGCGATGAGCACGGGGTCGCCGACCTTCTGGGTCTCCGGGCGCAACCCGCCCGCCGCGTTGGTCAGCACGACCGTGCGCACCCCGGCCGCGACGGCCGTACGGACGCCGTGCACCACCGGGTCCACGCCGCGCCCCTCGTAGAGGTGCGTGCGCCCCAGGAAGATCAGCCCGTTGAGCCCGGCCGCCGTCCGCACCGCGCGTACCGTGCCGGCGTGCCCGGCGACCGCGGGCGGGGTGAACCCGGGCAGCTTCGTCACCGGAAGTTCGGCGACCGTCTCGCCGATCGCGTCCGCGGCCGGCACCCATCCCGAGCCCATGACGAGGGCGGCGTCGAAGGAGGGGATGCCGGTGAGGTTCCTCAACGTGGTCGCGGCCTCGGCCGCCAGGTCATAAGGGGTCACTTTGCTGAGCGTACAGAAGGGCATGACGAAGTCCGGCGGCTCCACCTGCCGTTCTGTCGCTCGGGGCGCCGCCGCGGGCGGAATCAGTCGCCGAGGGACTTGCAGGGGCGGTTGCGCAGCCCCGTGACGTAGTCGTCGGGAGCCCCCGCCTTCTCCGCGGCGTCGGCGAGGATGCCGATGTAGCGCGCCGAGGGCAGGCCGCCCTCGTAGGAGTCGAGCACGTGCGACCAGGCGAGCACGTCGCCCTCCAGGGTCGCGACGCGGAGCCGCACCTTGCGGTAGAGGCCGAGGTCGGTGCCCGTCCACCGGTCGAGGGACGGCTCGTCCCACTCCGGCACGTCGTACAGGACCACGAATACCTGCTCGTCGGCATCCTCGACTATCGTGGCGAGAGCGCCCTCCCAGCTGACGTCCTCGCCGCCGAAGGTGAGCCGCCAGCCCGGGAGCCACCCCGTTCCTCGCATGGGCGAGTGGGGCGCCCACTCCGCCATCTGCTTGGGGTCCATGTTGCTGCCGTAGGCCGCGTAAACAGGCACGGCACCCAAGCCTAATCCAAGATCGCCGAAGTTGGACGGGTAGCGCGCGCATGGGGTGTGGCGAGAGAAATACGAGTAGTTGACCCGTTACGCGGCCCTCGCCGGGAATACGTAGCCAGGATGCGGGACAATGGAGCATGTGACAAGGATCGTGATCATCGGTGGCGGCCCCGGCGGATACGAGGCGGCCCTGGTCGCCGCGCAACTGGGGGCGCGGGTCACCGTGGTGGAGGAGGAAGGGCCCGGCGGGGCGTGCGTTCTCACCGACTGCGTGCCGTCCAAGACCCTGATCGCCACCTCCGTCCGCAAGCAGGCGCTCCTCGACGCGGCCTCCGTGGGGGTCCGCTTCGACGGCGGCCTCGACGGTGACGCGGGCGGCGTCGCCGTGGACATGATCGACGTGAACAAGCGCGTCAAGGAACTGGCGCTGGCGCAGTCCGGCGACATCGCCGCCCGGCTGGCCGCCGAGGGCGTCGAGGTCATCCGCGCCCGCGGCCGGCTGGTCGATCCCCAGGTGGTCCGCGCGGGCGACCGTACGATCCGGGCCGACGTGGTCATCGTGGCCACCGGCGCCCACCCCCGGGTGCTGCCCGGGGCAGAGCCGGACGGCGAGCGCATCCTCAGCTGGCGGCAGCTCTACGACCTGGAGGAGCTGCCGGGGCACCTGATCGTGGTCGGCTCCGGCGTCACCGGCGCGGAGTTCGCCGGCGCCTACCAGTCGCTGGGGTCGGAGGTCACGCTGGTCTCCTCCCGCGACCGGATGATGCCCAACGAGGACGCCGACGCGGCCGAGGTGCTCGAAGAGGTCTACCGGCGGCGTGGCATGAACGTCATGGGCCGTTCGCGGGCCGCCTCGGTCAAGCGCACCGAGCACGGGGTCGTCGTCACGCTGGAGGACGGCCGCACGGCCGAGGGCACCCACTGTCTGATGACCGTCGGCATGGTGCCCAACACCTCCGGGCTCGGGCTGGAGGACAACGGCGTGCGGCTCGACCGGGGCGGCTTCATCGAGGTCGACAAGGTCTCCAGGACATCCGCCCCGGGCGTGTACGCCGCGGGCGACTGCACGGGCGTCCTGATGCTCGCCTCGGTCGCCGCCATGCAGGGCAGGATCGCGGTCTGGCACGCGCTCGGCGAGGCCGTGCAGCCGATCCGGCTGGCCACGGTCGCCGCGAACATCTTCACCGACCCCGAGATCGCGGCGGTGGGTGTCTCGCAGCGGCAGATCGAGTCAGGCGAGATCGAGGCGAACGTGGTCAAGCTGCCGCTCGCCACCAACGCCCGGGCCAAGATGCAGGGCTTCAACGACGGTTTCGTCAAGCTGTTCTGCCGGCCCAACACCGGCATCGTGCTCGGCGGCGTCGTGGTCGCCCCGCGCGCCTCGGAGCTGATCCTCGCGGTGTCGGTGGCCGTGCAGCACCGCCTGACCGTGGACCAGCTCGCCCACACCTTCGCCGTCTATCCGTCGCTGTCCGGCTCGATCACCGAGGCGGCCCGCCGCCTCATGTCGCCCCTGACCGCCGGCATCTGACCGGCCCGGCATCTGACCGGCCCGGCACCTGACCGGCCGGGCGTCTGAGCTGCCCGGCGTCTGAGCGCGTCGAGGCTCAGTGGCTTCCGCCCGTGTGGGGCAGCCGGGACCGCACCTGCCGCAGGGCCTCCCGTCCCCGCGCCACGGTCACGCCCGCCGCCCGCAGCTCGTACGGCGTGCGGGCGAGGCCGAGCGCCTGCTTGGCCGCCTCGTAGGCGTCGAGTGCCGCCCGCCACTCCTGCGACGGGCCGCTGATCTGGTTGATCTTCATCTCGAAGTCGAGGGCGTCGATCTCCTCGCCGAAGCGGGTCACGTCCTCCTCGGCCGCGTGCCTGACCACCGCCATCTCCGCCGCGAAGCGCTGCCTGCGCCGGTGCGCGACGCCCCACATGCCCAGCGTCAGGATGAGCCCGAGCCCGCTCACGACGACCAGGATCACCGCCGGTGACGGGCCCCGCGTGCCGCCCGGGCGCACGGTGGGATCGTCGCCGGTGTCGTCGCGTACGACGTCGTCCACACCGGCTTCGGTGTCCTCGTCCGCACCGCCGGTCAGGCCGGGCGCCACGGCGTCGTCCGGCAGGTTCACGGGCGTGCCGCGGGCGCCGGTGAGGTTCACGTCGCTCGCCTGGATGAAGGACGCCTTGCCGACGTCGGCTCCCCGGAAGTCGGCGCCGTCCAGTTCAGCCTGGGTGAACTCCGCCTCCGACAGGTCCGCGTTCCTGAGCACGGCGTGCTCCAGGTGGGCCTGGCCGAGCTTGGCCCCGCCGGCCTTGGCCCGGGTGAGGTCGGCCTTGCGGGCCTTGGCCTGGCCGAGCGTCACGTCTCTGAGGTCCGCGTCCACGAGCGTGGCGTCGGTGAGGTCGGCCTGCGTGAGCACGGCCCGGGTGAGGACGGCGCCGGTCAGGTCGGCGTGCGGGAACTCGGCCTGGACGGCGTCCGCGTCGGTGAGGATCGCTCCGCGCAGGTCCGCCTTCCTCGCCCGCAACTGACCGAGGTCCGCGTCGGACAGGTCGGCCCCGCGCAGGTCGGCGTAGTCGAGATGGACCTGGCCGAGGTCGGCCTCCTTCAGCGACGCCTTGCGGAGGACGGCTCCGGTCAGGTCCTTGGCGGTGAGATCCACCCCGTCGAGCTTGGCTCCGGTGAGGTCGGCGCACCGCAGGTTGGCGGGGAGGGTGCCGCCCTCGGTGAGGTCCCTGCCCCGGAGCTTGACGCCGCTGCCCGGCGTGCACGGCGCACCCGCCGCCCACGTCGCACCAGCCGCGTACGGAACGGGTGCGGCGTCCGCCGGGGACGGGAAGAGGGCCGCGAGCAGGAAGGCGAGCGACAGGACCTGGACGGCGACGAAGAGGGGGGCGAAACGGCGCAAGGGGGGCCTCCTGGGGGAACGCCCCGAGTCTCCCACGCGCTCTTTACGTCCGCTTGCAAGTCGCTGACGGTGTCTCATGGGCGACCACGGCCGCTTCGACTCGGGCGGGACGCGGGCTCGTACCACGGAAATTGCCGCACTATTCGCTTCTGTCGTTTTCGCCCTATATCGCATGGTATTTCGTGACGGTTCATTCCTAATGAGCGCACGCTCGGCCGCGCCGCAGTTTCCCGATGTCTCCCGTGGAAATCCAAGGCTGTTCCAGGGGCTTTTACCGGCCGGCCCGGCGGGGATCAACCCGGCCGAGTGAAGGTGCGGGTCATCGGGGGTAGAAATGTGTGAAAACCGGGCGGGCGACGCGGCGAGCGAGCTGACTCGGCGCCGGTTCATCCAGTTCTCCGGCCTGGCGGGCGCCGGCGTGCTGGCGGGTGCGGGCCTTCTCGCCGATGGCGGGCACGCCCTGGCGGTGCCTCCGCCGAGCCTGGTGAAGGGGCCCGATCCCAAGGAGTGCGGCAAGACCTCCGACTCGGACTCTCGAAGGCGATCAGGAATTTCGACCAGTTGCACATCCATATGGCACGGGCACGCCGGGAGTCCTGGAACGACCTCGCCGCGCAGGACAACCTGGCCGCCTGGACCGTGGCGAACTGGGCGGACTCGCGCGTGTCGGTACGCGGTCTGAGTGAGAAGCTCGGGATCATCCCGCACACCTACCGGGTGCTCATCTGGTCGGGATTCAACCACGACAACCTCTTCGCCATGCTCAGGGCCATGCTGGTCGCTTCTCTGGGCCACGGCGGGACGACCGCCAAGGCCCAGCCGCTCATGCAGTACCAGACGCTGATCGTGATTCCCCGGCCCGCCGGGGGCTACTACATCGTCAACAGCGAGAAGGGCCTGGTCGACCCGAACAACCCCCACCTGACGGGGACCGACACCTGCGACCCGTTGCTCCTCATGCATCCCTGACCCGTCACGGCTCGCTTCCCGTGGATGTCTCCGACGACGAAGGGGGCGGACCGTCGTGGTCCGCCCCCTTCCGAGGTCGTGTCCGATGTCGCGTCAGGCGTTACCAGTCGCCGCCGCCGCCGAAGTCTCCTCCGCCGAAGTCGCTGCCGCCGCCCCAGTCGCCGCCGCCACCGAAGTCGCCGCCACCGCCGCCGCCCCAGTCGCCGCCGCCCCAGTCGTTGCCGCCGCCGGACTCGACGCCCGCGGCGTATCCGGAGTCGTAGCCGGCGCCGTAGCCGCCGTAGCCCCAGCCGCCGAAGGCGTTGCCGAGCATGGTGCCGACGAGCATGCCGGTCAGCAGGTCGCCGCCGAAGCCGCCGTAGTAGCCGTACGCGTAGGGCTGGTAGGCGGGCCCGGCGTCCCAGTAGGGCCTGCGGTGGCCGTTCACCATGACCTCGCGCATCTGCGGGTCGAAGCCGCGCTCCACCGCCTCGGCGTCGGCCGCGCAGGCGGGGACGTCGCGCACCGCGCCGCCGGGGGGCGCCCAGCGGACGTTGCGCACCGACGGGCCGTGCTGGGGGTTGAAGAAGCACGGCGGGAGCCGCTCGGGCAGCGGCTGGTTGTTCACCCGCGCCTTGACGCACGCCAGCGCGTAACGGCCGTCCTCCAGCGTCGAGGTCACCGTACGCAGGTCCTCGGGCCGCTTGATCCCGTCCAGCTCGGTCTTGGCCCGCTCGTAGGAGTCGAGCGCGCGCTGCCAGTCGCTCGTCGTCTCCGCCTGCGGGAGCATCTTGACGTCGACGTCGAGTGCGGTGATCTCCTCACCGAACTTGGTGACGTCCTCCTCGACCGTCTGCTTGACGGCGGCCAGCTCGGCGGCCTCGCGCTCCTCACGCTTGCGCTTGTTGCGGCGTCCGATGATCCACAAACCGGCACCTCCCACTACGGCCACGCCCAGGATGCCGACGAGCACGCCCGAGCCGCCTCCGCCACCGACGGTGGAACCAGTGCCCCGGGCGCCCTTCACATCACCCTCGTGCACCAGGTTCACCCGGTTGACGAAGTCCTGCATGCCGCTGACCACGTCGCTGTTGGCGTTGGTGGACAGCCGCGCCAGCGCTCCCGCGGCGTTCTTCGGCAGGTCGTTGGAGCCGGCGAACAGGCTCATGCCGTCCAGCAGGACCACGGTCGCCCGCGACCGACCGGCCTTGTCGAGCTCGGTCATCAGCTGCGGGATGTACGTGCTCACCTGGGCCGTGGTCACGGTGCCGTCCGGGAGCGCGACCATGTAGATCTTGGCCTTCGAGTCCTCCAGCTCCTTGCGGATCTTGCTCTGCTGGTCGGACGAGAGCGGCGACCCGGGCTGGACGAAGAGCGGATTACTGCTGTTCTTCCATGACGCCACGACCGTGGCCGGGTCCGGCGGAGCCGCCGCGTTCGCGGCCGGAGCGAGCGCGAGCGAGATGAAGAGCCCGGCGAACAGAGCCGCCAGGGCGGCCCCTGCCCGTCCGAGCGGTGATTTCATGGTCACGGCTTAAGCCTCCTTCGCCCTACTGGACGAACGGCAGGGCGCGATGGTTCCTCCACAGGAAACTATCGTTCCCCATCGCCGCACCACACCGCACGGTCACCGTGCGGTCGTCACCCGGCTCCGCGCCGTGATCGCGGGCCGGGTCAGGCGTCCTTGATCTCGCAGAGCGCGGTCCCGGCGGTGACCGTCTGGCCGACGGCGGCCGCCAGGCCGGTGACCGTGCCGCCCTTGTGCGCGGTCAGCGGCTGCTCCATCTTCATCGCCTCCAGGACGATGACCGTGTCGCCGGGCTCGACGGTGTCCCCGTCGGCTACGACGACCTTCACGATCGTGCCCTGCATCGGGCTGACGAGCGCGTCGCCGCTCGCCGCGGCCTTCTTCGCGCTGCTCCCGCCGGACCGCCTGGGCGCCGCCTTCCTGGGCTCGGGCCGGTCCGCCCCGAGGCCGGACGAACCCAGCCCCGCGGGCAGCACGACCTCCAGTCGCTTGCCGCCGACCTCGACCGTGATCCGCTCGCGTCCCGCCGGCTCGCCGGAGGCCTCCGCCGTCGCCTCGTACGGCGGGATGTCGTTGACGAACTCGGTCTCGATCCACCGGGTGTGGACGGAGAAGGGCTCGCCGACGAAGGCGGGGTCCTCCACCACGGCCCGGTGGAACGGCAGCACGGTCGGCATGCCGCCGATCTCGTACTCGGCCAGCGCCCGCCGCGCCCGCTCCAAGGCCTGCCGGCGGGTGGCCCCGGTCACGATCAGCTTGGCCACGAGCGAGTCGAACGCCTGCGGGACGCTCATCCCGGTCTCGTAGCCGCCGTCCAGGCGTACGCCCGGCCCGGACGGGACGCGCATCGAGGTCAGCGTGCCCGGCGCGGGCAGGAAGTTGCGGCCCGCGTCCTCCGCGTTGATCCGGAACTCGATCGAGTGGCCGCGCAGCACCGGGTCGTCGTACCCCAGCGGCTCGCCGTCGGCGATGCGGAACATCTCGCGGACGAGGTCGATGCCGGAGACCTCCTCGGTCACCGGGTGCTCGACCTGGAGCCGGGTGTTGACCTCCAGGAAGGAGATCGTGCCGTCCTGGCCGACGAGGAACTCGCAGGTGCCGGCGCCGACGTACCCCGCCTCGCGCAGGATGGCCTTCGACGACGAGTAGAGGAGGTCGAGCTGCTCGTCGGTGAGGAACGGCGCCGGGGCCTCCTCCACGAGCTTCTGGTGACGGCGCTGGAGCGAGCAGTCGCGGGTGCTGACGACGACCACGTTGCCGTGCCGGTCGGCCAGGCACTGGGTCTCGACGTGGCGCGGCCGGTCGAGGTAGCGCTCGACGAAGCACTCGCCGCGCCCGAAGGCGGTCACCGCCTCACGTACGGCCGACTCGTAGAGGTCGGGGATCTCCTCCATCGTCCGGGCGACCTTGAGCCCGCGGCCGCCGCCGCCGAAGGCGGCCTTGATGGCGATCGGCAGGCCGTGCCGCCCGGCGAACTCGACCACCTCGTCCACACCGGACACCGGGTCGGGGGTGCCCGCCACGAGCGGGGCGCCGACGCGCTGCGCGATGTGCCGGGCCTGGACCTTGTCGCCGAGCGCGTCGATCGCCGAGGGCGGCGGGCCGATCCAGATCAGACCGGCGTCGAGCACGGCCTGGGCGAAGCCCGCGTTCTCGGCGAGGAAGCCGTAGCCGGGATGGACGGCGTCCGCGCCGGTCTTCGCCGCCACCGCCAGGATCTTGGCGATGTCGAGGTACGTCTCCGCGGGGCTCTGCCCGCCGAGCGCGTGCGCCTCGTCGGCCACCCGCACGTGCAACGCGTCCAGATCCTGGTCGGCGTACACGGCCACGCTGGCCAGGCCGGCGTCCCGGCAGGCCCGGGCGATCCGTACGGCGATTTCGCCACGATTGGCGATCAGGACCTTTTGCACCGGGATGTCCCTTCCCTTCAGCGCTCGCGAACCCTGCCTGGGAGTGTAGAGGTGCCGCCTCGTCGCCGGGGGCCCCAGGGGCACCCCTGACCTACGCCGGGCAGGGATTTTCAGGGGGCGCCGGAGTCGCCCCCCTCCGGAGGGCGCGCGGCCGCTCAGGCTCCCGGCAGACCTCCTGGCAAGGCCCGGCCCAAGAGGAATAACTACCAGAAAAGCCACATTCTCCTGGCCTTCCGATATAGCCGCTCGGCATAAGGTCTTCACAGGATTGACATGCGTTTTACGGTGAGGGCGGCCCCTTTGTCGATGGAGGAGTGACTGAATGAGTAACAGCTTGCTCGGCGGCGACCCCGCGGAGATGCAGGGCATGGCCGCGCAGTTCAGCCAGCAGGCGGACCAGGTTCGCACCACGATGGCCGCCCTCGACCGCGAGGCGGCCAAGGTCGGCACCGCCTGGACCGGCCCCGGCGCGCAGCGCTTCCACGACGCCTGGCAGAGCTACCGCACGGCGTTCCAGCGAATGGCGGAAGAGCTCAACGAGGCCTCCCGGGTCATCACCACCTACCGCGGCAACATCGAGTCCGCCACCCGCTGACGAAATCCGCACGATCTCTCGCCGGGCGCCTCGGCTGACGAGGCGCCCGGCGATTCGCGAAAAAGGGACGGCCTTCAGGCCAGAAAAGACCTGAAATGCCGTCCTCGTCACACCGCCGGACGCCGCCCACGCGGCGTCCGGCACAGGGTCCGGCGCAGGGTCACGCACGGCACGGGGTCACTGGGGGACGGCGCACTGGATAGGGGTCGCGGTGCCCGAGATGACCAGCAGGCCCCGCCCGGGAGGCCCGCCCACGGCGCCACGCGGCAGCCGCACGGTGAACAGGTCCCCGTCGGCCGGGCTCTGCACGTTGAGCAGCAGCCCGGTCCTGCCCTTGCGCGCCTCGGCCGCGAAGCCCCGGTAGGCCGTCGCCAGGTCGCCGGTGGCCCCCGCGACGAGCAGGCCGTGCTCACCGTCCCGGCCGGTGCGCAGGATCTCGTCCAGGGCCAGCCCGAGCGGCGAGTCGGGCGAGATCAGTTCCGCGTCGTCCACGACCACCACGTAACGCTCGTGCCCGGCGACCAGGGCCAGCGGATCGAGCGCGCCGGGCAGGCCGCCGAACTCGTCGGCGCCGCCCCCGGTCACGCTTCTGGCGTTGCCGTCCAGCACGGCGAGCACTCCGGACGCCCCGGCGAGGTCGCGCAGCGGGCTGCGGCGCGGGGTCACGACGAGCACCGGCGTGCCCCGGGCAAGCAGTGAGCGTGCCGCCGTGACCAGCGTGGACGACCTGCCCGAGCGGGGCGGTCCGGCGATCACCGCCGCCGGGCCCTGGCCCTGCAGGTCCACGCCCAGCGGCGTGAGCGCGTCGCCTCCCGCGCCGAGCAGCGCCCACAGCGCCGACGGCGGCTCGAACGCCGGAGCGAGGTCCATCGCCTGCTCCGCCGTTATGCGCATCGGCAGGGCGTCCACCCGCAGCGGGGGCTCCGACGGCCAGACCCAGGCGCGGCCCGCCTCCCCGTCGTCCGTCCCGCCGCCGGTCACGCCGCTCGTCGTGCCCCCGGTCGTGCCCCCGGCCGTGCTCCCGAATCTGGCCGCGGTCGTACGGGCGAGGTCCTGCAGGACCGCCACCTGCGCGGGGCCGGAGGGGTCGTCGCCCAGCAGCGCGACCTGGCTCTCCACCAGGCCGTGGTCGCCGACCGACAGGGCCCGGCCCGGCGGCATGGAGGTCGGCAGGTTGCGTACGGGCAGCCCGGCGAGCCCGTAGTCGGCGGGATCGGCGAGCCGGAGCACCAGCCGGTCGTCGAAGACGGTGGAGATCTGCCCGATCAGGCCCGACCGGTCGGCGGTGACCACGGCGCGCAGCCCCACGGCCGGTCCCTCCCGCAGCAGTTGCAACAACGCGTCGACCAGCCGCCCGTAGTCGTAGTTCTCGAACGCCGCGACGTACCCCTCCCAGCGGTCCAGCAGCAGCACCATCCAGGGCAGCGCCCCCACGCCCGAACGGTCCCGGGCCGCCAGCGGCCTGGTGTCGGTCCGGGACCTGGCGGCGGCCCGCGCCTCGGCGAGCGAGGCGTACCCCGCCTCGGCCAGCAGGTGCTGACGGCGCCCGACCTCCGCGCGCAGCCGGGTGAGCAGGCGCTCCACCCGGTCCATCTGGTCGCGCGTGACCACGGCGCCGCAGTGCGGCAGCGCGACGAGCGGCAGCAGCGCGCCCGACCCGCAGTCGACGGCGTGGACGTGCACGTCCTCGGGGGAGGCGCCGGCCGCGATCGACCCCGCGATCGTCCGCAGCGCGCTGGACCTGCCGCTGCGCGCGCCGCCCGCGATGAGCAGGTGGCCGCCGTGGCGCGGGTCGAGCGCGAGCGCCCGCCGGCCCTGCCGCCAGGGCAGGTCCGTCACGCCGAACGGCAGCGGCGGCACCTCCTCGATCCCCGGCCGGTACGGCGGCGCCGCCGCCAGCGCCCCGCCGTCGAGCGGGTCGCTCCCGGAGCCGGTCTCCCCGGCACCCCCCTCGTACCTCACGGACGACCTCACCGACGACCCCGACCGTCCGGCGGCCGCGGCCTCGACGTCGAGGACGACCCGGTCCGGAAGAGGCGGCAGCCAGGGACTGGGCTGGCGGGGCAGCCCGTTCCCGGCCTCCAGCAGCGCGTCCACGAGCAGGGCCAGGTCGGTGCCGCTCCCCGCCTGGGCGGGCGGGGCGGGCAGGGGATGGCCGAGCGCGGGCCAGGGCAGGTCGAGCACCCGCACGTCCTCGGCGCCGCCGTCGGCCGCGCCGTTGCCGCGGACCCGGGCATGGGGGGTCCGCCCGCCGATCCTGGCCGTCTGCACGGCGACCGGCGTGGCCGAGCCCGCCCGCACGTAGCAGCGGCCCGGCGTCGCCCGCGAGATGTGCGCGGCGTCCGGCACGTCGATGACGTCCCCGGACTCACGGGCGTCGGTCACCCGCAGCGCGATCCTGAGCGAGGTGTTGGCCTGGATGTCGGCGGTGACCACGCCGCCCGGCCGCTGGGTGGCGAGGATCAGGTGGATGCCGAGGGATCGGCCCCGGCGGGCGATGTCGACCAGGCCGTCCACGAAGTCGGGCAGCTCCGCCACCAGCGCGGCGAACTCGTCGATGATCAGGACGAGCCGGGGCAGCGGCGGCAGGTCCCTCTTGCTGCCGGCGCTCTCCGGCACCGGCGCGGCGAAGATCCCGCCGCCGCGCGTCCGCCGGACGCCGCCGCTGCCGAGGACCCAGGTGGCCCCGCGCGACCGCTGGTAGTCCTCGATGTCCTTGGCCCCCGCGTCGAGCAGCAGGCGCTCTCTGCGCCGGATCTCGGCGGCCAGCGACGACAGGGCCCGCTGGGTCAGGTGGCCGTCGAGGTCGCTCACCATGCCGACCGTGTGCGGGAGCCGTACGCACTCCTTGAAGGCGGCGCCGCCCTTGTAGTCGATCAGTACGAACGTCATCTCGTCGGGCCGGTTGACCACGGCGAGCGAGCAGATCAGGGTCTGCAGCAGCTCCGACTTGCCCGCGCCGGTCGTGCCCGCGACCAGGGCGTGCGGGCCGTCCCTGCTCAGGTCGACCTCGAACGGCCCCTCCGGCCCCACGCCGATCAGGGCCCGGGTCGTACGGCCCTGCCGCTCCGCGAGGGCGGCGGGATCGGGTGCGACGTCCAGCAGGTCGAGCAGGCGGACCGCGTCGGGCAGGGCGGCCGAGGGGTCCTCGCGGCTCACGTCGCGCAGCGGGGCGAGCGCGCGGGCCAGGCGCTCGGCCCAGGACGGCGAGACCCGGTCGGCGCGGATGCCCGTGATCGGGTCGAGGCCGCCGCCGTGGAGCCGTACGCCACCGGCGGGGTCGCAGGACACGACCGTCGCGCACTCCTCGGGGAGCAGCCGCTCGTCGTCGTCGATCGCGATCGTGTAGACCCCCGCCCGGGGTCCCTGCCGCAGCACCTGCGGCATGCCGGGCAGGCCGCGCAGCACCTGCGCGCCGTCGAGCACGACGAGCACGTCGAACGGCCGCTCGTCGTAGGTCGTGAAGGCCGGCTCGGCCGACCGGTTCCCGCCTCCGCGCCCCAGGTCGTCCCAGCCGGCCGGGCCGCCCGACAGGCGGGCGCCGCGTGGCGCTCCCGGGTAGGGGCCGGAGCCGTTCTCGCTGTCGAGGCGTTCGGCGACCAGGGCGGTGAGTTCGGCGACGCGGCGCGCGGCGGCCTCGGGGTCGGCGCCGACGAGCACGGCGCAGTCGGACGACAGGGCGCCCCCGCGGGCGGCGTCCGGGGCGCAGTGCGGCAGCCAGCGGACCCAGCTCCACTGCTCGGCGCCGTCGGCGTTGGCCGACAGCACCACGACGGCCAGGTCGCGGGGGCTGTGCAGGGCGGCGGCCTGGCCGACGAGCCACCGGGCGCAGCCGAGGGCCACCTCCCGCGGCCCGGTCAGGCCCGCGACGCCGAGGCGGCGCATGACGAGCGCGACCGGCACGTCGTGGCAGACGGGCGGCTCCCGCCGGGCCGCGTCGGGGGGAGTGCCGGTCTCCGGCTCGAACTCCAGGTCGGCGGGCAGGTCGGCCAGCCCTATCCGCAGCCGCAGCGCGTCCTGGTCGTGCACGCGGCGCTCCCAGAGGCGGCGGCGCGGCCCGGTCGCGGTGAGCAGCACCTCGGCGGGGTCGGGAGCGCCCTGGCGGCGGGCCTCCTCGTCCTGCCGCACCGCGCGGGCCACCTCCGCCTCGAAGGCGGCCATCCGCTCGCGGTACGTCTTGATCGCCTGGCGGTGCTTCTTCCTGCCGTGCCTGCGGTCGCTCACCCACTGGCCGATCATGATGAGCGGCGTCATGAACGCGATCAGCAGGTAGTACCACGTGTGCGTGACGAGGGCCATGACCACCCCGAGGACGGCCGGCAGCATCGCGGCCAGCAGCTGCAGCCGCATGCCCTCGCCGCGCTTCGGCTCGGCCGGGACCGTGAACCGCCGCTGCCGCTCGGGCCGCTGCAGGCGCGGCGGCCGGTTGTAGGCGAGCCCGCCGTCCTGCAGCGCGTCGAGGTGGGCGTCCGGGGGCCGCACGGGGCCCAGGGACAGCACGGAACCGCCGCAGGAGAGCATGCCGCCCGCGGGCCACTCGACCGCCCCGGTGACCGGTTCGCCCTCCAGTCGCGCGACCGGTTCGCCGCCGGGGGCGGACGCCGGTCCGGCGGGCTCCACGGTGGCCGTTCCGAGGGCGAGCCTGACGACCAGCGCGACCGGCGGCATCCCGGGGTCGGGCACGGAGATCGCGCAGGCGGGATCGGCGCCGACCGTGTGCGCGCCGAGCCCGATCCGGTGGACCACCCCCGCGCCGGGCCCGCCCACCACGCGCAACTCCGCCGGGCCGCCGGGCTCCTCGGTCACCGTGGCGGCCGCGGCGTGACCGTCCAGGGCTACCAGGTCGCCGTCGCGCAGCAGGCCGAACACGACCGCGTCGGGGTCGAGCGGCCGGCCGTCCACCCAGAGCCTCGTCTCCTGGCCGGCGGCGGGCCTGGCGGGCCGGTCCCGGTCCATGTCGTACGGCGCGCGGGCGCGCGGCAGCCGTACGACGTTGGCCGGCCGGGCGGACGCGCCCTCCAGCATGGCGGTGAGCGCGCCGGTGAGGGCGGCGACCGTGGCGGTCCCTTCTCCCTCGACCAGCACGTCCCGGCGGCCGTGCTCGGTGACCACGGTGAGCGTAACCCGCATGCGCAGACTCCCAGACGGCGGTGGTGCGGCGGAGAACTCCGGAAAGCGTTTCATCCCGGGGCGGTCCCGTGAAGATCTTTCCCGAGGTCCGCTCCGGTGCCGCCTCGGGTCCGGGCGCTCTCCCGCGGGACACCGTAGCCGCGCGCCCGCCGCTCATCTGGGCGTTTCCCGGAATAGGTAAAAGCGTCTGTCATCCGGCGACGTGTGACGGACCGGGAGACATGCCCGGCGCGGACCCGGCCCGCGCTTCCCGAGATGCCGCTGTGAGCCATGTGACAAGTGGGGCAGAAGTGGTCAGTTACTATCACGAAATGTCGGGATAGTAAAGCCTTGTGTCGATATGGCGATAGATCGACTCCCGTTGACAGGCGTATTCCTAACGGATAAGCATGGGTCGCCACTTCGCGCCACTTATGGCGGCGGGAGCTGGCCATAATGGAGTGAATTCGGAGCAACGGTAAGACCGTAATTACATTCAAGCGGCCCGAAAACAGAAGGGGCGCCGTCATCCTGGGGGTCCCCCACCCATGAGGATCAGCGAGAAGACGCCGCAGGACGCTCGCGCGGCGGCCCGGCCCGGCCTGTCCGGACCGGCCTCCCGCAAACTGCCCGTCCCGCCGAGGGAGCGCAAGCCCGCCCTCGCCGCGCTCGCCGTCCTCCTCATCCTGGGCGGCGCGCTGGCCACCACCCTTCTGGTCATGCGCAGCGGCGACCGCGTCTCCGCCGTGCAGATCACCCAGCAGGTGGGCGCCGGGCAGCGCATCCCGGCATCGGCCCTCAGAGAGGTGCAGATCGCCGACACCGGCATCGACTACGTCGCCTACCGCTACAAGGACGAGGTGGCCAAGACGTACGCCGCGGTGACGCTGTTGCCGGGCACGCTGCTCACCCAGCAGATGACTTCGAATTCGAGCGACCAGGTCGGGCCGGGCAAGGCCAAGGTCGGCCTCTCGCTCAAGGCGGGACAGATGCCCGGCGACCTCAGGTGGAGCGAGATCGTCCAGGTGGTCTACGTGCCCACTGCCGGTCGCGGCTCCGTCGCCGCCCAGCAGAAGGTGCTGACCACCGCCGCCCGCGTGGAGAGCATCTCCTCCGGACGGTCCGGCGGCGGGCTGGTCACGATCGTCGTCGACACCACGATCGCGCCGACCATCGCCCAGTACGCCTCCAGTGGGGAAATCGCCCTCATCTCGCTTCCGGGGGTCAAGTGACGTGGCGCTGATCGTGCTCGCGGCCGACAAGGGGGCGCCCGGCGTGACCACCGCGGCGACGGCCCTCGGCGCGGTGTGGCCCCGCCCGGTGCTGCTGGCCGAGTGCGACCCGTCCGGCGGCGACCTCGCCTACCGCCTGCCCGGGGCCGACGGGAGCGTGCTCAACCCCGGCCGCGGCCTGCTCAGCCTCGGCGCGGTCGCGCGGCGCGGGCTCCACACCGATCTCGTGTACGAGCACACGCAGAAGCTCGTCGGCGGTCTCGACGTGCTGGCCGGGCTGACCAGTGGGGAGCAGGCGGCGGGCCTCACCTGGCTGTGGGGGCCGCTCGGCCGGGCGTTCGCCGCCCTGCCGCAGGCCGACGTGCTCGCCGACTGCGGCCGCCTCGGACTGCACGCCCCCATCAACGACCTGATGGCCGAGGCCGACCTGGTGGTGCTGTTCACGCGGGCCAGCCTCGACCACGTCGCCCACCTGCGTGAGCGGCTGTCGCTGCTCGGCCGCAAGGCCGGCGTCGTCGTCATCGCCGACCCCCGGTCGTACCGCACCTCGCTGGAGGAGATCCGACGCATCGTGTCCGGCTGGGACGTCGCCTTCGTCGGCGGCCTGGCGCACGACCCGAAGGGCGCCGAACTGCTGCGCGGCCAGTGGGGCGGCAAACTCGACCGCAGCATGCTGATCCGTACGGCGCGGGAGCTGGCCACCCGCCTCGCCACGCACCTCGCGGGCGGCGAGGACGACTCGCAGTCGGCGCGGCGGCAGCCGGGCGGCCGGTTCACGCGACGGGCCCCGGAGGTGCGGTCATGACCGCGCGGACCGCCGGGCACGCCGGGCGGACCGGACGCTCCCGCGGGCGGCCGGGCGAGGGGGCGGCATGAACGCCCAGCGGCGGACCGTGGACCACGGCCTGGTGAAGCGGTTCCGGCAGGAGGTCGGCGACCGCCTGGCGCACCAGCGGCGGCTGGACCAGGCGAGCGGCCTGCCGCCCATGTCGGGGGAGGACGAACGGCAGTTCGCCCGGGCGCTGATCGCCCAGGTGCTGGAGGAGTTCGCGCGCGGCGAGATCGGCGTGGGGCGCACGCCGCCGACCGCCGAGGAGGAGGAGGCGCTCGCGGCGGGCATCCACGCCGCGCTCTTCGGCGTCGGCCGCCTCCAGCCGCTGCTGGACGACCCCGAGGTCGAGAACATCGACATCAACGGGTGCGACCGGGTGTTCGTCAGCTACGCCGACGGCCAGGAGATCATGCACGATCCCGTCGCGGAGTCCGACGAGGAACTGGTCGAGCTGATCCAGATCCTCGCGGCCTACTCGGGCCTCTCGTCGCGGCCCTTCGACACCGCGAACCCGCAGCTCGACCTGCGCCTGCCGGACGGCTCGCGGCTCTCGGCGGTCATGGACGTCACCGTGCGGCCCGCGCTGTCGATCCGCCGGTCCCGCCTCGGCAAGGTCTTCCTCTCCGACCTCGTCGGGAACGGCACGCTCACCCCCGAGGTGGGCAGGTTCCTCACGGCCGCTGTCGCGGCGCGCAAGAACATCATGCTCGCCGGGTCGACGAACGCCGGGAAGACGACGCTGCTGCGGGCGCTGGCCAACGAGATCCCGCCGACCGAGCGGCTCATCACCGTGGAACGCGCCCTTGAGCTGGGGCTGGACCAGTTCCCCGAGCTGCACCCGAACGTGGTGGCCTTCGAGCACCGCCTGCCCAACTCCGAGGGGCAGGGGGAGATCACGATGGCCGAGCTGGTGCGCCGCTCGCTGCGCATGAACCCCTCCCGCGTGATCGTGGGCGAGGTGCTCGGCGACGAGATCGTCACGATGCTGAACGCGATGACCCAGGGCAACGACGGGTCGCTGTCGACGATCCACGCCAACTCCAGCATGGAGGTGTTCAACCGCATCGCGACCTACGCGCTGCAGGCCGTGGAGCGGCTGCCCATCGAGGCCACCCACATGCTCATCGCCGGGGCCATCGACTTCGTGGTGTTCATCGAGAAGCGCAACGACTACCACCGGGGCGGCACGCTGCGCCGCTACGTGTCCAGCGTGCGCGAGGTCACCGGCTGCGACGGGCGGGTGCTGTCCTCGGAGGTGTTCGCGATGGCGGGCGGCTACGTGGTGCCGCACGCCCCGATCTCCTGCGCGGACGAACTGGCCGCCCACGGCTACGACCCGGCGATGGGAGCGTGGCGATGAGCGGCCTGCTGCCCGTGCCCCCGGACCTGCTCGACCCGCTGGTGCTGCTGCCCGGCGCCATGGCCGGCGGCGGGATCTTCCTGCTCGCCCTGGCCCTGTACGGCGTGCGTCGCCGGCCCGCCGCCCCCGACGGCAGGGCGAAGCGGACGGCGCTGCTGCGCACGCTGTCCACCAGGCTGGCGGTCGCCCTGATCACGGGGGTGCTGGTCCTGGTGGTGACGGGGTGGCCGGTCATCGCGGCAGGCGCCGTACTGCTGGTCATCGCCTGGCGCGGACTCACCGGCGGCGCGGCGGAGGAGCGGGCCGCGATGCGGCGGCTGGAGGGCCTGGCGGCCTGGACCGAGTCGCTGCGGGACACGATCGCCGGCGCGGCCGGCCTGGAGCAGGCCATTCCCTCGTCGATCCGGGCCGCGTCGCCGACGCTGCAACCCCATCTGCGGTCGATGGTCGACCGCCTGCACATGAGGATGCCGCTCTCCGACGCGCTGCGGATCTTCGCCGACGAGCTGGACGACACCTCGGCCGACCTCGTCGTGGCGGCGCTGATCCTCAACTCCCGGCTGCGCGGGCCGGGCCTGCGCGACGTGCTGTCGGCCCTGGCGGTCTCCGCCCGCGAGGAGCTGGACATGCGCCGCCGGGTGGAGGCCGAGCGCAGGTCCACCCGCAAGAGCGTGCAGATCGTCGTCGGCACCGCCCTTGTTTTTGCCGGCGCGCTCGTCGTGTTCAACCGGTCCTACGTGGAGGAGTACAACTCCGTGCTCGGCCAGGCCGTGCTGGTCATCGTGGCCGGCCTGTTCGGCGCGGGCTTCGCGTGGATGCGGCGGCTCGCCCGCTTCGACAAGCCCGCCCGGATCCTCGCCCCGCACCCTCGGGCCGAGATCTCTCCGCCGCAGACCCGCTCCCAGACGCGGCCGGTCCCCACCGGAGGAACCGTCGGTGGTCTCGCGGCCGAAGGGAGGACGCCGTGATCAACACCGTGCTCGCCGGGGTGGTGCTCGGGCTCGGGATCTTCCTGCTGCTGCGGGCGCTGTTCCCGCCCCGGCCCGGCCTGCTCGCCCGGCTCGCCGCGCTCGACCAGGCCCGCGACGGCACGGGCGTGCCGAGGGCCCCCCTGATCGCGCCGGAGGAGGACGTCAGCGAGTTCCGCCGTACGCTCGGCGTCCGGCTCGCCCGGTTCTACGAGAGCCGCGGCTGGGAGGCGCGCTCGGTCAAGGCCGACCTCGCGCTGCTCGGCAGGTCGTTCGAGGGCTTCCTGGCGACGAAGCTGCTGCTGGGCGTCTCCGGCCTGCTGGCGTTCCCGCTGCTCGTCGGCTGGCTGGCGCTGATGGAGTGGGGGGTCTCGCTGCAGGTGCCGCTGTGGTCGGCCCTGATCGTCTGCGTGGTCTTCTTCCTGCTGCCCGACGTGCAGCTCAAGCGGGACGCCGCCGTACGGCGCCGGGACTTCCGGCACGCGGTCGGGGCCTTCCTCGACCTCGTGGCGATGAACCTCGCGGGTGGCCGGGGCGTCCCGGAGGCGCTGATGATGGCGGTCTCCGTCGGCAGCCCCGCCGCCGCGCCCGGCGCGCTCAACGGGACGCTGAACGGCGCTTCGAGCGGCGCGGTCGCCGGCGCCTCGACCGGCACCGTGAGCGGTGGGGCGAGCGGTGCCGGGAACGCGGCCGGGCCCGCCCCCGGCGCGAACTGGGCCATGGAGCGCATCCGCGAGGCACTGGCGAACGCCCGGATCGTCGGCATCACCCCGTGGCAGGCGCTCGGCCAGCTCGGCGACGAGATCAACGTCGACGAGCTGCGCGACCTCTCGGCCGCCCTCGGGCTGGTCGCCGACGACGGCGCCAAGGTGCGCTCGTCACTCACCGCACGGGCCGCCACCCTGCGCCGCCGCGAGCTCGCGGAGGTCGAGGGCAAGGCGGGCGAGCGGTCCCAGTCGATGCTCGTCGCCCAGCTCCTGCTGTGCGCGGGTTTTGTGATCTTCCTTACCTTTCCGGCAGCCATGAAGATGTTGGGGGCCTGATGCTCTGGTTTCACTATCTGGTGGCCGTGCTCCACGTACGGCTCGACCGCGCCAGGACCGCTCCGTCCAGAGGAGCCTCGGCGGTCGAATGGGTGATCATCACCGCCATCATCGCCGGGGTCGCGCTCGGTCTGGCCACGCTGATCAAGTCGGTGGTCGAGGGACGGCAGGCCGACATCCAGAACAGCTTCGGCGGCGGCGGGGGTGGCGGCGGCGGTGGCGGCGGTGGTGGTGCCGGCGGCGGCGGGTGACCAGGGTGCAGGGCGGACGCGGCCGCGTGCCACGCGGCCCCTGTCCCCGGCGTGCCACTGAGCCGTGCGGGCTCGGTCCCGGACGGCTCGTCGACGCGTCGTGCGGCTCCGATCCCGGACGGAGTGGCATCGAGTTGTGTGGCATCGAGTTGTGCGGTGGCGGGCTGTGCGGGTCCGTACCCGGGCGGCACTGTGGCGGGTTGTGCGGTGGCGGGTTGTGCGGTGGCGGGTCGTGCGGGTCCGTACCCGGGCGGCGTGGCGGCCGGCCATGCGGCTCCGTTCCCTGGTCGCGTGCCGAAGGACCCCACGGCTCCATGCCATGGCGGCAGGGTGAGCGGGGCGGCGACCGGCGTGCTGAGCGGCGTGGTGAGCGGCGTGGTGGGCGGCGTGGTGAGCGGGGCGCGACGGTGATCGAGCTCGCCATCCTGATGCCGATCGTGCTGGCGGTCGTCTTCCTGATAGTCCAGGTCGCGCTCTGGTTCCACGGCCGTCAGGTCGCCGACGCCGCCGCGCGGGAGGGTGCGCGCGTCGCCAGGACGGCGGGCTCCTCCGACGGCTGGCAGGACGCCGCGGAGGGCAAGGCCCGGCAGATCGTGCAGGCGATCGGTCCGCAACTGCTGCGCGACGCCGAGGCGAAGGCCTGGGAGCAGGGCGACCAGCGGGGCATCGAGGTCACCGGCGACGCCGTACTGGTGGTGCCGCTGCTGCCCGAGATGGCCATCCACATCACCTCGCGCTTCGGCGGGCCCGTCGAGTGCTTCCGCCCGGACGACGGCTCGGAGGGGTGCGAATGACGCTCCGCTCCGCCCCGGCCTCCAACCGTGCCTCGGCTCCCCGCTCCGCCCTGACTCCCCGCTCCGCCCTGACTCCCCGCTCTGCCCTGTCTCTCCGCTCCGCTCGGGCTTCCCGCTCCACCCCGGCCCCAGGACTCGCCCGGGCTCCACATCTCGCCAGGAAAGGAGACAGGGGCTCGATGACGGCCGAGACGGTCATGCTCGCCCCCCTCTTCCTGCTGTTCCTGCTGTTCCTGGTCGCGGCGGGCCGGATCGTGGAGGCGCAGGGAGAGGTCAACGGGGCGGCGCGTGACGCCGCGCGGGCCGCCTCGGTGCAGCGCACGCGGTCGGAGGCCGAGTCGGCCGCCAAGGAGGCCGCCGAATCGGCCCTCTCCGGCGAGTGCTCCCCGGAGGTCGACATGTCGGGCACCGAGTGGGAGATGAGCACCGACGACCATCTCGCGGTCGTCCGGGCCACCGTGACCTGCGAGCTCGATCTGGCCGTACTCGGGTTCGGCGCGGCCAAGCAGATGTCGGGCACCTCGGTCGTGCCGCTGGAGCGGTTCCGGAGGGTGCAGGAATGATCCCTCTTTCCCGCCCCGCCGCCCCGCCGGCCGCCGCCCCCGCGCCAGGCGTTGTTCCGGTGCCGAATGCCGCGTCGGCGCTGGCTGTCGTCCCCGCACCGGCCGTCGCCTCGGCATCGGGCCATGCCCCGGCATCGTGCTTCGCTTCGGCACCGGCTTCCGGCCCGGCGCCGGGCGCCGCCCTGCGGCCGGGATCACCGGGTGGAGGCGCGCGTCGGGCACACCGGGCACAGCGTGCACACCGGACCGTACGGCGGAGAGCGGCGGAGCGGGGCTCCATGTCGGTGTTCGTGGTCCTGTTCTCAGGGGCGGTGTTCCTGCTGGCCGGGTTGCTCGTTGACGGCGGGGCGGCCATCAACGCCCGGCTGAAGGCGGCCGACATCGCCGAGCAGGCCGCCCGAGCCGCCGCCGACCAGATCGACGAGGAGACCCTGCGGGCCTCCGGTCAGGTGCGCCTGCTCGCGGACGACGGCGCGGTGTGCGGCCGGGCCGAGGAGATCACCACGGACCGCGACGCGGAGGGCGTACGCATGACCGACTGCACGGTGGGTGGTGGCCAGGCGGAGGTGACGGTGGGGGTGGCGGTCCACTGGGACGCCTTCTTCCTGTCCGCGCTCGGCTTCGCCGGCTCCGACATGGAGGCCGAGGCCACGGCCGCACCGGATCCGGGGGAGGAATGACGGACAGGTCCACACCGCAGGGCCGGCACTCCGCCCGCGAAGCCGCAGGGCAGACCCAGGCGCAGGTGCAGGGGCAGACCCAGGCGCAGGTGCAGGGGCAGACGCAGTGGCCGGACCGCGCCGCCGCGCCGTCGCGCGGCGTGCCCGGCCGTGCGGGCCACATACCCGGCCCGTCGTCCGGCCAGGCTCCCGGCCAGTTGTCCGGCCACGTTCCCGGTCCGTCGTCCGGGCAGGCTCCCGGTCCGTTGTCCGGGCAGGCTCCCGGTCCGTTGTCCGGCCAGGCTCCCGGCCACGCTCCCGGCCACGTTCCCGGCCAGTCGTCCGGCCACGTTCCCGGCCAGGACTATTACCAGGCCGTCCGTCAGGACCCGGGCCGGGGACCGCGACCGCGTCCCGAGGGCATGCCGTCCGTGCTGGCACCGCAGCGGGCGCCTGAGCACTGGCGCGACGACCGGACGGCGCGGCCGCGGCCCAGGCGCGGGGCGAAGGACGTGTTCGCCGGCATCGGGGCGTTCATCGCGCTCGTGGGCCTGGTGGGCGGCGTGCCGTACGCGCTGCTCAGGCTGGCCGGGCCGCCGATCAGCGGCGACCTGCTGAACCTCGACCTGTTCACCGATCACGTCGGCCCGGAAACGGTCATCGCGATCCTGGTCCTCCTGGTGTGGCTGGCCTGGTTGCAGTTGTTCCTGTGCGTGATCGTCGAGGTGTACGCGGGACTGCGCCGGGTCGGCATGCCGGCCCGGGTGCCGCTGTCGGGCGGCACCCAGGCGCTCGCGAACCGCCTCGTCGGCGCCGTCCTGCTGCTGTTCACGGCCACCGCCGCGGTGGTGCCCATCGCCCGCGCGGGCGCGCCCGTCGTGATCAAGCCGCAGACGGTCGCCGCCGCCGCCGTGTTGTCCGCGCCGGTGCCCCAGACCGAAGCGGACCGGCCGGCCCTGCACGCCAGGGAGGTCAAGAAGGTCTACGTGGTGCAGCCCCCGCACGGGCGTCACCACGAGAGCCTCTGGGAGATCGCGGACAAGTGCCTGGGTGACGGGCGCCGCTATCCAGAGATCTATCAGCTGAACCAGCACAAGGAGCAGCCCGACGGCAGTCGCCTCCACATGGCCGACCTCATCCGCCCCGGCTGGGTGCTCGACATGCCGGACGACGCGAGGAACGTCCACGTCGTGCCCGTCGACGAGGACCGGCCGGAGATCCTCGGGGAGCACCGGAACGCCCCCGCCGAACTCGACGGCACCACCCGTTACGGCGGCGGTGCCGGGGAGGCGGACACCAAGGGCGACGTCCGCGCGCATCCCCGCCCCACTCCCCACCACACGGCCGGCGGCGCCCAGGAGCGCTCGCACGCCACGCCCGACCCGCGCGCCTCCGCCGGCGGAACCGGTTCCCACGGCGGCACGGCCGGTGGCGAAAGGGACACGACGCTGCCCGACCAGGGCTCGGGAGACGCCCCGGCCGGGCCGGGCGGGAATGTGCGGCACACTCCGCCGGCGGCCGGGCCCGCCACCCCGAGGCCGGAGGGCACTCAGCATCAGGGCGACGCACGGCACGAGCCCGGCAGGGTGACCCCTCAGCCGGGCAAGCCGGGGGTCGTGCTGCCACCGCCCGCGATGCCGCAGGATCCCACCGGCGCGCACTCGCCGGGACACACCGGTAAGGCCACCACGCCGGACGCGCACGCCACCGGCAAGGCCACGACGCCGGACGCGCACGCGACGGGCGAGGGGTCACGGACGCCACGGCCGATCACGACCACCACCGCCCAGCCGGCCGCCGTGGGAGAGGCACGACCCACCGAGCAGCCGAGCGAGCAGGCATCCGGGCGAGCGGCCGACCAGCCCGGCGCGGGGTCCGCGCGGGAGGAGGGGCAGCCTCGGACGCATGTCCGGCCCGTCGCCGAGGCCACCGCACCCGGTCACCACGCCACCGCGTCCCCGTCCGCCTCGTCGTCCGCCCTCTCGCCGGGTGCTACGGCCGATGCCCACGGCGCACCCGCCGCAGCGGCCGGCGACCACGACGGAAGCGGGCCCGAGAAGGACGGGCCCGGTGAGGACGGGCGGGGTGAGGAGGGGCAGCGTGGCGGGCCGGTGCTCGCCGACTACCTCGCGGCGTCCTCACTGGCGGCGGCCGGGCTGCTGGCCCTGCTCGGCCGCAGGCGGCGGGAGCAACTGTGGCGCAGGGCGTTCGGGCGGCGGATCGCACGGCCACGCGGAGACGCCGCCGAGGCCGAGGTCGCCATCCGCCTCGGCGCCGACGCCCCCGGCAGCCGGATGCTCGACATCGGTCTGCGGCTGCTCGGCCGCCTGCTGGCCGACTCCGGCAGGCGGCCACCCACCATCTACGCCGTCCACCTGTCCAGCCGGGGCCTCGACCTGTGGATCCACCCGGCCGAGCAGGACGCGCCCGAGCCGTGGGAGGCCTGCGACGGCGGGCAGGTCTGGCGGCTCCCGGCCCACGAGGGGCGCCGCATCGACGAGCACGCGCTCGCCGGGGTGCCCGCGCCGTACCCCGGACTGGTCTCGCTCGGCACCGGTCAGGGCGGCCGGGTCCTGGTCGACCTGGAGGCCGCCCACGGAATCATCGCGATCACCGGCGCGCACACCGTCGCCGCCCTGTCCGCGCTCGCCGTGGAGCTCGCCACCAACCGCTGGTCCGACGACATGCGCCTCACGCTCGTCGGCTTCGGCGAGGAACTCGCCCTGCTCGCGCCCGAGCGGATCAGGACGGCGGGCAGCCTGGCCGAGGTGCTGCCCGAGTTCGAGGAGCGCGGCCGGCACGACGGCGACGTGCTCACCGGCCGTGTGCACAGCCGGGTGGCCGATCCCGCCTACACCCCGCACTACCTGCTGTCGGCCATCCGGCCCGACGAGGACGAGGCGCGCCGGCTGGCCCTGCTCGGCAAGGGCACCCGTACGGCGAGCGGCTTCGTGATCGCGGGCGCGGTGCCGCACGCCACCTGGAAGTGGGACATCACCGACGGCGGGCGGACCCGCGTCGACGCCCTGGGCCTGGACATCGAGGCGCACCTGCTGCCGCGCAGGCACTACGACGCCGTGGTCGGCCTGTTCCGGACCGCGCTGCGGCAGGAGAGCGAGCCGCTCACCCCCGTGACGGAGCGGCTCAGCGAGGAGCCGCCGGCCATCGAGGTGCGCGTCCTCGGCCCGATCGAGATCAGCCCGGTGAATCCGCTCGAAGAGGGCCGGGCCGCCCTCGCCCACGAACTCGTCGTCTACCTCGCCACGCATCCCGACGGCGTGCATCCGGTCGTCCTGGCCGGGGTGCTGTGGCCGCGCGGCGTGCAGACCGCGGTCCGCGACGCCACCATCGCCCGGGTCGCCGAATGGCTCGGCCGCGACTCCGAGGGGCGTCCCCACCTCTTCGCCGACCGGTCCGGGCGGTTGCGGCTCGGGCCGGAGATCCGTACGGACTGGCGGTTGTTCCAGGACCTCGTACGGCAGGCGAGCGAATGGGCCGGGACGTCCTCCTCGGGCGAGGTCGAGGAGGACCTGCTGAACCGGGCGTTGCGGCTGGTGCGCGGGCCGCTGCTGAGCGGCAGGCCGCCGGACCGGTACGCCTGGCTGGCGGCCGACCCGCTGGAATACGACGTGACGGCCTGGGTGGCGGACGCGGCGCACCAACTGTGCGAGATCAGGCTGCGGCGCGACGACCCGTACGGCGCGGTCGCGGCGGCCCGCGCCGGGTTGCTGCTCGCGGCCGACGACGAGGGGTTGTGGCGTGACCTGCTCCGCGCCTCGCACGCCACCGGGGAGCCGGTCCGGCTGCGGGCGGTCGTCGACGGCCTGGTGCGCCGCGCGGCCTCCCACCCCTACGGCGGCGGGATGGCCCCGGAGACCGAGGCGCTCATCGACGAGTTGCTGCCCGACTGGCGCCGCACCCTCTCACCCGATCTCCGAACCCAACGTCTCGCCTGAGCGGAGCGCCTGATGCCCGACCCATGCCGATTCGAGCATGACGCTGGATCATCACCGGCGACCCTTTCTAGGGTGGGACCGGCGGGGGATCGCGTACTGCGGAGGACCCCCTTGACGCGTCCGGGACTCGCCACGGCGGCGGCCACACTGCTCGTGTCGGCCTGCGCGCTGCTCACGTCGGCCTGCGCGGCGCCGGACGCGGACCACGGCTTCACCCCCGGTGGCGGCGCGGCCGCGCCCGCCGCGGCCGGTGCGGCGACCGGTGTGACAGGCGACGAGACCGGTGACGGGACGGGCGACGACGTGATCACGGCAGCGCCCGGCCTGCGGATCGAGATCGAATGGCCGCAGGGGCTCGACCCGGTGCGGTCGGCCGTGGTCAAGGCGTTCGCCGACGACTTCACGGCCCAGTGGCGGGCCGTCGGCACCCTCGGCGAGGACCGGTCGTACACCAAGGGGATCGACCCGGAGTCGTCGGCCTACCGGGACGCCGACCATTGGGTTCACGGATTCCTCAAGGACAGGCAGTCGGCCCGGGGCGTCGCCAAGGTCTACTCCCTGACCGTGCCCGCGATCATGGGGCGAGGGGCCGAGGCGGACGCCTGCGTCGATCTGACCGGCGTCCGGCTGACCGACCAGGAGGGCACCCCGCTGGCAGGTCAGCCCGCCTGGCTGAAACGCCCGCGTGCGGTCTTCCTGCAGACCGCCGGGTTGCGCCGCGGGGACGACGGCGCCTGGCGAATCGCCATGTATCACCACGCGGACTATCCGGACGAGCGCGCTAAGGAGTGCCTCCGTTGACTACAAGACCGACAATCGCGGTGACGTCCCTGCTGGCGGGAGGCATGCTCGCGGTGCTCACGCCGCTTGCCACGCCGCCCGCCTCGGCGGACCCGGGCGCCGGGCCGCACGGCGAGGCCTTCCAGCACGGCAGGAAGGCCGGCGTCAAGCTCACCAACTCGAAGATCACGCTGTCCGGCAGCGGGCTCAGGGGCAAGAGCGACGGCTACAAGATGCCCAATCCGTGCTGGTACGAGCCGAGCATGTCGGCGCAGGAGGCGCGTGACCTCAAGGTGCGGGAGAAGAAGGAGTCGGTGGAGACGGGCGGCGACTACCGGCCGGACCTCGGCGAGTTCTCGAGCAAACTCGACGAGAAGGGCTCGTGGTGGGGAGTCGGCTACAACGCGGGCGATCCCAAGGGGGAGGCGTGCGCGTCCGGGCGCGATCCGCTCGTGTGGGTGCCGGAGGGGGACACACCCGCAGGAGGCATCACGTTCGAGCAGCTCGCGCAGCTCGCCCGGGCCGCGCTGACCGTCCCCCAGCCGACCATCAAGCTGAGCCCGGACGCCAAGAGCTACGTGAACCTGGAGACATGGGTCTGGCTGGACCAAGCCAACCAGGCCCCCAGATCCGTCACCGCCACGCTGCCCGGGGTCATGTCCGCCACCGTCACGGCCACGCCGGACAAGAAGGGCATGACGATCGAGCCGGGGACGTCGCCCGACCGGGCCGAGGTCATCACCACCGGCTGCGGCCAGACCGGCCATCCGTACGTCAAGGGTGGCGATTTCACCTGCGGGGTCCGCTACAAGCGAGCGTCGATCGACCAGCCGCGCAAGGTCTACACCCTCACCGTGACGACCACCTGGAACGTCGTCGGCAACGGCCAGAACCTCGGCGGCGGTGCGGTCGACCCGTTCATCTACGCGCCGCTCAACTACGCGCCGGTCCAGGTGAACGCCCAGCGCGACGTGCCTGTGGGGGAGGTCCAGAGCGTCGTCCAGAAGTGACCGGCCGCCCGGCTCGCCGGGCGGCTCGTCAGGCCATTCGCTGGTCAGGCCACTCGCTCGTCAGGCCACGCCGGACTCGTGGGCGAGCAGCCATTCCTTGACCGGCGTGCCGTAGTAGTAGCCGCCGTAGCCGCCGGTCGAGGGCAGCACACGGTGGCACGGCACGAACGGCGCGACGAGATTCTGCGCGCAGGCCGACCCGGCGGCCCGCGCTGCGGTCCGCGGCAGTCCCGCCCGCTCGGCCAGCACGGCGTACGACACGGTGGTGCCGGCGGGCACGGCGCGCAGCGCCTCGTACAGGCGCTGCCTGGTGGGCGTGCCCGGCTGCCGGGCCGGGACCCGGTCGAGGGCGTCGATCTTCCCGTCGAGGTATTCGCGGACGGCCAGCGCCGCGTCGCCGAGGTCGTCCTCCCGCAGGGGGAGGGCCCGCAGCGACGGCGAGAGCCGCGCGTACATCTCGCGGGGATCGGCGGTGAAGCCCGCGGCGACGAGCGCGCCGTCGTGGGCCAGCAGGGCGAGAGGGCCCACCGGGGTGGGCACGATCTGCGTGAGGATCATCGGTTGCGTCACGTCCATGGGTCCGAATCTTGAGCTGAGGCTGTGTCCGGGTGGGTGTCCAAGGTGGCGGCCGAGGCCGGGGCCTGCTGCGCGGCGTGGCTCCACAGGTGGACCGCCGCGTACGCGCGCCAGGGCCGCCACCCCTCGGTCTCGCCGGTCGTGATGCCGAGCCGGTCCATGGTCCTGCGCAACACGAGGTCGCCCTCGGGCCAGGCGTCCGGGTCGCGCAGCGCGCGCAGCGCGATGTAGCTCGCCGTCCACGGGCCGATGCCGGGGATCGCCAGCAGCCGGGCCGTGGTGTCGGCGGGGTCCCCGGCGCCGTCGAGGTCGATCTCGCCGGAGGCGACCCCCTCGGCCAGCGCCCTGATCGTGGCGGTCCTGCGGGTGGTGAGCCCGAGGCCGTCCAGATCGGCGTCCGCCAGCCGGTCAGCGGTGGGAAACAGCAGCGGGATCTCGTTCACCGCCTCCGGGGTGGGCTCCCGATCCGCGAGGGAGGACTTCCGGTGAGCGGTGGAAAGGTCCTGCTCCTCGTCGGCGCGGTCCCGGTCCGCAGTGGTGGTGTTCCGGGTGGCGGGCGGAGGATTCTGCTCCGGGCCGGGGGCTTTTCCGCCCGAGCCGGCGGAGTTCGGGTCCGTGACGGCGGGGGTTCCGGCGCGGGTGGCGATGCGGCCGAGCAGCGTGCGGGCCCCGGCCACCGAGATCTGCTGTCCCACGACGGCGCGGACGGCCGCCTCGAACCCGTCGTACGCCCCCGGCACCCGCAGGCCCGGCCGGGCCTCGACCAGTGGCGCGAGCGACGTGCGGCCGAGGATCTCCCGCACCGCCCCCGGGTCGGCGTCCAGGTCGAGCAGCCGGCGGCACCGCGCCACCAGCGGCGACAGGCGGTGGGCCTCGGTGGTCCGCACGGTGAGCCTGACATGGTCCGCGGCGGGCCGCAGGGTGATCGAGCCGCCAGGGACGGCTCGGGTGTACGCCGCGACGTCCGTGCCGGACCAGCGGACCGCCTCCACCCCCGGGATCGCCCGGGCGGCGAGGAAGCGCAGCACCGACTGCGCGTCGTACGGCTGCCGGTGGCCGAGCCGCAGGGTCAGGCCGCTCGCGGGGGAGCAGAGGCCCCCGCCGCCGACCGGTCCGTTGCCTTTGCGCAGCTCGCCCGGCGCGAAGCCGTATGACTCCTTCATGGCCGCGTTGAACTGCCGTACGCTCCCGAACCCGGCGGCGAACGCGACGTCAGTGATCGGCAGAGCGGTCTCGGTGAGCAGTTGCTTGGCGAGCAGCAGCCGCCGGGTGCGGGCGACGGCGAGGGGTCCGGCGCCGAGCTCGGCGGCGAACAGGCGATGGAGATGGCGCTCGGTCACATGCAGGCGCCGGGCCAGCCCGGCGACGCCGGAGTCGTCGGCGACGCCGTCGTCGATCAGCCGCAGCGCGCGTCCCACCAGGTCGGCGCGTACGTCCCAGCCGGGGTCACCCGGGCTGAGCTCCGGGCGGCAGCGGCGGCAGGGCCGGAATCCGGCGGCCTCGGCCGCGGCGGCGTGCCGGTAGAAGCGGACGTTTCCCCGTCCGGGCGTGCGGGCCGGGCAGATCGGGCGGCAGTAGATGCCGGTGGTCGTGACAGCCGTGTAGAAACGCCCGTCGAAGCGGGAGTCCCGGGCGGACACGGCCAGGTAGCACGCGTCGAAGTCGAGCTGTCGTGTGGTGGTCACGCACACGACGTTATGCCCAGGCCACCGATGCGGGCTCGCGGAAATCGGACGTGGACGTCACACCGAATCATCAAGGCCGGATGCCAAGGCGTGGTCGCACTCGCGCGAGGCCGGGCGGTGCGGCGCCGGGCCATGCTCTCGCGTGGGACGGGAGGTCGGCGTCACTTGCTGGAGATGCCGACCCCGAGGTCGAACTCGCGGTACACCCGGGCCCAGAAGCCGTCGCGCAGCCACACGCGCGCCTCGGGATAGGGCCGCAGGGAATGGCCGAGTTCCTTCTCGGCCTCGATGAGCAGTTCGGTGTCGATCACCGTGGGCAGGATCGGGCCGGGCAGCAGGTCGCGGATGTTGTCCCGGCCGCGGGTCAGTATCCATTTCTGCGCGACGTGCTCGCCGACCTCCTCCACGTGGGGCCGGCCCGGGCCCAGCTTGGAGGTCTGGCCGACCGGCGTCTTCGGCGGCATCGGCTTGGCGCGGCCCGCGAAGACCTGGGCGGGCGACGGCGCGGGCGTGACGGGCACCGGCACGGGAGCGCGGGTGAAGAACGGACGCAGGAAGTCGGCGCTCAGGATCTCGACGGTGTCCGACTCCCAGACGAGCCGTTCGGCCTGGTTAGTCCCGAACGGCGGCTCGACGCCCCACAGGTGGACGCGAACGCCGTACGCCTGGGCTGCCTCCACGGCGGGCACCATGTCCTCGTCACCGGCGATCAGCACGGTGTCGTTCACGGCGTGATGCCGGGCGAGCGCCTCCAGGTCGCTGCGGATCTGCGCGTCCACGCCCTTCTGCTGGCCACGGGCGTTCAGGTTGCCGAGCCGCACCTTGACCCAGGGCAGCTGGGCGATCACCCGCTGGTCCACGGTGGGCACCCGGTCGCGTGCGGCGTCGTACCAGTACACCCGCAGCAGTTCACCCGAGATGCGGTCCACAGCATGCTTCTGCAGCGACTGGATCAACTCGTCCGCGGCGACGCGGTACTCCTTACGCTCCTTGGCGCCTAAGAGAACTTCACCGGCAGCGGCGTAAAGGTAACCAACGTCCACCAGAACGGCATACTTTGCGGCGATCCCATGTGCGCTGAAGTCCGGGATGGCCATGGTGTCCTCCAGGACTCGTCACTAGATGATCAGGCGACTATATTCCCCCGCTTTCTAGATAGTCCCAACTCTTGGGCCAGTTGACACCCGGTTCCGTCGATGTAATCAGGCTGTGGTCCCCGGCTGATCCCGGCTGCCGGTCACCGGGTGCCGGGGAGGAAGGCGGAGCGCCACGCCCCCGGGCCGTGCCGCAGCGCCGGGCGTATGCCGCGCCCCGCGTACCTCCAGTTTCCGCTGGTGGCGGGCGGGGCCTCCCGCGGGGCGTGTGCCGACGCGCGGGCCAGCAGCGCGGCGAGCAGGGCGGCGGTCTCCTCGGGGGTGGCGTCCCCCCGGATGATCTCCAGGTACGGCTCGCGAGGGCTCACAGCGGGATGTTCCCATGCTTCTTCGGCGGCAGGGCGGCCCGCTTGTTGCGCAGTGCCCGCAGCGCGCGGACGATCTGGACCCGGGTGTCCGACGGCCGGATCACCGCGTCCACGTAGCCGCGTTCGGCGGCCAGGTACGGGTTCGCCAGCGCGTCCTCGTACTCGGCGACGAAGTTCGCCCGCGCCGTGTCCGGGTCGTCGGCGGCGGCCAGTTCACGCCGGTAGAGGATGTTGACGGCGCCCTGCGCCCCCATCACCGCGATCTGGGCGGTGGGCCAGGCCAGGTTGACGTCCGCGCCGAGGTGCTTGGAACCCATGACGTCGTACGCCCCGCCGTACGCCTTGCGGGTGATGACGGTGACCAGCGGCACGGTCGCCTCGGCGTAGGCGTAGAGGAGCTTGGCGCCGCGCCGGATGATGCCGTTCCACTCCTGGTCGGTGCCCGGGAGGAAGCCCGGCACGTCGACGAAGGTCAGCACCGGGATGTTGAAGGCATCGCAGGTGCGGACGAACCGGGCGGCCTTCTCGGAGGCGGCGATGTCGAGCGTCCCGGCGTAGCTCATCGGCTGGTTGGCGACGACGCCCACCGAACGTCCCTCGACCCGGCCGAAGCCGACCAGGATGTTCGGCGCGAAGCCCGCGTGGATCTCCAGGAACTCCCCGTCGTCGAGGACGTGCTCGATCACCGTGTGCATGTCGTACGGCTGGTTGGCCGAGTCGGGGATCAGCGTGTCGAGCACGCGGTCGTCCTCGGTCGTCTCCAGGACCGCATCCGCCTCGAAGGCCGGCGGGTCGTCCATGTTGTTGGACGGCAGGAACGACAGCAGCGCCCTGGCGAAGTCGAGGCAGTCCTGCTCGTCGGACGCCTCATAGTGGGCGACGCCGCTCCGGGAGTTGTGCGTGTGGGCCCCGCCCAACTCCTCGAACGTCACCTCCTCGCCGGTGACGGTCTTGATCACGTCCGGGCCGGTGATGAACATGTGCGACTTCTCCCGGACCATCAGCACGAAGTCGGTCAGCGCGGGGGAGTAGACCGCGCCACCGGCGCACGGACCCATGATCAGCGAGATCTGCGGGATCACCCCGGAAGCGTGCACGTTGCGCTTGAAGATCTCCGCGTACAGGCCGAGGGAGACCACGCCCTCCTGGATGCGCGCGCCGCCCGAGTCGTTGATCCCGATCACCGGGCAGCCGGTCTTGAGCGCGTGGTCCATCACCTTGACGATCTTCTCGCCGAAGACCTCGCCCAGCGAGCCGCCGAACACGGTGAAGTCCTGCGCGAACACGGCGACCGGGCGGCCGTCCACCGTGCCGTACCCGGTCACGACCCCGTCGCCGTACGGGCGTTCGCGGTCCAGGCCGAAGGCGGTCGCCCGGTGCCTGGCCAGTTCGTCGAACTCCACGAACGACCCCTCGTCGAGGAAGGCCGCGACCCGCTCGCGGGCCGTCATCTTTCCCTTGGCGTGCTGTTTCTCCACCGCCCGCGCGGAGCCCGCGTGGGCCGCCTCGCCGAGGCGCCGCTCCAGGTCGGCGATCTTGCCCGCGGTGGTGTGGATATCGATCTCGTGGGCGCGTTCCGCGCTCATCGTCACCTCGCCGTTCCTCGCATGCTCAGCGGGTCCCGCGATCCGGTCCGGGCCGCGTCGAATCCATGGCCGACAGGTTAACGAGACTCGCACCGCGAGGTCGCGCCGGGGCGCGGCCGGAAAGAGCCGGGGAGGAGTCCTGGGAGAGTCCTGGGCGGAGTCCCAGGAGGAACGGAGGCCGCGTGTCGTTCGTTCGGCCATACGACCGGGCCTTCAGAACCGGGCCTTCACGACCAGGCCGCACGACCATCGGCGGGAGAAGGGGGCGCAATGGGTGACGCCGTACGCACGCAGGGCCTGTACAAGCGCTTCGGGCGGCAGGTGGCGGTCGGCGGGGTCGACCTGGTGGTGCCGAAGGGCGGTTTCGCCGGCCTGGTCGGCCCGAACGGCGCGGGCAAGACGACGACGCTGAGCATGATCACCGGGTTGCTGCGCCCCGACGGCGGGCGGATCGAGATCGACGGCCACGACGTGTGGGCCGATCCCGTCGCCGCCAAGGCGCGGATCGGCGTGCTGCCCGAGGGCCTGCGGCTGTTCGAACGGCTGTCCGGCCGCGAGTTGCTGCTGTACGGCGGCCAGTTGCGCGGCATCCCCCTGGACGAGGCCGGCAGGCGCGCCGACGAGCTGCTCAGGGTCATGGACCTGGTCGAGGCCCAGGACAAGCTGGTGGTCGACTACTCGACCGGCATGCGCAAGAAGATCGGCCTCGCCGCGGCGCTGCTGCACAACCCGCGCGTGCTGTTCCTCGACGAGCCGTTCGAGGGCGTCGACCCGGTCTCGGCCAACACCCTGGCCGAGGTGCTGCGCAGATACACCGCCTCGGGCTCCACCGTCGTCTTCTCCAGCCACGTGATGGACCTGGTCGAGCGGCTGTGCGACTGGGTGTCGGTGATGAACGGCGGGCTCGTCGTCGCGCAGGGCCCGCTCGACGACGTACGGCGGGGCCGCACCCTCAACGAGGCGTTCCTCGACCTCGTCGGCGCACGCGGAAACGGGGAGGAGGGCCTGTCGTGGCTGGGCACCTCGGCCTCCTGACCGCGCGGTCCACCGGCATCCCGACCGCCCCGCAGGCGGGCCTCCTGACCGCGCGGTCCACCGGCATCCCGACCGCCCCGCAGGCGGGCCTCCTGACCAAGCGGCCCACCGGCATCCCGACCGCCGCTCACGTGGGCCTCCTGACCGCGCGGCCGGTCGGACGGGGGAGCGCGTCATGACGTGGCTGTTCGTCCGGATGAAGCTCAGCCTCGTCCGCGGGAGCCTGCGCGGCGAGCTGGCCAGGCAGCTCGGGTTCGTCTTCTCGCTGCTCGCCGCCGTCCTCATGGCGGTCGCGGGGTTCGGGCTGTTCGCACTCGTACGGCTCGCGCCGCACGACATCGCCCTCGACGTCGTGCCGGTGGCGTTCGCGATGTTCGCCGCCGGGTGGATCGTCGTGCCGCTGATGGCCTTCGGCCTGGACGAGACGCTCGACCCGGCCCGGCTGGCCCTGTTCCCGCTGACCACCCGGCAGCTCGCGACCGGACTGTTCGCCGCGTCCGTCGCCGGGCCGTGGCCGATCGCCTCGCTGGTCGCGCTCTCCGGCGGCGTGGTCGCGCTCGCCCACGGGCCGGGCGGCGTGCTGCTCGGGGTGCCCGCGGTGGTCCTCCAGTTCGCCTTCTGCATAGTGATCTCCCGCCTGGTCACCACCGCGTTGTCCAGCGCACTGCGCACCCGGCGGGGACGCGACGTGCTCGCGGTCGCCGCCGTCTTCGGCGTGCTGTTCGCCCAGTTGCCTAACCTGCTGCTCAACCAGAGGCTCGCGGCCGACCCCGCGGGGCTGCTGGCGTCGGCGGCGGACGTCCTGCGCTGGACGCCGCCCGGCCTGGCCGCGCACGCGATCGCCGACGGCGGGCTCGCCGGCGTGGCCGACCTGGTCGTCGTCGCGGTGACGGTGGTCGTGCTGGGATGGCTGTGGATCACGGCGCTGCGGCACGCGCTGGTGCGGCCAGACTCCTCCAACCAGGGCGGCGGGTCGGTGCGCCGGTCCTGGGCCGGCGGACTCCTGCCGGGCGGCATGATCGGCGCCGTCGTCGCCAAGGAGCTGAAGTACGCCCGGAGGGAGCCGCGCGGCCGGGTGAACTGGATCATCGCGATCTTCGTGAGCGCGGTCGTCATGTTCTCCCTGCACGGGCCCGGCGTCTCGGCGGGCCCCACGTCCGCGATCGGCCCCGCCTGCCTGGCCGCCCTGGTGATCGGGCTGCAGTCGGCCAACTCCTTCGGCATCGACGGCAGGTCGCTGTGGATGAACGCGGTGGCCTTCGGCACCCCGCGTGACCTGCGCACCGACCTGGCCGGGCGGCACCTCGCCATGGCGGTCATCGCGGTGCCGCTGCTGGCGCTGGCGTCGCTGGCCGCCGCCCTGGTGGCGGGCGACGCCACCTGGGCCCCCGCCGCCGCGCTCACCGCGTGGGGCGTGCTCGGCGTCGGCATGGGAGTCGGCGCGCTCACCAGCGTGACCGTCCCGTACACCTATCCCGACCGGCTCAACGCCTTCAGCGGCGCCGCACCCGGGCAGGGCGGGCAGGCGTTCGTCTCGTCCTTCGCCACGATGCTCGCCGTCGCCGCGCTCGCGCTGCCCGTCGCGCTGCCGGTCCTGCTCGGCACGACCTGGGTCGCCGTGCTCGCGGTGCCGTACGGCGTGGCGGTCGCCTGGGCGGGCCGCCGGCTCGCGTCCGGCATCGGCTTCGCCCGGTTCCCCGAACTCCTCGCCGCCGTATCCCGCCCCACCTGACTGCGTCTTCTGCCCTGTCTGTCACGTAACAGAGCGGTCGCGAAGTCCTTGCGGTGTTGCGGGCGTTATGGGCTGTCCCTATAACGGTCTGGACCGTTCTAAGGGGATGAACAATGCACGACCGCAGGCGGCTGGGCCGCGTGATCTGGGCGCCGCTGGTCGCGGCGGCGCTGAGCGGACTGGTCATCGGGGCGGTGGCGCGCCTCCTGATGCGGGGGATCACGCTGGCCATCGGCGGACTGACCGGTTTCTCCCTGGTGAGCACTTTGGCGATCATCGTCGTCTTCGTCGTGCTGGCCGTGCCCGCGGCGGTGACCGCGACCGCGCGCCCGGTGGTCAGGCACGCCGGCCGGTGGGTGACCGCCGTGGTCACCGGGATGCTGGCCGCGGGGACGGGGCTCAGCGACGCGAAGACGATCCTGCTGGCCGACGAGAGCCGGTTGACGACGATCGCCGTCCTGATCGTCGCCTTCGCCGCCGCCGTGGTGGCCCACGGCCTGCTCGCCCAGCACCTCACCCTCCGCTTCAGGCGGCTCCCGGCGGGCGACAGCACCCCCGCCGAGGCGCTCGGGACAATCTGATCTGTCCCTTTTCAGTGGTCTAGTCCAATAAGTGAGACCGCCCTCGGGGCGCGAAGAGTCATTCGCTAGCCTTCCAACCATGGCCGCCATCGCTCCTGCCGAACGACACAACGCCGTAGCGGAGATGCCGGATGAACTCCGCGCCGACGTGCGCCTCCTGGGTGGACTGCTGGGTCAGGTGATCGCCGAACACGGCGGCCCCGACCTCCTCGCCGACGTGGAACGGCTCCGGAAGGCGGTGATCGCGGCGCGCCGTCAGGAGACGACGGCCGACGAGGTCGCGGCCCTGGTCGCCGAATGGCCCGTCGACCGCGCCGTGCAGATCGCCCGCGCCTTCACCTGCTACTTCCACCTCGCCAACCTCGCCGAGGAGCACTACCGGGTCCGTACGCTCCGGCAGCGCGACAAGGACGACGTGCCGCTGCGCGAGTCGCTCGCCGAGGCCGTCCAGCGGCTGCGCGGGGACGACCGCCTCCAGGGACTGATCGACGGGCTGGAGTTCCGGCCGGTGCTGACCGCGCACCCGACCGAGGCGCGGCGGCGCGCGATCGTCACCGCCATCCAGCGGATCAGCGCGCAGCTCGACGCGTACAACCTGCCGGGACGGGGCGCCGCCGAGCGCGAGGAGGCCCACCGGCGGCTGCTGGAGGAGATCGACCTCCTCTGGCGGACCGCCCAGCTGCGGCACACCAAGCTCGACCCCCTGGACGAGGTCCGTACCGCGATGGCGGCGTTCGACGAGACGCTCTTCCGTACGGTGCCGCTGATCTACCGGTCGCTCGACGCGGCGCTCGGCCCGGGCACCGGGACGCGGGAGCCGCAGGCCAAGGCGTACATCCGCTACGGCAGCTGGATCGGCGGCGACCGCGACGGCAACCCCAACGTCACCGCCAAGGTGACCAGGGAGGCCATGCAGATCCAGGCCGAGCACGTGCTCATCGCGCTGGAGAACGCCACCACCAGGATCGGCAGGTCGCTGACCCTGGCCGCCGCCTACACGCCGCCGTCCGCCGACCTGCGCGCCGCGCTCGCCCAGGCCGAGGACGACCACCCCGACCTGGTGTCGGAGATGGCCACCCGCTCGCCGATGGAGCCGCACCGCCAGTGGCTGATGTTCGTGGCGGCCAGGATCGCCGCGACCCGCCGCCGCGACCTCGATCTCGCCTACCGCGCGCCGGCGGAGCTGCTCGCCGACCTGCGGCTCGCCCAGGACTCCCTGCGCGGCGCGGGCGCCGTACGGCAGGCGTACGGCGAGTTGCAGCACCTCGTCTGGCAGGTGGAGACGTTCGGGTTCCACCTGGCGGAGCTGGAGGTGCGCCAGCACTCGGCCGTCCACGCGGCGGCGCTGCAGGAGATCGCCTCCGGCACGCTGTCCGAGCGCACCGAGGAGGTCCTGGCCACGATCCGGGTGATCGGCTGGATCCAGGAGCGCTTCGGCGTGACCGCCTGCTCCCGGTACGTCGTCTCGTTCACCCGCTCGGCCGACGACATCGCCGCCGTGTACGAGCTCGCCCGGCACGCCCTGGGCGACCGCGCCCCGGTGCTCGACGTGGTTCCGCTGTTCGAGTCGGGCGAGGACCTCGACAACTCCACCAGGGTCCTGGAGGGCATGGCCGCGCTGGAGCCGGTGCGTAAGCGGCTCGCCGCCAACGGGCGGCGCATGGAGGTCATGCTCGGCTACTCCGACTCGGCCAAGGAACTCGGCCCGGCGGCGGCCACCCTGCGCCTCTACGACGCGCAGGCGGCGCTGACCGCGTGGGCGGCGGCCAACGACGTCCGGCTCACGCTCTTCCACGGCCGCGGCGGCGCGCTCGGCCGCGGCGGCGGCCCGGCCAACCGCGCCGTGCTCGCCCAGGCCCCGGGGTCGGTGGCCGGACGGTTCAAGGTCACCGAGCAGGGCGAGGTCATCTTCGCCCGGTACGGCCACTCGGCCATCGCCAAGCGCCACATCGAGCAGGTCACCAACGCCGTGCTGCTGGCGTCCACCTCGGCGGTGGAGTCGAGCACGGCCGAGGCGGCGGCCAAGTTCCGCCGGCTCGCCGACCTCGTCGCCTCGGCCTCCGAACGCGCGTACCGGGCGCTGACCGAGGCCCCGGGCTTCCCCGAGTGGTTCGCGCTGGTCAGTCCGCTGGAGGAGCTGGGCTCGCTGCGGCTCGGCTCCCGGCCCGCGCGGCGCGGTCTCGGCGCGCCCCGCTCGCTCGACGACCTGCGGGCCATCCCCTGGGTCTTCTCGTGGGCCCAGACCCGGGTCAACCTCCCCGGCTGGTACGGCCTGGGCAGCGGCCTGGCCGCCGTGGTCACCGACGGCGGGATGGCCGAACTGCGCGCGGCGTACCAGGAGTGGCCGCTGTTCGCCGCGATGCTGGACAACGCGGAGATGTCGCTGGCCAAGACCGACCGGGCCATCGCGTCGCGCTACCTGGGGCTGGGCGGGCGGAGCGACTTCGCCGAGCAGGTCCTGGAGGAGTACGACCTGACGAGGCGGCTGGTGCTGGAGGTGACCGGCCACGACCGCCTGCTGGAGAACCGGCGGGTCCTCTCGCGGGCCGTGCAGCTCCGCGATCCGTACGTGGACGCGCTCAGCCACCTGCAACTGCGCGCGCTGTCGGCGCTGCGGGCGTCCGGCGACCTGTCGGAGGAGGAGCGCGAGCGCCTCTCCACGCTGCTGCTGCTGAGCGTGAACGGCGTCGCCGCCGGCCTCCAGAACACCGGCTGACCGGCCGGTCCGGCGCGCGGGCGTGGTGAACGGACGCCCGCGCGCCGGTCGGCCTGCCGCGGCTTCGGCCGCGGGGTGTCACGGCGGGGGAGCGACCGAGATAGACGGCTCCCGCTCGACGTCGATCCTCTCCGGGCAGGCGTAGACGTTGAAGCGCTCGTCGCGCAGGAACCCCACGAGCGTGACGCCGAACTCGCGGGCGAGGTCGACGGCGAGCGAGGAGGGCGCGGAGACGGCGCAGACGATCTGGATCCCGGCGCTCGCGGCCTTCTGCATGATCTCGTAGCTGACGCGGCCGCTGACCAGCAGGACGTGCCGGTCGAGGGGCAGCGTGCCGCCCATCAGTGCCCAGCCGACCAGCTTGTCGACCGCGTTGTGCCGCCCCACGTCCTCCCGTACGGCCACGGGGGCGCCCTCAGGCGTGAACAGCCCGGCGGCGTGCAGCCCGCCCGTCCTGCCGAACACCCCCTGGGCCTCGCGCAGCCGGTCCGGCAGGGCGTAAAGGGTCGCGGCGGACACGGCGACCGGCGGGCGGAGGGCCGGCGCCGGGCAGCGGTCGCGCAGGGCGTCCAGACTGGCCGTGCCGCAGACGCCGCACGCGCTCGACGTCAGGAAGTTCCGCTGGACAGCGGTCATGTCGGGCAGTTCGGGCGCGGTGAGCCGCACGGTCACGGTGTTGTAGCGCGCCTCGGGGTCCAGGTCCTCGTCCGTGCAGTAACCGATGGCGGCGATGCCGCCCGGGCCGACGATCCCCTCGCCGTGCAGGAACCCCGCCGCGAGTTCGAAGTCGGCGCCCGGCGTCCGCATCGTGATCGCCACCGTACGGGCGTCGCCGCCCGCGGCCAGCAGCCGGATCTCCAGCGGTTCCTCGGTGGCGAGATCGTCCCGCCGGTCGCGTACGGCCGATCCCGACACCCTCCGGACGCGGAACCGCGTGACCGGCCCCGGACGGGCAGACAGCCCCTCCCCGCCGTCCCGTCGCATCTGCTTCCTCCTTGCCGGCATGGCTGCCGCTCTTTCCCGTACGCAGCCTGCCACGCCTCGTCTCAGGCGTCGCCCGCCGGGTGGGGCGCGGGCGTGCCGCCGCACAGGCGGGTCACGGCGCGGGCGACGGACGCCACGGAGACGTCGGCCATGCAGGCGGGTCCCGCCGGTGACCCCGCCGCGGACAACGGGCACGCGGCGGTCCACCAGCACGGCTGTTCCGTGATCGCGACCGGTCTCCGGTGCGGGCACCCCGGCAGCCCCTGAAGGTCCGCCGCGCGGGTTCCGGCGACGCCGTACCTCTCGGCCCAGGTCGGGCCGAACAGTCCGACCGTGGCCGCGCCGGACGCGGCGGCGAGGCGCAGCGGGCCGGTGTCGCCGCCCACGACCACGGCGCCCCTTCGCGCCGCCGCGGCGAAGCACGCGGCGAGCCCACGCAGGTCGCGTGGCGGCAGCACCGCCACCTCCGGGCACGGAGGATCGAGCACCGGACCGCGGGCCGTGGGCGGGTGCTCACGCGGCGCGTGGAGCGCGAGCAGGGGATGGCCCCGGCGGGCCAGCAGCGCGGCGAGTGCCCGCCAGTGCGCGGCGGGCCAGCGCTTCACGTCCATGCCCGCGTCGGTGACCAGCACGACCGGCGGGCGGGCCGCGGCGGGCGGGAGACACCGCCCGACCGTGCTCTCGCCGTCCGCGATCTCGTCCGCCGTCAGCCGCACGACGGGCCGCGTACGGAGGTCGTCCGGCCGCACCAGCCCTTCGGCGAGCAGGATCCGCAGGTAGCGCTCGCCGACCCGCTCATCGGCGGGCGGGCGACGCCACAGATCGGTGACGCACCGGGCGCCCGAGGCGGCGAGGAGATCGGGGATGCCGTCGTAGCGGGTGGTCGTGACGGCCAGGTCCGGGCGGCGGGCCGCGAGGGCCTCGGCCACGGCCTCCCGCTCGGCGCCCGCTTCGCCGTGGCGCGGGGTGAGCACCCGGGTGACGGCGGGGTCCTCACGCAGCAGGGCGGCGCCGGGCTCGTGGGTGAGCACCCGCAGAGACGCCCCGGGGTTGCGGCGGGCCAGGGCGTGCACGGCGGGCAGCACCATGATCAGGTCGCCGATGCCGCCGAGGAGGTCGACCACCAGGATCTCCCGGTACGGCTCACCCATCGCGGCCGGGGAGATCTCGGCGCGGGTCTGCGTACGAGGACCGGAGGCGGCGGGAGAGATCTCCGCGCGGGCCGGACAGGGATTCGCACAGGGTCCGGAGGCGGCGGGGGAGGTCTGGACGCGGGCCCGTCAGGGTCTCGTAGAGGGCGCGGTGAGCGGTGGCGACCTCCGGCCAGGAGTGGCGGGCGGCGAGCCGCCGGGCGGCCCCGCCCATCCGCCGCCGCAGGTCCGGATCGTCCAGCAGCGCGCCGACGGCACGCGCGACGGCGGCGGCGTCGCGGCGGGCCCGGATCACGGCGACGGCCTCCCCGAGGGGAAGCGCCGGGTCGGGCTCGTCCGGCACGGTGACCGCGACCGGCAGGCCGTGCGCCAGCATCGTCAGCAGCGCGCCGCTCTTGGTCGTGACCCCGGCGGGGAAGGGCAGCACGCCCGCGTCGGCCGCGTGCAGGAGCTCCGACACCCGGGAGGCGGGCAGGTGCCCGGTGAACGTCACCGTGTCCGCCACGCCGTGCCGCGCGGCCAGCGCCTCCAGTTCCGCGCGGAAGGCCCGCGCCTCCGCCTCGGGCAGCGCCTGGGACGTGAAGCCGCCCACGACCAGCAGGCGGAGCCCCGGACGGCCGGTGCGGAGCGCGGGCAGGGCCTCGACCAGATGGCGCACGCCCTTCACCGGGTGGACGAACCCGAAGAACGCGAGCAGTGGGTCGCCGGGCCGCACGCCGAGTTCGCGCCGCACCCGCGCGCGGGCCCGCGCGCCGCCGCCGTGGTCGACCACGTTGGGCGCCAGCGGCACCTCCACCGCCGGTGTCCCGAGGCGGCCGTGGACCTGCCGGGCGTGGGCGGCGTTCGTCACGACCACGAGGGCGCTGGCGGGCACGAGCCGCCCGGTCTCCCGGTCCCACAGGCGGGTCCGCTCCAGCGGCCACCAGACGGCGTCGGGCACCCATCCGGGGGTCGCCCACCAGCCGTACTCGTGCAGGGTCGTCACCAGCGGCGTCCCGGCCGGCAGCAGGGGCGGGAGCAGTCCCGGCAGCCCGGAGAACCGGTAGGCCGAGGGGGCGAACTGCACGTGGACCACGTCGGGGCGCAGCCGCCGCACCCGCCGGGCCGCCGCCAGCGTCGCCGGCAGCCACTGCCGGGGAGAGCGGGCGTCCGGCGTGCCCACCGGCACCCCCACCGCGTCGACTCCGGCCCCGCCCAGCGCGCCGACGAGGCGCTCGACGTAGTCGCCGACGCCGTCGCGGTGCGCGGGCCCGGGGCCGTGGACCACGGCCACGCGGATCCTCCTCGCCATGCTCACCTCCCCGGGCGGCGCTGCCGTCACGGTGCCCGGCGCCTCTCCCCGGCAAACCCCCATCAACGCAGGTCACGGCCGGGCGCCGGACCCGCCGTACGGGCGCGACGGGCTCCGGCGGCATGCCCCTACGGCCGCCGAGGGTCCGCGCTGAGGCCGCCTGGGACCCCGCCCGGACCCGCTCTCAGCTCGCCTGGGGACCCGATGAAGCCTCCCGGTGCCCCGCGCTGAGGCCGATCGGGGCCGTGGGCCGCCGATGTGGCTTCCCGGCGGCGGAGGCGGCCCTCCGGCCGATAGCCTGGACGCGTGCCCGACTCGCCGTACGCCGACCTCGATCGGCCCCCGCTGTCCGAGGCCGCGCTGACCAGGGCGCTGGTGCGCCCCGGCTCGCTCTGGTCGTCCGTACGCGTGGTCGAGCGGACCGGTTCCACCAACGCCGACCTCGCCAAGACCGTGCGGGACACCCCCGGCGAGGGCGCCGTGCTGGTCGCGGAGGCGCAGTTCGCGGGCCGTGGACGGCTCGGCCGCCCCTGGAGCGCGCCGCCGCGCTCGGGGCTGACCTTCTCGATGCTGCTGCGGCCGGAGGTGCCGCTCGCCCGGCAGGGCTGGCTGGCCCTGCTGGTGGGCCTCGCCGCCGCCTCGGCCGTACGGCGGATCGCGGAGGTCGACGTACGGCTGAAGTGGCCCAACGACCTCATGATCGGGGAGCGCAAGCTGGCCGGCATCCTGGCCGAGCGGGTGGACCAGGTGATCGTCATCGGTATGGGCCTCAACGTCTCGCTGCGCCGGGAGGAGCTGCCCGTCGAACGGGCCACGTCCCTCGTGGTGGAGAACGCCGCCTGCACCGACCGCGATCCGCTGCTGCGCGCGATCCTGCGGGAGGTGGAGTCGCACTACCGCGACTGGGTGGCGGCGGACGGCGACCCGGACGCCTCGGGCCTGCGCGCGGCCTATCTCGCCTGGTCGGCGACCGTGGGCCAGGACGTTCGGGTCGAACTGCCCGGCGAGCGGGTGATCACCGGCCGGGCCGCCGGCATCGACCCCGCGGGCCACCTGCTCGTCCGCGGCGAGGACGGGGAGCACTCCCTCAGCGCCGGCGACGTCGTCCACGTCAGGCCCGGATCTTCCTAGTGCCCCTCCCGCCGATCTTTGCCCCCGCCGCCCGGGCAGTTCTCGGGAGTCGCGGCACTAGCCTGGCGAACGCATGCGAACGACCCGGGATCGTGTCACGATTTGCGCCATGGGTCTCCCGGATCACTATCTGGCCGAAGGCGAGCGGGTCGTTCTATCGTTCCATCCGCACTGGAAGCGGCTCATCCTGCCGGTTCTCGCCTTCGTCGTCGTCCTCGCCGCCGCCGTCGCGGCCTTCATCTTCATTCCCGGCGACTACGAGTACGCGGGGCTCGCCCGCGGCGCGGTGGCCGTGGTCGCCTTCGTGGCGCTGGTCCTGTGGACGCTCGTCCCCTACCTGCGCTGGGTGACGACCTCCTACACGCTCACCTCGCACCGCTTCGCCATCAGCACCGGAGTGCTGAACAAGTCGGAGGACGACATCCCGCTGGCCAAGGTCAGCAGCGTGAGCTCCGACCAGCGGTTCGTGGAGCGCATCCTGGGCTGTGGCACGCTCCGGGTCGAGTCGGCCTCGGAGAAGGGCGACATCGACTACCGCGACATCCCCCAGATCCAGCGCGTACGGCACGAGCTGTTCCGGCTGGTGGAGGACGCCGCCGACGGGAACATCGACGGGGACTAGCACGGTGCGGACCACGTGCCGTACGGGGGAGGGAGACGTGGAGACAAGCGGGCGGCCCGGCGCCGACGACATGCGGCGGCTGTTCCTGGGGCCGCCGCCGGTGTACACGCGGCGGCAGGTCGCCGAGGCGGCGGGGATTCCGCAGGACCTCGCCGCCCGGATCTGGCGGGCTCTGGGCTTCGCGACATTCGCCGACGACGCGGTGGCGTTCACGGACGCCGACCTGGAGGCCCTGTACCGCATCCGCGACCTGCTGGACGCGGAGATGCTCGACGAGCGGTCCGTGATCCGGATGGCCCGCGCGCTCGGCCGCAACACCGCGCGGCTCGCGCAGTGGCAGGCCGAGATCATGGTGGACGCGCTGATCGAGCCAGGGGCGCGGCCGGGCGAGGAGCGGCTCCGGCAGGTGATGGACACGGTCAGCCGCCTGCTGCCCGACTTCGAGCGGACGCTGGTGCACGTCTGGCGCTCGCAGCTCGCCGCGACCGCGAGCCGGCTGGTCAGTCTCGCCGAGCCCGGCGAGCCGGGAGGGGACGCCTCCCCGACCCGCCCGAGGCTCGCGGTCGGGTTCGCCGACCTCGTCGCCTTCACCCGGGTGTCCCGGGAGCTGGACGAGCTGGCGCTGGCCGACCTGGTCGAGGGGTTCGAGTCGCGGGCCTCCGACGTGATCGCCGCCCACGACGGGCGGCTGGTGAAGACGCTCGGCGACGAGGTGCTCTTCACGGCCCCGGGCCCGCGCACCGCGGCCCTGATCGCGCTCGACCTGCTCGACGAGCTCAAGCGGGACGCCGAGGGGCCGGACGTGCGGGTCGGGGTGGCGTACGGCCCGGTGCTGCCCGCGATGGGCGACGTCTTCGGCACGACGGTGAACCTGGCGGCGCGGCTCACCTCCATCGCCCGGCCGGGCACGATCCTCGCCGACAGCGAGATGGCGGCCGCGCTCACCGGCGCGGCAGGTGTCGATCTCGTGAAACTGCGCCGCCGCCCCGCACGCGGGCTCGGCGTCGTGGAGCCGTATGTTCTGAGGAGATCCAGCAGAGAGAGTTGAGGTGCGGGGCATGCCGTACGAAGTCCAGGGCGTGGTGGCACGGGGCAAGGGAGAGGCGGTGACACTGGAGACGGTCGTCGTCCCGGACCCGGGGCCCGGCGAGGCGGTCGTGAACGTGCAGGCCTGCGGCGTCTGCCACACCGATCTCCACTACCGCGAGGGCGGCATCAACGACGAGTTCCCGTTCCTGCTGGGCCACGAGGCCGCGGGCGTCGTCGAGGCGGTCGGGGAGGGCGTGACCGAGGTCGCGCCCGGCGACTACGTCATCCTCAACTGGCGGGCGGTCTGCGGGCAGTGCCGGGCGTGCCTGCGGGGCCGGCCGTGGTACTGCTTCAACACCCACAACGCCGTCCAGAAGATGAGCCTGGCCGACGGCACCGTGCTCAGCCCGGCGCTCGGCATCGGGGCGTTCGCGGAGAAGACCCTGGTGGCCGCGGGCCAGTGCACGAAGGTCGACCAGGCGGCCGCCCCGGCCGTCGCCGGTCTCCTCGGCTGCGGCGTGATGGCGGGCCTCGGCGCCGCGATCAACACCGGGGGCGTCACGCGCGGCGACTCGGTGGCGGTGATCGGCTGCGGCGGCGTGGGCAACGCGGCGATCCTCGGGTCGAACCTCGCCGGGGCGCGCACGATCATCGCGGTGGACGTCGACGACCGCAAGCTCGACTGGGCCCGCCGCTTCGGCGCCACCCACACGGTGAACTCGCGGGAGGCCGACGCGGTGGCGGCGATCCGCGACCTGACCGGTGGTTTCGGCGCCGACGTGGTGATCGAGGCGGTGGGCCGCCCGGAGACCTACAAGCAGGCCTTCTACGCCCGCGACCTGGCCGGGACCGTCGTGCTCGTCGGCGTGCCGACGCCCGAGATGACCCTCGAACTCCCCCTGCTCGACGTGTTCGGCCGCGGCGGGGCGCTCAAGTCCTCCTGGTACGGCGACTGCCTGCCCAGCCGCGACTTCCCGATGCTGATCGACCTCTACCTGCAGGGACGGCTCGACCTCGACGGGTTCGTCTCCGAGACCATCGCCCTCGACCAGGTCGAGGAGGCGTTCGGCAAGATGCACCGCGGGGAGGTGTTGCGCTCCGTCGTGGTGCTCTGACCTCTCCGTACGACGGGCCGCCTCGGCAACAGGGGCGGCGTTCCGGCTCCCCGGGACGCCGCCCCCTTTGGGCCCTGGATCACCGAAGTCTCGGAGAAGGCCAGGTCTTTCCGCAACGCAAGGAACCGAACGCCGCAAGGGTCGGCCCGGCGAAGCCGGCGTGCCCCAGAGCGCCAAGCGCTCATCGCTTTCTCCTTTCGCCCACCTGTCGGGCAAGGAGCTGGCACGATGCGAACGTGCGTACGGCTTACAAGGTGCGGGTCTACCCCACCACCGCACAGGCAGCGGTGCTGAACCGTACTTTCGGCTGCGCACGCCTGGTTTGGAACACGGTCCTGGCCTGGCGGAAGGCCCGCTACGCCGAGGGTGTGAAGACCTCGTACGCGCAGACCGACCGGTATCTGACCGAGCTGAAGCGCGACGGCGTCCACGACTTCCTGTACGAGGTGTCCAGCGTTCCGCTGCAGCAGGTGCTGCGCCACCAGTACACGGCGTTCGTGAACTACTTCGCCGGACACGCCAAGCACCCGCGATTCAAGTCCCGCCACGGCCGCCAGTCCGCCACCTACACCCGCTCGGCCTTCCGCTGGCGTGACGGGCGGCTTTACCTGGCGAAGATGGACGGCCCGCTGGAGTTCCTGTGGTCCTGGCCCGGCATCGACCCGGCCACGATCGACCCGGCCACGGTGATCGTCTCTCGCGACCCCGACGGACGCTGGTACGCCTCGCTGACCGTGGAAAGCACGGCAGAGACCGGAGCAGGGCCACTGCCCGCCACCGGTGGCCACGCCGGGATCGACTTGGGTGTGACAGACTTCGCCGTCCTGTCCACCGGTGAGAAGATTCCCAACCCGCGTCACCTGGAACGGAAAGTTGAAAACCTGGCCCGCTACCAGAGGCGTATGGCCCGGAAACAGCGCGGATCGGCCAACCGGGCCAAGGCCAGGGCGAAGGTCGCCCGCGCCCATGCCAAGGTGCGTGACGCCCGCACCGACTTCCTGCACAAGACCAGCACCCGTCTGGTCCGCGAGCACGAACTGATCGTGATTGAGGATCTCAACGTCAGAGGCATGGTGCGGAACCGATCCCTGGCGCGGGCGATCTCCGATGCCGGATGGGGCGAGTTCCGCCGTCAACTTGAATACAAGTCCGTACGATACGGCCGCCAGCTGATCGTGATCGACCGCTGGTACCCGAGCTCGAAGACGTGCAGCGTGTGCGGGCACCTGCTCACCGCGCTGTCCCTTTCCACCCGGCACTGGACGTGTCCGGGCTGCGGCACCCGGCACGACCGGGACGTCAACGCCGCCAAGAACATTCTGGCCGCTGGTCGAGCGGTGTCTGCCTGTGGAGCTGACGTAAGTCACTCCGGGTCCTCCCGGATGCGGTCGGCTGTGAAGCAGGAAGCCCGGCCTGTGAGGGTGGGAGTCCCCTCCCCTGTTCTTAGGCGGGGATGAAGCCAAGTAGGCAAGCCTTACCAAAGTGAGTTATGTTAGGTATGCCTTACCTTGCTGATGATCCCTGAGAGGGCGACCCATGTACGTGTGCATCTGCCGCGCGGTCACCGAGAACGAGGTGCACGACTGCATCGCCGCGGGGGCGCGGACGGCGCGTCAGGTGCGGGACGCCACCGGCGCAGGGGGGGACTGCGCGTCATGCGTCCGGAAGATCTGTGCCATCCTGAAACGGTCAGACGACCTGGTCACCAGCGCATAGATCGAGGTACGCGATGCAGGGCGACAAGGAGATCATCGCGCTGCTCAACGAGCAGCTCACCTCCGAGCTCACCGCCATCAACCAATACTTCCTGCACGCCAAGCTGCAGGAGAACTGGGGATACACCAAGCTCGCCGCCCTGACGAGGGCGGAGTCGATAGACGAGATGCGGCACGCGGAGGAGCTCACCGACCGGATCCTCTTCTTAGAGGGACTGCCGAACTATCAGAAGCTCAATACCCTCCACATCGGCCAGACCGTTAGGGAGCAGCTCCAGGCTGACCTGGAGCTGGAGGTGGAGGTGGTCAAGCGGCTGCGGCCGGGGATCGCCCTCATGCGGGAGCGGGGGGACATCACCTCCGCCACGTTGTTCGAGCGGATCCTCGCCGACGAGGAGCACCACATCGACTACCTGGAGACCGAGCTCGGCCTCCTGGAGAGTCTGGGCGAGCAGCTCTACCTCCAGCGGTACGCGGAGCCGCCGTCGCCCGCCTGAGGCCGCCCGAAGCCCGGCCGGCGACTCGGCCGAAACTCGCGAATTCAGATGGACAACGCCCGTCGACATCGGTTCGGCGGGCGTTTTTCATGTCGTTATCCGCCTTGATCCGAGGCTGTTCGAATTGGCGGAGAATGACATGAAAGATCACGGCCCTTCCGTACTGACTATCCCGGATTTATCAGTGTTTGCCCAGGTCAATTGATGAGTCAACGACAAGTCAAACTGCGAGCTGTAGCCGGGAAACGATCGCTTAAGGTCCTACGATCGCACCATGACCTGCGTACTTCTCGCCGAGGATGACACCTCGATATCCGAGCCACTGGCGCGCGCACTGCGCCGGGAGGGCTATCAGGTGGAGGTGAGCCCGGATGGCCCGCAGGCCCTGGAGAGGGCCTTGTCGGGGGGCGTCGACCTGATTGTTCTCGACCTCGGCCTGCCGGAAATGGACGGGCTGGAGGTCGCGCGCCGCATTCGCGCGGAGGGACACGGGACTCCGGTCCTGATCCTCACCGCACGTGTCGACGAAGTCGACACCGTTGTCGGCCTCGACGCGGGGGCCGACGACTACGTGACCAAGCCGTTCCGGCTGGCGGAGCTGCTCGCCCGCGTGCGGGCGCTGCTCCGGCGCGGAACGTCGGAGACCCCGGTGGTGCAGGGCGTCCGCATCGACGCCGACTCCCGCCGGGCCTGGATGGGGGACAAGGAGCTGCATCTCACCACCAAGGAGTTCGACCTGCTGCGCGTGCTCGTACGGGACGCCGGCAAGGTCGTCACCCGCGAGCAGATCATGCGCGAGGTGTGGGACACCAACTGGTGGGGTTCGACCAAGACACTGGACATGCACATCTCCTGGCTGCGCCGGAAGCTGGGCGACGACGCGGCCAAGCCGCGCTACATCACCACCGTTCGTGGGGTCGGCTTCCGCTTCGAGCGCGAGTAGCGGCCGTGGGGCGGTTTCGGGGGAGGAGCTAGCCGCATGCGCCGGCGCCTGCTTGCCTCCATGCTGCTCGTCGCGGTGATCGCGGTCCTGCTGTTAGGCGTGCCCCTGGGCGTGGTCGTCGTACGGTTGATCAACGACGAGGCCGCCCAGGAGCTGCATGCGGAGGCGAACCGGCTGCTGATCGGGGTGGAGTACTCGGTCAGCCAGCAGCAGCCGATCAGTCCGGAGCAACTCGCACGGAACTACCCGGACAGATACCTCCAGGTGTACGTCCGCGGGAACCCGCCGATCATCGCCGGCACGCCTCCGCCGGAGGCCCGTGACCTGACCGAGGAGGCTCGCTCCGAGAACGGTTACGTGCGTGTCAGCCGCGACTCGGCCCAGGTCCAGCGGGAGACCCGGGCGCGGCTGGTGCTGATCATCGCGCTCGCGATCGTGGCGCTCGGCGCCGCGATCGCCCTGGCCACCGTGACCTCGCGCCGCCTGAGCCTGCCGCTCCAAGATCTCACCAGGATCGCGGAGCGGCTCGGCTCGGGCGACGCGAGGCCCAGCAGGCACCGCTACGGCGTTCCGGAGCTCGACCTCGTGGCGGAGGTGCTGGACCGCAGCGCGCTGCGGATCTCCGACCTGCTCGCCCGCGAGCGCGAGTTCGCCACCGACGCCTCCCACCAGTTGCGTACGCCGCTGACCGGGCTGACCATGCGCCTGGAGGAGATCGTCGCCGCGGCCGGGCAGCCCGAGGTGGTCCGCGAGGAGGGCGAGGCCGCCATCGTGCAGGTCGAGCGGCTGACGGCGGTCATCGACGAGTTGCTGGCCGCGGCCCGCAGGCAGCGCCACGCCCAGGCCGGGCCGCTCGACGTGGACGACGTGGTGGGCCAGCAGATCGTCGAGTGGGAGCCCGCGTTCCGCCGGGCCCATCGGTCGCTGGTGCTGGCGGGGGACCGTGGCCTGCACGCCCTCGGCACGACGGGTGGGCTCAGCCAGGTGCTGGCCACCCTGCTGGAGAACTCCCTGAAGCACGGCGACGGCGTGCTGACGATCAACACGTCGAGTACGGGCAAGTCCGTGGTGATCGAGGTGGGCGACGAGGGTCCGGGCATCCCCGAGGCTCTCGGCCAGCGCGTCTTCGAGCGGAACGTGAGCGGCAGTGGTGGCACCGGCCTGGGGCTGACTCTCGCCCGCGCCCTCGTCGCCGCGGACGGCGGCCGGCTCGAACTCGTCAAGCGCCGCCCGGCGACCTTCGCCATTTTCCTGCGTCACGACCGCGACAACGACCGTCGCCGCGTGGTCTCCGGCCCGGCCTGACCGCCTCCGCCGTACGCCTGGAGCGCGGGGAGGTCCCGGGACGCGCGCTGAGCCGGAGCGGTGTGAAGCCGAGGAGGGCAGACCCGGCCGGCCGGCGGCAGGCCGGAGCGCGGCAGGACGGAGCGCGGCAGGTCGAGCTGGAGAAGGGGGACCGGTCAGCGGGCGGTGATCGGGTCGGGCTGCGCCGGGACGTCCGCCTTGACGGCCGCTCTCGCTCCCGCCTTCGCCCGGGCCTTCTTGCCGGTCTTCGCTCCGGACTTTTGCGGGCCGGTCTTCAGAGGGCCGATCTTCTCGGATCCGGCCTTCTGGGGGCCGGTCTTCTGAGAGTCGGCCTTCGTGCCGGAGGCGACCAGTGCCCCGGCGCCCACGGCGGGCCCTTCGCTCTCGACCGGCTCCGGGACCGCGAGGAACACCCACTTCTTGTACGACCAGAAGCGGAACAGCGTGCCGATGACCACACCGATGATCTGGGCGACGTTGTAGCTCAGCAGGTCGTGCATGCCGAGCGTGTAGGTCCGGAATCCGATGGTGATCATCGGGGGAATCAGCGCGATGCCGTTGAGCAGGAAGAAGAGGATGTACTCCCGCCTCAGGCCGCTCTGCTGGCGATGCCGGTAGGTCCAGAAGCGGTTGCCCGCGTAGGCGAAGGTGGTGGCGACGACCGTGGAGATGACCTTGGATTTCATCGGGCCGACGTCGAGGCCGAAGGTCAGCAGGTTGGCGCCGAAGAAGTCGATGACGAACGCGATCGCGCCCACCGCTCCGAACTTGATCAACTCATGGATGAGCGTGGCGAACCGCTCGTAGGCGCGTCGTAGAAACTGCACGTCCCGCTCGGTCCTTCCTGATCTGCGGCCTGGTCGGCGGCGAGGTCCTCTCAGGCTACCCGCCGGTGGCACAAACAAGGGTAGTAGCACAACCTCTCCCCGCTCCGCCGCAGGTCGCCGAAGAACATTTCATGGAAAATCCCGTCATCTGGTATTTGACGGCGCTCTTCGCACTACGCTCTCGCCCCACTGGATCACTTCGCGCGGGGCGTGCCGTTGTGGAGAGGGGGCCTTCAACGTGGTTCGTCGTACCTTCGGGGCTCGGCTGCCGAGCCGCGTCCTCCGCCGCCTCCTGCCTGCGGTCCTGCTCGCGATCCTGCTCGCGGGGTGCGGAACCGAGGGCGCCCGGCAGACCCCGGCCGATCCCGGGGAGACCTCCCCGGCGACGGTCGAGATCGCCCGGGCCGACGCCGAGGCGGCCTTCGGCGGGCTCGGCGAGCTCGCCGCGGCCTGGAAGGACGGCGACTGCGCCGGGATCGAGCGGTTCACGACGTGGGCGGAGAAGACGATCGGGAGCCGAGTCTGCGCGGCGGGCCGAAAGGACCGCTCCGCGCCCGGCCTCGACGCGTACGGTGATCCGGAGTTCCTGATCCCGGCGCATGAGGACGGCGAGGACGACCCCTGGTTCGCCGTCCTGGCCCGCAAGCCCACCCCGGCCTACTTCGTCTTCGTACGCACGGACGGCGCGTGGCGGCTCGGCGCCGGGCCGATCCCGCTCGCGGGCGACGCGCCCGAGGCCGAGGGCGAGATCGTGGACGCCGCCTGGGTCGGGGCTCGGCTCGTGTCCACCCGGCACGTCGCCTTCCTGACCGATCCCGCGGGGGTGAGCGGGGTCCGCTTCGTCTCCGGCGACCCCATGCGCGCCCTGCTCGGCGAACTGGTCCGGGCGCCCGGCAGGGTCCGTCCCGACCGCCTGTCCACCGACGTACGCATCGAGGGGCCGGCCCGCGCGCTGGCCCTGCCGGACGGCGGGGCCCTGGTGTTCCACGCGCTGCGCCTCGTCTTCACCCAGAAGCCCGGCCCGGGGCGCTCCTCCCTCGCCCATCGGCGCTATGGCGCGTCCGACGTGCGCGCCTTCACCGGCGGCGCGCCGAAGACCGTGACGGGTGCGGAGATCGTGCTGCTCGCCACCAGGGTGGCCGGGGACAACAGGATGAGGACCGTGGGCATGCGCCGGGTCCTGGCCGACATCACCGAGGGCTCCGGCTGACGGGGCGGGCCGGCGGCGCGGACTGATCGGGCGGGCTGACGCCTGGGCCGTGGCGGGCTTACGCGCGGGCAATAGGTAGGCTGACCTGTCGTGAACAGCCCGAAGGATTCCCCTTCCCGGCCCGTGGCAGACCCTGTTGCGGGCCCCGTCGTAGGCATGGTCGGCGCGGGTCAGCTCGCCCGGATGACCCAGCAGGCCGCGATCGCGCTCGGCATCGAGTTGCGCGTGCTGGCGAACGCCCGCGACGAGAGCGCCGCCAAGGTCATCGTGGACACCCACCTGGGCGACTACCGCGACCTCGCCGACCTGCGGGAGTTCGCCAAGGGGTGCGACGCCGTCACCTTCGACCACGAGCACGTGCCGACCGGGCACATCCGGGCACTGGCCGCCGACGGGCACGCCGTACACCCCGGCGCCGACGCGCTCGTCCACGCGCAGGACAAGGCGGTGATGCGCGAGCGGCTCACCGCGATCGGCGCGCCCTGCCCCGCCTGGGCCCGCGTCGACGACCTGGCCGGCGTCGAGGCGTTCGCCGCGGAGCACGGCTGGCCGGTGGTGCTGAAGGCGGTCCGCGGCGGGTACGACGGCCGGGGCGTGTGGGTCTGCTCGTCTCCGGAAGAGGCGCGAGCGGCGCTCGCCACCGGCGTGGACCTGATGGCCGAGGCGTTCGTCCCGTTCGAGCGGGAGATCGCCGTGCTGGTCGCCCGGTCGCCGCACGGCCAGGGCGTCAGCTACCCCGTCGTGGAGACGGTCCAGCAGGACGGGATCTGCGTCGAGGTCATCGCCCCCGCGCCGGGCCTCGGTGAGGAGGAGGCGGCGTACGCCCAGCGCGTCGCGCTCACCATCGCGCGCGACCTCGGCGTGACCGGGCTCCTCGCGGTCGAGATGTTCGTCACCAAGACCGGCCTCGTGGTCAACGAGCTGGCCATGCGCCCGCACAACAGCGGCCACTGGACGATCGAGGGCGCGCGTACGTCCCAGTTCGAGCAGCACCTGCGGGCCGTGCTGAACCTGCCGCTCGGGTCGCCGTCGATGACCGCGCCGGTCGTCGTCATGGCCAACCTTCTCGGCGGGCCCGACCCGGACGTGTACTCCCGGTACGAGCACGTGCTGGCCAACGACCCGGGCATCAAGATCCATTTCTATGGCAAGGACGTGCGGCCCGGCCGCAAGATCGGGCACGTCACGGCCCTCGGCACCGACCTCGACGAGGTGCGGGCCCGCGCCCACCACGCCGTCACCTGCCTGAGAGGACCCGTGGATGCCTGACGTCGGGATCGTCATGGGGAGCGACTCGGACTGGCCGGTGATGCGCCTGGCCGCCGAGGCGGTCGCCGAGTTCGGCGTGTCCTTCGAGGCCGACGTGGTCTCCGCGCACCGGATGCCGGCCGAGATGATCGAGTACGGCTCCCGCGCGGCCGGGCGCGGACTGAAGGTGATCATCGCCGGGGCGGGCGGCGCCGCCCACCTGCCGGGGATGCTGGCCTCCGTCACCCCGCTGCCGGTGATCGGCGTCCCGGTGCCGCTCAAGTATCTCGACGGGATGGACTCGCTGCTGTCGATCGTCCAGATGCCGGCCGGGGTGCCCGTGGCGACCGTCGCCGTCGGCGGCGCCCGGAACGCGGGACTGCTCGCCGTACGGATCCTGGCCGCGGCCGACGAGGGACTGCGGCGGCGGATGGAGGAGTTCCAGGTCGCCCTGCGCGACCAGGCGCACGCCAAGGGCGAGCGCCTCCGCGCCGAGGCCGCCGCCCTTCACGGAGAGTCCGACCCCACACGGGGAGCCTGACTCTGTACGGAGAGCCTGACGCTGTACGGGGAGCCTGATCAGGGGCGGCCGAGCGCCCGGTAGTCCCAGCCCGCGCCCCGCCACGTCTCCGCGTCGAGGGCGTTGCGGCCGTCGACGATGACCCGGGCGGCGACGACCGCTCCCAGGTCCTCGGGGTCGAGCGCGACGAACTCCCGCCACTCGGTGAGCAGCAGCACGGCCTCGGCTCCGCTCGCGGCCTCCAGGGCCGACCCGGCGTACCCGAGGTGGGGATGGGCGGCCCGCGCGTTGGCCAGGGCCGCGGGGTCGTAGAGCGTCACCAGCCCGCCCTGCTCGGCGATCTTCACCGCGACGTACAGGGCGGGCGAGTCGCGGATGTCGTCGGAGTCGGGCTTGAAGGCCGCGCCCAGCACCGCCACCCTCCGGCCGTCGAACGAGCCACCGAGGGCCTCGGCGGCGAGGCCGACCATCCGGGCGCGGCGCCGCAGGTTGATCTCGTCGACCTCCCGCAGGAAGGCGAGCGCGTGGCCGGCGCCTAGTTCGTCCGCCCGGGCGGTGAACGCCCTGATGTCCTTGGGCAGGCATCCGCCGCCGAAGCCGAGGCCGGGGTTGAGGTACCTGCCGCCGATCCGGTCGTCGTACGACAACGCCGCCGACAACTGCGTGACGTCGCCGCCGGCGGCCTCGCAGACCTCCGCCATCGCGTTGATGAACGAGATCTTGGTGGCCAGGAACGCGTTCGCGGCCGACTTGACCAGTTCGGCCGTGGGGAAGTCGGTCACCACGATCGGCACCTCGCCGAGCGGGGCGTAGACGTCCCGCAGGATCTTCTCGGCCCGTTCGGAGGCCACTCCGAGCACGATCCGGTCCGGCTTGAGGGTGTCCTGCACGGCGAAGCCCTCGCGCAGGAACTCGGGGTTCCAGGCCAGCTCGGCCTGCGTGCCGGCGGGCGCGAGCCGTACGAGCTTCTCGGCCAGGCGCTCGGCGGTGCCGACGGGGACCGTCGACTTGCCCACGACCAGGCACTCGCGGTCCAGGTGGGGGGCCAGCGACTCGACGACCGCGTCGAGATAGGAGACGTCGGCGGCGCGCTCGCCCTTCTTCTGCGGCGTGCCCACGCAGACGAAGTGGACGTCGCCGAACTTCGCGACCTCCTCGTAGGAGGTGGTGAAGCGCAGCCTGCCCGAGTCGAGGTTGCGGCGCAGGACCTCCTCGAGCCCGGGCTCGTGGATCGGCAGCTCGCCGCGCCGCAGTCGTTCGATCTTGCTCTCGTCCACGTCCAGACCGAGCACCTCGAAGCCCAGCTCCGCCATGCAGGCCGCGTGCGTGGCACCCAGGTAGCCGGTCCCCAGCACGGTGAGGCGGTACGGCACGGCAGGCTCCCCTCTTGCCGACTCTTCGTGATCTGGCATGGTACCGGCCCTGTCATCTGCCCGAGCAGCCACCTGGGCAAACCGCGGCCTTGGCCCCAACGGTACGGCCAAATGCCCAGGTGGTCGATGCGTCCCGGGCGCTTCGGGCATTACGGCCTCTGTCAGGGCACTCTGTCAGGAAGGCTGCTGTACCGACTGGTAACTTTCCAGTCGGACGTCCTAGTATCGCGTCATGAGCTTCCCTCTCTACGCCCCCGCCGAGGAGCACGAGATGCTCCGGGAGACCGTCCGGGCCCTCGCCGACGAGAAGATCGCCCCGCGAGCCGCGGCGGCGGACGAGAACGAGGAGTTCCCCTGGGAGGTCTACAAGGACCTCGTCGCGGCCGACCTGCAGGCCGTGCACATCCCCGAGGCGTACGGCGGTGCGGGGGCCGACGCCCTGGCGACCGTGATCGTGATCGAGGAGGTCGCCCGCGCCTGCGCCTCGTCCTCCCTCATCCCGGCCGTCAACAAGCTGGGCACCGTGCCGCTGCTGCTGTCGGCGTCCGAGGACCTCAAGCAGCGCTACCTGCGACCGGTCGCGGCGGGGGAGGCGATGTTCTCCTACGCCCTGTCGGAGCCGGAGGCCGGCTCGGACGCCGCCGCGATGAAGACCAGGGCCGAGCGCGACGGCGACCACTACGTGCTCAACGGCACCAAGATGTGGATCACCAACGCGGGCGTGTCGGAGTACTACACGGTCATGGCCGTGACCCACCCGTCGGCCGGCGCACGCGGCATCTCCGCGTTCGTGGTCGAGAAGGACGACGAGGGCGTCTCGTTCGGGCCCAAGGAGAAGAAACTGGGCATCAAGGGCTCGCCCACCCGCCAGGTCATCCTGGAGAACGTGCGGATCCCCGAGTCCCGGATGATCGGCGAGCCGGGGACCGGCTTCAAGACCGCCCTCGCCACCCTGGACCACACCCGCATCACCATCGCCGCGCAGGCGCTCGGCATCGCCCAGGGCGCGCTGGACCACGCGATCGGGTACGTCAAGGAGCGCAAGCAGTTCGGCAAGCGGATCGCCGACTTCCAGGGCCTGCAGTTCATGGTCGCCGACATGGCGATGAAGCTGGAGGCCGCTCGCCAGCTCACCTACGCCGCCGCGGCCAAGTCGGAACTGGCCATGAACGGCACGCCGGTCAAGGACCTCACGTTCTTCTCCAGCGCCGCCAAGTGCGCCGCCTCCGACGCCGCCATGGAGATCACCACCGACGCCGTCCAGCTTCTCGGCGGGTACGGCTACACCCGCGACTTCCCCGTCGAGCGCATGATGCGCGACGCCAAGATCACCCAGATCTACGAGGGCACCAACCAGATCCAGCGCATGGTCATGGCCCGCCAGCTCCTTAAGTAGCCCTTGAGCAGCGAAAACCCCGCCTGCCGCACTCGGGAGGCGGGATACGTCATGTCCGATTCGGAGCCTCTAAGAGATCTTGTTCCGTGGCTGTTCCGTGAGAGCTGCCGAACGTGTTTGGCTGTGATCGTCAACGTCCATCAGCGGGACGCGCCCGCGCTCACCCAGGGTGACCATCTGTAGTCACGAAAAGCGAAGAGCCACCGGGCGGGTTTCGTCGCCGGTGGCTCGTGTACTTTCGAGGCGCTACCCCGTGGCGACCTGGTCGCCGGAGACGGCGCGGGGACGGAACAGGCGGTCGTCGATGGCCTTGCGGGCTCGGTCGTGGGAGCCGGGCATCATGTGGGCGTACACCCGGAGTGTGAAGCCGTGGTCGGCGTGGCCGAGATACTCGGCGAGTTCCTTCACGGAGACGCCACCCGCGAGCATGACGCTGGCGTAGTAGTGCCGGAGCTGGTGAAGGCCTTCCTTCCGTGAGGTCGTGAAGCGCTTCCGCGCTCGGGCGTCCTTCTCGGCATCCGGGATGACGCCGGCCGCGACGAGGGAGGGCTTCCAGACGAGTTCGCTGTAGCCGCGCGCCCGGATGAACTTGTCGTCCGTCCAGCGGAAAGCAGGTTGTGTGTACGGAGGGGGCCGTTGAGCTTCTCCCAAGGCAGCGAGCAAGCGAGCGGGGGATACGCCTTGACGTGCCGCTTGATGGCCTCAGCGGCAGGCGGCCCGCTCCGCGGCCCGCCGGGGGCGCCGGACGGCCGCGTGCCCGGCTGCGGCTCTTCGGCCGGTCCGGGCACGCACCGCCCCGCGCGCCCGAAAGGTCAGCAGAAGTCCACTGAACGCCGTGACGATCGCCCACTTCGCTTCTCGCCATAGGTGGCCAGGGCGATCGGCTGCCGCGGCCCTCCTGCGTCGGGCCTTGCCATCGGGCAACGTGGGCAAGGTCCTGCTAATCTTCCGGATCTGATGCCGCACCAGGTGGCATGAGACGGTTTGCTTCCTGATGAGCTTGTGAAGCCTCAGCTGCGCGGCCCGGCTCCGAGAAGGTGATGCCGAGGTTGGACAGCGAGCGGGCGAGGTGGAGGCGGTAGCGGTCGGGGTAGCGCTCGGCCGGCTCCCGGTAGAGGATGACGGCCTGTTCGGCCGGGGGCAGGGCGTCGGTCAGGCGGCCCAGTGCCGAAAGATGCAGGCCAACACCTAACAATCACCGTGCCGCTCCCTGCTCCGTCGGCAACGACAAGATCATCATTCATCGGATCTACTACGACCAGCTGGAGCTGTACGGCCAGCTTGGTGGCGAACTCGTCTTCGGCGGTCCCTCACCGGCATAGCCCGGCGTGCGGTCGAACTCCGCATGCCGTAGGCGGGAGCCCTGCCTGGCAGGCGAGCAGGAAAACTGGTCGCCGACGTGTTGTGGACGCAACGGTCGCCCGAGTTCGGCGGTGAAGACGCAACCGCTGTCGCCGCTGTTGTAGCGGTGCAGGAAGTCTCCGAGGGCATCGGTGCGTTCGTCATTGCTGGCGTAGGGCCCTAGGTGGGCCCATTCCTCTACCAGGCGCCCGACGGCATCGAATCGATCCGTTTAACTGTGAAAGTTCGACACAGGTCTGGATGGTCCCGAGCATGCCGATTCTCGATCTTGGAACCGTGTTCGAGGCGTCCAACGCAGCCTGAAAATTACACGGCGTCTAGGACCGCGTGATCTCATCGGGCGTGATGGGAGCCAGACGGCCGAAGTGATCCGATCTCTGTGAACCCTGAGCATTGACAGGTGGGAGCCTGGGCCTTAAGTGTGATGTCCGGCCATCCGTCGAACCGATACGACGCTCCCATTACGAGGAGACAGAATGCCCCCTCAAGCCGTCGGCTTTCGCCGACGAACGGCGACGGCCTGAACGGCCGGGCAGTGGCGCCCGCGGAGGGCCGGCCGGACCCGGGAAGTACCTCACACACGGGATTCACCCGAAAGGATTACCGATGAAGCGGAGCGATCCCTCCTCCCGCCCTCGACGTCCGGCGAGCAGGTGGCCGGCTGTGGTGGCGGCCTTGCTGATCGCGTTGGTCGGGGCTCAGCCGGCTGTGGCGGCACAGCAGTCCGCATCGTCGGAATCCACCGTGTCGAAGTCCGCCGCCTCGGTCGCCGCCGCCGGGGACATCGACGGCTTCACCGCGGGCAATGCCGCGGTCGCCTCGGTCGATCTGGCCGGGACATGGAGCTTCACGCCGGCGGGCCGGTCGACGACGTCGATCAAGGTGCCCGGAGGCGGCTGGTACAAGCAGGGGTTCACCGATGTGTCCCAGGCGGTGTACTCGCGTACGGTAACGGTGCCGGACTCGGGGCAGCCGCAGTCGACGTGGATCGAGTTCGGCGCCGTGAACCACCAGGCGACCTTGTCGGTGGACGGCCGGGTGGTGGCGACGCAGACCACGGCCTTCACTCCCTCGAAGTTCGACATCAGCGCCTACGCCGCCCCGGGCACCACTCATACGATCAGCGTCGACGTGAAGGGCCGCGGCGCGTTGAAGGCATCCAACGGCCGGTACCTGGTGCCTGACGCCGCCGAGTGGTCCGAGGCGGTCCCCCAGGGGATCTACCGTTCGGCGTTCCTGCGGGTGTACCCGGCGGTGTACGTCAGCGACACATTCGTGCGTACGTCGGTGGCCAACAAGACGTTGAGCTACGACGTGACGGTGCGTAACACGTCGGGCAGTTCCCGGTCGGTGACGTTGACCGGGTCGCTGTCGTCTGACAACGGAACGGCTTTCAGCTACCCGGCACTGCCCAGCCGTACGGTCACCGTGGCGGCCCACTCGACCGGGACCGTGACCGTCGGGCCGGTCGCGTGGAACCTCGACAGCACCTCGTACTGGTGGCCCAACGTGCCGTACCGGTCGGGGTACCGGGCGCAGCTGCACCGGCTGACGGTGCATGCCGACACCGATGACGGGCAGACCAGCGACGCCACGTACCGGTTCGGGTTCCGGGAGGCCACCCAGAACGGCGAGTACTACTACCTTAACGGCGTGCGCGTGAACTTCCGCGGCGACAACCTCCAGGGTGCCGACTACGACCGGATCAACAACGGCGGCAAGGGCGACGCCTACGACACGCTGCCCGGATTCCTTCCGCCCTCGTCGGGCAACGGCGGCTGGCCGCAGGCCGTGGACAACTACCAGCGGCTCAACTACAACGTGGTGCGCGTCCACCAGGAGCCGGCCAGCCCGTACATGTTGGATGTAGCCGACGAGATGGGCCTGATGATCATCGACGAGGTCGCGATCCGCGGCTCCCAGTCCGGGCAGGATTGGATCTCCGGGCACGACAACATGGTCAATCACGCCCGTGCGCTGGTCCTGCGCGACCGCAACCACCCCGCGGTCATCCGCTGGAGTCAGAACAACGAGCCGAACCAGAGCGGCCAGGATTCCGAACAGTTCGAGAAGGACCTGTACGCGGCGATGAACGGCGCCGACGGCACCCGGCCGATCATTGTCGAACTGGGCGTCGGCGCGAATCCCAACATGTATCCCGGGATGACGTACGCCAACTTCGCGGTGATCTCGCACTACGTCGATGGCTTCGGCAGGTACGGGGAGGGCCTGATCACCGTGAACGGGCGGCCCGACGGCGAGGGCGAGTACATCTGGCCGGCATGCAACAACAAGCAGGGCTTCGAGTGGTTCGCCACGGCAACCCTGGCCAAGCGCGGCAAGAACGCCACCGACCTGCGTCCGTACACGCTGCTGTCCGCCTGGGCCAGCGTCGTGCCCGGAGTGCGTTCCACGGACTTCACCCCGGAGGAGGGCGGTCACCCTATCTACGGCGAGGACAACCTCTCGAACCCCTGGAGCAACCCGCAGATCCAGCGCGTGCAGGCGGCGTTCAACCCGGTGGCAGCGGTCGACCTCCCGTACTGGTCCGCCTCTGGCGCCTCGGACTCGAACGGCAGCTTCCCGCTGCCGCAGGCCGTGCCCACCTACGCCCGGAACGCCTCGGTGACCCGCAACATCACCGTTTTCAACGACGACTTCGCCGACACTTCGGTGGGCTTCACCTGGACGGCGCGGCTCGACGCGCCGGACGGCGCGGTCGTCGCGTCCGGAAGCACGACCCTGACCGTCCCGCTCGGCTCGCGGGTCACCCAGCCGGTCACCTTCACCACACCGGCCACCGGCAACCGCGTGTACCTGCAGCTGTCGACCACGAAGTCCGGTAGCCCCGTCTTCACCGACGCGGTGGAGTACTTCAACCTCGGCGGAAGCAGCGGAAGCGGACCCGCACCGGGCACGTACCGCATCGTCAACCGCAACAGCGGCAAGCCGCTCGCTGTCGCGGGCAACTCCACCGCCGACGGTGCCAAGGTGGTCCAGCAGAGCGGCACCGCCACCTGGACCATCGCCACAACCTCCGACGGCTCCTACACCCTCAAGTACGTCCCGAGTGGAAAGATGCTCGACGTCAACGCCGGCAGCAGCACGGCCGGGCTGCAACTGCAGCAGTGGACGGCCAACGGCGGCACCAACCAGATGTGGTATCTGCGATCCACCGGCAACGGCTACTACACCATCGTCAGCCACAACAGCGGACTGGTGGCGGACGTCTCCGGTGCGGCGACGAACGACGGGGCACCGGTCGTGCAGTGGGCCGCCAACGGCGGGGCCAACCAGCAATGGCAATTTAACCAGACCTGACCGGACGACCCGGTTCTCGCCTGCTGCCGCGGCGTCGACCGCTACCCCTGGCCGCTCCGCCCTGCGGCCAGGGGTAGCGGGGAGATGTCAACTCCGAACGTCGGCAAGCGACCACCACCGAGTACCTTGTCTCCGCTCCCATCGGTACGGGCCGGCAGACCACCGCGGTGAACGCATCGAACCGCCTCGCTCGCGAGCGGTAGGCGCTCGTCATTGATCGAACCCCCATGCTCTTGCGGTGCCGGCGGATCACTCCGGCGACGTAGTTCAGGGTTGAACGCGACAAAGCGACCGCGGCACGGCGGAAAAGCATTTGAAGCCCTTGGTGGAGATGGTTGTTCTTGGCCGTTCAACCCATCTACCAGGGGCTTCGCTACGTCTACGGCCAGACACTCAACCCGCGATCATGCTGTGACCAGCCAGCCCTCGCACGGGGATGAAAAATGCTGAGGAATGGGCATATCTCGGTGGCCGGTCCCGGGCGTGCCCCGGTAAAGCGCGCGCCGCCGCATTCCGCTGGATACGAGAATTCATCCAGGCGGCACATTCGGGCGCCCGCAATCATGGTTCGCCCGACCTTAAATAGACGGCGGTCGTGGGCGCGTTCATACTCGGCTTGTCCGGGCTCCCCAACGCCCTTTCCGGAGGAATCTTGAACACGCTAATCCGTAGAACGCGATTACGCCGGGCGCTGGCCTTGCTGATCGCCGTCGTGGTCGCCTCGACCGGAACGGTGGCGGGCACCGCCTCCCCGGCCCACGCAGGACTCATCGACTGGGTCGACAGCCTCGAAGGACCGACCCCCTGGGCCACATGGGAGGGAGGCGGCCAAGGAGACGGCGTCGCCGGCTACGACATCAACGGAGGGGTGGCCTATTCGGGGCTGAACGACGGCTGGCTCTACGTGGGCAACGGTTGGGCCGCCAACCGGATCCGCAAACCCCTCGCCAGTATGAGCCCCCGCTTCAACTGCTCGGCGGCCGTCTGGTTCAACGTCCTGGCCTCCGGCGCGCAGGTCGGCCTGCAGATCTGGGACCCGAACGGGTGGCGCGTCATCGCGGAAACCTATCCGTGGGTCGCCGGAGGCGGCTACAGGCAGGTCTACATAACCGGACTCAATCTACAATCCTACGGGGAAATCTACCTGCAGGTCATCTACGGCAACAACAACGGCGTCAGAACCTACATCCGCTTCGACCACATGCAACTCCAGTGTCACTACTGAACATTTCCTCATCACTGAACATTTTTCAACCGGCCCGTCGAGGGGGTTCGATGGTCGGCCGACTCCTGCGATCAGAAGATCCCTCGCATTCGCGGACACAGCGAGTCATCGTGGAGCACAGGCACTCGACCGTTCCGGTTCGCCGATACCGCTCCGACTCGATCGATCGGGCGGATGTGTTCCCCCCGAAGTGCAGGGTATTTCACTATCGGATTCGGCCGCCGTCGACAAATTGATTCGCTCGTGTGGCATAACAGCCGGATTATCGGCTGACGTTGCCCCGGTTGTTGTGGACGGGTCGGCGCTTGCGGCTACGCGGCAGCGTGCCGGTCTTCTTCGGCGTCGTTTCGGCGTTCGTGCTCGGCAGATGGCGAAGTGATGCCGATGGGGTGGAAGATTTCTCCGGGGTCGTGTCGATCCGCGGGCCGCTCGTTCGACGTAGGGGTGCGAGGGCCGAGAGGCGGCCCCGCCACACGAGGAGAACGCGATGTCGAAGTACCTGTTGATCATGCGGGGCACCGACGAGTCGAACGCGGCCCTGATGGCCGACATCGAGGAGTTGATGGCCAGGACCCACCGCTTCATCGAGGAGACGGTGAAGGCCGGCGTTCTCCTGGCGGCGGAAGGGCTGGACGATCCGGCCCAGGGCGTCGTGGTCGACTTCAGCGGCGAGACCCCGGTGGTCACGGACGGGCCGTACGGCGAGACCAAGGAACTGTTCGGGGGCTTCTTCCTGCTCGACGTCGCCTCGAAAGAGGAGGCGGTCGAGTGGGCCAAGCGGGTCCCGGCGGCCCCCGGGTCCAAGATCGAGATTCGGCGGGTGCCCGGGAGCGACGAGGTCCCGCAGGCCAGCGAGTGATCAACAAGAGCAGGGGCCGGATCTGATGGGTACGGCCGATGTCGAGGCCGTCTGGCGGATTGAGTCGGCGCGGATCGTCGCCGCGCTGACCCGGTTCACCGGCGATTTCGGGCTGGCCGAGGACGCGGCCCAGGAGGCGGTGGCCGAGGCGCTGGTGTCGTGGCCGCTCGCCGCTCCGGCGAATCCGGCCGGCTGGCTCATGGCCACGGCCCGGCGGCGGGCGATCGACGCGATCCGCCGCCGGACCGCCCTCCAGGACCGATACGCCCTGCTGGCGGCCGACTCGGCGGCTGAATCAGCGCTTTACGAGGAGATCGATCCCGACAGGATCGACGACGACGTGCTGGCGCTGATGTTCGTCAGCTGCCACCCGGTGCTCTCCCCAGAGGCCCGGGTGGCGCTGACCCTGCGCGTGGTCGGCGGCCTGTCCAGCGAGGAGATCGCCCGCGCGTTCCTCGTATCCGTGCCGACCGTGCAGGCCCGCATCACCCGGGGCAAGAAGACGATCGCGGCGGCCGGGGTGCCGTTCGAGCTGCCGCCGGCCGCCGAGCGCCGCGAGCGGCTGGGCGGCGTGCTCAGCGTCCTCTACGTGATCTTCACAGAGGGGTCGACGGCCACGTCGGGCGACCGGCTGCTGCGCCCCGACGTCGCGTACGAGGCGATCCGGCTCGCCCGCACGCTGGCCGCGCTGCAGCCGGACGAGCCGGAGGTGCACGGACTGCTGGCGCTGTGCGAGCTGACGGCCGCGCGTTTCCCGGCCCGGACCGGCCCGGACGGTTCGCCGGTCCTGCTCGACGAGCAGGATCGGCGGCGGTGGGACTTCTCGGCGATCCGCCGTGGGCTGGCCGCGCTGGCCAGGGCGTCGGCTCGCGGCCTCGGCCCCTACGGACTGCAGGCTGCCATCGCCGCCGTCCACGCGTCGGCGCCCTCGGTGGAGGCGACCGACTGGGACCGGATCGTGGTGCTCTACGAGGCACTCGGCCGGGTCGCACCCTCGCCGGTGGTCGAGCTCAACCGGGCCGTCGCCGTCGCCATGGCCTCGGGCCCGGAGCAGGCCCTGGCCATCGTGGACGAGCTGATCGCCGCCGACCGGCTCCCCGGTTCGCATCTGGTCCCGACCGTACGCGGTGAGCTGCTGGCCCGGCTAGGACGGCGACCGGAAGCGCGCGCCGAGCTGGAGCTGGCCGCCCGGCTGTGCGCCAACCAGCGCGAACGCTCGGTGCTGCTGCGCAAGGCGGCCGCGCTGAGCTGACTTCTCTGGGCTGACTTCTCCGGGCTGGCTTCTCCCGCTCCGCGGTCCGGTGGCGGCGCTTCTCGCATCCTCAGGTGAGCGGGCCCTGACGAGGCACTTCTCCGCGGCGTACGGCTGTCGCCGCCGCTAGGGCGAGGGCGGCGTATCCGCAGGTGACGGCCAAGCCCGCCCATGGCGGAAGCGGGTAGTAGCCACCGAGCAGTAAAGGGCTCACGTCCACGTGCGCGAACGTGGGGACGCTCTGCGTGATCGCGAAACCGGCGGCCGGGGTGATCGCCAGCAGCCATGACGGCAGGCCCACGGTGGCCAGCAGGTAGGGCACGACGACCAGCGCGACGGCCAGCCCGACGGCGACGACGGCCCGTCTGACCAGCGCGGCGAGACCCAGAGCCAGTACGGCGGCGGCCGCGGTCAGCGCCGCGTAGCCGACGATCACCCGGAGTTCGGTGCTCAGGGGGATCGGCTGGACCGGGTTCTGGTGGGCACGCAGTATCGCCAGGCCGACGGGGACCACGACCCCCGCGGCCACCAGCCCCGCCGCGAACGCGACCGCGCCGACCACGATGGCCTTGGCCGCCAGCGGCCGCGCCGGCTGCTGCAGGGTCCTGATCTGAGCGCGCCGGTGCTCCGCCGTGAGGAACGTGACCGCCGCCACGAGCACCGGGATCAGCCCCAGGGCCCCGCCGGTCAGCATGAGGTCGGCGCGTACGCCGCCCTCCATCGTGGCGGGCCCGATGTCGCCGCCCCCGGTCACGACGAACCTGCCGCCGGACTCGACGGCCCCGCCCGGGTGGTGCGGGGTCCTGCCGTCGGGCTCCATGACGACGCCGACGTCGTCGCGGCGCCACGGACCGTCGGCGCCCCGCAGCGTGATCTGGTCGAACGTGGCGGTGGCCTGGGCGAAGGCCTCTGCCGTCTCCCACAACACCCCTGGCGAGGTGGCGAACAGCCCGATCTCGACCGTCTCGGGGAGCCCGGTCAGCGTGACCGTGCCGATTTCGGTCCACGTCCTGCCGTCGTCCGACTCGTAGCCGGTGACGGTCTCGCCCGACCTGGTCAGCCGCAGCCACCGCGGGCCGTCGTGAGGATCACCGGCCACGTCGTGGGTGTAGTCGTACTGCATCCGTACGCCGTGCTCTCCGGTGAGCATCACGGCGGCGTACGGTGTGCCCTGCGTGAGGCTCTGCCTGACCAGGAGCCCGGCCTTCGCCCAGGGCACCACCCCCTCCTTGACGTTGCGCACTCCGGGGACGGCGTCCGGCAGCCGCATCTGCCCGGTCAGGTCCGACACTCGGGCGGTGATGGTGCCGTTCCCCCTGAGCGGCTGGTGCACGAAGTAGTACTTGTCCCTGACCGCCGTGCCATCGGGGCCTACCAGAGGCGCGGGGCAGGGGCCCTCGCCCTTCCCGGTCACGCACGTGCTGCGGACGCCCCCGGCGATCAGCAGTCCGAGCGACACGGTGACCAGCACGGAGGCCGCCATGGCGAGCACCCAGCCACGCCTGGTGCGGAACCTGGTCCACTCCGCGTACAGCGCCCGGGGGAAACCGTCCTGCCGGCCGAGCCGGCGAGGCTTCAGTGGATTCATGGCGACGGTTGTACGGGGCGCCCGGTTCCAGCCGGGTCGCGGCCGCCGCGACCCGGCTGCGACCGGGGAACTGGCATCGTGGAGACATGGCACCTCGACCCGGCCGCCCCGCCCGCACTACGGCCGGCGGTGAGCGGCGGTGAGGGTCCTCGTCGTCGAAGACTTCGAGGTCCTCGCCCGCTCCATCGGAACCGGACTGCGCCGCGAGGGCATGGCCGTCGACGTCGTCCTGGACGGAACCGCCGCCATCGACCGCCTGACCGTCACCCGCTACGACGTGGTGATCCTCGACCGCGACCTGCCCGGTGTCCACGGGGACGAGATCTGCCGGCGACTCGCCGGCGGCCGCTGCGAGACCCGCGTACTGATGCTCACCGCCTCCGGCACGATCGAGGACCGCGTCGACGGGCTCGGCCTCGGCGCCGACGACTACCTGCCCAAGCCGTTCGCGTTCGCCGAACTGGTCGCCCGCGTCCGCGCCCTGGCCCGCCGCGCCACCCCGCCGCTGCCGCCCACCCTGGCATGCGGGGACATCACCCTCGATCCGGCCCGCCGTGTCGCGTCCCGGGCCGGTCGGCGCCTCGACCTGAGCCCCAGGGAGTTCGCCCTGCTCGAATGCCTGCTCGCCGTACCCGGCCTGGTCATCTCTGCCGAGGAACTGCTCGAACGCGTGTGGGACGAGGCCGCCGACCCCTTCAGCAGCGCCGTCAAGCACACCATGCACCGGTTGAGGGTCAAGCTCGGCGACCCGCCCGTGATCGAGACCATCCGCGAAGGCGGCTACCGCATCGGACCGGCATGACCTCCCGGCGACTCACCAGAAGGTCCCTGCGGAAGCGGCTCGCACTCGTCTACGCGGCGGGCGTCTACGCCGCCGGAGTCCTGGTGCTCGTCTTCGTCGACCTCCCGCTCGCCGGCATCCAGGAGACCAGACCCGCGGGCCTGCCCGAACCGGGCACCGTCACCGAGACGGAGTCCGGGATCGGCCTGCCCCAACTCCTCACCGGGTCCGCCGTCGCCCTGGTCGTCCTGGTTCCCGTCGCCCTGGCCCTCGGCTGGTACGTCGCCGGCCGGTTCCTGGACCCGCTGCGCGCCATCACCGCCACGGCCAAGATCATCTCTGCCGGGAACCTCCACCGGCGCCTGGACCTCGGCGAGCCCACGGACGAGCTGACCGAACTCGGTCACACCCTGGACGACCTTTTCGCCCGGCTCGAAGCCTCCTTCGACGCCCAGCGCCACTTCGTCGCCAACGCCTCCCACGAGTTGCGCACCCCTCTCGCCGGCCTGCGCACCCTCCTCGAAGTCGCCCTCGCCGACCCCGACGCCGACGCCGACGCCCTGCGCTCGGCCTGCCAGGAGGCCCTCGCTCTGGGCGGATACCAGGAGCGGCTCGTCGAAGCACTGCTCGCCCTGGCCACCAGCGAGCGCGGTGTCACCCGATGGGACACCCTCGACCTCGCCGACGTCGCCGGAGGAGTGCTCGCCTCCCGCCGTGACCAGGCGACGCGGAGAGGCGTCGACCTCGCCGGCCACCTGACGCCCGCGGTGACGGCCGGGGACCCCGGACTGCTCGAAAGCCTCGTCGCCAACCTCGTCGACAACGCCATCCGCCACAACCACGCAGGCGGGCACGTGAAGGTCACGACGCGGACCTCCGGCACGCAGGTGGCCCTCACAGTCGTCAACAGCGGGCCGGTCGTCCCTGAGGACCAGATCCAGCGCCTTTTCCAACCCTTCCAGAAACTGGCGCCAGAACGGCACGGCCGCGACGGGTACGGCCTCGGCCTCGCCATCGTCAGCGCCGTCACCCAGGCTCACCACGCCACCCTGGCCGCCCGCGCACGCCCCGAAGGCGGCCTGTCCATCACCGTGCGGTTCACGCACGGCTCCCCTCCAAGCCAGGGACAATGAGGGCGCCGGACCGGTGAAGGAGGGCGGGGACCGTGTGACGCCGGACCGGCCCGCTTGTGACCCGCGCTTCCGCGACCCGGACACGACGAGGGAACGATGACCTGGGAACAGCACGCCGCACGGCTCGCCGCCGACGTCACCCGGCCCGCCTCGCGCTGGCGCGGCCCGGTGGCCACCACGCCGCGCCAGTTGTTCGTCCCGAGATGGTGGGAACACCGCGGCGGACTCTGGACGCTGCGGGACGGGCCGGCCGACGAGCGGGAATGGCTGAAGGCGGCCTTCTCCGACGTGTCGCTCGTGACCCGGGTCGGGTCGTCACACGCCGACCACGCCACGGGCGAGGATCACCCGGCCGGACTGCCGACGTCGTCCTCGACTCTGCCCGGCCTGGCCGTGCGCATGTACCAGCACGCCGACATCCAGGACGGCGTCGACGTGCTCGACGTCGGTGTCGGCTCCGGGTACGGCGCCGCGTTGCTCACCCGGCGGCTCGGCGATCGGCACGTGACGAGCGTGGACCTGGACGCCTACCTGACCGAGGCCGCGACCGAGCGGCTCGACAGGATCGGCCTGCACCCGCGGGTCGTCACCTGTGACGCCACCGGGCCCCTGCCGGGGACGTTCGACCGCATCGCGGCCATGGTGTCCGTACGGCCGGTCCCGGCGAGCTGGCTGGCGGCGCTGCGTCCCGGTGGGCGCCTGGTCACGACGATCGCGAACACGATGATCATCATCGTCGCGGACAGGACCGACGACGGCGGCGCCTTCGGGCGGGTGCAGTGGGACCGGGCGGGGTTCATGACGACCCGGCACGGCGAGGACTACCCGCCCGGGCTCAGCGCTAGGTTCGAGGAGATCCGCGACCAGGACGGCGAGGACGTCGGACGCGGCCGGTACCCGATGGTCGAGGTGATCGAGGCGTGGGAGCTCCGGTCCATGCTGGAGGTGACCGCTCCCGGCATCTCGCACTGGTTCGAGGCGGGTGACGACGGCCGGCGGACGGCGTGGATGGTCCACGCGGACGGCTCCTGGGCGCGTGCCGAGGGCGTTCGCGACGAGGCCCCGCTCGTCCACCAGGGCGGGCCGCGGCGTCTTTGGGACATTCTCGACCAGATCCGCCATCAGTGGCTCGTCGACGGCAGCCTGCCCCTGTACGGGGCATGGGCCACCATCAGCCCTGATGGCGCGATCCGGCTGGAGCGCGGGCGGTGGCAGGCCACCATCGCCTGACCGGCCGCCCCGCTGTGAGCACCGCCCTCTTCGCGAATCCTGATATAGCCCCCGCAACGTGACCACGGGCTGATTCGGGCGGTTATGCAAGTAATTCCCGCCGATTGCGGAGAAGGGCGCTCCGTTGCGATTTCTCATGAGTAGCCACACGTTTTCAGAGTGCGGTTCATCATGAATCCATGAGGCGCGGGTGGCGGATAGCGGGCGGAACGGTCGCGGGCCTCGCCCTGGTGGCGCTGGGAGCGCTGCTGTTCAGGGCCGGTCTTGACGACGCCGACAAATGGGCCAGCGTCATCGGTGTGTTCGTGGGGCTGCTCGGCCTGGGCCTTTCCGGGTACGGCGTGGTGCTCAGCCGCCGCGCTCTGCGGTCTGACCGTCAGGCCACAGGAGTGCGCGTGACCGCGTCCGGGCCGCGGATCGGCGCGCGAACCGCTGCCGCAAGTGCCTCCACCAGATACGGCGCGCGCCACCACGTGGCAGCCGAGCACGGGGGACACGACCTCCCCGCGCGTACCGAGATCGAGGCATCGGGCGACAGGGCGGTGGCCGCCGAGCACATCTGCGGAGTGGTGACCACGGGCGATCATTCACCCGTCGACAACCGGACGATCAAGCTGGAGCCGGGGACGCTGCGCGCTCCGGCCGAGGTGGACCTGCCGGCGAAGCTGACGAACGTCTCCGACGGCCCCGCCGCGGTGTTCGTCGGGCGGGAGAGCGCGCTGACCCTGCTCGACCACGAGCTGTCCGGGGACCGGGCGCGGGTGGTCATCGGTCAGGTGATCCACGGCCTGGGTGGTGTCGGCAAGACCGAACTGGCCCGCCAGTACGCCGCCGCCAACCGGGAGCGCTACCGGTTGGCCTGGTGGATCACCGCCGAGAACCCCGAGCGGATCCAGGCCGGTCTGACCGAGCTGGCCGAACGGCTGCACCCGCCGACGGCGTCGGCCCTGACCAGGGATCAGGCGGCCGACTGGGCGCGGGGGTGGCTGCAGGCCCATGAAGACTGGCTGCTGGTGCTCGACAACGTCGAGGATCCGGCGCATGTGCGAGACCTGCTGGGCCAGCTCCACACCGGGCACATCCTGGTCACCACACGGCGGCTGGTGCGCTGGCCCGGCGGCGTACGGCCGCTCCGCCTGGAGGTGCTCGACAAGGTCGCGGCGACCGAGCTGATCGCGGCGGTGGGCGAGCGGGACCGGCCCGGCGATCGGCCCGCGATCGAGGCGATCGCCGCGGAGCTGGGGCATCTGCCGCTGGCGCTGGAACAGGCCGGCGCATACATCCGCGAGTCCCGCATCAGCCCCGATGGGTATCTGTCCCTGTTGACGGCTCGTCCCGCGCACATGTACGCCGCACTTCCCGAGGGAGGAGAGGCCGAGCGGACCATCGCCCGGCTCTGGCGCGTCCACCTGGACACCATCGGCGAGCGCGATCCCTACGCGGTGCGTCTGCTGCGGGTGCTGGCCTGCTACGCCCCCGACGACATACCCCGTGACATCCTGGGCGACGACGACAGGCCCATGGTGCTGGACGCGCTGCGGCTGCTGCACTCCTACAGCCTCGTCACGCTGACCGAGGACACGGTCTCCGTCCACCGGCTCGTGCAGGCGGTGGTCGCGGGCGAGGACCAGACGAGGACGGCCTCTGAGGAGGGGCCCGCCCCGGACCTCGCGCTGGCCTGGCTGGCCGGCGCCTGGACGGCTTCGGCGAGGCTGTCCCCCTCCGCCAGGCGCCTTCGCCGGCGGGTGTTGAGCCCTCACGTGGAGAGCCTGGTCCGTCATCACTCCATCGGAGGCGAACCCCGGGAACACGACCAGATCTTCCGCGAAGCCGCCCGTCACGAACTCGACGAGGGCAACTACCGGCGCGCTCGCACCTTCGCGTCCCACGCTCTGGCGATCGACAGGGCGACCCTGGGTGCGGAGCATCCGTACACGCTGGGCAGCCGGGGCAACCTCGCGACGGTGCTGATGAGCCTGGGGCGACTGGAGGAGGCCGAGACCGAGAGCCGGGCCGTGCTGGAGGCACACCACCGGGTTCTCGGCGAGGAGCATCCGCACACGTTGAAGAGCCGAGGCATCCTCGCGACCGTGCTGCGCAAGCTGGGGCGACTGGAGGAGGCCGAGGCCGAGCTTCGGGCGGCGCTGGAGACGCAGCGCCGCGTTCTGGGCGAGGAGCACCCGGACACGCTGGACAGCCGGAGCTCTCTCGCGATCGTGCTGCGGGGGCTGGGACGACTGGAGGAGGCCGAGGCCGAGCAACGGGCGGAGCTGGAGATCTGCCGCCGGGTTCTGGGCGAAGAGCATCCGGACACGTTGAAGAGCCGGGGCAACCTCGCGAACGTGCTTTCGACGCAGGGGCGGTTGGAGGAGGCCGAGGCGGAGAACCGGGTGGTGCTGGAGGCGCAGCGCCGGGTTCTGGGTGAGGAGCATCCGGACGCTCTCGCCGCCCGGGGCAATTTCGCCACCGTGCTGTGTGAGCGGGGGCGGTTGGAGGAGGCCGAGGCCGAGAATCGGGCGGTGCTGGAGGCGCAGCGCCGGGTTCTGGGTGAGGAGCACCCCGACACCCTCATCACCCGGGGCAACCTCGCGATCGTGCTGCGCAGGCTGGGACGGCCGGAGGAGGCCGAGGCGCTCTCGTAGAGCGCCGATCCGCGAAGGCGCGGGGTCCGTTACAGTCCTTGTGCACCATGACAATCACGGCACAGGACCTCAACCGCGCCACGCTCGCCCGGCAACTGCTGCTGCGGCGGGAGCCGGTCGGCGTCGTCGACGCGGTCCGGCGTGTGGTCGCGCTACAGGCGCAGCAGCCCGCCTCACCGTACATCGCGTTGTGGAACCGGCTCGCCGCCTTCGACCCGGCCGACCTCGACGTGGCGTTCGCCGGGCGGGCGCTGGTCAAGGCGACGCTGATGCGGATCACGCTGCACGTGGTGCACGCCGACGACCACCCGGCCATCCACACGGCCATGCAGCCGACGCTGCGCGGCGCGAGGCTCGGCGACCGCCGCTTCAAGGAGAGCGGTCTCGGGGCCGCCGACGCCGACGCGCTCCTCCCGGATCTGCTGGAGTTCGCGGATCGCCCCCGCACCAACGCCGAGGTCCAGGCCTGGCTCGCCGTCCCGCCGCAGGGCGTGTGGTGGGCGGTGCGGTCGTTCGCGCCGCTGCTGCACGTTCCGATGGGCGGGCCGTGGTCGTTCGGCCCACGGCCGTCGTACATCGCGTCGGGGACGCCGCCGGCGCCGTACGACAGGGACCTGTCCGACAAGTACCTGCAGACGCTGGTCACCCGCTACCTGGAGGGCTTCGGTCCCGCGTCCGTGGCGGACGTGGCGCAGTTCGCCCTGGTGCAGCGGTCCAGGGTCCGCGACGCGCTGGGCGCCCTCTCCGCCGTACTGGAGCGGGTGGAGGGGCCCGGCGGCGCGGAGTTGTACGACGTTCCGGGCGCGCCGCGGCCCGCCGCGGACACCCCCGCCCCTCCCCGGCTGATGGCCATGTGGGACAGCGTCCTGCTGGCGTACGCCGACCGGAGCCGCGTCCTCCCGCCGGAGTACCGCAGGCTCGTGATCCGGACGAACGGTGACGTGCTGCCGACGCTCCTGGTCGACGGGTACGTCGCGGGGGTGTGGCGCCAGGTCGAGGGCGGAATCGAGGCGACCGCCTTCCACCCGTTGCCGGCCGAGGCGTGGGAGGGGCTCGCCGAGGAGGCCCGGGCGTTGGTGGCGCTGCTGACCGGCCGGGACACCCGGCTCTACCGCGCCTACGACCGCTGGTGGGCCGACCTGCCCGCCGCAGAGGTGCGGGTTCTCCCCGGCTGAACCATCTCTTGCTTTCTGCAACCGAACGTCCGTGACGGTGTGCGAAGATGCCGGAATGCCGTACCGGGTACTCCTGGCCGCGGTCGTGACCGCCGCCCCACTCACGATCACTCCCCATGCCGAGGCCGCAGCGGCCAAGCCGGTGATCCGCTACGCCGGGCTCGGTTCCTGCCTGCAGAGCGACGGCGGCCGGCACGCGTGCGGGCCGTTGAAGCTGTGGCTGAGCAACGGCCGCGTCGTCGCGCTCCCGGGCGCGCGCAGGACGGTGGGCGACGACGAGTACGTCGCCGCCGCCGTCGTCGCGGTCTCCCAGGACGGCGCCCAGGCGGCGTACTTCGGGGGGAAGGACGGCGTGCTCACGATCTGGACGGCCGCCACCGGCAGGGCGCGCGAGATCCCCCGGGTGACCTGGCCGGACGACCTCCAGATGAACGCGCTGACCCTCTCTCCGGGTGGGCGGTTCGTCAGCATGCGCGGCGTCGACGCCTCCGAATGGGAGGTCGACCGGGTCGCCGACACGACCACCGGGAAGGTCTTCACCCTGCCCAGGGGATACCAGACCTGGGACTTCGGCCCCGACGGCAGACGGATGATGGCGGGGAACAACCGCACGGCGGTGCTCTACTCGACCGGCACGTGGTCGGTGAAGCTGCGGCGCTCCGTCTACATGCGGGGCGACCTCGGCCCCGACGGCGTCACCGTGGCCGCCACCAAGTGGACGAAGACCGGCAAGTCCGTCCGGAACATGGTAGTCACCCGCAACCTCGCCACCGGCAAGAAGAGCACGATCACCATCCGGCTCCGTACGGGGGAGGACGCTCTGCGGGCGCGCTGGGACAAGGCCGGTCACATCGACGTCCTGACCCGCTCCGACCGCCGGGTCGGCGGCGAGGAGCGCAGGCTCCACACCTGGTACCGGTTGAACCGGTCGACGCACCGGTTGACGCGGATCGACTCCTTCGTGATCCCGTCCTCCGTGGGAGGCTACGTCCTCCCCACCTGACGGTCCGGCACCGGACCATGTCCTCGCGGGTCCGGGCCATCGGCCTTCCCACGCGTCCCCGGCGTTTCTCCGCTCCCGCTGATGACGATAAGAACGGGCAATTCTCACCGTGGCATTGCCGGGTCATGCGGTGGCTTTACCCGCGATGCCGCATCGTTGAGAGTGCTCAGCGGTTCTCAATCCATGCCAATTCGGACAGACGGCTCTCGTGATCAGGCCTGTCCGGCGACCGGGGCGTCCTCCAGGAGCTCCCCGAGGGCGAGCCGTACGGTCCGGACCTGCCCGCGTCTCGTACGGGCGCTCCGCTGGCCGGCCGCGCTCGCGGCGGGGGGTCTCGCGGCCGAGGCGATGGGACAGCGGATCCCCGCGCCGCACCTGCTCGTGCCGATGGCGCTGGGCCTCTGCCTGGCCCTCACCGGCGTGATGCCCGACAAGGCGCCGCGGTGGGCGAACCGGGTGGCCCAGGCGCTCCTCGGGGTCCTGCTGGGCACGCACCTGAACCCGCAAGCCCTGGGTGACACCGCCGGTGCGGTCGTCCCGCTCACCACCGTCACAGGAGCCGCCGTCGTCATGGGCGTCGGCGCGGCGGCGATCCTCGCCCGCCGCGCCGGGGTCGACCGGGCGAGCGCGACCCTGGGCATGGTGGCGGGGGGTTCCACCGCCGTGGTCGCCTCCGCCGAGGAGCTCGGCGCGGACACCCGGCTCGTCGCGTTCATGCAGTACTTACGGGTCGGCCTGGTCGCGGCCACCGCTCCGGTGATCATCGACTGGGTCGCCGGCGGAACGAGCGCGCGCGAGGCGCCGGTCGCCACTCGTGAGTGGGGGCGGTTCGTCGCGGGCGACCATCAGGGGGTGGGGCTCCTGCTCCTGGCGGCCGTCGCGGCCCTCGGCGTGTTCCTGGGCAGGAAGACGCGGCTGCCGTGCCCGGCGCTGCTCGGCCCGATGCTCCTCACCGCCGTGGGCACGGCGCTGGTCACGTCGACCGGCACGCTGACGGAGATCGTCCCGATGGACGCGCCGCCGGCGTACGCCCCGGCGGGCGCGCTGAGAACGGCCCTGTTCACCCTGGTGGGCCTCGACGTGGGCCTGCGTTTCACCCGGCACACGCTGCGCAGGGTGCGCTCGCTGCTGCCGGTGCTCCTGGCCCTGACGGCGGTGGTGAGCGGGGGATGCGCCGTGCTGGCGGCCGGCCTGGCGCGGATCCTGGACATCCCGTTCTCCGACGCCTACCTGGCCACCACGCCCGGCGGGATCAACGCCGTGCTGACCACAGCCGTCGTCACCGACGCCGACGTGTCCCTGATCTCCGGCGTGCAGAGCTTCAGGCTCTTCCTCATGGCGCTGCTCGCGCCCCTGCTGGTCCGGTTCGCCCTGTCCGTGCTCCGTGGCCCCGCGCGGCCCCGCCGGACCCCCGCGCCCGCGCCGCCGAGGCGGCCGGGACGGGCTCGCGCCGCCACTCGTCGAGAGCTGCGGTGCGGAGATCACGTCGGCTGTCAGTGATCTCAGGGTAAGGATGTGGACAGCAGTGAGACGAAACCGAGCAGGACCAGGAGGAAGACCAGGGCCGCCACGCCGTACACGACGTTCATCGCGACGGTCCCCGCGAGGGCGAAGGCGATCGCGGCCAGGACCTGCACGACGAACAGAAGCAGGTCGATCACGCCGAGGACGATCGCGACGACGAGGCGGACCAGGAACCACACGAATCCCAGCGGAGGCCAGTCGTGCATGGTGGAGTCGTCGTACGCCCACCGTGACCACGAGAACGGGCGGTGGAAGGTCGTCTGCCAGTACTCGGTCCACTTGTGGATGACACCGGTGCCCTTCTGGACGGGCACCCGTTCCGCTTTCTTGAATTCGATCGTCTTGGCGGTCCCCCGGAGGACTTCGATGACCACGCGCTGGTCGTCGACCGAGAAGTCGGCGGTGCCGTCGACCACTGCGTGGAACGTTCCGGCGCCACTCTTGACCCGGTAGACGTCGTCGACCGAGGCGCGCTTGTCCCGGAAGATGACATAGATGGATCTGCCGCCGGTGTCGGGCAGGGGAAGGCCGGCGTTCAGTTCGATTTTGCCGACGGGCGTGACGAGGCCGACGTCGCCCTCCACGCCGACGTCCCCGTCCGACCATTTCAGTTTCACGGGCAGGACGGTCGGTTGAAAAGTGATCTCAGTGGTCTCGTCCGTGCAGGCGGCGGGGGCCGCGAGGATCATCAGTACCGCGATGACGCGCACCGCCAGCCGCAGGGGGTCTGACATGGGAGTGCTCCGTGGTCACGTCGCCGTTCGACATCTGTTGTCCGCGCACTCGTCGGTCGTCACCTTCGATGCGGACGATCGGCCCCGATTCCGTCGTCTTCATGGTTCGGTCGCCTGGTTCAACGTGCGGAGCGTTATGCGGGTTCCGAGAATTCCCGGAGGTGCGTTCAGTGCCGTCTGGTGTATGAGTTATCCACGAACCGGTATTCCGATGTGCCTTTCACCGTGGCCGGCGGGGATTACTTCTTGCAGATGTTCTGGGTCGCGGTGCGGGCCGAGGGGGTCGCCACGGGCGTGGAGGCAGGGGTCCCGGTGGAGGACGCGGTGGGGGCCGCCGTCACGGTCACTTTCTTCACGTCGTGGTTCTTCTGGCCCACGACCACCTCGATGCCGGTCACGTCCGGCTGCTCGCGCAGTTCGGCTCCCGGGATGGCGGCGGCCACCGTACGGGCCGAGTCCTCGCGGCCGGGCGGGTAGCGCACGACCGTGTTCGCGAAGTCGCGCCGGGCCGTGTCGCCGGGGGGCGACGGCACCATGAACCCCGCCTCGACGAGCTTGGCCTTCGTGGCCGCGCCGAGGCCGGTGACGAGCGTGCCGTTGAGCACCTTGACCGAGATCCGCGCGGGCGGGATGGTGAGCGCCCCCGGCGAGGCCGCGGGACTCGCCGGGGCCGTGGGGGAGGCCGACGGCTTCGCGGACGCGGACGCCTTCGCCGACGGCTCCACGAGGGGCTGGTCGGCGTCGAGGCGCCGGAACAGCTCACGGGCGGCCGGCTTGTCCCACAGCACCGCCGACTCGCCCGTGGGCGAGCGGTAGTTAACGTCGGCCAGCGGCACGGTCGCGAACGACACGTCGTCGGTGGAGACGTCCCTGAACTGGCTGACCATGCCGAGCAGGTCCTTCTGCAGGGCCGGGTCCACCGTGAGCGTCTTGAACGTGGAGTCGAGGAACCCGGCGAGCTTGGCCGGGTTGGCCAGCGTGCCGCCGCTCAGCGCCTTGTCGAGCAGCGCCGAGACGACCTGCTGCTGCCGGTCGATGCGGTCGAGGTCGGACCGGGCCGTGGCCCTCGTGCGGGCGTACGCGAGCGCGTTGACCCCGTCCAGGGTGTACGTCCCCGGCCGCAGGTTGAGCTTCGTCTTGGAGTCGTCGATGGCCACCGGCGTGCAGACGGTGACGCCGCCGAGCGACTCCACGACGCCGATGAACCCGAGGACGTTCACCTCGACGTAGTGGTTGATGCGCAGGCCGGTCACCTGCTCCACCGTCTTGACGGTCAGCTTCGGCCCGCCGAACTGGTACGCGGAGTTGATCTTGTGGTCGCCCTTGCCGGGGATCGTCGTCCAGGTGTCCCTCGGCAGGCTGACGACGGTCACTCTGCTGTGGTCCTCCGACAGGTGGAGCACCATCATCGTGTCGGTGCGCTCGCCGACGTCGCGGCCGAGGTGGAGCTGGACCTGCTGGCGCCTGCTCAGGTTGTCGCGCCTGTCCACGCCGACGAGCAGGATGTTCATCGCGCCCCGTGACGAGGTTTCGCTCGTGCCCGCGTCCACCGACTGGATGCGGTCGGAGGCGAAGTTGGGCACCGCCCACAGCACACCCGAGCCGACCAGCACGATCCCGGAGAGCGCGCCCGAGATGACCAGGGATCGGAGGTTGCTCCCGCGGCGGCGGGCGCGCTGTGCCGTCAGCCGCACTCCGCCGTACCCGTCGCCGCCTATACGGACGCCGGAGTCCTCCTGATCGTCGCCGGGCATTCCCGTCCTCCGGTTGCCGTCTCCACCCCTCCGTACAGTAGCGTGAGCGCCGCCATGAAGCCCTTTCCCGACTCGCGACAGTCGAGCCAGAATCCCGCGCGGAACTGGCCGCCGGTATCGGTGATCATGCCGGTGCTGAACGAGGAGCGGCACCTGCGCGACGCCGTCCGGCAGGTCCTCGAACAGGACTACGAGGGCCCTCTCGAGGTCGTCATCAGCGTGGGCCCGTCCCACGACCGCACCCAGGAGGTGGCCGACGCCATCGCGGCCGAGGACCGCCGCGTCGTCGTCGTGCCGAACCCCACCGGCCGCACGCCCAACGCGCTGAACGCCGCGATCGCCGCGTCCCGCAACCCGATCATCGCGCGGGTGGACGGGCACGCGATCCTGCCCCGCGACTACCTCCGTACGGCGGTCGAGACGCTGGAGCAGACCGGCGCCGACAACGTCGGCGGCATCATGGCCGCCGAGGGGATCACGCCGTTCGAGCAGGCGGTGGCCTGCGCCATGACCTCGAAGATCGGCGTGGGCAACGCCCGGTTCCACACGGGCGGGGAGGCCGGCCCGGCCGACACCGTCTACCTGGGCGTCTTCCGCCGCAGCGCGCTCGACCGGGTCGGCGGCTACGACGAGCACTTCCTGCGCGCGCAGGACTGGGAGATGAACCACCGCATCCGGGAGACCGGCGGGCTGGTGTGGTTCCAGCCGAGGATGCGCGTCACCTACCGTCCCCGGCCCAACGTGCGCGCCCTCGCCAAGCAGTACTTCCACTACGGCCGCTGGCGGCGGGTCGTCTCCCGCACCCACCAGGGCACGATCAACCTGCGTTACCTCGCCCCGCCCGCCGCCGTCGCGGCGATGGCGCTGGGCCTGGTGGTCTCGCCCGTCTTCTGGCCCGGCCTGCTCGTCCCCGGGGGCTACCTCGCGGCGATCGTCGCGGGCTCGGTCCTCACCGGCCGCGGGCTGCCCGGCGCCGCGCTCGTACGCCTTCCGGTGGTGTACGCCACCATGCACGTCTCGTGGGGGACGGGCTTCCTGACCAGCCCCCCGAAGCTCAGCAAGCCCCAGCCGCGTGCCGAGCGGGCAAGCCTAGACGACCTCTTCGAAGACTGAGGTGTCCAGCGTGCAGCCGATCGGGTGGGGGATGAGGATCTCCCGCCCGAACGGCACCGTCGAGGTCACCTGGTAAAGGCCCTCCTTCGGGTCGCTGTAGACCGTGACCGACGCCGGCGTCGTCAGCGGATCCACGAGCAGGAACACCGGGACCCCACCCCTGGCGTAGATCGCCGGCTTCTTGCCCCGGTCGTCCTCCGCGCTCCCCTTCGACACCACCTCGGCCACCAGCACCAGCCCCGAGGACAGCAGTTCGCGTTCCCCCCAGCGCGGGCAGTCCCTGGGGGCGAGGACGAAGTCCGGCTCGACCGGGTCCCGGCTGCCGTCGATGCAGACATCGACGTTGCCCGCCCAGGCTCGCCAGCCGCGCTCGTCCATCAGAGGGATGAACGCGCGGAACAGGTGCATGGCGGCTTGGCCGTGTTCGGGGGTGCCCACGGGGCTCACTATCAGTCTCCCGTCGATGATCTCGGTCCGCAGACCCGGAAGTGGGGGCAGCGAATCGAACAGCTCACGGGGAGTGCCGGGGAGCGGCCGGTCCGGTATGGGTGCAAGACCGGGACCGTGTGGCTTGCGTGAGGTCGCGACCATGGGTTCGCATCCCTTCGTGTCCGCGTCGATACGCTGAGTTGGCATCGCCAGTATCTCAGTCGCGGGCGGAGGGGGCGAGGGCTTCGAGGCCGAGGAGGCGGGCGCGTTCCTCGGCGCGGGCGGCGGCCCGCCGTACGGCCTCCTCGAAGCGGGCCAGCGGGTCCCGGTGGTCGGGGCCGAGCAGGTAGCCCCGCAGGGCGCGGCGGGCGCCGGCCATCTCGTCCTCTCCCGGGGCGTCCAGACGGCGCAGGACGTCCGGCAGCTCCGCCAGGTCGGGGCCGAGCAGGTAGGCCGCCCCGGCGGCCGGGTAGCGCTCGCGGAAGCGGTCCCCTGACAGGGCGGCCACGTTCGTCACGACGTACGGCTTGCCGCTGGCGACGAAGTCCGACACCACGCTGGAGATGTCGGAGATCAGCACGTCGGCCTCGTTGAAGCAGTCGTACAGGGACGGCTCCGGGCCGGTCACGGCCAGGTGCGGGATGCCGGTCCGCTCGTCCAGGAGCGCCATGATCCGCCGGTGGGCCGCCCGGGCCGCCGGGGAGCGGTGGCCGGTCAGCGGGTGGGGCTTGTAGATCAGCCGCACCGGCTGCTCCAGCAGGGCGCGCACGATCGCGGGCCCCATCGCGACGAGCGAGCTGTGGAACACGTCGTCGCTCCACCCCTCCCACGTCGGCGCGTACAGGATGGTCCGGTACGGCGCCACGCCCTCGGCGTACGGGCTGGTGCGCCGGATCCCGGCGAGCTGGGGGCGGCCCACCTCCTCGACGGCCTCGTCCCGGACGCCCACCTGGGCGCGCAGGTAGCGGTCGCGCCCGGCGGGCCCGGCCACCCACACCTCGTCGTACACCTTCGTGTACGGATTGAACGACGCCTCCTTGTCGCTGTCGCCGTGGCCGATGAACACGCTGCGGACGCCCGGCACCCGCAGCATGTGGATGTTGTTGCCGACGTTGGCGGGGAACAGCGCGACCCGGGCGCCGTCCAGCGCGCGGAAGTTCATGAGGTCCACCGACGAGGGGATGCACACCACCGGCAGCGTCGTCGGGCCGAGGGCAGTGGCGAGCGACCGCTCGCGCAGCACCACCAGCGTCCTCGGCGTGATCCGCTCCAGCGTGCCGAGCCACATCGTGGCCTGGTAGGCGGCCGTGGCCGGGCCGGAGAAGTACATGACGACCTCGGGCCGGTAGGCGGCGACCCACTCGTCCACGGCCGACAGGACGCGCCGCCGGTCGCCCAGGTGCACGGCCCGCCGGGTGTGGACCAGCAGCGCGGCGGCCGCGGCGACCTCCAGCAGCACGGCGGCGGCGGCGCCCGCGGCCCCCGTCCAGCCGAGACCGGACGGCGTCAGGGCCGCCGCCGGCACGATCGCCAGCGCGTCGAGGTAGAGCAGGCGGGTGCCGCGCCAGGCGAGCAGCGCGCGGGGCGGCGGGGGCGGGATCGGCGGCTCCGCCAGGTGGATGTTGCGGGTCACCACCGGCGTCTGGTGGTGGACGCGGTCGAGCCGGCAGGCGAGCCAGGTCTGCGCGGCCCGCACGCCGTGGAACAGGAACAGCCCGGCCGCCAGCGCGGCGTACCACCACGGCCGCCCCGGCGCCACCCGTGCCAGCAGCACCACGGTGGCGGTCTCCCGCGCGAGGAAGCGGACCGTCGCGCCCAGATGGGCCCGGCTCAGCGCCGCCGCCGCCCGGCCGGGCAGCGCCGTCTCCGCGGCGTACGACAGCGGCGCGAGCACCGCGAAGGTCGCGGGCAGCGGCCAGACGGCCGCCAAGAGCAGGGCCGGGTACGACGCGAGCGTCAGCGCGGCGAGCGCCCCTCGGCGTCCCCCGGCCAGCCTCCGCAGGCCCCGGCCGTTCCCTGCGATCAGAGTCAGGCGCCGTGCGAGCAGCGTGAGCAGCGCCTCGGGGGCCGTGCGCCCCGTGATGTTTCCCCCCATGGGCGAGCGCCCGTCCCTCCGTACATGGTTGCGGTCATCGGGTGAGCCGCACGTCCACGACCTGTCCCGTGAGGCGGGACAGCAGCACGTCGAGGCTGGTGCGGGCGACGGCGGCGGGGGAGAGAAGCGTTCCGGCGGGTTCGTCGCCGAACGCGCGCAGCCGCATGGGGGTGGCGGTGCGCTCGGGGTTGACGCAGTTGACGCGGACACCCTGGCAGGCCCACTCGTCGGCGAGCGCCTGGGTGAGGTTGACGACGGCGGCCTTCGTGGAGGAGTAGAGGCTGTAGTCGGCCCGGCCGCGGGTGTGGGACGAGGACGTGTAGAGCAGCAGGTGGCCGTGGGTCTCCATCAGGTACTTCACCGCCGCGCGGGCGATGTTGACCGGGCCGAGGTAGTTGACGCCGATGGTCTCCTCGATCGTGTGCTGGCCGGCCTCGCCGAGCCTGCCCATGTGGAGCACGCCCGCCGTGTTGACGACGTGGTCGATCCGGCCGGTCGCGGCGTACACACGGGCGAGGGCGTCCTCCACGGCGGCGGCGTCCTCGACGCGCACGCCGTTCTCGCTGCGGGAGAAGGAGTGGACGCTCGCGCCGTAGCCCCGGGCGAGCGCGACGACGTCCGCGCCGATGCCGTAGCTGCCGCCGAAGACCACGACGGTGCGGCCCTCCAGCCCGGCGCGGTACTGCTCGTCGGTGAGCGCGGGCGCGGTGTTCTCGGCGAGCTGGAAGAGCTTGTCGGCCAGGTAGACGTCGACCGGGTGGGTGACCTTCATGTTGCGCTCGCTGCCGGGCACGATGTAGATCGGCACGTCGGGCAGGTAGCGCAGCACGACGCCGCAGTCGTCGGTCGTGGGAAGGGAGGGGAACTCGGGGTCGGCCAGGGCGCGCTCGTACGCCGCCCGGATCACCGACAGCCGGAAGCACTGCGGGGTCTGCCCGCGGCGCAGCCGCGAGCGGTCGGGGATGTCGCGGATGATCTCGCCGCGCGGGCCGGGCGCGGCCACGACGATCGTGTCAGAGGACGGGATCGCCACCTCCACCGCCTCGTAGCGGTCGAGGGCGGCCACGCACTCGCTGATGACGCGCGGCTCGATCAGCGGCCGGACCGCGTCGTGCAGCAGTACGTCGCACTCCCGCTCGCCCAGCGCGGACAGGGCCCGCCAGGTCGTCTCGGTACGGCTCGCGCCTCCTTCGAGCACCCGGGAGACCTTCGTGTAGCCGTTCCGCCTGATGAGCTCCTCGGCGTCCGTGACGAAGCCGGGGGTCATCAGGACGATCACCTCGTCGATCTCCGGATGGCCGTCGAACACGTCGAGGGTGTGCTCCAGGATCGTCTTTCCGGCGATCTTCAGAAGCTGTTTCGGGGTGTTCAGCCCCACGCGCTGGCCGACGCCGCCGGCCAGCACGACCCCCACCCTGCGCAGACGCGATTCCGCGATCATGATGTCCTCCCCGACAGCAGACCATACCCGTGCCGGAAGCCGGAGAAGGTGATTGCCACCTAGTGATCACTCGGTTACTTTGCGAGGTGAGCACGTGCGGCCGACGTGAAACGGGTTTCCATATGGGGGCGGATCCGAGCAAGCCCGGTACGGTACGGGACACACAGACGGTGGCGGTCGTCCTCGCGACCTCGCCGGCCGCCGGGCTGCCCTGCTCCGACGGCGCCCGGTCGGAGGGCAGCCTCCTGGAGCGGCTCGTCGCCCAGCTTCTCACCCTGCCGATTCGCGAGGTGCTGATCGTGGTGCGGAGCCAGGACGGCTGGGACGGCGAGCGAAGACAGATCGCGGCGCGCGGCCCCGGGCCGGAGACGGCGGGCGGGCGGCCGCCCGATCCGGCGCGCGGGCGGGAGCGGGAGGTCGAGAGCGGCCCACGGCACCAGATCTGCGTGAGCGACGGCCTCGCCGAGGACCTGCGGATCGTGGCCAAGACCGCCCGCGCCTCGACCTCCCCGGTCGCCGTGCTGGCCGCCGACGTCGTCGCGCACACCGACGCGCTGGCCCTGCTGCTCGAACATCCCGCCCGCCCGACCGGCGCCATCGTCGCCGGCGGCGATCCCGCCCCGCTTCGGCCGCCCGTGCGTACGGAGTGGGGCCGCGTCGTGTCGGCGGGCACCTCCTTCCACGAGGTCGAGTGGGCCAACGGCACCTTCCGCGGCGTCCTGCAGGTCGGGGAGGCGCACCTGGCCGGTCTCGCCGACCTGGCCGAGGAGCTGGCCGACCTCGCCCAGCGCCGCCACCTCGGGCGGGTGGGCGACACCGAGGTGCCCGAGCTGCTGCTCACCGGGCTCGCCCGGGCGGGCGTCCCGGTGCACGCCGTCGCGCTGGGCGCGCTGCACTGCGGGCGGGTCGCGACCCGCCCGGCCGCCGAGCGGGCGGTGCGCGAGCTCGCCGACGTCGACGAGGCGCGGGCCCGGCTGGAGGCCGCCGTGAAGAGCGGAGACGGCTTCTTCACGACCTACTGCGTCAGCTCGTGGTCCCGCCATCTGATCCGGCCGGCCGTACGGCTCGGCCTGACGCCCAACTCGGTGACCGGCATCTCGGTCGCGTTCGCGCTCATCGCCGCCGTCTGGTTCTCCGACGGGCACCGGGCGGGGCTCGTCGTGGGGGCGGTCGCGCTCTACCTGTCGTTCGTGCTCGACTGCCTGGACGGCCAGGTCGCGCGGTACACGCGCCGGTTCTCCCCGCTCGGCGGCTGGCTCGACGCCATCTGCGACCGGATCAAGGAGTACGTGGTCTACGTCGGGCTGGTGCTCGGGTACACGTCCGGCCCCGGGGAGTCCTGGCGGATCTGGGCCCTGGCCGTGGCCGCGCTGGTCCTGCAGACGATCCGGCACATGGTCGACTTCGCGTACGCCGGGGCGCTGGCCGACCGGGCGCGGGCGGCGGGCCTGCGGGCGGCGGCCCCGCGTTCGATGGCGGTGCCCTGGGACGAGGCCCCGGCGGCGGCCGCGGCCTCGGGCACCGGGTCGGTGCTGGCGCTGTCGCGGCGGCTCGACCGGGGTGTGGCCTACTGGCTGAAGAAGATGATCGTGCTGCCGATCGGGGAGCGGACCGCCCTGATCTGCGTCACGGCGGCGCTGTTCGACGCGCGGGTGACGTTCCTCGCGCTGCTCGGCTGGGGCGGGGTGGCGCTCGCCTACACGGCCGCCGGGCGGATGGCCAGGTCGTTCGCATGAGCCGCCCCACCCACGACGCCGCTCGGGAGGGCTCCGACGTGATCTCCGTACACATGACCCCGGTGCCGCGCAGCGTCGTGGTCGCCCAGCGTGACGACGGCCCGCTGTCGCGGGCGATGGGGCTGCTCGTCGCCGGGCAGCTGCCGCCCCTGCCGCCCGCGCTCGCGGGGGCGTTCGTGACCGCCGTGCTGCTGGTCCTCGGCATCGCCGGGGCCGACGACTTCGCGGTCTTCGCGCCCGCGGTCGCCCTGCTGCTCGCCGGGGCGGGCAGCGCGCACCGGCACGACGGGCGGCTCGACTGGCTGGCGCCCCCGATCCTGCGCCTGACGGAGTACGGCTTCGTCGCCTCCGCGGGGTTCGCCCGCTCCGTGCCGCCCGTGATCACCTTCGCGCTGCTCGGCGCGATGGCCTTCCACCACTACGACATCGTCTACCGGGTGCGTCAGCACGTGTATCCGCCACCGTGGCTGGCCACGGCCGGGCTCGGCTGGGACGGCCGGATGCTGGTCGTCGCCCTGGCCGGCCTGCTCGACATGGTGGCTCCCGCGTTCGTCCTGCTCGCGCTCTACCTGTGGGGACTGTTCGGCTGGGAGAGCCTGACCTGCTGGCTGGCCGCCCCCCGTACGCCCGACCAGGCGGTGGAACCGGCTCCCCAGGATTAACGTCAGACCAACGGCGGATTACCCAAGTGCGGCCCCGGGCCAACTAACCTTTGGGGTTACTGTCTGACGCTCGACCTCAAGGAGTGCGGGAAATTGCTCGGAATGGTGCTGGCCGCCGGAGCCGGACGTCGTCTGCGGCCGTACACCGACACGCTGCCCAAGGCGCTGGTGCCGGTCGACGGTGAGACCACGATCCTCGACATCGCACTGCGCAACCTGGCGGCCGTGGACCTGCGCGAGGTCGTGGTCATCGTCGGCTACCAGGCCCAGGCCGTACGGGAGCGCCAGGCCGACCTGGAGCGCCGTCACGGGGTGTCGCTGACGCTGGTGCACAACGACAAGGCCGAGGAGTGGAACAACGCGTACTCGCTGTGGTGCGCGCGTGACCACTTCTCGCAGGGCGCGCTGCTGGTCAACGGCGACACCGTCCACCCGGTGTCGGTGGAGCGGACCCTGCTGGCCGCCGAGGACACCTCCGACATCCTGCTCGCCGTGGACGACGTGAAGTCCCTGGCCGACGAGGAGATGAAGGTCACACTGGAGGACGGCCGGCTGAAGCGGATCACCAAGCTGATGGACCCCGCCGAGGCGTACGGCGAGTACATCGGCGCCACGCTGATCCGGCCCGGCGCGGCCGAGCGGCTGGCCGACGCGTTGCGGGCCACCTTCGAGCGGGACCCCCAGCTCTACTACGAGGACGGCTACCAGGAGATGGTCCGGCGCGGCGAGAACATCGCCGTCGCCCCGATCGGGAAGGTCGACTGGGTCGAGGTGGACAACCACGACGACCTGGCGAAGGCCCGCGAGATCGCGTGCCGTTACTGAGACGCGCGGCCTTCTGAGGAGTTCGCATGCCGATTCTGGCAAGGATGCTCCCCGCCCCCCTCACGATGGAGGTGCGGCGGGGCGCGATCGCGCAGCTCGGCACCCTGCTGGCCGACAGCAGGGTGGCCACCTCCGGCCGGGTCGCGGTCGCGGTCGGCGTGGGGCAGGGCGACCGGATCGCGGAGGTCATCGCGCCCTCGCTCGGTGAGGCCAAGGTGCTGCGGGTGGCGGACGGCACGGTCGACGCGGCCGTGTCGCTCGGCGCCGACCTGCGCAAGGGCAACTACGAGGCGGTGATCGGCGTCGGCGGCGGCAGGACCATCGACGCCACCAAGTACGCCGCGTCCCTGGCGGGCATCCCGATGGTCGCGGTGGCCACCAACCTCTCCCACGACGGGATCTGCTCCCCGGTCGCCTCGCTCGTGCACGAGGGCGGCAAGGGCTCGTTCGGGGTGCCCATGCCACTGGCGATCATGGTGGACCTGGAGTTCGTCCACGACGCCCCGCCCTCGCTCGTCCGGTCCGGGATCGGCGACGTGCTCAGCAACCTGTCGGCCATCGACGACTGGCAGCTCGGCAACGTCGAACGCGGCGAGCCCATCGACGGCCTCGCGATCTCGATGTCGCGCACGTCCGCCGAGGCCGTCCTGGGCAGGCAGGACTCGATCGAGTCGGACGCGTTCCTGACCGTGCTCGCCGAGGCGCTTATCCTCTCGGGCATGTCGATGGTCATCGCCGGGTCAAGTCGTCCGGCGAGTGGCGGCGATCATGAGATCCTTCATGCCGTGGACCAGCTTTTCCCCGGCACCTCCAACCACGGTGAGCTGGCCGGCATCGGCGCGGCGTTCTGCTACTTCCTCCGGGAGGACGCGCACCGGCTCGGCCAGGTGACCGGCTGCCTCAGACGGCACGACCTGCCGGTCGTGCCCGGCGACGTCGGCCTGACGACCGACCAGTTCACGGCCGCGGTGATGCTGGCCCCCAGCACCCGGCCCGGCCGCTACACCATCCTTGAGCACCTCCGGCTGTCGGAGCCCGAGGTCCGGGCGAGAGTTGAGGACTATGTCCGCGCCGTCGGTAGCTGAGCTTCGCGCGGTCGCCCAGCCGCAGACCACCATGGACCGCCGCAGCGGCGAGCACTGGGCAGGCCTGCTGTACATGCGGCGGCTGTCCATCTACGCCACGTGGCTGCTGGCGAAGACCCCCATCACCCCCAACCAGGTCACCGGGCTGATGATCCTGTGCGGGGTGGCGGCGGGAGCCGTCCTGGCCCTGCCGGGACTCTGGGCGGCGCTGGCCGCGGCCCTGCTGATCCAGATCTACCTGCTGCTCGACTGCTCGGACGGCGAGCTGGCCCGCTGGACCGGCCGCACCTCGATCACAGGGGTCTACCTCGACCGGGTCGGGCACTACTTCGCCGAGGCGGCGCTGCTGATCGGCCTGGGCTTCCGGGCGTCGGAGACGCTGCCCGACTGGTACACGGTCATGGGCGTCGCGGCGGCGCTGGGCGCGATCCTGATCAAGGCGGAGACCGACCTGGTCGACGTGGCCCGCGCCCGGTCCGGCCTGGTCGCGACCACCGAGGCGGCGGCGCAGCAGTTCGCCTCGCCGCGGCTCGCGCTGGCCCGCCGGGCCGCGGCGGCGCTGCGGTTCCACCGGGTGATCCAGGCCGTCGAGCTGTCACTGATCGTCGTGGCCGCGGCGGTGCTCGACAACTGGTTCTCCGCCACCCGGATCCTCATGGTCGCCTGCGTCGTCATCGCCGCGGTCCAGCTCGTGCTGCACCTGGTCAGCATCCTCGCGTCCCGGCGGCTCTCATGAGCGGGCACATGGGCGGCCCGGCCGCGGGGCGGCACGCCGGTCATCCGTACATCCGCGGTTGGGTGGGGGTTTGGTGGCAGTTCCGATACCCTTGTGCCACGGTAAACCAGGCAGCTCCCGGATCGCCCGGCCATACAGACTCGGTGAACATGAAGTCGTGTGCAGTGCGCCCAGCGTCGAGGCGATGACGCGGTGAAGATCTCCTGTGTCATCCTCACCATGGGCAACAGGATCGCCGAGCTCGACCGGGCCGTGGAGTCCACGCTCACGCAGACCGACGGCGACATCGAGGTGGTCGTCGTCGGGAACGGCGCGGACGTGCCGGAGCTGACCGCCGCGCCGCCGCCGGGCAGCTCGGCGACGATCAAGACGGTCCGGCTGGAGCACAACGCGGGCATCCCCGAGGGACGGAACCGGGGCGTGCAGGAGTGCTCCGGCGACATCGTCCTGTTCCTCGACGACGACGGCTGGTACGCCAACTCCAAGGTGGCCGCGCACGTCCGCGAGCGGTTCACGCACGAGCCCGACCTCGCGGTGATCTCCTTCCGGGTGATGGACCCCGAGGGCGGCCTGGTGCAGCGGCGCCACGTGCCCCGCCTGCGGGCCGGAGACCCCGAGCGCTCCTCCCCGGTGACGACCTTCCTGGGCGGCGCCTGCGCCATCCGCAAGTCGGCGTTCCTCCAGGTCGGCGGGTTGCCCGAGCGGTTCTTCTACGCCCACGAGGAGACCGACCTGGCCTGGCGGCTGCTCGGGGAGGGCTACCGCATCGAGTACGACGCCGAGACGGTGATGTACCACCCGCTGGTGCTGCCGAGCCGGCACACGGACTTCTACCGCCTGAACGCCCGCAACCGGGTGTGGCTGGCCCGCCGCAACCTGCCGTGGCCGCTCGCCACGCTCTACCTGCTCAACTGGATGGTGCTCACGCTCGTGCGGGAGCGGTCGCTGCCCGCGGTCAAGGCGTGGTTCGGCGGCTTCGTGGAGGGGCTGCGTGAACCGGCGGGAGAGCGCCGTCCGATGGCCTGGCGCACCGCCTGGCGCATGCTCCGCCTCGGTCGTCCCCCCATCGTCTGACGCCGCGCGCACGGCCGGGCGTCACGCCTGCCGCGGCTCCTCGAACGTCATCGACACGTGTTCGGCGGTGACCGTCAGCAGGGCCCGCCGGGGCAGCCCCAGCTCGCTCAGCTCCTTGGCGATCGGATGGTTGCCGAGCCGGACGAGCGCGCCGCCCGGCCGCCAGCGGATCCCCCTGGCGCGGGCGGCCCAGGAGACGCGCCGGGTCACCCCGTCGAGGTGGGTGTAGGCGTCCGGCACCGCGACGGACTTCCCGACCAGCGGCGCGGGGGCGGCCGGCATCCCCGGCCTGATCAGCAGGTCGACGACCATCCGGCCGTCCCTGCGCAGCACACACCGCTTGTACGGCGAGCCGAGCCGCAGGTCGACGTCGGCCAGTTCCTTCGGGAAGCCCCAGATGCTCCGGCCCGCCTCCATCGTGAAGCCCTGGTCGACCGGGAGCCAGTGGACGAACGCGCCCGACCCCGCCCCGCGCAGGTCCTTCAGACCGGCGAGGAGCCCGCGCCTCGGCGGGGCGCTCGCGCCGGCCGGCCGTACGAGGAACATCACGCCGAACTCGTCGTAGGAGCCGAGGTCGGAGTCGTGGTAGCGGACGAACGCCAGCATGCACATGGCCTTGCCGGGCAGCACCTCGGTGACGTCCATCCCGGAGTACGCGAGGACCGCACGGGCGGCGTCGGCCCGCACCAGATACCCGGCGAGGCACATCGAAGCGTCGCGGACCTCCACCGGCATCTCGACCCGGCGCCCCTGCACGACATGGCTTGCCATGCCTCCAGTACAGCAAGCCCGGCCGCCGGAGGACAGTCGTACGGCGGCAAGGTTGTCCCAGATCGGATGTCGATGCGCGGGGAGGCCGATCGTATAGAGAGTGAGGGCCGGCGCCCCGCCTGCCCGCCAGAGGAGGTACGGAAGACCATGAGGCACTATCTGCTGAGCATCCGGCAGCCCGGCGGCGGTACGCCCCCGCCGGAGGTCCTGGACCCGATCATGCGGGAGCTGGCGGTGCTCAACGAGGACCTGCGGGCCGCGGGGGCGTGGGTCTTCAGCGGTGGGCTGCACGCCCCGGACACGGCGACGGTGGTCCGGGCGCGCGACGGCGAGGAACTCGTCACCGACGGTCCGTACACCGAGGGCAAGGAGCACGTCGGCGGGCTCACGATCATCAGGGCGTCCGACCTCGACGAGGCGCTGGAGTGGGGCCGCAGGCTCGCGCGGGCGACCACGCTTCCGATCGAGGTGCGTCCGTTCGCGCACGTCGTGGGGGACGACGACGGCGGTGTCTGACAAGCCGTGCGGCGCGCGGGCTCGCGTCGGCCCTCCGCCGGGGCGAGGGCGATGACGGGGCCTCCCGACGTGGAGCGGGTGTTCCGCGAGGAGTACGGCCGCGCCGTCGCGGTCCTGGTCCGCCACTTCGGCGACATCGACCTCGCCGAGGAGGCGGTCCAGGACGCCTTCGCGGAGGCGGCGCGGCGCTGGCCGCGGGACGGAACGCCGCCGCGCCCGGCCGGATGGATCATCACGACCGCCCGCAACCGGATGATCGACCGCTTCCGGCGGGAGGCCACGCGGGAGGACAGGCAGGTGCGGGCCGCCCTGTCGCACCACCACGACGAACCGGACGAGGAGGGCGCGGTGCACGACGACCGGCTCCGGCTGATCTTCACCTGCTGTCATCCCGCGCTCGCTCCCACCGCCCGGGTGGCGCTGACGCTGCGCCTGCTGGGCGGGCTCACCACGGCCGAGATCGCGCGGGCGTTCCTGGTCGCGGAGCCCGCCATGGCCCAGCGGCTGGTGCGGGCCAAGGCCAAGATCCGCGACGCCGGGATCCCGTACCGGGTCCCGCGCGAGGCCGACCTGCCGGACCGCCTCCGGGCCGTGCTGGCCGTCGTCTACCTGATCTTCAACGAGGGGCACACGGCGAGCGCGGGCGACCGGCTGGTCCGCGAGGATCTGTGCGCGGAGGCGATCCGCCTCGGGCGCCTGCTGGCCGAGTCGATGCCCGACGAGCCGGAGGTCCTCGGCCTGCTCGCGCTCATGCTGCTCCTGCACGCGCGCCGGGCGGCCCGCACGACGGCGGACGGCGACCTCGTGCCGCTCGCCGGGCAGGACCGGAGCCGGTGGGACCCCGCCCTCGTCGCCGAGGGCCAGGACCTCGTGCGGGCGTGCCTGCGCCGCGACAGGCCGGGGCCGTACCAGATCCAGGCGGCGATCAACGCCGTCCACAGCGACGCGCCGTCCACCGCCGCCACGGACTGGCGGCAGATCCTCCACCTGTACGACCACCTGCTGGCGCTCACGCCGAACCCCGTCGTCGCGCTGAACCGCGCGGTCGTGGTGGCCGAGCTCGACGGTCCCCGCGCGGCCCTCGCCCTTCTGGAACCCCTGGACCTGGGCGGCTACCACGTCTTCCACGCCGTACGGGCCGATCTGTTGCGACGGCTCGGCCGCACCGGGGAGGCGGCCCGCGCGTACGAGGCGGCGGCCGCCCGCAGCGGTAACGCCGCCGAGCGCGCCTTCCTCGAACGCCGCCGCCGGGAGCTCGGCGAGGAATGAGGCCGGCGCCGGCCCGTCAGGCGGGGACCGTGCGGCCGGGAGACAGGGCGGAGACGGGGCCGGGGGCCTCGGCCCACCGCTCCAGCAGGGCGACGAAGTCCCCGGCCACCGCGGGCCAGTGGTAGTGGTTGAGCGCCTCGACGTACCCCCGGGCGCCCATCTCGGCCCGCCGATCGGGGTCGTCGCGCAGGCGCAGCACCGCCCGCACCACCGAGTCGGCCACCGAGTCGGACACCGTGCCGGCCACCGGGTCCGCGACGGTGCCGGACGCCGCGCCGGCCTCGCCGAAGGGGACGATCGTGCCGCAGTCGACCCGTCCCACCAGGGACGCCGCGTTCGGCAGCGGGGTCGTCACGACGGGGATGCCGCGCGCCATGTACTCGACGATCTTCGTGGGCGTCGACTGCCGGTAGTTCGGCAGGTCGTGCAGGAGGGACAGACCGGCCAGGGCGCCCTCGGCCATCCGCAGGGCGTGCCGGTTGGGGACGTACCCGAACCAGTCGAGCACGCCCTCGCGCTGCGCGTCGCGCAGCATCGGGCGGACCGCGGCGTCGGCCGGCCCGATCAGGTCCAGGCGGATGCCGTACGGGCGCAGCCGCCGGGCGACCTCGATCATCTCGGCGGCGCCCCGCGCCGCGGAGATGTGCCCGACGTAGACGACGCGGGAGTCGCCGGGCGGCGGAGGCGGCGTCGGCGGCACGTACGTGTGGTTGGGCACCACGGGGTGCGGGCCGGGGAAGCGCGCCCGGTAGGCCTCCTCGGCGAGGATCAGGTGGAGTCGGCGCTCCGCCCGGCTCTCGATCGCCCGGATCAGCGGCGGCAGGACGCCGCGCAGCGGTCCCGGCAGGTACGACTTGGCGTCCAGCGCGGCGATCGTGTCCTCGTGGACGTCCCAGACCGTGGGCGGCCTCCTGCGCGGCAGGGTGAGCAGCAGCTCGATGTCGTGGACGAGCAGCAGGTCGGCGTCCCGCGTGGCCCTGCGCAGGGCCGAGGAGGACGCCCGCAGCGCCCTGCTCCGGTGCAGGCCCACCGCCCGGGGCACGTCGACGGCCCGGATCCCCGGCGAAGGAGTCACGTTGCAGTGCGTGAACGGCGCGACGAAGGTCACCTCGTGTCCCGCGTCGAGCAGCGCCCGGATCTGCCGGTGGGTGATCCGCGCGTCCTCCGGGTGATGCACGGTCGTGGCGACACATACCCTCATACAGGGAGGCTGGCCGCGCAGTCCGAAATGACCGGATGCCTCGGGTGAACCCTCCCCGAAATGCGGTTGAACTTCCCGTGCGGGCGCTACTTCGCCTGCACGCTCGGCCTGCGGTAGAGCCAGGTGAGCCGGGGCTCCAGCAGCCACTTGAACGCGGTGCGGGTCACCGGCAGGCACAGCAGGATGGCCAGGGCGAAGCTCGAGCACGCGATGGCCGCCACCCCGAGCGGGCCGTACAGCCAGGGCACGTCGAGCCAGCCCATCTCCTTGGCGATCATGACGGGCACGCCGTGCAGCAGGTAGCAGTAGAGCGTGCGGGTGCCGAGGTCGGTGAACCACGTCTGCCGCCGGGGGACCAGCGACATCACCGCCGCCGACATGGCCAGCGCGGCCACGAGCAGGCCCGTACGCAGGGCCATGCCCTTCCACCACACCAGGTGGAGGTCCTTGAAGCTGTTCTTGTAGTAGATCGGCCCGAGCTTGACGGAGTAGTTCTTCACGAGGAAGACGGCCACGCCCGCCGCGCCGAGCAGGACGAGCACCGACAGCACCCGCACCCAGCGCCGCTTGAGGAAGTCGAAGACCTCCGGCTTGAGCACGAGGCCGAGCACGAAGAACGGCAGCAGGCCGAAGAACCGGTCCATGCTGAAGTCACCGGTCAGCTCGGAGAACCCGGCGAAGAGGTACACCGCGATCGAGATGACGAACGGGTAGCGCATGCGCTTCCACACCGGTGTGGACAGCCGCCAGAACAACAGCGCCAGCAGATACCAGTTCAACCACGCCGGATCCATGATCGTGATGCTGAACTTGTGCCCGAAGGCGGTGCGCAGCAGGGCGTAACCCACCTCGACGATCACGTACGGCACGAGGAACGTGTCGACCAGTTTGTTGGTCTTGGCGTTGGAGTTCCAGAAGTTCCTGGACAGGTAGCCGCTGATGATGACGAACAGCGGCATGTGGAAGACGTAGATGAACAAGTACGCCGCCCGGGACGAGTCGGCCGCGAGCGTCGGGACCAGCGCGTGCCCGATCGGCACCATGGCGATGCCGACGAACTTCACGTTGTCCAGGTAGGGATCGCGCGGCTTCCTGGCCCGGGGCGCGGGCTCCTGCTCGGGCTCGCCGCCCTCCATCCCGTCCTGCCGGTCCGTACGCCGGGCGAAGGGGTCGGCGAACGGGTCGGCGGACCGGCTGGGCGCCTCGGCCCAGGCGGGCAGCGGAGCGCGCAGCGGCCTGCCGAGCGGGCCCGTCTGGCGGGGGTCCGGCACGCCGCCGTCCTGGGCGCGCCGCCAGGGGTCCCAGTCACCCGGGTCGCCCTCCGGGCCGGGCCACGGCGGGGCCGCCGGGGCCTCCGGCACGGGCGCGGCCTGGAAGGCGGCGGGCGCCGCCTGGGCGGCGGTGGGAGGCGTCCGGAAGTCGGTGAGCGGCGCCTGGAAGGCGGTGGGCGGGTCGTCGTCCGGGAACGGCCGCTCGCCGCGCCCGCCGGACGTGGTCCGCTGCGGGAACGGCGGCGCGCCGAAGGGATCGTCCGGCGGCGAGGAGGGCGCGGCGGTGCCGGTCGGCGGGGTGTCCAGGAACGGGTTCACGGACATGTCGGGGCCGGCCTCGGGACCGGTCTCGGGGCCGGTCTGGGGGCCGCCGAAGGCCGGTGCGGGAAAGGCGGGCGCCGGCGGCGTCCCGAAGACCTCGGTTTCGCCACTGCCGAAGGCCGGCGCGGGAAAGGCCGGAGGCGGGGAAGCGGGGCCGGGCGGAGCTCCGAAGACCTCGGTCTCGCCGCCGCCGAAGGCCGGTGCGGGGAAGGCGGGAGCCTCGCCGGGGGCGGGCGCGGGGGCGTCCGGGCCGGACGCGAGAGGCCGGCGGCCGGGCCCGCTCTGCCCCCGGCCGGGTCCGCTCTGTCCCCGGCCGGCGGAGAAGTAGTCGAAGCCCGGGGCAGAGGGCGCGGACTCGGGGGGCGGCGCGCCCAGCCGGGCGGCCCCCGGCCTGCGCGGCTTGCGTACGGGCAGGGGCTGCTTCTCGTACGGCGCCTGGCCCGAGGGAACGGCGCCTCCCGGACCCTGCTGCGCCCGCGGCGGCGCGTCTCCCGGCTGACCGTCCTCGTGGCGGCCGCGCACGGGCAGATCGGGGTCGCCCTCCGGGCGCGAGCCCGGGAAGCCGCCCTCGTGGCGGCCGTGAAGCGGCGCGCCGGTCCGGTCCGCGAGGGGTCCCTGCTCCGGAGCGCCCGCGGCCGACGGATCCCGGCGGGCCGGGCCGCCGTCCGGAGCGGGCCAGTCTCCGGTGATGCGGCCTATCACTCCGGTTGGGGCCTCTTCGGCGTCGTCGTCGACGCCTGGCGGGGAACCGGGAACCGGGGGATGACGGCGGGTGTCACTCACGGAGAAACGCTCAGCTATCTGTCGGGGGAGGCTCGGGGACGGCCACGCCTCAGGGGCACCCGAGGCGTGCACCGCGTCCTTTCGGACACTAGCGAAGGCGCCCCGGCGCATCAGCCGAACGGGCGAACGGGGCGCGTTCGCCAGATCACCACCCTAACGTTCTTGGACACCTGTGTCGCCCCGGGGGCCGGACGTAACCCACGTGTATCCGTCGCGTCCGGCCCTCCGCGGCCGTTCCTAGCTGGAGCAGATGTCGGTGTCGGAGGTGACCGCGTTGTCCCCGACCTGGAGGGGAATCCGCACGCCCTTCCAGTCGGCGCCGATCACCAGCTGGACGATCGGCCCGCGCACCCGGCCCGTGGGCGCGTCCGGCGGCGGCGACGCCGGGGTGAACGGCGTGACCGGCCCGGTCGCCGCCTTGCCCGTCTCCGGGGAGACGGGGTTGAGCAGCTTGCCGATCAGGATCTTCGAGTAGTTCCACCCCTGGCCCGTGTAGCGGACCATGGTCTTGGGCTGGTCGCTGCCGTCGGGCTTCTTCGCGTCGCCGACGCCGACGACGTTGAAGCCGAGCCCGGTGAGCTCCTCGGCGACCTCCTTGGCCAGGCCGGACCTGTTGGTGCCGTTGAACACCTGCACCTTGACCTGCTGCGGCTTGGTGACCACCGGGCCGCTCGGCGAGGCGGCGGCGGACGCGGCCGGGCTCGCGGAGGCGGTGGGCGTCACCTCGGTGTCGTTCGCGATGGCCCGGAACAGGTTGCCGGCGGCCGGCTCCTTCCACTGCACGCGGTTCTTGTCGGCCGCGTACGGCTCCCACGGGACCGTGGTGGCCTTGAAGCCCTTGGCCGAGAGCTTCTGCGCGCTCGTCGCGATCTTGATGAGCTCCTCGGTGTTGAGCGCGTCGTCCATCGTGACGGACCGGGCCGCGGCGGCGATGAACTTCTGCAGCTTGCCCACGTCCCTGAGCAGCGCGCTGCTGGTCGCCTTCTTCACCACCTGGGAGATGAAGACCTGCTGGCGCTTGATGCGGGAGATGTCGCTGCCGTCGCCGATGTGCCGCAGCCGTACGTAGCCCAGCGCGGCCTCACCCATCACGACCTGCTTGCCGGCGGGGAGCGTGAGCTTCGAGCTCTTGTCGTTGACCGCCTGCGGCAGGCAGATCTGGATGCCGCCGAGCGCGTTGACGATGTTCTTGAAGCCGGTGAAGTCCACCTTCATGAAGTGGTCGATGCGGATGTTGGTGAGGCTCTCGATCGTGCGGCGGGTGCAGATCATCCCGCCGTCGGAGAACGCGGAATTGATCATCCCCGTGTGCGCGGGGATCAGCGTCTTGTTGCGGGAGTAGCAGGCGGGGATCAGCACCATCGAGTCGCGGGGGAAGCTCAGCAGCGTCGCCGCGTCCCGGTTGGGCGACACGTGCAGCAGCATGATCGTGTCGGTGCGTTCGCCGTCGTTGACCAGGTGCTGGCCGTACCTCTTGTTGTCGCCCGCGCGGGTGTCCGAGCCGACGAGCAGCACGTTGATCGCACCGGTCGGGCTCACGGGGCGGTTCTTGTCGAGCTCGTCGGTGGACGCGCCCCTGTTGATCAGGCCGAGCGTGCTCCGGTAGACCTTGTAGGCCGTCAGCGTGCCGATCACCAGCACGCAGGTCATCGCGATGCTGATCCAGCCGGCGATGCTCAGGCGCGACCGGCCGCCGCCCGGCCCGCGTCGCCGGGGCGGCTCGTCGTCCGGGGGCAGGTCGTCGCCGCCCGAGCCACGACGCCCACGGTCGCCGCCGGACTCGCGCCGCCTGCGGCCGGCGTGTTCGACGGGTCCGCCGGGTCCACCTGGCCCTGGCCCGGGTCCGCCGGGTCCGGCGGGGGAGGCGCCGTAAGCGGTCTCCTCGTCGCCGCGCCTGCGGCCCCGCCGCCCGGACGGCTCGCTCTCGTGGCCGTCACCGGCGGGGCGGCGGGTGTCGCGTACGGGTTCGTAACCAGGCTCGTAACCGGCCTCGTAGCCGGGCTGATGACCCGGCCCATAACCAGGGCCGTTACCCGGCTCGTGACGGGGCTCGGGGCGCTGGCCGGAGCGGCGGCGTCCACGGCCGCCCTCCTGCGCGTCGGGAGGAAGGCCGTCCTGCTGCCGCCTGCGCCCGCGCGGCATGTCCGCGTAGCCCGCGGGGTCGGCCGGCAGGTCGGCGTAGCCGGCGGGCACGGGAGCGGCCGCCGTCCGGCCGTCACGCGCCGGCGGCTGGAAGGCGCCGCCGTACGAGCCGTCGCCGGGGGGACCCCAGACCCTCTGGTCGGCGGAGGCGGGAGAAGGAGGCCCGGCGGGCGGGTTGACACGCCTGCGCTCGCTCACCTCGGGCCCGCCCAGGAAGCGGCCGGACGAGTGGGCGAGAGGCAGACAGGGTCAACGTTTCGCTCGCACACTTGTCCTCCTTGCCTGGCGATCACAGGGCGCGCTCCGAGCGTAGGTCACGGGAGAGCCTGCGGGCGCCACGATTGGGAGGATCCAGGCCCGGCCTGCGCCGCGCCACTGCCCCCCATGATCCAGGGCCAGAGCATACTAAACACCGACATTTTGGGTATCAGAATCAGTTTGTCTTTACCCCGATTTGGTGCTCCCGAAGCTGTTCGAGCAGGTCACAACATCCTGGCGGTGCTTCCGAGGAGATGGCCGTTCACGCGCCCTCGCGGCGGCCTCGCGACGCCATCGGGGCGGCCGAGGCGGCCGGCCGTGTGACGGCCAGCGCGGCGGCCAGGCAGGCGAGCGGCACCGCGGGCAGCGTGTAGCGGTAGTCGAACTGCGCCGTCGCGGCGGGAACGAGCAGCAGTGCCCAGGCCGTCGCCCAGGCGAGCCCCCAGCCCTCGGGTTCCGGGGCGCCCGGAGCCCTTCGGGCCGCTGTCGCCCGCCTCGCCGTCCATGCGGCTGGCGGCACCAGGAGGACGGCCAGCAGCGCGGCCCCGGGCAGCCACGCCACCCGCTGGTAGCCCCGCATCCAGCCCGCGAGCGGCTCGGAGATGCGGACGGTGAGCGGCCCCTGCTCGTAGCGCCGGGCGAACTCCTTGCCCACCAGCGCGGGATACCGGCCGGGCGGCGGCGGCACGGTCGCGGGAAAACGGTAGTAGCCGTAGGTGTCGGCGTCCGGGTAGACGGGCCGCCCGGGCGTGAACGACCGGCCCAGCTCGGTCAGGGTCGTACGGAGGTAGTCGAGCGGCTGGCTGCGGATCGCGAGCGAGGCGAACCTCCCGGCCAGCGTGTCGGTCTCCTTGGTGAACGTGATGCCGGGCAGCCGGACCAGGGGCGACGCGGCGTCCCAGATGTACTCCTGGGACACCGGGCGGGACGCGGGCGGCCGGGGATCGCACAGCACGGCGAGGTCGGCCGGCGGGTCCATCACCGCGCAGTCGGCGAACGACATCGTCCGGGCGTAGAGGAAGACGCCGTTCGAGCCGATGATCCCGAGCCGCTGGTGGCTCGCGTAGAACCAGCCCGCGTACGCGGCGACCGGCACGAGCGCGGTCACCAGGAAGGGCAGGACGATCGCGGCCACCACCCTGCCCGGCCGTACCGTGCTCGGCCGCGCCGCTCCTTCGGTCCCCGCCGTGGTCTCCGCAGTGGTCCCCGCCGCGGCGCCCGCCCGCCGCATGCCGTACGCGAGCAGGAACAGCGCGAAGACGGCGATCAGCGGGAGCCCGACGGTCCTGGTCAGCGTGGCGGCGGCCAGCAGGAGGCCGAGCGCGGCGGACGCACGTGCCGTCAGCCGCCGACGCATCGCCAGGCACACCGCCGCGACGAGCAGGAACGTGAACAGCGAGTCGGAGACGAGCAGGTGCTCCAGCTCGATCTGGTAGGCGTCGAGCAGCACCGGCGCACAGGCCAGGACGGCCGCCCACGCGCGGCCTCCGCGCCGCAGGACGGTCACGTAGACCATCACGCCGACGAGCAGCCCCAGCACGTGCTGGACGGTCACCACCAGGGCGAAGCTGTGGAACGCCTCGAACAGCCGCAGGAACATCGAGTAGCCCGCCGGCCGGACGAGGTCCGGCCTCGGCCGCATCGCGGTGACCACGTACGTGTAGGAGTCGGGGAACCACAGCGCGGGCCGGTAGCCGAGCACGGTCACCAGCCGCAGCAGCGCACCCAGCCCGAAGACCCCGAGAAACCACCGGTGCCGGCGCGCCCATCCCGGGAGGTCCTCGCGCGCCCAGGCCATCGGACGCACCGGGTCCCGGGGGGCCAGCCGCCCGCGCCCCCAGCGCCGGAGCCGCTCACCCCACCCCGGACGCTCCTCACCCCAGAACGCCTCGTTCACGCCTACTGCGCCGGGGAGCGATTCAGCCGGTTCGCCCCGGAGCGCCCCGCTCACGCCCGGTCCGCTTACGCCCGGTCCGCTTACGCCCGGTTCGCTTACGCCCGGTTTGCTCACGTGCGGATCGCCGGGCAGCGATTCCTCTCGTCCGCTCGGGAGCGGTTCCGCGGGGAGCGGCTGCCTGGGGAGCCGCCCCTGCGCGGGAGACCCGCTCCCGCTGTCCGACACCTGCACTCGCCCCCCTGCCCGCTTTCCGGCGTACGCTACCGGCTCCGCAACCTCCTCTGCGCGAGTCGCGTACGCACCTGTGGACGACGGCGACGCGTGTGGTGGGGGGACGGCCGGGAGAGGGCGTGTGCCGGGGCGGACCGATAGTCTCGGCTGCATTCCAGCGAACAGTCGTGGGCGTACGCGGCTGCCGGGCGGCGGTCCCGTGGACGGGGTGGCGGGCAAGGCGGCCGACGGAGTGGCAGGGAGGGCGGCGGGCAGGGTGCTCGCGGCCGTCTCCGTCGTGCCCGCGCTCGCGCTGTGCGGATGGCTGCTCGCCGGGCTGCCGCTGCTGCTGCTCGGCTGGTTCCGGCCGCTGCCGATGGCGCTGCTGGGCGGTGGAGCGGCCATCCTGCTGTGCGCGTACCGCCTGCGTCGCCTCCCGGGGGCCGTGACGGCGCACCGATGGGCGACGGCGGCCGTCCTCGCCGTGGCCCTCGGGTCGGGGGTCCTCAACGGGTTCCTGCACGGTGAGCAACTGATCGTCCGGCGAGATCCGGCGACGTACGCGCAGTACGCCGTCTGGCTGGCCCGGCACGGGTCGCTGCCGATCCCGGTGGGCGACTTCGGCGGCCCCGATCCCGCCCTGCGCTTCGGCAGCATGGGCTTCTACCTGGTCGACGGCGGGATCGTCCCCCAGTTCATGGCCGGACCACCCATGATCCACGCGATCGGCCACTGGCTGGGCGGTGTGTCCGGCCTGCTGCTCGTGCCGCCCGTGCTGGGCGCGCTCGCGGTGCTCACCGTGGCGGGGACCGCGGCGCGGCTGGCGGGCCCGCGCTCGGCGCCCCTGGCCGCCCTCGTCTTCGCGGTCAGCCTGCCGATCCTCTACACGTCCCGGACCACCTTCAGCGAGATCCCCTCCCTGATCCTGCTGTTCGGCGGGATGAACCTGCTGCTCGACGCGCGGACCCGGCTCCGGGCCACGCCCTCCCGCCCGGAGCCGGAGCCTGACGAAGAGCCGGCCGCGCCCGCCAGGCGGCCGACTCCGGGCTTCGTGCCCGCCGTGCTCGCAGGACTGTCGTTCGGGCTGGCGCTGCTGGTCCGCATCGACGGCCTGCGTGACGTGCTGCCCGTCCTGGTCCTCGCCGGGGTGCTGGTCGCGCTGGCCAGGATCACCGGGAACCGGAGGGCGGAAGGCCGGCTCGGCGTGCCCCTCCTGCTGGGCCTGGCCGTCGGTGCGACGTGGGGCTTCACGGATGGCTACGTCCTCGCCCGGCCCTATCTTGCCTATCTGTCCGGTTCGCTCAAGCCCCTCCTGGCGATCTGCGCCGTCGTCGTGGTCCTCACGGCCGCCGGCGCCGCTCTCGCTCCGTGGCTCGCGTCGCGTACGGGGTCGTCCGTCCCCCGTGCCCGGTGGCTGCCTGGGGCCGCGGCGGCCCTCGTCGTGCTGGTCATGGCGGGCTTCGCCGTACGGCCGTGGGTGCAGACCGTGCGGCGCGTCGCGGTCACGCCCGAGGACCGGCTCACGTCGGAGTTCATCGAGAAGACGCAGATCGCCAACGGACTGGCGCCCGACGGCTCACGGCTGTACTACGAACACTCCCTCGACTGGCTGTTCTGGTACGTCGGCGTTCCCGTCGTCGTGCTCGCGACCGTCGCGGCGGCGGTGCTCGCCCACCGCCTGGTCAGGGGGCGCGAGTTCGCCTGGCTGCTGCCCCTCGCCGTGATCGGCTGGACGACGGTGACGACGCTCTGGCGTCCCGCGATCACCCCCGACCATCCCTTCGCCTCCCGCAGGCTGGTGCCGGTCGTCATCCCCGGTCTGGTGCTGCTGGCCGTCTGGGGGCTCCGCTGGCTCTCCGGACGGCTGCGGGAGCGGCTCGCGGGCGAGCCCGCAGGGCCGTTCGGGTGGTTCGCCGCCCGGCCGTGGCGCTCGCGGGCGGCCGCCGCGGCGGGAGCGCTGCTGCTCGTCGTGCCTCCCGCTATCACCTCGATCGGGACGGCGTTCACGCCGGTCAACCGGGGCGAGGCCGCGGCGGTGGCGGGCCTGTGCGGCGCGCTGCCGAGGGACGCCTCGGTGCTGATCGTGGAACGGGTCACGGGCGACCGCCTCACGCAGGTCGTGCGGGGTGAGTGCGGCCTGCCGGTGGCCCGGGTCGGCCACCCCCAGGGCTCCGACGTGCCGCGCCCCGCCGACGTGCTGCGCCTCGCGGGAGCCGTCCGGCGTACCGGCCGGGTGCCCGTGCTGCTCGCGGCCGAGCCTGAACAGCTCATGGCGTACGGCCCGGCGAGCCGGGTGATGAGCCTGCACACCCGGCAGGACGAGCGGTCGCTGGCCGACGCGCCCAACGGCACCTGGTCGCTCGGCATCGACGTCTGGACGACCGTTCCCACCGGATAGATCCGGGGTTCGGCGTGTGGGCTCCCCTGTGACCGAGGAACCGCCCTCCGGCCCCGAGGCCGAGCGGTTCGAAGTGAGACCGTCACTTGGCGGGGCAGAGTACCCTTGCCGGACGTGACCACGCCCGAGACCTCTGGAAGCGCCGTGACTCCCGCACAGACACCGTACGTCACGATTGTCCTGCCCTGTTACAACGAGCAGGACCACGTCGTCGACGAGGTCGAGCGTATCTCCGCCGCGATGGACGCCAGCGGTTACACGTACGAACTGCTGGCTGTGGACGACTGCTCCACGGACGAGACGCTCGCGCGCCTGCAGGAGGCCGCGCCGCGCTTCCCGAACATGCGGATCAGGGCGTTCCACCGCAACGGCGGGTCGGGCACCGTACGGCGCATCGGCAGCCAGGAGGCGCGCGGCGAGATCGTCGTGTGGACCGACGCCGACATGAGCTACCCGAACGAGCGCATCCCCGAGCTGGTCCAGATCCTGGAGAAGGACCAGACGATCGACCAGGTCGTGGGCGCGCGGACCACCGAGGAGGGCTCGCACAAGTTCCTGCGGGTGCCCGCGAAGTGGTTCATCCGCAAGGTCGCCGAGCGGCTGGCCGGGCAGAAGATCCCCGACCTCAACTCGGGCCTGCGGGCCTTCCGCAGGTCGGTGGCCAAGCCGTACCTGCGGCTGCTGCCCCCCGGCTTCTCCTGCGTCACGACGATCACGCTGGCGTTCATGTCGAACCAGCACGACGTCTACTACCTGCCCATCGAGTACGCGAAGCGGGCCGGGAAGTCGAAGTTCAACTTCGTCTCCGACGCCTACCGCTACATCCTGCAGGTGCTGCGGATGATCATGTACTTCAACCCGCTCAAGGTGCTGATGCCGCCCGCGCTCTGGCTGGTCGGCATCGGCCTGGTCAAGGGTGTGTACGACATGATCAGCCACCTGGCCTTCTACCTCACCAGCAACACCGTCGTGACCTTCCTGTCCGGCATGCTGATCGGGGCGGTGGCGTTGCTGGCCGACCTGATCGTGCGATCCAGGGGTGACGTTTGAGGATCGCGATCGTCGGCCCGACGTATCCGTACAAGGGCGGCGGGGCGCAGCACACCACCGAACTGGCCCACCGCCTGCGGGCGGCCGGGCACGACGTCGTCATCGAGTCGTGGCGGGCGCAGTACCCGTCCTTCCTGTATCCCGGGCAGCAGACGATCGACAGCCCGGAGGGCGAGCCGTACCCCGGCACCCGCCGTGACCTCGACTGGCGCAGGCCGGACGGCTGGGTCGCCTGCGGGCGGCGGCTGCGCGGGGCCGACCTCGTCGTGCTCGCCGTGCTCAGCCCGGTGCAGGTGCCCGCCTACCTGGGAATCCTGTACGGCCTGCGCCGCCGGGCCCGGGTCGTCGCACTGTGTCACAACGTGCTGCCGCACGAGAGCAAGCCTTACGACCGGCCGCTGGTGAAGGCGCTGCTGCGCCGGGTGGACGGCGTGCTCGCGCATTCGGAGCAGCAGGCGGACCTCGCCCGCGGGCTCACCGCGGCGCCGGTGCGGGTGGCCGCGCTCGCGCCGCACCTGCCTGCGCGCGGCGCGCGGAACGGGGAGGGCCGCGAGCCGTACGGAAGGCTGCTCTTCTTCGGCATCGTCCGGCCCTACAAGGGGCTCGACCTGCTGCTGGAGGCGCTCGCGCAGGTGCCGGACGTGCGGCTGACCGTGGCGGGCGAGTTCTGGGGCGGTCTGGAGGAGACCCGCGCCCTGATCGGCCGCCTCGGCCTGGCCGGACGGGTCGACCTGCGGCCGGGGTACGTGGCGGCCGACGACGTGCCGGGGCTGTTCGCCGAGGCGGACGCGCTGGTGCTGCCCTACCGTTCGGCGACGGCCAGCCAGAACGTCTGGCTCGGGCACGAGCACGGAGCGCCGGTGATCGCCACCCGGGTCGGGGCGCTGCCGGACAACGTCCGCGACGGCGTGGACGGCCTGCTGGTGGAGCCGGGCTCGGCCGGGGCGCTGGCCGAGGCGATCAAGAGGTTCTACGAGCCCGGGACCCCGGAACGGCTGCGGGCGGGCGTCGCGCCCGTCGATCCCGAGCCGCACTGGGCCGCCTACCTGGACACCCTGCTCGCCGCCGGGCCGCCGGCCTGAGCGGCCAGGGGACTCGTCGCGACTGAGCCAGCAGGCGGCTCGGGGCTGGGCCGCGAAGCCTGCTCAGCGGGGGCGCTCAGCGGGCGAGCCGCTGGGGGCCGAGCCGTTCAGCGGGACCGCGTGGCTCATTGAGTGCGGGCGGAGAGGTCGCCCGGCGCTTCGGCGCGGACCCCGCGGGCGAGGAGGAAGCCGAGGCCGGCCCAGGTGACGTCGGCGAGGGTGAACATCACCCGGGACACCACGGCGACCACCAGGGCGCTGGGCGTGTCGAGCAGCGGGGCGAGCGCCACGACCATCGCGCCCTCCCGCACGCCGATCCCGGCCGGGACCACGACCGTGAGGATGCCGGTGGACCAGGCCAGCGCGTACGCCCCGGCCGCGATCGCGTAGAGGGACACGCCGCCGGGCCGCAGGCCGCCCACCAGCGCCCACAGGTGCACGCCGTACACGAGCCAGCCCGCCATCGTCCACGCGGCGGCCCTGGTCATGTCCGCACCGCTCGGCACCCGGTCGAGCGGGTCCCGGCGGGCGACGCGGAGGGCGAGGTTGAGGCCCCAGGCCAGGACGCGCGGGTGGAGGCCGACGAGGATGAGCGGGACCAGCGCGAGCAGCCACCACGCCTCCCGCGCGATCTGCCCCGAAAGCGTGGCCGCGGTGAGGGCGAGCGCGCAGCCCAGCGAGGTCACCAGCCCGAGTGCGGTGGCGCCGAACGTCCGCCGGGGCGGCGCCCCGTGGTCGCGGGCGAGTTCCATCATCGCGGCGAACGCCCAGACCGCGCCGGGGATGTACTTGCCGAGCTGGCCGACGAAGAGCACCCGCGCGGCCACGCGCAGCGGCAGCGGGGAGCCGAGCCCGGCGAGGATGTCGCGCCAGGCGACCAGCATGAACGCCAGCCCGGCGAGCACGGCCAGGAACGAGACCCCGAGCGACCACCACGACAGCCGCTCCAGGGCGGCCCAGGTCTCCGTCCCGTTCCGGGCCAGGCCGTACGCCAGGAAGGCGAGGGCGGCCAGGGCGAGCAGCACGCGCGGCAGCGGGCCGGAGCGCAGGCGGTTCGGCAGGCGCGGCACGGGCACAGGGTACGGCCTGACGCTACCCGCGGGTAGGTCCGCCGCGCGGTTGTCCACAGGGTCGGTTGATCGGCGACGGGGGCGGGGCGGGCACGGGTACTGTTGGGCAGCGTGGACGACCGTCAGGACGCGAGGGTGATCGACCGGTGAGCGGGGAACGCGCGGCCCAGCTGGAGTACTCCGAGTTCCAGGCCGCGATGCTCGACGAGGAGAAGCGCCGCCGCAAGGCCGCGAAGATCATCGCGGTGCTCGCGCACTTCCTCGGCAGGGACGCCGGCAAGCCCGAGGAGGCGTTGTCCGGGCTGACCGTCGGCGACGTGGGGTGCTCGGCCGGGTTCATCGCCGACGAACTGGCCGCCGCGGGCGCGCGCCGCACGCTCGGGCTCGACATCGACGTCCCCGGGCTGCGCAGGGCGGCCGACCGCTTCGGATCCCGGGTCGGGTTCGTCTGCGCGGACGGCTCCCGGCTGCCGCTGCCGGACGGGTCGGTCGACGTGCTGGTCTTCAACCACATCTACGAGCACGTCGTGGACCCCGACGCCGTGATCGCCGACATGCACCGGGTGCTGTCCGACGACGGCGTGCTCTACCTCGGTCTGGGCAACCGGCTCGGCGTGATGGAGCCGCACTACAAGCTGCCCTTCCTGTCGTACCTGCCGCCCGCCGCGGCCGACCGGTACGTGCGGGCGTCCGGCCGGGCCGACCACTACTACGAGCGCTTCCGCACCCGCACGGGGCTGCGGCGGATGCTCGCGGACTTCCACGTGTGGGACTACACGTTCCCGGTGCTGGCCGCGCCCGAGCGGTTCGCGGGGGGCGAGCTGTTCCCCGGCGCCGTGGGCCGCGCCGCCAAGGCCACGCTGGAGCGCACCCCGCGCCCGGCGCTGCGGGCACTGCTGCCGGTCGTCCCCACCTATCTGTGGGTGGCCACCAAGACGCCCCGCCGTCCGCTCGGCGCGGCGCTTCCGCAGCCGCCGGAGCCGGTGCGCACGTCGCGATGAACCGCCGCAAGCTCGTACGCACGCTGTTCCTGCTGGTCGCCCTCGGCTTCGGGATCTGGGCCGTCGCGGGCCAGTGGAGCGCCGTGGCGGACGGCTTCGCCCGGCTGCACTGGGCGGCGCTCACCGGCTCCCTGGCGGCGGTGCTCGGCGCGCTGCTCGCGGGAATGCTGATGTGGCGGGCGCTGCTCGCCGACCTCGGCTCGCCGCTCGCGTTCACCGACGCGGCGAAGATCTTCTTCGTGGGCCAGCTCGGCAAGTACATCCCCGGGTCGGTGTGGCCGATGCTCGCGCAGATGGAGATGGGCCGCGACCACGGCGTGCCCCGCTCGCGGAGCGCGGCCGCCTTCTTCCTCACCTACCCGGTCTACCTGGGCACCGGCCTGCTGGTGTCCGCCGTCACGCTGCCGGTGCTCGCGGGGCAGTCGGTCGCCCGGTATGCCTGGCTCCTGCTGTTCGTGCCCGTGCTCGCCGCCGCCCTGCATCCCGCCGTGGTCAACCGGGTCATCGCCTTCGGGCTGCGCAAACTGCGCAGGGAGCCGCTCGAACGGCCGCTCTCGCGCCGCGGCCTGCTCGTCGCCTCGGGTTGGGCCCTGGCCGGCTGGGCCGCGTACGGCGCGCATCTGGCGCTGATCGTGCGGGGTCTCGGCGCGGAGGGGACGCCGGCCCTGGTCCTGAGCGTCGGCGCGTTCGCGCTCGCCTGGTGCCTGGGGTTCGTCTTCATCGTGGCGCCGGCCGGAGCGGGTGTGCGCGAGGCCGCGATGGTCGCGGCGCTCGCGCCCGTGCTCGACCGGCCCGCGGCCATCGCCGCCGCGCTGTGCTCCCGGCTGCTCGTGTCCCTCGGCGACCTGGTGTGCGCCGGGGCCGCCGGACTCGCTGCCCGCCGATCCACCCGTACGCGGGAGGAACCCGTCATCCGAGCCTGATTCCGTGGATTGGGTGCGGATTTGCGCATCCTTGAGGACAACCCCCATGTGATATCACTCACGTTTCGGGGGAGGCCGGAAATAGAGTGACAAGGGAGGGATGCTGGGCAGGCGTCCGTGCGTGGCGTGGGCCCGAGGGTCCCTGCCGGACACCTGCCGGAACAGCGGGACCGCGAGGACGGGGGGAGCTCCGCCGGAGCGGGCCCAGTGAGGGGAGCGATTCACTTGACACCCCGAGTGCTCGTCGACGCCGCCGCCGTCCCCGCCGACCGCGGCGCCCTCATCAGGTATGTCGACGGTCTGGTCGCGGCCCTGCACGAGGCGGGCGCCGATCTCGCGCTGGTCTGCCAGCGCGCGGACGCCGAGCGGTACGCGGCGCTGGCGCCCGCGGCGCGGATCCTCTCCGGACCACCCGCGATCACCAACCGGGACAAGCGGCTGGCCTGGGAGCAGACGGGGCTGCCCGTCCTCGCCCGGCAGGCCGGGGCCCAGGTGATCCACGCCCCCTACTACTCCATCCCGCTGGGCTCCGGCCTGCCCACGGTGGTCACCGTCCACGACGCCACCTCGTTCACCGACCCCGACCTGCACGACCCCGTCAGGGCCTCGTTCTTCCGGTCGGCCACCCGTACGGCCGTCCGCCACGCCAACCGGGTGATCGTGCCGTCGAAGGCCACCCGGGACGAGTTGGTCCGGGTGCTCGCCGCCGACCCCACCCGGATCGACGTCGCCTACCACGGGGTCGACTCGGCGCTGTTCCACCCGCCGGCGCCCGAGGACGTGCGCCGGGTGGCGGGCCGCATCGGCCTGCACGGCCGGCCGTACGTCGCCTATCTGGGCGCGCTGGAGCCGCGTAAGAACGTGCCGAACCTGGTGACCGGCTACGGCCGTGCGGTCGCGCACCTGTCCGACCCGCCCGCGCTGGTGCTGGCGGGCGGTCCGGCCTGGGACGAGGAGGTCGACGCCGCGGTGGCCGCGCTGCCGCCTCGGGTGAAGGTCGTGCGCCCCGGCTACCTGCCCTTCGCCGACCTGCCGGGCTTCCTCGGCGGGGCGCTCGCGGTCGCCTCGCCGTCGCGGTGCGAGGGATTCGGGCTGCCGGTGCTGGAGGCGATGGCCTGTGGGGCGCCCGTGCTGACCACCCACCGGGCCTCGCTGCCGGAGGTGGGCGGCGACGCCGTGGTCTACACCGAGCCCGACGCCGACAGCATCGCGCGGGCGCTGCGGGCACTGCTGGAGTCGCCGGAACGGCGTGCGTCCCTGGCCGCGGCCGGGGTCACCCGTTCGCGCGAGTTCACCTGGAAGCACTCCGCCGAGGCCCACCTCGCCGCCTACCAACGCGCCGTCGAGGGTTAGCAGGCACAACGGATGCCCAGCCAGGCGAATCCGCTCCGGCCTTCTGGGGAGCGGCCAGTGCTATGCGGGGAAGGCTCTGAGCTCCCCTGAACCTCTCTCTACCAGCAGGAGCGGAGGCGCGGCGTCCCCGGATGGTGCTTCAACAGTGAGTTTCACATCGCTTGCCAGTGACTCGCTCAGCCAGCGCATGAACTCCACAAGTTGTTCCAGGGCGAATGCCGACGCTATCTGGCCGGCCTGGAAACTGAACTCGACCTCGTTCACAGAGTAGAAGTGACACCAGATCCAAGCATCCCCCACGGTTATCCGCAGATCGTAGGTGTCGGCCTCCGGCGAAGCTCCGGCGAAGATCGTCGCCGCTGATACGAGGCTGATGCTCCGTTGCCCATGGAAGAGCCGGCAGACCCAGCGGGACTCGCGCAGTGCAGCGAGCAGGCGTCCCCAGGTCTCAAGGTCGGCATCGACCACGTATATGTCTCGTACGGAGCCCAGCTCATCTCTGAACAGAGAGAGGAGCCCAACATTCAGGCTGTCCTCGCGTACGAGCTCATCAAGGCGGGCAATCCAATGCTGCATGTCAAGGTCGTCGGCGAGTGTTGCGAGCTTATGGTGGTAGCTCGTCGATATCGGCAACGAATCCTCGTATATCCACGAGCACAACGTGTCGAACGCGAGACCCACCTCTCCGGCCGCGACCGATTCCCGGATGTCTCCGCGCACCATGACGGAGTTCACAGGAGAGGCATCCAGGAGTTCCAAAATCGCAGACCGGATGCTCCGGATGTCCATGGTCTCCTCCGGCCGTACCCGGCAAGGACGACCCAGGCCGAGTCGTCCGCACAGATCGTCACACCGGGTGCTGTCTGCCCAGCGGTCATGGGCTTCCAATCGACTCTCACGTCATCTGATCCTGCTCAGCTGAGCATCTCCAGCACGCGAAGCAATCAGCCGTGAAGCGAGAATCCGTCATGGCGCGGATCATAACAAGCCCTGCCCCTGCGGCCATCCAGGATCGCTCGCCATTGGTGTTCGATATCCGCATCCGGCACCAGCGGATAAAAGTTCTCATCGAACATCGAAACCATCTCGCGAGACTCGATCATGGATAGCCCGATCGCTTCACTGAGAACCCTCATCAGGTTGAAGGGAGTCAGCTTGAAGGATTCGTCCAGTGCGAGAAAGCTGAGCAAATCAACGAAACGGCATCCTTCGTGAATACGCTGACGAACGTCAGCTGCGACACCTTCCACCCAACCCCCTACCTTACGAAGCGGACCAGGACGTTCGTGTAGGCGCCTGGGTCGCCTACGACATTCTGCACCTGGATATTTGTGAAGTCGTGTCGTGCTTTCAGCGGCCTGGTTTTACTCCTATACATGCGATGACTTTCGTGCGCTCTGGGGTGAAGAAGAGCTGGAAGTAGTACCCGCCTCGGGGTGTGTTATCTACGTATCCCAGCGTGAGCTGGGCGCCACCATACGAGCGAAGGTGATCGATGGCTGGACCGAATCCGATTGACGGCTGGCCGGAGCGGTGTACTGTCCGCTCCCTTCTCGCGTAGATGGAAATCAGCTCTCGGGTTGCCACGGATCCAGGCCAGAGCGCGTAGTCCGCACCGGCACTGAGTGCTGCCCCCGCCAGCAGGCGCACTTCATCTGCTCCTGCCAGGAGTTGTATGAGGCTTCTTCTGTCCATGGCTATCCCCGAGGAACCCCTTCCTAAGTGGAGACGCGTGCGGCAGGGAGGCGGTTCCTCATCCTTCTGCCCCGTCCCACGCCCGAGGGCCCTGGACGTGCACGTGCCGACACGGGGTCAGCTCTCGCTGAAGAAACCGCCGACCTACCGCTACCTGCGAAGGCAGGGGTTGATTCAGCGATCCGCGGCCTCTGGGTGCCGTCCATCGCCGTCCCGCTGGCAGATGATGTGTCATCCTTTTCGCGCTTCGTCCGCCCCAGTAGGCCGACACGCAGGTGGGCGTCGGTGTCGGTCTCCGACGGGTGGACGTAAGTCGCGATCCCGTCCTGGTGTCCGGCTACCAGCCATCCCTCCGGCCTGGCGTCGTAGACGGAGAAGTCGCCCAAGTGCGTCCCGGGCACAACGTGCCCCTTGCTTCGAAGGAATTTGCGGGCCTCCTGCTCGACGTTCCCCGGCGGTAGGTGCCGTTGGAACACCACCGTGCCGTTCCGAAACAGCACCCAGCGGTCGTCGGGCTTCCAGAGCACCTCTTGCGCCCAAGCGATCACCTGGTCCTCGCTCGGAGTCGAGGACGGCCGTGCCCGGTGCCGGAACAGCTTCCTCAGCACGATCATCATCCTCGCTCTCTCGGCGTTACGGCTTATAGCGAGGGTTCTCCTAGCTCAGGCCGGTCGGGGTTCGCCGCTTGACCTCGAAACCCTCTTTCACTCGCGCCGCGAGACGATCGAACCGACCTCATCCTCCAGGTCCATGCCACCCGACCCTAGAATCAGAATACCAATGCCGGCTGCCTGGTAGTGAAGTTCTTACCGCCACTCCTTGCGATCTCCGCCCGCGTCCTCATTCCGATACGGGACGAACATCCCCGACTTCTGGAAGACGACCTCAGGCGACCTTGTTAAGATGTACGGAATTCCATCTGCCGTGAAGGTCCCCTAGACGGTCTCGACCGAGGAGCATGACGACAAAAAGTGCTCCCTCTCCAGAGGGGTCCACTGCAGAATCACTGAGACAAGAAGCCCTTCTGCTCCGACTCCGAAGGACACTGAATCGGCGCCGATGTAGCTCTCTTCCGGCTGCTTGTGCAAAGTTATCCTGAGATGGTCGCCGTGTATTTTGAAATGAAGGTTGGGCACTTCTATCGCGTCCTGCTCCGGTGCGCGTACGAGCGGGACATAGTTTTGGCCCGAGGTCGGCCGGAAATCATCAGGAAGAGTCTTGACGGTGGCCGCGGCTGATGGAATGACTATTTCAAGCAGTTCACCGCTCCGGGTGTCCAGCTTGAGTTCAAGGTATCCCTGAGGGCCGCGAAGTAGAACGACCGCTGGCGGTTCGAGTGTTCGGTGGTACCTCGGCCACGTGAGCGTCAGCGGCACGTATGTGTCATACGTCACTTCGGGGCCCTGTTCCACTCCGGCGAAAGCGGAAGCATAGAGCATCAGAATCCCCCTAGGTGGCGTGCGTGCTTCAGCACCGCGTTGAGGCCTTCCTGGCGAGGCTGCGAGAAGATCAACTCCCAGTCGCCCGAGCGCATCATATTTTCCCAGTTACCGATCTCGACGTTGTCGATGGCATCCGCGAGGCTGCTCAGCCGGGCCTGTTCCGCATACGGCCTTGAGAAGGCGAGACCACGCGTCTCCTCCCAGATGTGCTTGCTGGCGTTCGGATTCACCCAGACCTTGGTTCCGGATGTCGTCGTGAGATCAGGGTAGGCGGAGCACTGCCTCGATGAACTCGGCAGGGGGGAGATAGGAGTGCTTGTCGATGTAGTGCACGATGAGCGTCGGAGCTGAGTACACAACGCCGTCCTTTGCGGCAACGTGGATTTCTCCGGTCCCCAACCAGGCATGTCCACTCCGGCTTCCCGGCACGGGGATCCTGATCGGTGATTCCTCCTCACAGAACTCGCAGTAGTGGAGTCCTCGCATGACATTCTGCGGGGTCGCGGCGAGGCGGCTGAGGATGGCAAGGACCGCGGGAGCGCATCGCCCCGTCTCAAACTCCCGGCCCCTGCCCAGCCATCCGACGTTCTGTATCCTCACGCCGTTGTGAGGTGCGGGCAGATTCGCGTCCTTCCAGTAGGTGTACGGCGAGAGATCCTCGTACGTCGCCACTTATCTGACCTCCTGACATGCCGCCCAGTGGCAGGTCCCCATGCGGGGTTTCAGTAGTTCGCTGAGATGAGTCGCGCTGTCCACCGTGTGGGACTGCTCACGGATGGTGAGCCCCACCGGGGGTTTGAGCGTGTAGTCGGGCGCTGCTTCTCCAGGCCCGTACACACGGACCGGGTTGCGGCCCGTCCCGCTTTCGATGCCGAGTCCCACGATGTCTGGGATTTTTCCGCCGTGGGGTGCGTAGACGTGCAGGCTGGTCCCCTCGGGCACCACCGTCTCCCCCGCGCCGAGTCTATATTCGCCATGTCCCGCGAAGACTTTCTGCCCATCGGGCCGGCCGCCCTTGAGCACCGTGGCCGCGTAGTCGTGTCCGGCGCGGCCCCGGCCGGCGACGTTCCCGGCGGCTCCGGCGATCTTCGGCGCCAAGGCGCCGATCGCCCTGCCGATGCCGGCTCCGGCGAGACCTTCCAGGGATCCGATGGCGGCGGATCTCAGGGCGTCGCCCAGGCTGTGGATGTTGTCCTGCATCGCGTCGGAGACCAGATGGGCGGCGGCTCCGGCGAGCATGGCGCAGCCGACGGTGCCGGCTCCCGCCGTGACCGCCTCGCAGGCCAGGCCGACGCCGACGGCGACGATGGTGGAGACGATGACGGTCTTGTGTTCGGCGACCCACTGCCCGGCCGTGCTGACGGCCTTGCGGATGTGGCAGCCGAAGTTCCACGTGCCGCAGGTGGGCTTGGGCGCGTGGTAGACCGGGGTCGCCGAGTAGTGGCCGACGGGCCTGTAGCTGGGGTGCGAGCGTATCGGGCGGTGGGCCTTGGCCGCCGCGACGTCCTGCTGCCAGCCCCGGTAGCCGCCGTTGCGGCCGTTGGCGTAGTCCTCCGGGATGAGGCCGTCGGGGTCGCTGGAGGTGACCGGCGAGTTGTTCGCGTACGCGTAGCCGTTCATCTGCTGCGGGTCGGTGAGGTCGATCAGCGGGTCGACCGACAGGAACCGCCCGGCCGCCGCGTCGTACTCGCGGGCGCCGAGGTGGGTGAGCCCGGTGGAGGCGTCGATCGTCCCTCCGACGAAGCCCTTCTCGCCGGGCCAGGCGGTGGGGGCGGTCCCCCGGGCCTGACCGAACGGGTCGAAGCGGCGCAGCGTGACCGTCTGCGTCGACGCGTCGACCGCGGCGGTTGCGGTGCCCTGCGGGTCGGGGGCCAACCAGGACAGGCCGGCCTTGGTCCGCACCGCGACCTGCGCCCCGCCGTGGCTGTAGTAGCGGGTGTAGGAGGTGGCCTGGGAGGCGGCGTCCAGGCGGACCTCCTGCCCGGGCAGATAGAGAGTGGTGCCGGTGGGGTCGCGGCGGATCAGCCGGTTGCCGTCGGCGTCGTACAGATAGGAGGTGGTCTTGCCCGCCTCGGTCACCTTGGCGAGGTGGCCTTCGGTGTCCCATTCGAGGGTCTGCTGCACGGCCCCGGCGGTGCGGCCGGTGGTGTTGCCGGCCGCGTCGTAGCCGTAACTGTCGCTCTGCCCGTCGTTCGGGCCGCCGGCCGTCGCGACCGTGCGCAGCGTGTGCGGCTGCGGCTGCCCGGCGGCGGGGAAGGTGGAGGTGCGGGTGACGTCCCCGCTCCCGCTGTGCCGCACCTCCCGCGTACGGTTGCCGGTCGCGTCGTAGCCGAACGACGACCAGTACGGCGCGGGCCCGCCCAGGACGGACGTGGACGGGGCGGCGGCGCAGTCCTCGGCGCCCTGTGCCCAGGCCTCGGTCAGCCGACGCAGGTGGTCGTAGGTGAAGCACTGGACGTCGGGGGTCTGCCCGGACGGCTTGTCGGCGATCGAGGTGATGTTGCCGGCCGCGTCGTAGCCGTAGTTGAGGTCGCTGATCCCGACGGGGGCGGTCTCGCGTTGGGTGAGGACGCGGTTGAGGCGGTTGGTGCCGTCGTCGAAGTAGAAGTACCGCATCACCCGCTTGCCGGTGCTGCTCGTACGCAGCGTCTGCCACAGCGGCTGGGACAGCTTGGAATATTTGGTATCGGTGACGTAGCTGGTCAGGCCGCTCGTGGTGACCGGGTTGCCGAGCTCGTCGTAGCCGTACAGCATGACCTCGCGCAGCATGCCGCCGGCTGCGGGGATCGCCGACCCCGACAGGGTGCCGTCGACGTTGTACGACGCGCCGTACTGGTAGCTGCCGGCCAGCTTGCCCTCCGCGGCCGGGACGACCACGGTGGTGGAGGTGGCGCGGTAGGCGTCGTCGTAGCTGTCGACCTTGGTCGTGTACGCCTGGCCGCCCGCGTAGCGGGTCGAGGCCACCGGCAGCCCCTTGACCGAGGTCCCGCTCGCCAGCGTGTCGTACGTCCAGTCGGCGAGCTTCGTGCCGGTGGGCGACCCGTCGTACCTGCCGGTCGGGCGGCCCAGCACGTCGTAGGTGTAGGCGAGGGTCCTGCCCCGCGCGTCGGTGCTGGAGGTGAGCTGGTCGAGGTCGTCGTACGCGAAGGTGGTGCGGCCCTTGTCGGGGTCGTCGGCGCGGACCCGCCGGCCGCGCGGGTCGTAGCCGTACGACCACTGGTTGCCCGCGGGGTCAGTCACCTTCGCGAGCTGCCCGCCCGGGGTGTAGGCGTAGCGGGTGGCGTCGTAGGCCCCGGTGGGGGTGGCGCCCTTGTACTGCCGCAACTCGGTCGTCCGGCCGCGCGCGTCGGTGTAGGTGGTGGTCGCCGTGCCCCCGGCGGGCGGGGTGAGGTCGACGTGGTCGCCGCCGTACGCGGTGGTGGTCCGCCACTTCTCCACGTTGTGGACCAGGAAGATGGAAGCGGTCGGCCGTCCCGCGCCGTCGTACTGCGTCCGCGTCTGGCCGGGGATGTCGGCGTCGTTGCCCACCTCCCACAAGGTGGTGGCGGGGGCCTGGTCGTTGAAGTAGGGCTGGTTGGCCTTCACCGCCTGGCCGCGGCTGTCGTAGTAGGTGTCGGTGATCAACCGGCCGCCGCCGGGGGCGGGGGCCTGCGTCTGCCGCGCCCGCAGCAGCCCGTCGAACAGGGTGTGGCCGGTGGTGTAGGTGCCGTCGTTACGGATCGTCTCGGTGGTCACCGCGACCGGCTTGTCGGTGCGGACCAGATAGGAGTACTTCGCACTGGGCGAGGTGGAGTTGCTCGCCTTCGGCCGGGTCGGCAGCCACACCTGGCTCGTCCGGCCGAGCGCGTCGTACGTCACGTCGGTCCGCTTGCCGTTCGGGTCCACGACTCCGGTCGTGGCGCCCCACTCGGGGCGGATCTCCGTCGTGGTCACGTGACCGGCCGGGTTGGTCACGGTCGTCTTGGTGACCAGGCCCCCGGAGGCCGGGGCGTAGGCGGTGGTCGTCTTGTGCTGGGCCGCGTCGGCGACCTCGACCACCCGCCCGTACGCGTCGTACTTCGTGGTGGCGACGGTGACGTACGAGGGCGAGCCGTCGTAGCCGGCGAGCTTCTCGGTGGTGGTGACGTCGCCCTTCGTCGGTGCCGCGCCGAAGGCGAGATCGTCGTAGGACATGCGGGCGTCCGACAGCAGGTCCTTCGACCGGTCCGGCGTGACGGAGCAGGCCACCGAGACCGTCTCCACCCGGGCGAGCGTGTCGATGATCCACTTGCTGTCGTTGCGGGCGTACGTGTTGCGCACGCACTGGTCGTCGTCCGCGGTGGAGGTGTCGCCGAGGTCGTTCACCTGGGTGGCGAGCGCGTCGTTGTTGAAGGCGGTGGCGGTCTCGGTGCGGCGCCACCCGCCCGCGGTCAGCGCGGTGCGGGTCCGGGTCCTGGCCGTGTCGACCATGTAGGCGCGGCTGGTGCCCCAGGAACGGACCCGGGTGGCGGTCGGGCCGCGCGTCCACGGGTCGGAGATGGTGCCCTCCAGGACCGTGCCGCCCGCGCGGGTGTAGGTGGTCACCTCGCGCACGACGCCCTGCAGCCAGTCGTCGTCGGTGCTGGCCGTGCCCTCGGAGTCGGTCACGCTCGCCGAGCGGGTGCCCGAGGAGGTCTTGTCGCCGTCCATGCCGCGGAAGTAGAGGTATTCGGTGAGCGACCGCTCCCCGTCCGGGTCGCCCTCGTAGACGCGGACCTTCTGGTACCCGCGCCACTGCGACCAGGTCTTGTACTTCTCCTTGGTCAGCCCGTCGTCGTCGTCGTAGTGCCAGGCCGCCGGGCCGACGTACTCGTAGCCTGTGGTGGTGAAGGGCGCGCCGCCGGTGCGGTCGATCTCGCTGACCTCGGTGACGACGTACTTGTGGAACCAGTCCTTGATGGGGTCGCTCGCGCCCTCGGGCGTCCAGTACTGCGGGAAGCACCGCTTGGTGTTGGCGTCCGGAGCAGGGGTCTGACCGGCCTCGCACTCCTCGCCCGAGTAGGTGACGGAGATCTGACCGCCGGTCTCGTTGGAGACGACGGTGATCCGCCGCTTGGTGAACGGCGGCAGGCCCTCGGTGCCGTCGACCCGGTTGTGCATCTGCGCGCCGCCGAACGTGACCGCGGGCAGGGCGGCGCTGCCGCCGGCCTTCCCGGTCTGCTGGACGGAGTCCAGCCACAGCGCGGGGTCGGTGCCGTCGCCCGCGCCCGGGAACAGGTGGGTCAGGGTCCAGGTGTCGACGTCGGCGTACGCGCTGCCGGACCAGATCTGCGTGGTGATCGAGGTGAGCCGTTTGCGCGACCAGAACGTCGGCGAGACCTTGCCGGTGCACGACTGCCCGGAGTCGCAGTTCTGGTCCATCGGCACGTCCGGCCAGTGCGCGGCGTTCGCGGTGGTGAACTTCGACGTGGCGCAGTCGAACGACGAGTCGGGCAGGCACCGCTCGGCCACCCCGAAGGTCACCCGGGCCGGCGCGGAGGCGGAGAACAGACTGTCGGTCCGCTGCGCGTAGTCGATCCGGCTTAGATAGCCGCCGCGGTCGTAGGAGGTGGCGGTGGCCAGGTTGCGGGCGTAGTAGTTGGTCTCCTTGGCGTACCAGTAGGTGGCGGCGTTGCCGTTCGGATCGACGACGTAGTCGAGGTTCCACCGCCACGCCTGCCTGCACCAGGACGCGGCGTACGTCGTGCCGTGACAGGGCTCGCCGGAGTCGTCGCCGAACACCGGGACCGTCCAGGTGGAGTCGGTCTCGGGCTTGCCGGACGCCCAGCCGGGCAGCCGGGCGAGCCCGAAGAAGTACTGCGTGCCGTCGGTGGTGGTGATCTTCCAGTGCTCGCCGTCGTCGTCGCCGTTGGTGGCGCCGGTGAGCTTCTCCACCTTGGCGGCGTCGTCGTTCTTCATCCGCCACACGCCGGTCGCGTCGTCGCGGATCAGCTCGCTCGCCTTGCCGCCCAGGGTGACGGTCGCGTTGTCGTACGCCCAGCACTGGTCGCCGGTCTTCGGCGTCACCCCGTCGTCGGCGCAGGACTTGTAGCGGCGCTCGACGAACCCGCCGGAGGCGAGGTCCCAGCCCTCGCCGATCCAGGAGGTCTGGTTGTTGGTGGAGGCGGTGCGCCCGTCCACACTGCCGGAGGAGTAGGACAGCGCGAGCTGCGGCATCGGCCCGCCCAGCCCCGGGGGCGTGCGCAGCGGGTACGACCAGGAGAACTCGCCCGTCGAGCCGCCGCCCGACCAGGTCGCCGACGGCGACAGGGAGCTCGCGGTGAAGTCGCCCGACCCGCCCGAGGGGGCCGCCGTCAGCGCGTACACCGAGCCGCCCGACACCGCTGCGGGCGCGGCCTGGACGACGGCGGTGACCTTCCCGTCGTGGTTCTCGCTACGGACGGGAGTCGCGGCCCGGCACGCGGGGGTGCCAGGGGTGGTCAGGGCGCAGGCGGGCAGCTGGACCAGCCGCAGCCGCGAGGCCCAGTCACCGCCGTAGGCGTCCGCGAAGCTCGAATAGTCCACCTCGAGGTCGGCCCGTCCGGCCGCCTGCTCGTCGGTGCGGGCGACCCGCACGACCACGCCGTCCACGCCGAGCCCGGCCGTCGCCTTGCGGTCGAGCACCTGCACGGCGACGGTGCCGGTCCCTGCGCCGGTCCCTGCGCCGCCGGCCTGATCGGCGGGCACGCCGACGGAGACGGGAAGACCGCCCGCGCGGGCACTGCCGGTGCCGGAAGGGCGGACGGTGGCGGTGCCGGGCTCCGGCCAGGCGGCCGCACGTGCCCGCCACGCCGTGCCCGCCTCGGGGTCCTTCCCGGCGGGCCGCGCGCTCCCCGTACGGCCGGAGACCGAGGAGACGTCGCCGGGCCGGTGCGGGCCCTCCGGCGCCGCCTCCGCCGCACGCGGCACCTGGAACAGGCCGAGCAGTACGGCCGCCGCCACCGGCGCCGCGAGACGGGTGGTCCACCTGCGGGACAGGGGGACCACGGGTTTGCCGATCACTTCAGAGCCTCCGTGAGTACGGGCGGAGCCGGGAGAACGAGGGGAAGGAGCGCGGTCGTCACCGGCCGCGCCGGTCGGGGGAGTGGTCACGCGAGCCCCAGTGCGAGGCCGAGGATCTCCTCGTCGGTCAGGACGCCGGTGTAGACGTGGACGTCGTCCAGGTCGCCCGGCCAGTAGCCGGTCGCCGCGCCCGCCGATCTGGCCCGGCCGACCTGCAGCGCGCCGGTGGAGTTCCAGGGCGAGCCGAACGCGGCGACGGCGACCTTCTGGCCGTTGACGTACAGCCGCTGCTCCTGACGCGGGTAGTCGTAGACGCCTGTCAGCAGCGTCCACTGCTCCGGGTCGACGGGGGCCAGCGCGGGGTCCGCCGAGGCGCTGAACAGGCTCGCCGTGTCGGTGTCGGCGTCCGGCAGGTCGAACGACCACTTACCGGTGGTGCCGAAGACGCGGTAGCCGAGCGTGAAGGCGCTGCGGCGGGCGCCGTCCTGGCTCACGGCGGTCGCCGTCCTGCCCGCGCCGGTGAGCCGGACCCAGGCCACCGCGGTGAAGCTGCCGTCGGTCCGGGTGACGTACGCCGGTGTCGCGGCGTACTGGCCGGAACCCGGCAGCGCCAGGGCGTTGAGGTCATGCCCGTCGGTGGTCCACGCGGCCCCGCCGGACAGGGTCGCGGCGCGCCCGGTGTGGCTGGTGGAGGTGGCGGCGGACGTGCCGCTTCCCTCGTCGAACCGCCACCGGCCCTGGTGCTGCGGCGGCCGGTTCACCAGGTCGGCCACCTCGGACGGGTAGACGATGCGGTCCCACACCCGGACCTCGTCGACGACTCCGCCGAAGTAGTTGCCGAGCACGCCGTCGATCTTCATGCGGCCGATCTCGAAGGCGCCGGTCGCGTTCCACGGCGTGGTGAAGGCCGGTTGGGACGACTGCAGCCGTCCGTTGACGTACAGGCGCAGCTGGGCCGCGGCCGGGTCGTACACGCCGACGAGGTGCTCCCAGGCGTTGAGCCGGGCGGGCGCGTCCGAGACCGCCTTGACCGGCGAGACGCCGTCCGCGTCGGAGGGGCGGCGGCCGAAGTTCCACTTCTTGTCGCCGTGGTTGTAGTAGAGCTGGAAGCCGGCGGCGCGGTTCCCCTCCTGGGCCGCGACCGTGTTGACGTGGGTGTCGTTGGTGACCTGCGCCCAGGCGGAGACGGTGAAGGCCTTGCCGGTGTCCAGCACGGGGCCGCTCGTCGCGAGGTGGCTGCCGGTGCCGTTCAGGTAGGCGGCCTTGACCGAACGGCCGCCGCCGAAGGACACGTCGGTCGCCGTCAGCGTCCTGCCGCCGACCGCGTCGGCGGCGGTGGCCGACGCGGCGGCCTCGTCCATCGTCCAGTGCGAGACCGGCCCGGCCGCCGTGAAGGAGACGTAGAACTGGTAGGCGGCGTACGGCCCGAGGTTGCCCGCCTGGTCGACCGGCCACACGTACACCGTGTTCAGCCAGTCGTGGGACGGGGCGATCTGCACGGTGGCGGCGCCGGACGACGCCTGCACCCGGCGGCGCGCCGTGATGTCGTCCACCGCGTAGTCGAAGGCGACCACGTCCGGGTCGGCCGCGTTCCGCGTGAACGTGAAGGCGCCCGGGCGGCCGATTCCGTCGTGCCACAGGCTCGGATCGGCCGGCTCGTCCCCCGGATAGCGCGCCGAGGAGACACCGGGCAGTCCCGCGGGGACGGCGGTGTCGACCCGGAACTCGCACCAGGCGCTCCACGGCCCGCCGTCGGTCCCGTCGTACGCCCGGACGCGCCAGGAGTAGACGCCGCCCTCGACCAGGCCGGACAGCGTCACCTTGTGCTCGACCGGGTCGACGGACGCCTTGTAGCCGGTGGTCATGGTGTACAGGTCGCCCCAGGTGCCGGCTGAGGGGTTGTGGACGTTGACGTCGAACTCGGCCCGGACCCCGTCACCCGCCTTGTCCGGGTCGTAGATCTTCGCCTTCAGCGCCGGGGTCAGGGAGTTGACCGCGGGCCGCCCGGAGCCCGTCGCACAGGGCGTGGCCGGGGCGGTGCCCATCGCGGCGGGCCGGCTGGGCACGCTGTTGTAGGTGACGACGAGCTTGGCGGTGTCCTGGTCGAATCCCTTCCAGCCGTAGTTGTCGGTCTCGTCTCCCGCGATCAGGCCGAGAGTGGTGTCGTCGAGCCCGCGCCCGGCCGTGCTGACCACCGCGTCCGTCGCGTCGAACTCGATCCCGCCGCTGTCGCACCCGCCGGGGGAGTAGCCCTTCGCGACGTTCAGCTCGTCCAGCTTCCGGTGCAGCGCCGGCTGCTTGGCCCAGGTGGTCGACTGGGAGATCGGCCCGGTGAACCACAACTGGACGGGCCGCGCGCTGCACGACCAGGACCAGGTCTCGGTGATCCGGAACGTCGCCTTGAGGATGTGCTTGTACGCCACGTGGTCGGTTCGCATCCGGTAGAACGAACGACGCTTCACCGAGCCGTTGTACGAGCCCGCCTCGGACCGGTGACTGGGATTCCAGCCGGTGTAGGAGCCGTCGGACGACACCATCGCCCAGCCGAGCCTCGACCCCGTCCACTCCGGATCGATGAAGACGGGAAACGTGGTCCCCGAGTCGGTGAGCATGGCCCGGTCCGGAGTGATCGAGATCGCCGACGAGGTCACGTCGGTGGGCATCGTCGCGCGCCTGCTCCCGCTTTCCGGGGCATCGGCGGACGACGCCTGCCGCCCCGCGGTGGCACCCGCGGCGGACGAGTCCCACATCTGCGGCGTGGGGGAGTGGAACACCACCGCCCCGCCCTCGGCGACCGCCTGGGCCGCCCCCTCCGCGCCCTCGCTGACCGCCACCCCCTTGGTTCCCAGGCCGAAGGTGATCGTGGCGAGCGCCGGGTTGGCCGCCGCCTGCGCGTCCTTCACGACGAGCACCTCGGAGAAGCCGGTGACCGAGGCCGTCACCCGCAGGTCGACCCCCGGAAGCACCTCCGGATATGTGGCCGACGCCCCCTCGATCTCCGGCGCAGGCAGCCTGCCCGGCCAGCTCATCGACAGCTCACGGCCCTGGTCGGAGATGGTCGCGAACGGACCGTCCCCGCCGCCCGACAGGGACAGGCCCACCGCCGTCGCCACCGGTGCGATCGTCCCGTCGGGCTCGGCCCGCAGCGTCGTGTCCACGGCGGCCCACCCGGCGCCCTGGCGGACCCGGACCGGCAACGGGCTCTGTTCGAGCGTGAACGTCCCGTCGCTGTTGGCGTACACGGTCCGGTTCTCCGTCCGCCGGTCGAGCACCTCGACCGGCTGCCCGGAGGTCCGGGCGGCGCGCAGCGCGGCGGCTTCGTCCTGCTGCGCCGCCGGAACCGGCTCGGCGTACGCACGGCTCCCGGGCGTCAGCGGTGACAACGCGGCGGCGATCAGGACGAACGCGGGCATGGCACGGTGCAGCCTCAAGCAGGACTCCAGAAAAAGGAGGATGGCCCCGAATAGGGGTGAAAGAGGATTGGCGCGCCGATAGGGAGCTCCTGGCCGCGCCGACACATGTAATGCGCCGGTTAAGTGGTATGTCAAAACGTGTGGTGCGGATTGCTACTCGGGGGCGGATGTGCCGAAGTTCCGTCGCTTCACCGTTTCCTGGCTCGACCAGCAGTGATGCGCTGCTGTGTGCGCGAGTGGCGGGGATTCGGGAACCGGCGGCAGGTTAGGGCTGTATGTCCGATCGGATATGCCGCCACGCCGCCGTGAGCGGGAGAGAAATGCGTGCCGAAACTCCGGGCTCCCGGCATGGGGCCGACGATACGGTCGGCGAAAAGGGAATTATGGCGGGCTCATTTTCGGGCGTCCGTTTGTGGCCCTATGTGCCGTCCGGTTTGAGAGTTCGCGCTTGGAGATACCGCGCCTGCCAGGAAATATCCGGACAGCGGTGTGCGGCGGGACACCATACGGAGGTTCTGTCTAGGCTACTCTCGCGGCTGTGAGGGACAGTTCTGTGCGGTCGCCGGACGGTCTTGAGGCGATCCTTCTCGTGGGCGGCCAGGGCACGCGTCTCCGGCCGCTGACGCTCAGCACGCCGAAGCCGCTGCTGCCGACGGCCGGGGTGCCCTTCCTCGCCCACCAGCTGGCCAAGGCGCGGGCGTACGGGGTGCGCCGGGTGGTCTTCGCGACGTCCTACCGGGCCTCGATGTTCGCCGAGGCTTTCGGCGACGGGGCGGGGCTGGGCCTGGAGATCGTGTACGTGACCGAGGACACCCCGCTCGGGACCGGCGGCGCGATCCGCAACGCCGCGCGGGCCCTGACCTGCCCGCCCGAGGCGCCGGTGCTCGTGCTGAACGGCGACATCCTGTCGGGCCACGACATCGCCGCGCAGGTCGGCCTGCACGTCTCGCGCGGGGCCGCGGTGACCCTCCATCTCACGGAGGTGGACGACCCGTCGAGGTTCGGCTGCGTGCCGACCGACGACGACGGCCGGGTCACCGCCTTCCTGGAGAAGACGCCCAACCCCGTGACGAACCGGATCAACGCCGGCTGCTACGTGTTCCAGCGCTCGGTCATCGACACGATCCCCGAGGGCCAGGTGGTCTCGGTGGAACGGGAGACCTTCCCCGGCCTGATCGCGGCCGGTGAGCTGGTGCTCGGCTTCGCCGACGCGTCGTACTGGCTCGACGTGGGCACGCCCGCGGCGTTCGTGCAGGGCTCGGCCGATCTGGTGCTGGGCAAGCTCGGCTCGCCCGCCCTGCCGGGCCCGGTCGGGGAGCGGCTCCTGCTCGACGGGGCCGTCGTGTCGCCCGAGGCCAAGGTCACCGGCGGCACGGTCGTCGGCCCCCGGGCCACCGTCGAGGCGGGCGCCAGCGTGCGCGGCAGCGTGCTCTCCGAGGGCTGTCACGTCGCGTCCGGCGCGACCGTGGTGGACTCGGTCGTCGGCGTGGGCGCCCGCGTCGCCTCCGGCACAGTGCTGCGCGAGGTCGTGGTCGGCGACGGCGCGCTCATCGGCCCCGGCAACGAACTCACGGCCGGCATGCGCGTCTGGCCCGGGGTCACGCTGCCCGAGTGCGCCGTCCGCTTCTCCAGCGACGTGTGACATGACCGGTCCCGCTCCCACCCGTCATCGGGGGGAGCGGCAGACTGGGCGGGTGGAGGCGAGCCGAATGCCCAGATCGTCCGCGCCCGGCGACGTGTCCGTCACGACGGGCGCCGCTCCGTCCTGCGCGGTCTCCACCGGCACCGCACCTTCCGGCGCCGTTCCTCCAAGCGTGGCTTCTTCCGGCACCGCTTCTTCCGGCACCGCTTCTTCCGGCACCGTCACTTCGGGCGCGGCCACTTCCGGCTCCGTTCCTCCGGGCGTCGTTCCTTCCGGCGTGGCTCCTTGGGGTGTGGCTTCCATGGGGGTGGTTGCTGCCGGTCGAGGCCCGGCGGCGCAGACGCGCGAGCGGCGGTGGCGGCCGGCCGCGCCGGTCGACGTGGCGCTGACGCTGTCGCCGCACCGGCGCGGGGGAGGAGACCCCGCCTGGCGCCGTACGCCCGACGGCGCGTTCTGGCGCACCTCGCGAACCCCCGAAGGCCCCGGCACGCTCCGCGTGACGGGAAGCCGCGACGGCGAGATCCTCGGACAGGCGTGGGGCCCGGGGGCCGGGTGGCTCCTGGAGATGCTTCCCTCGATGCTGGGGGCCGACGACGACGTGGCCGGCTTCGCCGCGTTGCTCGCGCGGCTCGCCCGCTCCGGCGATCCACGGCACGTCCGCGCAGCCGCGTTCGTCGCCGATCTGGCCGGACGCGCCGGCGGGCTGCGGATCGGGCGCAGCCTGCGGGTCTTCGAGGCGCTCGCCCCCGCCGTCCTGGAGCAGAAGGTGGTCGGCAGGGAGGCGTGGCGGGCCTGGCGGTTCCTGCTGCGCCGGTACGGCGAGCCCGCTCCCGGCCCGGCCCCCGAGGGCATGTACGTCGTCCCGTCGCCGGAGGTGTGGCGCGTGGTCCCGTCCTGGGACTGGCACCGCGCCGGGGCGGAGGCCGTACGGGCCAGGACGATCGTCAACGCCGCACGCCACGCCGCGAAACTGGAGCGCACGACAGGAGTCCTGGGCGCGGTGGACGCACCGGACCCGGCACGGACACCTGACGCGACACCAGGCTCAGCGGGCACACCGGACGCTGCACAGGTCGCGACGGGCGGGCGGGCTTCGGCGGGCGTGGAAGGCTCAGCGGGTGTGACTGGCTCGGCGGGTGTGGAGGGCTCGGCGGAGGCGGACCGGCTGCTGCGGGCGCTGCCGGGGATCGGCGTGTGGACCTCGGCGGAGGTGCGTCAGCGCGCCCACGGCGACCCGGACGCGCCGAGTGTGGGCGACTTCCACCTGCCCGGCATCGTCGGCTATGCCTTAACCGGCCGGAAGACCGACGACGACGGCATGCTCGAACTGCTGGAGCCGTTCCGCGGTCACCGCCACCGGGTGATCAAGTTGATCGAGCTCAGCGGGATCAGGCCGCCCGCCCGCGGCCCCCGCATGGCCGCACGCGACTACCGCTCCTTCTGAGCGCGCCGCCCGTCATCGGCCACCGGACCGGGACGACCTCAGGGTCTGGTTGATCCCGCAGTCGACCACGGTCGGCAGGCATCCGCCGTTCAGGGTGTTGAGGAAGACGCTGTCGCCCGCCACCTGCTGGAGGCCGTTGAGGGCGGAGCCGCTGTTGCCGCTGGGCGCGTTCACGTTGCGCCTGCCCGTGGACACCTGCCGGACAGGGCTGCCCATCTGGGGCGAGTTCGCCGCGTTCACGCCGGTCGTGACCTGCCAGGCGCCGCCCGGCCCGCCATCACCACGCCCCACCTGCCGCGCCCGCGTGCCTTCCCGCGCCTGCCCCGTTCCTCGGGCCCGCACCGCCTTCGTCCCTTCTCGCGCCCGTCGCGCACGCGGGGCGTCCCCGGGGAGCCGCCCGTGGCCGCCGTGGCTCGTATGGCGTCCGTGGCCACCGTGGTCGGCCACGGGTAGTGCCCGGGGCGCCGGTGCCGCGAAGGCCGGGGCCGCCGGCGGTCCCGGCGTACCGAGGACGAGCGTCACGACGACCAGCCGCCGGATCGCTGCTGATCGGAAGTACACCACCGGCTGATACCCCGCCGCCCGGCAAGATCGAGCCGGCCGTGACCCAAGAGATGGTCCGGAGGCGGCCGCGCCGTCCGTACCCGGGGCTCATAGGCTGCGGACTATGACGGCGAAGCGACCCCCGGACCTCGACGGCACCCCTTCGACCTCGGCCTCCGCCGGTTCGGCCACCTCCGGCTCGAACGCCGGCTCGGCCTCCGGCAGCGGGACACGCCGGGCACTCGCGCGGGCCCGGGACGGCAAGACGCTCGACCTCGCCGAGACGGCGGTCCTGCTCCGCGCTCGCGGCGCCGACCTGGACGCGCTGCTCGCGTACGCCTCGCGGGTCCGGGACGCGGGCCTGGAGGCCGCCGGCCGGCCCGGCGTCGTCACCTACAGCCGCAAGGTGTTCATCCCGTTGACGCGGCTGTGCCGGGACAGATGCGGCTACTGCACGTTCGCCACCGCCCCGCACCGGCTGCCGGCCGCCTTCCTGTCGCCGGACGAGGTGCTGGAGATCGCCCGCCAGGGCGCGGCGATGGGCTGCAAGGAGGCGCTGTTCACGCTCGGCGACCGCCCCGAGGACCGGTGGCACCAGGCGCGCGAGTGGCTCGACGCGCACGGGTACGACGACACCCTCTCGTACGTCCGGGCGATGGCGATCCGCGTGCTGGAGGAGACCGGGCTGCTGCCGCACCTGAACCCCGGCGTGCTGACCTGGCGGGACCTCCAGCGGCTCAAGCCGGTCGCGCCGTCGATGGGCATGATGCTGGAGACCACCTCCCGGCGGCTGTTCACCGAGAAGGGCGAGGCCCACTACGGCTCCCCTGACAAGGACCCCGCCGTACGGCTGCGCGTGCTGGAGGACGCCGGCCGCTCCAGCGTGCCGTTCACGACGGGCCTGCTGATCGGCATCGGCGAGACGATCGAGGAGCGGGCCGAGTCGATCTTCGCGATCCGCCGGGTGGCCCGTGAGTACGGCGGCGTCCAGGAGGTCATCGTCCAGAACTTCCGCGCCAAGCCCGACACGGCCATGCGCGGCATGCCCGACGCCGACCTGCACGAACTCGCCGCGACGATCGCGGTGACGCGGCTGGTCCTCGGGCCGAAGGTCCGCGTGCAGGCGCCGCCCAACCTGATCGGCGAGGAGTACGCCCTCATGCTGCGGGCGGGTGTGGACGACTGGGGCGGCGTCTCCCCGCTGACCCCCGACCACGTCAACCCCGAGCGGCCGTGGCCGCAGATCGACGATCTCGCCGCGCGGACCGCCGCCGCCGGCTTCACGCTGCGCGAGCGCCTGACGATCTACCCGGAGTACGTGCTCGCGGGGGAGCCCTGGCTCGATCCCCGGCTCGCCGGGCACGTCGCGGCGCTGGCCGACCCCGCCACCGGGCTCGCCCGGGAGGGCGCCGTGCCGCGCGGCCGTCCCTGGCAGGAGCCCGACGGCGGCCTGGGGGGTCTCGTCACCGGCGGACGGGCCGATCTGCACACCGCCGTCGACGCCGAGGGCCGAGCGAGCGACCGCCGCGACGACTTCGACAGCGTGTACGGCGACTGGGACGCGCTGCGTGAGCGCCTGCCCGGCGGCGCGCACACGACCCCCGCCGACGGCTCATCCAGCGGTCACCCGTACGGCAGGGTGGACGGCGGCGTGCGGGAGGCGCTGCGGCGGGCGGAGACGGACCCGGCGCGGCTGACCGACGAGCAGGCGGTGGCGCTGCTCGGCCTCGCCGGCGACCAGACGGGCGCGGGCGCCGACGACGCGGGCCTGGACGAGCTGTGCCGGATCGCGGACGGGCTGCGTCGTGAGGCGGTGGGCGACGACGTGACCTACGTCGTCAACCGGAACATCAACTTCACCAACGTCTGCTACACCGGCTGCCGGTTCTGCGCGTTCGCCCAGCGGCGCACGGACGCCGACGCGTACACGCTGTCGCTGGGCGAGGTGGCCGACCGGGCGCGGGAGGCGTGGGACGCCGGGGCGACGGAGGTGTGCATGCAGGGCGGCATCCATCCCGACCTGCCGGGCACGGCCTACTTCGACATCGCCCGCGCCGTCAAGGAGCGCTGTCCCGAGATCCACGTGCACGCGTTCTCGCCGATGGAGGTCGTCAACGGCGCGAGCCGTACGAACCTGTCGGTGGAGGAGTGGCTGCACGCCGCGAGGGAGGCGGGGGTCGACTCGCTGCCCGGCACGGCGGCCGAGATCCTCGACGACGACGTCCGGTGGGTGCTGACGAAGGGCAAGCTGCCCACCCGGGAGTGGGTAGAGGTCATCACGACCGCCCACCGGGTCGGCATCCCGACGACCTCGACCATGATGTACGGCCACGTGGACACCCACGAGCACTGGGTGCGCCACATCCGGCTGATCCGGTCGATCCAGGAGGAGACGGGCGGGTTCAGCGAGTTCGTGCCGCTGCCGTTCGTCCACCACAGCGCCCCGATCTACCTGGCCGGGATCGCCCGGCCGGGGCCGACCGCGCGGGAGAACCGGGCCGTCCACGCGCTGGCGCGGATCATGCTGCACGGCGCGATCCGCAACATCCAGTGCTCCTGGGTGAAGCTGCGCGACGACCTGTGCCGGGACGTGCTCGCCGGTGGCGTGAACGACCTCGGCGGCACGCTCATGGAGGAGACGATCAGCAGGATGGCCGGCTCGGAGAACGGGTCCTACAAGACGATCAGCGAGATCGAGGCCATGGTCGCCCCGACCGGCCGCCCGCTCCGCCAGCGCACCACCGCGTACGGCCGGCCGAGCGAGGAGCGGACCGCGGCGGCCCGGCGCAGCGACGGGGTCTGCGGGTCGGTGCGAAGGCCGCTGCTCACGGTCACGCCCGCACCCGCGCGGCCCGCGCCCACGCCCGCACACGCGCCCACACCCGCCGCCGGGTCCGGCCCGGAGACGGTGGTCAGCGGGTGACGTAGAAGTCGGCCGCGTCGCGCGGCGGGCGGTCCTTGGGCGGCGCGGCGGGGTGGCCGACGGCCACGGCGCCCATGGGGTCCCAGTCGTCCGGCAGGCCGAGCACCTCGCGCACCACCTCACGGCAGAACATCGTGGACGACACCCAGGCCGAGCCCAGTCCCTCCACGGCGAGCTGGACCAGGAAGTTCTGCACGCCGGCGCCGGTGGCGACGACGAACATCTCCCGCTCGGCGGCGTTCCTGCGCTCGTCCCCGTAGGTGTGCGAGCCGTCCATGACCAGGCAGGGCACCGCCAGGTAGGGCGCGTTCCGCAGCACGTCGCCGCGCCGGATCCGGCGGGCGATCGACTCCTCGGAGAACCCGTCGGAGCGGAGGTCGGCGATCCAGGCGTCCCGCATCGCGTCGAGCAGTTCCGCACGCGCCCGCGGGGTCTCCAGCAGCACGAACCGCCACGGGGTGGTGTGGTGCGGGGCGGGCGCGGCGATCGCGGCGGCCACGGCCCGGCGCACCGCCGCCGGGTCGACCTCCCGCCCGGAGAACTCGCGGATCGTGCGGCGGGCGAAGACGACGTCGGCCGAGCCGTACCGGAACATGTCCTCGTCCGCGGGCCGGACGAGCGCCCGCCCGCCCGGCCCGTCCTCGCCGGTCACCAGGCCGCCCAGCCCGCGGACGACCGCCACCGGGACGCCGGACAGCTTGCCCTTCGCGAGGTCGCCCGCCGCCGCGATCTCGTCGGCCAGCGCGACCACCGTGGCGTTGAGCGGGTTGCCGTAGGCGTCGGCGCCGCCGCGCAGGTCGTCCAGGGGCCGTACGCCGGACGCGCCGATGGCGACGTCGGTGAGGCCGTGCCGCCAGGGCCGGCCGAACGTGTCGGAGACGATCACCCCGACCCGTACGCCGAGCCGGTCGCGCAGCCCGCGGCGGATCCGGCCCGCCGAGGCGTCCGGGTCCTCGGGGAGCAGCAGCACGGTGCCGGGGGCGGTGTTGGAGGCGTCCACGCCGGCCGCGGCCATGACGAAGCCGTGCCGCGTCTGCGCGATCACCGTGTCGCCGCGCCGCGCGACCACGCGCTGCGTCTCCTCCTCGATCGCGGCCGTACGGCTGTCGCGCGGCGGTGCTCCGCGCCCCGCCGCCGTCGCGCCTGGTGTGTGCGGGGGCGCTCCGCCGCCGTTCCACGCCGCACCGGCGCCGCTTCGGCGGATCCGGCCCTCGGCCTTGCTCACGATCTTGGAGGTCACGACCAGGATGTCGCCGTCCTCCAGGGCGGGCGCGGCCTCGGCCACGAGCAGCGCGATGTCGTCGCCGGGCGCGACCTCGGGCATGCCGGTGACGCCGCTTACGGTGATGTGGGTCATGAACTGCCTCGATGCTTCGTGGATCGGGTCACGGGAGGGATGTCACCGGAGGGATTCGGCCAGGGCGAGGGCCGCGGCGGCGATGTCCCTTGTCGCGCCGGGGTCGCTCATCAGGAGCGGACGCGCCTCCACCGCCACGCCGTCGAGCGCCACTCCCTTGTCCTCCTCGGCGACCAGCCAGCCGTCGAGCAGAGCCGGTCCGTACAGTTCGAGCACGGCCTGGGCGCTCGTCTCGACGCCGATCGCCGTCAGGCAGGCGTCGGCCATGCCGCGCACCGGAGCGCCGCCGATGATGGGGGAGACGCCGACGACCGTCTTGTCCTCCAGCGCCGCCCGGATGCCCGGGACCTGCAGGATCGTGCCGATGCTGACGACAGGGTTGGACGGCGGGAGGATCACGAGGTCGGCGTCGCGGATCGCGTCGAGCACACCGGGGGCCGGGCGGGCCTCATCGGCGCCGACGAGCACGATCTGCTCGGCCGGTACGGACGCGCGCAGCCGCACCCACCACTCCTGGAAGTGGACGGCCCGCCGGCCCGCGTCGTCGGCGATCACCACATGGGTCTCGGTGCGGTCGTCCGACATCGGCAGCAGCCGTACGCCGGGCCGCCATCGGTCGCACAGGGCCTCGGTCACCTGGGAGAGGGGATAACCGGCGGCCAGCATCTGGGTGCGGATGATGTGGGTGGCGAAGTCGCGGTCGCCGAGGCCGAACCACTGCGGCTCCATGCCGTACGCGGCGAGTTCCTCCTTCACCGTGAACGTTTCGCCGGCCCGGCCCCAGCCCTGCTCCTCGTTGATGCCGCCGCCCAGGGTGTACATGACGGTGTCGAGATCGGGGCACACCCGCAGTCCGAAAAGGGTGATGTCGTCGCCGGTGTTGCCGATGACGGTGATCTCCGAACCGGGCGCCGCAGCCTTGAGACCTCGGAGGAAGCGGGCGCCGCCGATACCTCCGGCGAGGGACACGATGCGCATGCCGCCAGTCTTCCATCGGGCGGCTGGCGGGCCTCCCACCCCACCCCACATACTGCGATAACCAGCGAAATGTAGTGTGTGTCTGGCTTGTGAGGTTCTTGGGACTGCCGACACTTAAGTCCAGCATGTGCAAAACTTCCCCGAGGGCCATCTGGACCGTTGGGGGTAGCTGTGCTGAAGGTCGATACCGACCGGCTCAGAGAGCCGGCCGCGTGGACGATGCTCGCGGTGGTGATCACAAGCGTTCTCGTGGGTGTCGCGCGGTTACTCATCAGCTCCTCCTCGCTCGGCGGCACGTTCGGCGTACGCGCGGCCACGAGCCTGCACACCCTCGCCTCCCCCCTGTCGACCGTGCTCGCGGCCGGCGCGGTGCTGCTCGTGGCCAAGGCGGGCGCCCCGACGCCCCGGGCCCGCCTGGTGGCGCTGGGCGCGGCCGGGTCGCTGGGCCTCGGCGTCGTCTTCGGTGTGATCGGCGTGCTGGGCGTCCTCGTGGGCGACCTGCCGACCTTCCGCGACCGGTTCGAATACCTGATCACCGGCCTGCCGATGCTCGCTCTCGCCGTCTTCGGGGCGCTGTTCGCGATGAGCACGGCCGCCGCCCTCCAGTCCGCGCAGCGGCCCGCCGGCGACTTCTTCGGCCGGCGCGACGACGCCTATCCGCCCCGGACGAACGTCCCGGCGCTGCCGCAGGGGTACGGCGACGCCCAGGGCCGCCCGTCGTCCTACGGACAGCCGCAGGGCCAGGCACAGGCACAGGGCGCCCCGGTCGTCAACGGCGCGGTTCCCAACGGCGTCGTTCCCAACGGCATGGTTCCCAACGGCACGGCCCACAACGGCATGCCCGCCGACCGGCAGCAGGGCCCGGTTCAACACGGTTCCGGCGGGCCGGGTGAGCAGGGCCACGGTCCGCAGGCGTACGGCCAGCACGGTCCCGGCCAGCAGGGCCAGCACGGTCCGGGCCAGCACGGGCAGGGTCAGCAGCCTGTCGCCCACAACGTCCACGGCGAGCCCGACCAGGGCCGGCAGAACGGCGCGCAGGACCCCCACCACTCCGGCCAGCCGCCCTTCGGTGAGCACGTCGCTCAGCACGCGGGTCAGCACGCCGGGATGTCCGCGCCGGGCGGCGGCCCCGTCCAGGCCCCGGCGTACGGCGATCCCCAGACGCAGCAGGCCCAGCACGCCCAGCAGGCGCCGGCGGCGCAGCAGGGACAGGCGCAGCAGGGGCAGGCCCAGGGCGGTCCCGCCCATCCGCAGCCCGCGACGGCGCCGGAGCACCACTACGGCCAGGAGTCGTACGCTCCGCAGGACCGGCCGCACGCGTCCTACTCCCAGGAACGCGGCGGCCAGGGCGCCTTCGGCCAGGAGCGGCCGCAGGACGTCTACGGCCAGGACCACCCGCGCGAGCCGTACGGCGCGGCTCCGGGACAGGGCGACGTCTACGAGCCCCAGGCCGCCTACAACCCCGCCGCGACCGCCCCGCAGCCTCCGCTGTTCGGCCAGCCCGGCACACCGGCCGCTCCCCAGGGGCAGGCACAGGGTCAGGCGCAGTCCCAGGCGCAGGGCCAGCAGCCGTGGCAGGCCGAGCAGCAGGCCCGGCCGTCGATGCAGGACGTCCAGACCGGCGCGCACTACTCCGACTACGGCGCGCCGGGCCACCAGCAGGAGCAGCCCTCCACCGGCCAGTACGCGGGCCAGCCCGAGAGCGGGCGGTACGGCGGGCAGCCGGAGGCCGCCCCCTACGGCCGCCAGCCCGGCGGTGCCTCCTACGACCGGCAGCCCGAGGGCGGCTCCTACGGCCGGCACAGCGACAACGGCGGCTACGGTCAGCAGGGCGACAACGGCGCCTACGGTCAGCAGCCCGGCAGTGCCTCCCAGGGGCACCAGGGCGACGGCGGCTCCTACGGCCGTCAGGGCGACAACGGCGCCTATGGTCAGCAGGGCGACAACGGCGCCTACGGCAGGCAGCCGGAGGCCCTCCCCGCCCACCAGCGCCCCGACTACTCCGCGCCCCCGCAGGGCCCGGTGTTCGACCAGTACGGCTACGCCGGTCAGCAGAGCGAGACCGGCGGCTACGGCCGCTTCCCCAACCCGCCAGAGGGCCCCGGCATCCCCCCGGCCGGCGCCGAAGGCAGGCCGTACGAGCCGGAGCAGCCGTACGGCCACTCCGGCTACTCCGGCTCCGAGTTCGCCCCGCAGCCCGCCGAGCACACGGCGGGCGGCCCGGCCTTCGACGCTCCCCCCGCGTACGAGAGTCCGGCCGACCCGAGGGAACAGCAGCTCGCGCAGGCCTACCAGCAGGCGCAGAGCTACCAGAAGATCGCCCTGCCGGACCACCCCACCGGTCCGCAGGACCTGCCCGAGTACTACGACAACCCGCTCGGCCACCCCCAGAGCTCAGAGCCCGCGCCGTTCCAGGCCCCGCCGCCGGGCGCCGCCGAGCAGACCCTGCGCTTCGACCCCTCCGGCTACCGAGGTGACCCGCTCACCGACCCGCTCCGGAGGGAGGAGCCCATCGACCCGACGGCGATTTACACCCCCGACAGGTCGCAGGCAAAGTATGAGGAAGGTTCCGCCCCCGATCAGGCAGGCCGCGGAACCGACCCCAACCTCCCTTGGTATGGTTCCGAACGCTGACAGGACCGAACAACGGGGCATACGAACCGGGGCAAGCAGGTCTTTCCCCGGGTATCGTTATGCCGCTTGACGCCACACGCGCCACGCGCGTGTAATTACAGACATGTTGTTACGCCTTCCCAACGGTGGGTATGGGGCAGGCGTTTTTATGGGGGGCCTCATGTGGGCGGGCGAGCGACAGGGAGGTGTGCAATGACCGAGCTGGTCATGGCACAGGCGCTCGATGGTGAAGATCTTGGGTGGCAGGAACGCGCCCTGTGCGCGCAGACCGATCCTGAGGCGTTCTTTCCTGAGAAGGGCGGCTCCACCAGGGAAGCCAAGAAGGTGTGCCGTTCGTGCGAGGTTCGTGCGGAGTGCCTTGAGTACGCGCTTCAGCATGACGAGCGTTTCGGCATCTGGGGTGGTCTGTCCGAGCGCGAGCGACGCAAGATGAAGCGCCAGGCCGTCTGAGGACGCGAACGGGGCCGCGCGCTCGGCGCGCGGCCCCGCGTTCATGTCCGGCGGCGTTCGTCTGCACCATGATTGATGTCGGGTAATGCCCGCGTACGGTCCTCCGAATGGTCCTCCGAATGGTCCTCCGTACGGGGTCCGGCGGGGTTCGTGACCGGTGGTTCGTCCCGCGATCCGCGTCAGTGGGGTTTCTCCGAAGTTCGTGCTGACATCCTGTTTCGCCTGGATGTGATCGGGTGAGTCCGGGTTGCCGTATCGTGGTCGGCGCTCAGCCGTACGACCCCCTTAGGACTCGACGTGCACTCGGTGACCGCGATCGTCGTCGCTCACGACGGCGCCCGCTGGCTCAAGGAGACGCTGGCGGCGTTGCCGCGCCAGACCCGGCCTCTCGACCGTGTCGTCGGTGTCGACAACGGCAGCCGTGACGGCAGCGCGAAGCTGCTGACCGAGGCCTTCGGCTCGCACAACGTGCTGACCATGCCGAGGTCCACCGGATTCGGCGAGGCCGTCCACGAGGTGCTGCGGCGGCTGCCGCCCGCACCCGGCCAGGAGTGGGTCTGGCTGCTCCACGACGACTGCGCTCCCGACGCGAACGCGCTGCAGGCCCTGCTGTGGGCCGCCGAGCAGGACCCGAAGGCCGCGATCCTCGGCCCCAAGCTGCGTGACTGGCTCGACCGGCGGGTGCTGCTGGAGATGGGCGTGACCGTCAGCAGGTCCGGACGGCGCGACACCGGCCTGGAGCCGAGGGAGTACGACCAGGGCCAGCACGACGAGATCGCCGACGTCCTGTCGGTCTCCACGGCGGGCATGCTCATCCGCAGGGACGTCTGGGACGAGCTGTCCGGCCTCGACACCGGCCTGCCGCTGTTCCGCGACGACCTCGACCTGTGCTGGCGCGCCCGCGCGGCGGGACACCGCGTGCTCAACGTGAGCGACGCGGTGGCCTGGCACGCCGAGGCGTCCGCGCGGCGGCGCCGCCGCATCGCCACGAGCGAGGAGCACCCGCGCAGGCTCGACCGGCGCAACGGCCTTTTCGTCCTGATGGCGAACCTCCCGTTCGGCGCGTTCGCGCGATCGGTGGTGCGCAACGTCTTCGGGTCGGCGCTGCGGGCCCTGCTGTTCCTGCTGGCCAAGCAGCCGGCCAACGCCCTGGACGAACTCGCCGCGCTCGGCTCGGTCCTCGGCCATCCGTGGCGTCTGCTGCGGGCCCGGAAGGCGCGGAGGAACGGCAGGAAGCAGAGCTGGCCCGCGATCAGGCGCAAGCTCACCCCGCCCGGCGCCGCGCTGCGCCGGCTCGCCGACATGGTGCAGGGCTTCCTGGCCGGGACGGGCCCGGTCGACTCCGCGGGCCGCCACCACGCCGCCGCCGACACGGGGGAGGAGGACGGCGACGAACTGCTCACCGACTCCGGCGGCGTCCAGCGCCTGCTGAGCAGCCCCGGAGTGGTGCTCTGCCTGATCCTGGCCGCGATCACGCTGGCCGCCGAACGGACGCTGCTGCCGGACGGCCTGCTCGGCGGTGGCGCGCTGGTGCCGGTCACCGGTGGTGCGGCCGACCTCTGGCGGCTCTACGTCGAGGACCACCACGCCGCCGGGCTCGGCTCCGGCACCTGGGCCCCGCCGTACGTCGCCGTGCTGGCCGGCCTGTCGGCGCTCGCGCTCGGTAAGACGTGGCTGGTCGTCGGCGTGCTGCTGCTCGCCTGCGTGCCGCTGGCCGGGCTCTCGGCGTACGCCGCGACGAAGCGGATGATCCCCTATACCCCGGCGCGGGTCTGGCTGGCCGCCACCTACGCGCTGCTGCCGGTCACGACGGGCGTGGTGTCCGGCGGACGGCTCGGCACCGCGATCGTGATCGTGCTGCTGCCCGTCTACGCGGCGCTCGCCATCCGGGTGATGGCCGGGTCGAGCCGGGCCGCCTGGGGGTTCGGCCTGCTCCTGGCGGTGGGCACGGCCTTCGTCCCGCTCGTGTACGTGCTGGTGGCGATCCTCGGCGGCCTCGCCGCGGTGTCGTTCGGCGGCATCCGCAGGGGAGTCAGAAGATCGCTCGCGATCGGCCTCGGCACCCCGGTCGTCCTGCTGTTCCCCTGGCTGGTCCAGATCGCTCAGGAGCCGGGGCGCATCCTGCTGGAGTCCGGCCTGCACGATCCCCGGCTCTCCGACCCCCGGCTCGCCGCGGAGTCGCTGCTCATGCTGAGCCCCGGCGGCCCGGGCGTGCCGCCCGTGTGGGCGACGGCCGGCCTGGTCGCGGTGGCGCTGGCCGCCCTGCTGCTGCGGCGTCACCAGATGGTCGTCGCGATCGGCTGGGGCGTCATGCTCTTCGGCCTGCTGGTGGCGATCGTGGTCAGCCGGATCACCGTCCACGTGGGAGGGGTCATCGGGGAGGCCGCCGGAGGAGCCGTCCCCGTCTGGCCCGGCGTGCCGCTGGCGTTCGCGGCGACCGGTCTGCTGGTCGCGGCGGCGCACCCCGCGCACCGGATCACCGAGTTCCGCGCCGCCCGGGGGCTGCGCCGCCTGGGCGCGATGCTCATCGTCGTGGTCGCCTTCGCCACCCCGCTGGCCGCCGCCGGGCTGTGGGTCGCCCGGGGCGCGGACGGCCCGCTGCGGCACGACGTGACCGATCCCGTGCCGCTGCTCGCCGCGGTCGAGTCGGCGCCGGGAGAGGGCACGCTGCTCCTGCGGTCCAGGGGCGGCGAGGTCGGCTACACGTTGCTGCCCGGCCGGGGGCCGCTGATCGGCGAGTCCGACCTCGAACCGCCGGGGGAGACGAGGACCCGCTTCGGGGCGGCGGTCGCCGGGCTCGCGTCCGGGCGGGGCGGCGAGTACGCGCGGACGCTCGCGTCCTTCGGCGTCCGCTTCGTGTCGGTACCCGCTCCGGTGGACCCCGCGCTGCAACGGGCGCTCGACTCCGAGCCCGCCCTGGCCAGGAGGAGCCTGTCGGAGGCGGGCGGCCTGTGGCGCATGTCGGGCGAGGTCACGGTGCCGCCGCCCGCGGCGCCCGCGAGCGCCCTGCACCGTGGGTGGCTGTGGGCGCAGGGCGCGCTGCTCGTGCTCGTGCTCGTGCTGGCCTCGCCCGGCGCCCGTACGACGGAGCCCGACGGCGACTTCGCCGACGCCTCCGCCGAGGAGGGGACGCGGGGTCGCCGCCGGGCCCGGGACGACAAGTCCCGGAACGACAGGGGCCGGGACGGCAAGGGCCGGAACGACAAGGGCAGGGAAGAAACGGTGCCCGCGTGAGAAGACTGATCGAGAACCGCTTCGGCCTGCTCGCCCTCGTGCTGATCGCGTCGGGCGCGCTCTTCGGCGTGGCCTTCGTCAGCAGGCCCGCGCCGGTGGCCCAGGTGCGGCCGCAGGCCGTCAGGGCGCCCGTCGAGTCGGTCACGGCCGTGTGCCCGGCTCCGGCGGGCAGCAGGGTGAGCGTGATCACCCCGCCCGGCGCCGGTGGACCCGGGAGCGCCACCCTGTCGGCGATCGCCGCCCCGGACGCGAAGGGCACAGACGCGAAGGACTCAGGGGGGAAGGACCCGGGGGAGAAGGACGCCGTCATCGACCGGCCGGGCCTGCTGTGGCAGCGGGAGATCGCCTCCGGAGGCGGCCCTCTCATGGTCGACGCCACCGGCTCGATGGCCGCCGGGCTGGAGAGCGCGCAGACCGCCAGGGAGACCTCGGGCGCCCAGCGGGGCCTCGCCGGGGTGCGCTGCGTCGAGCCGGGCGCCGACACGTGGTTCATCGGGCCCGGACCCGCCGCGGCCGAGATGACCCTCTACCTCGCCAACCCCGACTCCGCCCCGGCCGACATCACGTTCATGGTCTACTCGGGCGAGGGCCCGGTGCTGAGCGAGCGCGGCAACGGCGCGGTCGTCAAGCCCGGCGGGCACCGTGTGATCAGGCTGCGCGACCTGGCGCCGTCTCCGCTGATCATGGCGTTGCGGGTGAGCACCCGCAGCGGCCGGGTGGCCGCCGCCGTCAAGGCCGTGCTCGGAGAGGGCCGGGGCGCCGACTGGCTGCCCGTCGCCGCCGCCCCCGCCACCCGGGTCGTCGTCCCCGGCATCCCCGGCACCGCGGGGAAACGCGAACTGTACGTCGCCGCGCCGGGGGAGCGCGACACGGTCGTACGGATCAAGGCCGTGCTGGAGGACGGCTCCTACGCGCTGAAGAACAAGGAGACGATCGAGGTCCCGGCCGGATCGACGGCCTCACTCGACCTGTCCACCGGCATCGGCGGGCAGCCCGCCGCGCTGGTGCTGGAGTCGGACGTGCCGATCGTGGCGGGTCTGAAGATCACCGGAACCGGCGCCCGGCAGGACGTCGCCTTCACGGCCGGCGCCGACTCCATCGATCTCGGCAGCGTCGTGGCGGACGCCCAGGCGACGGGAGGCAAGCAGGTCTCGCGGCTGGTGCTGTCGGCGCCCTTCGCCCCCGCCACCGTGGAGGTGCGGCTGCTGCCCGCCAAGGGAGAGGCGCCGGCCCCCGTCGAGGTGAAGCTGGCCGCAGCCCACACCCAGGAGATCAGGCTCACGCCGCGTGGGAGCAAGGACGCCTTCAGCGTCGTCGTGCGTCCCCTGCCCGGCTCCGGCCAGGTGTACGGCGGCCGCGTCCTGGACGAGGCGACCAAGGACGGCCAGCTGGTCACCGCGCAGCCGCTGGCCGTGGGCCGCATCTGGGCCCTGGTGCCCCCGGCCGTCGACGCACCAGGAGTTGTCCTCCCCTGAGGTCCCCCCTGACGGCCTCCCCTGAACGGCGGCGGTCCGGGCTCCCGGCACGGGGTCTCTGCCGACCCTCAATGCCGACCCCACGGCGTTCCAAGATCACCCGATGGGCTGGGCCTGATGGTGAGATGGGTCGCGATCTGATCACGACGTTCGAGCCGAGTTGCTCGACCGGCATCACCTCGTCACCCGTGCCCAGGCCGAGGCCGCCTGCTTCGACTTCATCGAAGGGTTCTACAACCCCCGCCGCCGCCATTCGACCCTGGGCATGCTCAGCCCTGCCGCTGGGTACAGCCGGTCAGTGCGGCCGCGGTCAGGGTGAGGTGCTGGGCCAGCACCTCGGCCGCGGTGTCGGCGTCGCGGGCCAGCGCCGCCTCCTCCAGGCGGCGGTGCTCGCCGAGGGCGTCCCGGTTCGGGTTGCGCTGCGCCGCCCAGCGGCGAGCGAGCTCGCTCGCGGTCCACATCCGGTCGAACGTCTCCAGTAGGACGGGGTTGCCGCAGCCCTCCAGCAGGGTGCGGTGGAAGACGCGGTGGGCTTCGGACCATGCGCTGCTGTAGTGCTCGCCCTCCTCGGGCACGAACGCCGGGGTGCGGGCCAGACGGTGGTGAGCGGCTCGTACGCGGGCCTCCCAGTCGACGTCGCCTCGCTCGATGGACATGCGCAGCACGACCGGTTCGATGGTCCTGCGGGCTTCCGCGATCTCCTGCCAGCGGCGGTCGGAGAAGGCCGGGACGGCGAAGCCGCGGTTGGGCAGCCGGTCGGCGAGGCCCTCGCCGACCACCCGTACGAGCGCCTCGCGCACGACGGCCAGGCTCACGCCTTGTTCCTTGGCGAGGCCCTGCGGTTTGAGAGCGTCACCGGGGGCGTAGTCCCCGCGCATGATCGCATCCCGCAGGTACGCGTAGACCTGCTCGGAGAGCATCTGCTTCCCCGACGAGTTCGGGGGGTGGACCGTCTGGGTCATGCGGTCATCATAGAGGATTCGATAGATAATCGATTTTTCGTGTTAGAGTCGATTCGCTGGTCGGCAAGAGGCGACGGCGATGCCTCTACGCAAACCGCGGGCTCTCCGCCGACCGCAGCACCGCCAGCCCGCAGCACGGCCTGAAAGGAACGACGCGATGAGCGCCAACGACCCCTTCGCCCGCCTCCCCGAGGCGGCCTCCTTCACCGTCACCAGCACCACCGTCACCGACGGCGCCGCCTGGGGGCGCGAGCAGTTCTCCTCCGGCGTCCCCGGCGGGAAGGACATCTCCCCGCAGCTGTCCTGGAGCGGCGCCCCGGAGGGCACCAAGAGCTACGCCGTCACCGTCTACGATCCCGACGCCCCCACCGGGTCCGGCTTCTGGCACTGGGCGGTCGCCGACATCCCCGCCGCCGTCACCGAACTGCCCGAGGGCGCCGGCGACGACACCGGCTCTGGCCTGCCCGAGGGTGCCTTCCAACTGCCCAACGACGTCCGCGCGGCCCGCTTCATCGGCGCCGCCCCGCCGGCCGGGCACGGCCCGCACCGCTACTTCGTCGTGGTGCACGCCCTCGACATCGAATCGATCGGCGTCCCGGCCGACGCCACCCCGGCCCTCCTCGGCTTCACCATGGCCGGCCACACCCTCGGCCGCGCGGTGCTGACCGCCACCGCCGAAACCCCCGCCTGACGAACAGCATGTCCGGACTCATCGACACCACAGAGATGTATCTGCGCACCATCCTGGAGTTCGAGGAGGAAGGCGTGATCCCCATGCGTGCCCGCATCGCCGAGCGCCTGAACCAGCGTGGCCCCACCGTCAGCCAGACCGTCGCCCGCATGGAACGCGACGGTCTGCTGCACGTCGCCGGCGACAGGCACCTGGAGCTGACGGAGGAGGGCCGGCGGATCGCCACGCGCGTGATGCGCAAGCACCGGCTCGCGGAGTGCCTGCTCGTCGACGTGATCGGGCTGGACTGGGAGCAGGTCCACGCCGAAGCCTGCCGCTGGGAGCACGTCATGAGCGAGGCCGTCGAACGCCGCGTCTTCGAACTGCTGCGACACCCGGCGGAGTCGCCCTACGGCAACCCGATCCCGGGCTTGGAGGAGCTCGGCGAGGAGGGCGTCGCGGATCCGTTCCTCGACGACGGCATCGTCAGCCTCAACTGTCTGAAGCCCGGGCCGAACGGCGCGAGTGCGGTCGTACGGCGCATCGGGGAGCCGATTCAGGCCGATCCCCAGCTGATGTACACCCTGCGCCACGCCGGGGTGCGGCCCGGCGCGGTCGTGAGCGTGACGTCGTCACCCGGCCGCGTGATGGTCGGCAGTAGCGGGAAGGCCGCCGAACTCCCCACGCAGACCGCCGCGCACGTCTTCGTGGCCGAGCGCTGAATCCAGCCGGGCGCCGGCCGTTTGCCATGACCCGCGTATGGCCCTCGACCACGATCACGGTCGAGGGCCGTCCTCGTCGCGGCAACCCGCGACGAGGACGGCCCCGCAACGTCACCGCGACCAGAGGCGCGACGCCCAGGTCGCAGACGGTTCTCCCGCGGCTGCGGGCCGGATGAGATCGATGTTGGAATTGTTGGCCAAGGCACCCGATCCGGCTGTGGCGGCCAGGCTCACCATCGGGCAGATCACGACCGTGCTGAAGCGGGCGCGTCGCCGTGGCGACCTTGCCGAGCGGGCCTCGCGGATCGAAGCCGCGTTGCGAACCGAGCATCTGGGGCAACCCGCCGAGGTCACGGCCGCCTACGCCGTTGACGGGTTGTGTAGCCGATCGCCCTGCACCCGGTCACCGCTGAAGTGCACGCCGAAGCCGATCAGGCTGAGGGGCATGCCGACCCTCAATGCCGACCTCAGGGCCGAACCCCGGTGCCGGGTGCCTGTGCCGGTCTCGGGCGGTCTCAGTGGTGGTATCAGCGGTGCGTCAGTGGCGGTCGTCGTAGCCGGGGTCGATCGTCTCCGGCGTGAGGCCCAGCAGGCTCGCCACCTGCTCGACCACCACGTCCAGCACGAGCGTGCCGAGCGTGTCCCGGTCGCGGGCCCGCGCTTCGAGCGGCCTGCGATACAGGACGACGGTCGCGGGGTCGTCCCCGGAGGCAGAGTCCGCCCGTCCCAGCGGGATCGGGTCCGACGACAACCGGGCCGGGCCGTCCACCAGCTCGTCGGCCGGCGGCACCTCCTCGACGGCGAACTCGACGGAAGCGAGCTGGGCGCCCCACCGGGGCTTGAGCCGGTCGACCGCGTCGAGCACCAGGTCGTCGAAACGCTCCCCGCGGGACTTGGCGATGGGAACGTGCGAGGGCGCGAGCGGGCCGCGCATGCCGCGACCGTGCCGGTCGCGCCGGCGTACCCGCCGCCGAGGGTCCGGCCTGTCACCGCTCCGATCGCTCACGGAGTCAGCTTAAGGCGTGACCGGCGTGATCCGAGGGACACCGCCTGAGCACCTTCCGCAGGTACGACGGACTGCGCGGCGTTGTGTCCGCTTTGCCCGACAATCTCATGAGGACTTCTCAGAACGCTGAATTGTGGCGACACGCTCGATAAGAGCGGCGGGGTGGTGGCAATGTGAACGCGGACCGGATACGGTCCCTCCGTGAGCCCCGTCCGCAGCTGTTCCCGTACCGCCTGCAGGCAGCCTGCCGTCTTCACACTCACGTATGTCTACGCCGACTCGACCGCCGTACTCGGCCCTCTGGCGACGTACGTCGAGCCCCATTGCTACGACCTGTGCGCGGAGCACGCGGAACGGCTCACCGCGCCCAGGGGCTGGGAGGTCGTGCGCCTTCCGTCCGAGGCCGCGTCCCCGAGCGGAGACGACCTGGAGGCCCTGGCGAACGCGGTCCGCGAGGCCGCCCGCCCCGCCCCCGCTGCGGGAGAGCCGGTCGGCCAGGCGGTCGAGGTGGGACGCCGGGGCCATCTGCGCGTGCTCAAGTCGGCACAGCCCAATCGGGAGCGCTGAGGAAGCGCGATCAGACCCCGCGCGACGAGATCGCGCGCACCGCGTTGGATCGCCCGTTGTGGGGGCAATCAGGCGCTATAGGCTCAGGTGCGAAGACTTAACGACTTTTAGGGGCGTGCAGTGGCCGACCTCAGCAGAATCTTCAAGGCGTACGACGTGCGCGGTGTGGTGCCCGACGAGCTCGACGAGGAGATCGCGGAGGCCGTAGGGGCGGCGTTCGTGGAGCTGACCGGTGCGACGTCGGTGGTGATGGCTCACGACATGCGCACCTCCTCCGGCCCGCTGGCCGCGGCGTTCGCGCGGGGCGCGACCTCCCGGGGCGCCGACGTCGTCAACGCCGGCCTCGGCTCGACCGACATGCTCTACTACGCCAGCGGCAGCCTGAACCTGCCGGGCGTGATGTTCACCGCGAGCCACAACCCGGCCAAGTACAACGGCATGAAGATGTGCCGCGCCGGAGCCGTTCCCGTGGGCACCGACACCGGGCTGCTGGAGATCCGTGACCGCGCGGCCGAGTTGCTCGACAGCGGGCTGGGCGGCACTCCCGGCGCGGGCACGGTGACGGAACGCAACCTGCTGGAGGGTTACGCCGCCCACCTCAAGACCCTGGTCGACCTGTCGGGCATCCGCCCGCTGAAGGTGGTCGTCGACGCCGGCAACGGGATGGGCGGCTACACGGTCCCCGAGGTATTCAAGGGCCTGCCGATCGAGCTGACCCCGCTCTACTTCGAGCTCGACGGCAGCTTCCCCAACCACGAGGCCAACCCGATCGAGCCGGAGAACCTGCGCGACCTGCAGAAGGCGGTCGTCTCGCAGGGCGCCGACATCGGCATCGCCTTCGACGGCGACGCCGACCGCTGCTGGGTCATCGACGAGCGGGGCGAGTCGGTGCCGCCGTCCACGATCACCGCGCTGGTCGCGGTGCGCGAGCTGGCCAAGGACCCCGGCGCCACGGTCATCCACAACCTGATCACGTCGAAGGGCGTGCCGGAGATCGTCGCCGAGCACGGCGGCAGGCCGGTCCGCACCCGCGTCGGCCACTCGTTCATCAAGGCCGAGATGGCCCGCACCGGCGCGGTCTTCGGCGGCGAGCACTCCGCCCACTACTACTTCCGCGACTTCTGGTTCGCCGACTCCGGCATGCTGGCCGCGCTGCACGTGCTGGCCGCGCTGGGCGAGCAGGACCGGCCGCTCTCGGAGGTGCTCTCGCGCTACTCGCGCTACGCCGCCTCCGGAGAGATCAACAGCAGGGTCGAGGACCAGGCGGCGGCCCTGGCCCGCGTACGGGAGACCTTCGCGGCGCGGGAGGGTGTTACCTTCGACGAGCTGGACGGACTCACCGTCAGCGGTCCGGACTGGTGGTTCAACCTGCGTCCGTCGAACACCGAGCCGCTGCTGCGGCTCAACGCGGAGGCCTCGGACGAGGAGAAGGTCGCCGCCGTCCGCGACGAAGTGCTCGCCGTCGTAAGGAGCTGACGAGTTGAAGATCGACGACTGGCTGCTGGACATCCTCGCGTGCCCGGCGTGCAAGTCCCCCCTCCGCGCGGTGCCGGAGGCGGACGAGCTGGCGTGCTCCTCCGAGTCGTGCGGCCTGGTCTATCCGGTGCGTGACGACATCCCGGTCCTCCTCGTCGACGAGGCCCGCCGGGCATGACCGGCGCCGGTGGGGCCCGGTTCGAGCCCGACCGGCTCGACGACCAGGCGTACCTGGTGGAGGGCGACCCCTCCGGAATGCTCCGCACGGTGGCCTCCTCGGCCGCCGAGGTACGCACGGCGTACCGGGCGGCCGTGGAGAGCGGCCTCGCGCGGATCGGCCGCGACGGACGTCCGCGGGCGATCGTGGTGGCGGGCATGGGCGCGAGCGGGCTCGCCGGCGAGGTGCTCGAAGCGCTGTGCCGGTACGGAGCCCCGGGTCCGGTCGTGACGGTGCGCGGCTACCGGCTGCCCGGCTGGGTCGGCGCCGCCGATCTCGTCGTGGCCGTCTCCCGCTCGGGGACGACCGAGGAGACCGTCGCCGTGACCGCCGAGGCCGTACGGCGCGGCTGCGGGCTCGTCGGCGTGGGCGCGCCTGACACGCCGCTGGCGGCCCTGGTCGCGCGGGCCGGCGGGCCGTACGTGCCGGTCGGCGGGGTGGCCGGGCGGCCCGAGGCGACCCTGTGGTCGCTGATGGTGCCGCCGATCCTCGCGGCGGCGGCGTTCGGGCTGGTCTCGGTGGACGAGGACGAGTTCGAGTCGGTCGCGAGGCGGCTGGAGGACCTCGCGCACCGCTGCCGCCCGTCGAGCGAGTCGTTCATCAACCCCGGCAAGACGCTGGCCATGGAACTGGCCGGCACGGTCCCGGTCGTCTGGGGCACCTCTCCGATGGCCGCGGTGGCGGCCCACCTCCTGGCCGCCCGGCTCGGCGCGTACGCGGGATATCCCGCGATCTGGGGTGAGCTGCCCGAGGCGGCGCACAACCAGATCGGGACGTTCGACGGTCCCCTCGCCGGGCGTGACATCTTCGCCGACCCGTTCGCCGACGAGCCGGGAGGCGGCCCGCGGCTTCGCCTGTTCCTGCTGCGTGACGTGGAGGAACACCCGCAGGTGACCAGGTCCCGCACCGCCGCCGTACGGATGGCCGAGGACCGCGGGGTTCCGGTGTCGGAGATCACGGCCGACGGCGTGCGCCCGCTGGAGCGGCTCGCTGCCCTGGCCGGGTTGGTCGACTACGCGACTGTCTACCTTGCTCTCGGGTACGGGATCGACCCGGCGTCGGTGGCCGTATCCACGGAACTCCGAGCCCGGATTTCCCAATAGGGGCACTAGGATCGCTTCGGCCGGTAGATATGAGGAGTTCAACGTGAGTGCGGGTGGCGGTACCAAGGCGATCCTCGCGGCGCTCGGCGCCAACATGGCGATCGCTGTGGCGAAGTTCGTGGCGTTCCTCTTCACCGGGTCGTCGTCCATGCTCGCCGAGTCGGTCCACTCCGTGGCCGACTCCGGCAACCAGGCGCTGCTGATGCTGGGCGGCAAGCGGGCGGCCAAGCGGAGCACCCGCAAGCACCCGTTCGGCTACGGGCGCGAGCGGTACTTCTACGCGTTCGTCGTGGCGGTGGTGCTGTTCACGATCGGTGCCCTGTTCTCGCTGTACGAGGGCTGGCACAAGATCGCCGACCCGCATCCGGTGGAGTCGCCGCAGTGGGCGTTCGGCGTGCTGATCTTCGCGATCGTCGCCGAGGGGTTCTCGTTCCGCACGGCGATCAGGGAGTCGAGGGAGCACAAGGGCAAGGAGTCCTGGGTGTCCTTCATCCGCCGGGCCAAGGCGCCCGAGCTGCCCGTCGTGCTGCTGGAGGACTTCGGCGCGCTGCTCGGCCTGATCTTCGCGCTGTTCGGCGTCGCGATGGCGGTGATCACCGGCAACGGCATGTGGGACGGCGTGGGCAGCCTCGTGATCGGCCTGCTGCTCGCGGTGATCGCGGTCATCCTGGCCGTCGAGACCAAGTCGCTGCTGATCGGCGAGAGCGCCACTCCCGAGATGGAGAAGAAGATCTGCGCGGCGCTCGAGTCGGCTCCCGAGGTCAGCCGGGTGATCCACCTGCGCACCCTGCACCTCGGCCCCGAGGAGCTGCTGGTCGCCGCCAAGATCGCGGTCGAGCACGACGACACCGCGAGCGAGGTGGCCCGCGGCATCGACGAGGCCGAACGGCGCATCCGCGAGGCCGTGCCGATGGCCCGCGTGATCTACCTGGAGCCGGACCTCTACCGGGCCGACGCCGCCTCGGCGCAGCCCGCCGGCGCGTGATCGTCTTTTCGCCCGGTCACTTTCCCACTGCGCACCGTGATTGAAATGTGATCCTGAGTCACTTCAACCTCTGTGGTACCCATCGGTAACTTTACATAGGCATCCGACCGGTTCCCCCCTCCGGAGGTGACTCATGATTCAGCAGGGACGCGTGCGCTGGAAACGGTTCGCGCTCGTCTTCGTACCCGCGCTCGCGGTCGCCTCCGTGCTCGTCGGCGCGACCGCCCAGGGCGCCATCGGCGCATCGTTCGTGGTCTCGGGCGACACGTTCAAGGTCTCCGCCGACAAGCTGCAGGGCCAGGGCTTCGTGCAGTACGGCAGCGTCACCGAGAACAAGAAGGGCCAGAAGATCCCCGTCGCGGTCTCCGGCATCCGGAAGGCCACCCTGACGAACATGTGCCAGACCGTCTTGATGAAGTCGCCGGTCGGCGCCGTGACGCTCCGGATCACCGCAGGGACCGGCAAGGACCCGGTGACCGCCGAGAACATGATCGTCGACGCCTCGCAGATCCAGGGCAACGCGGTCTTCACCGACATCGAGGCCGGTCGCGACGCCAGCACGCTCGACCAGGTGCCGGAGGCGCAGGGCGCCGCGGGCATGTTCGGCCAGCAGGCGAGCGCGGTCTCCATCGAGAACTTCCGGCAGGTCTCCTGGTCGGTCAACGCGGCGACCTTCAAGCTGCCGGGGCTGAAGCTGACCGTCGAACCCGGCGAGCACGAGTGCTTCTGATGCGGAGGCCGGTCGAATTCCCCGGCGGGCGGCGATGAACGGATCCTGGCGGAGGTCCAGGCCGTTCTGGGGCGGCCTGCTGGTGCTGGCCGCGGGCCTGGAACTGCTGAGCATCCCGTTCGTGACGAAGGCCCTGCCGCTCGTCATCCAGTCGGGCACGGTCGGGGCCACCTACCTCGTCGCGCTCGTGCTGGTCATCCTGGGCCTGATGATCTGGCTCCAGCCCGGCCAGCGGGCCTTCCTCGGCGTGGTCGCCGTGCTGGTCTCGATCGCGTCGTTCGTCTACGCCAACCTGGGCGGCTTCCTGATCGGCATGCTGCTCGGCCTCGTGGGAGGCGCGCTCGCGGTCGCCTGGGCTCCGGGGGAGACGGCCCCCCGCGTCTCCGGAACCGACGCCGAGCCCTCCGGCGCGGCCGCCCCGCCCGCGTCCGCCGGCGGAGAGATCACCTTCACCGCCCGCCGGGTGGTCGGCCGCGACGAGCACCTGCGGCCGGCGGACGTCCAAACCGGCCCACGGACCCAGCCCCAGCCGCCCGTCGCACAGGACGACTCGCGGACCGGCGCGCAGGCCGAAACGAGGACCCAGCCCCAGCCGCCCGCCGCCGAGCCCGGCCCGCGAACCGACACGTCGGCCCGGCCGGGGCTGCCCGACGCACCGCCCACTGCGCCGCCCACCGGCGACGGCCCTCAGGTCCTCGTCGGCCGCGTCCGCCCCGCCTCCGGCCCGGAGGCCGGTGCGGGCAGCGGGTGCTCCGCGGGTTCCTCCTCTCCCGCCGCTGTCCCCGCCGATGACAGGCGGGCGGAGGAAACCAGGGCCCGCTCCGGCCCCGGGCACGTGGGCCCGGACAGCGGTCCAGGCGACAGTGCCTCGGACGGCGACAGCGGTGACGGGGGTGACGAGGGCGCGCGGGTAGGCGACGAGGGGAGCGGGGATCCGGGTGCTGGGCAGGGTCCGGGTCCGGCGGGCAGGGCGCTGGCCATCGCGATGCTGCCCGTCCTCCTGGTGACGGGGACGGGCGTGCCACATGCGGACCCCGGCGTGTCCGCCCAGCGCGGCACCGTCTCCCGCACCGTTCCCGCTGCCGCTCACGGTGCGGTGCCCGCCGCCGCTTACGGCGCTGTTCCCGCTGTCGCCCCCAGGGGCGTACAGAACGCCGTTTCCCGCGCCGCTCCCGCGGCCGCTCGGGGCGCGGTGCCCGAAGCCGGACACCGGGGCGGGTCCGACTCGATTGCTCGCGCGGTGCCGAGCCTGCTTCCCGGTGCCGTGCCCAGCGCCGTCTCCGACGTCGTCCCGGACGTCGTGCCCACGGTCGTGCCCACCGACCTACCGGGAGCCCTGGGATCGGCGAACCCGCTGGCCCCCCTCACCGGGGGGCGGTCCCGCTCGCCCGGCGCGTCGCCGTCCCCGGGCGAGGACGACCAGGAGGGCCAGGGCCCGCCCTCCGGATCCGCGGGCGGTCAGGCGAGGGTGGCGGTCGAGCCCGCCGCCGTCCGCGCCCCCTCCCTCACCATGACCGGCATGAAGTTCACCGGGGTCGTGGAGATGCCCACCGCGACCGGCACGGTCAAGATGCTCCGCTTCACCATGCACAAGGCCGTGCTGGAGCGGCCCGTGCAGACCATGGGCTCGACGACCCTGGTCGGCAGCACCTTCACCTTCGAGGGCAACGTCGTGATCTGCACGACGAAGATGACCGCGAAGCTCCTCGGCGTGCCCCAGCAGTTCACCGCCGAGCACCCGAACATCCTGGTCCGGGCGCTCAAGCTGGTGCCGTCCCTGAACGTCCCGCTGACGATGACCGACGTCGTCAGCGAGCAGCCGTACGTCACGGCCGACTCCCTGCGCGCGGACGATCTGCACCTGGTGGTCGGCGCCTGAGCCGCCGGTACTGAGCCGCCGCCACTGGGCCGCCGCCACTGGGCCGCCGGTGCCGGATTCAGCGGTGCCGCAGCAGCCGCAGGGCCTTCTCCTTCTCGAAGTCCAGCGCCCGGCGCGGCGCCTGGATGCGGCCGATGCGCACGCCGAGGTCCCGTACGGCCTGGGCCACCGCGGGCTCGGACAGCGCCCGGAGCGCGAAGGCCAGTTCCGCCGGCGAGACGTCGAAGCGGCGTTCCAGGTCCACCGCCTGCCGCACCGCCTCGATCTCGTCCGGGCCGAAGCGCCGGTGGGCGCCCCTGTCGCGTACGGGCGGCAGCAGGCCGAGCGCCTCCCGGTAGCGCAGCATGCGGGGGGACATGCCGAGCCGCCGTGCCGCCTCGGTGATGCGCATCATGCCTCCGGTCCACGTTCCCGGACCCCACGCTAGACAGTCCCGGAGCCTTCCGGCACCCGCGGACGACCGAATCTCACATTCTTGTGTCAGGTTTGCGCTCTCGCGTATGCGTCCCGCGTCCCGCGACGCCTAAACTCGCACCGACAGACAACGGAGAGGGACACACTCATGGACTTCAAGGTCGCCGACCTTGCGCTCGCGGAGTTCGGCCGCAAAGAGATCCGCCTCGCGGAGCACGAGATGCCGGGCCTCATGGCGACCCGGGAGGAGTACGCCGCGGCGCAGCCGCTGCGGGGTGCGAAGATCATGGGCTCGCTGCACATGACGATCCAGACCGCCGTGCTGATCGAGACGCTGGTCGCGCTGGGCGCCGACGTCCGCTGGGTGAGCTGCAACATCTTCTCCACCCAGGACCACGCCGCCGCCGCGGTGGTCGTCGGCCCGGACGGCACGGCCGACAACCCCTCCGGCGTCCCGGTCTTCGCCTGGAAGGGCGAGACGCTGGAGGAGTACTGGTGGTGCACCGAGCAGGCGCTCCGCTGGCCCGACGGCTCCGGCCCCAACATGATCCTCGACGACGGCGGCGACGCCACGCTGCTGGTGCACAAGGGCGTGGAGTTCGAGAAGGCCGGCGCGGTCCCGGTCGCCGGTGAGGACGACCCCGAGGAGTGGGCGGTCATCCTCGACACCCTCCGCCGCACGGTCTCCGGGGACAACTGGTGGACCCGCGTCGCCGAGGACATCAAGGGCGTCACCGAGGAGACCACGACCGGCGTGCACCGCCTGTACGAGATGCACAAGACCGGCACGCTCCTCTTCCCGGCCATCAACGTCAACGACTCGGTGACCAAGTCGAAGTTCGACAACAAGTACGGCTGCCGCCACTCGGTGATCGACGGTCTCAACCGCGCCACCGACGTGCTGATCGGCGGCAAGGTCGCCGTGGTCTGCGGGTACGGCGACGTGGGCAAGGGCTGCGCCGACGCGCTGCGCGGCCAGGGCGCCCGGGTCATCGTCACCGAGATCGACCCGATCTGCGCGCTCCAGGCGGCGATGGACGGCTTCCAGGTCACCACCCTGGAGGAGGTCGTCGGCATCGCGGACATCTTCGTCACCTGCACCGGCAACTACGGCATCATCACCGCCGAGCACATGTCCCGGATGAAGCACCAGGCGATCGTGTCCAACATCGGCCACTTCGACAACGAGATCGACATGGCCGGCCTGGGCCGCATCGACGGCATCAAGAGGATCAACATCAAGCCGCAGGTCGACGAGTGGGTGTTCCCCGACGGGCACTCCATCATCGTGCTCGCCGAGGGCAGGCTGATGAACCTCGGCTGCGCCACCGGCCACCCCTCGTTCGTCATGTCGAACTCGTTCACCAACCAGGTCATCGCGCAGATCGAGCTGTTCACGAAGACCGACGAGTACCCGACCGGCGTGTACGTGCTGCCCAAGCACCTCGACGAGAAGGTCGCCCGCCTCCACCTCGACGCGCTCGGCGTGAAGCTGACCACGCTGAGCAAGAAGCAGGCGGAGTACATCGGCGTCGACGTCGAGGGCCCGTACAAGCCGGACCACTACCGCTACTGACGGCGGGGACGGCCGTGGGGGCGCCGCGCCCCCACGGCCCGTACGAAAGCCCGCACGAAGGCTCGCACGAAAGCCTGCACGAGAGCTTGCACGAAAGACGGAGGGCCGGCGTGATCCAGCCGGACATGGCCGAGGCCGGGGAGCGGCGCATCGAGTGGGCGGCCCGGTCGATGCCGGTCCTCCAGGCCATCGGCGCCGGGTTCGGCGCCGACCGGCCGCTCGACGGCCTGCGCATCGCCGCCTGCCTGCACGTGACGGCCGAGACGGCCGTGCTCATGGGGGCGCTGCGGCAGGGCGGAGCCGAGATCGCCCTGGCCGCCTCGAACCCCCTGTCCACGCAGGACGACGTCGCCGCGGCGCTGGGGGAGTACGGCATCGCCGTGCACGCCCGCGCCGGGGTGGACAGGGCGGCCTACTACCGGCACATCAACCAGGCGCTGGACATCGAGCCGCACGTCGTCCTCGACGACGGCTGCGACCTCGTCAACATCCTGCACACCGAGCGGGTCGGGCTTCTCGACGGCGTGATGGGCGGCTGCGAGGAGACCACCACCGGGATCATCCGGCTGCGTCAGATGGCCTCGGAGGGCGCGCTGCGCTTCCCGGTCGTCGCGGTCAACGACACCCGGACGAAGCGGATGTTCGACAACCGCTACGGCACCGGCCAGTCGACGCTCGACGGCATCATGCGCGCCACCAACGTGCTGCTCGCGGGCCGCACCGTCGTCGTCGCGGGCTTCGGTTTCTGCGGCAGGGGAGTCGCGGAGCGGGCCAAGGGCCTCGGCGCGCGGGTCGTCGTCACCGAGATCGACCCGGTCAAGGCCCTCGACGCCGCCCTGCAGGGCTACGACGTACGGCCGATGAGCCTGGCCGCCGAGATCGGCGACGTGTTCGTGACCGTCACCGGCAACCGCGACGTCATCCGCGCCGAGCATCTGGCCGTCATGAAGGACGGCGCCATCCTCGCGAACGCGGGCCACTTCGACGTCGAGATCGACGTGCGGGCACTGGAGGGGATGGCCCGGGAGGTCCGCTTCGGCATCAGGCCCAACACCGACGAGTACGTCCTGGAGGACGGCCGCAGGCTGCTGCTGCTCGCCGAGGGCCGCCTGGTGAACCTGACCGCCGCCGAGGGCCACCCGGCCGCCGTGATGGACATGTCGTTCTCCGCCCAGGCCCTCACCGTGGCCTGGCTGGTCGAGGAGCCGTCCCGGCTGCCGCCCGGCGTCCACGACGTCCCGGCCGGCATCGACGTGGAGGTGGCCCGTCTGAAGCTCGCCGCCGCCGGTATCTCGATCGACGCGCTCACCGCCGAGCAGGAGGAGTATCTCCACTCCTGGCGGCTCGGGTCCTGACCCGCTCCCCGGACCGCCCGCGCCGCCTGGGGCGGGTCGCCCGGGCCCCTCTCAGGGCGCGCCGGCACTACCCTGCCAGGGTGAGTGTGGATGTGTCGGTGGTCGTCCGTTATCGCAAGGCCGTCACGTACGGCGTACACGCGCTGCTCGGCGCGCTGGAGACCGCCAAAGCGGAATGCGATCTGCGGTTCGGCGTCACGGCCGAGGAGACCGCCGCGCACATCGCGGCGAGCACCGCCGATCGTGTCCTGGTGCTGTGGTCGTTCTACTCCCCGGACGCCGAGGCGATGGCCGCCGAACTGGCCGCCGTACGAGCCCTCGCCGACGACCCGCGCGTCCTGCACATCGCGGGGGGCGTCCACGCGACCGCGGAACCACAGCAGGTCATCGACGCAGGCTGGGACCTTGCCGCGATCGGCGAGGGCGAGACGACGATCGTCGCCCTGGTCGAGGCGCTGCGCGCGGACGCGCCGCTCACCACCGTGCCCGGCCTGGCGGTGCGCGACGCGGACGGCATGGCGCTGCGCACGCCGCCGGCGCCGCAGTTGCCGCTGGACGCCTTCCCGTCCTTCCCCGACCGCCGCCGCGCCTTCGGGCCCATCGAGATCACCCGCGGCTGCGCGTACACCTGCCGCTTCTGCCAGACGCCCTTCATGTTCGGGGGCAGGTTCCGGCACCGCGGCGTGGCGAGTGTGCGGGAGCACGTCCGGCGGATGGCCGCGCACGGCCTGCGCGACGTCCGGTTCATCACCCCCACCTCGCTCTCGTACGGCACGCAGGGGCCGGACCCGGCGCTCGACGCCGTGGAGGAGTTGCTGGCGGGCGTGAAGGAGGAACTGCCCGCCGGCGGCCGGGTGTTCTTCGGCAGCTTCCCCTCCGAGATCCGGCCCGAGCACGTCACGCCGGAGGCGATGCGGCTGCTGAAGCGGTACGTGGCGAACGACAACATCATCATCGGCGCGCAGTCGGGCTCCGACCGGGTGCTGGCCGCCGCCGGTCGCGGTCACGGCGCAGAACCGGTCCGCGACGCCGTCCGCATCGCCGCCGAGTTCGGCTTCCGGCCGAACGTCGACTTCATCTTCGGGCTGCCCGGCGAGTCGGCCGAGGACCAGGAGGCGTCTCTGCGGCTGGCCGCCGACCTCGCCGACCTCGGGGCGCGCATCCACACCCACACGTTCATGCCGCTGCCCGGCACGCCGTGGCGGGACGCCGAACCCGCGTTCATCCCGCTGGCCACCATGCGCGAACTGGACCGGCTCGCGCAGCGCGGCGACGCCTACGGGCACTGGCGCAAGCAGGCCGAGCACGCCGCACGGCTGGCCGAGACGGCCAAGGCCTATCCGCGCCGTACCCGGCGCCGTCGCACCACCGACCAGTGACGTACTGACGCGCGGTCGGGACGACTATTCCGGCCGGACGGCCGGGACCGGTCAGGGGCCGCGCCGGTAACGATCAGGTGTTGCATGAGGCAGGGGCGGGCCCGGTGCGGCTGCAATGGGAGGTATGCCGTTACTGCCGCACCGCCGCGCAGCCCGTCCGCTGGACGATCCCGTGCCGGTTCCTCCGGCGTTGCGTCCTCCGCGTGCTGCTGCCTGGTGGATCGTGCTGGCCGTCCTCCTGGTCGGTGCCGCCGTCGGCGGCACCTTGTGGTGGCTGCTGGCCGACCTGGCCCATCAGTCCGCCGGGCAATCCGCTCCCGGGGCCGGTAGCGCACGGGGGGAGATACTGCGTACCGCGCTGGCCGCCGGCGCCGGAGTCGGCGCCGCCATCACCCTCGCGCTGGCCTTCCGGCGGCAGAACCATCAGGAGCTGCACAGCTTCATCACCGCCCGGCACGCCGAGCGGGTGGCCACCGCCACCGAGCACGACGCCGCCGAACGCCGGGTCACCGACCTGTACACCAAGGCCGCCGAACAACTCGGTCACGACAGAGCCGCCGTACGTCTGGCCGGCCTGTACGCCCTGGAGCGTCTCGCGCAGGACAACCCACTCCACCGGCAGACCATCGTCAATGTCATCTGCGCCTATCTACGCATGCCGTACGCCGCGCCGGAATCGGCCTCGGCTCGCGAGAGCGAACGCAAGGCGGCCTTGCTGGCGGCCCGACGCCGCTACCGGGCCGCTCGTCTCGGCGCCCTCGCCGTTCCTGATCACGCACCCCGGCAGGAGACCGACCGGGAAGGCGAACTGCAGGTCCGCCTCACCGCTCAGCGCGTCCTCGCCGAGCACCTGCGTGACGACCGCCCTCTCAGCACCTGGGACGAGTCCCCACCCAGCCCTCGGTACTGGGAGGGCATGCGACTCGACCTGACCGGGGCCACCCTGATCGATTTCGAGCTCACCCGTGCCCGTTTCACCGGCAGTTTCGACGGAGTGACCTTCTCCGGAAGGGCCGGATTCGATTTCGTCACCTTCTCCGGGGACGCCGGATTCGACAGGGTGACCTTCACCGGGGACGCCGATTTCGCTCGGGCGATCTTCTCCGGGGAGGCCAGGTTCGGCGGGGCGGCGTTCTCCGGGGAGGCCAGGTTCGGCGGGGTGACGTTCTCCCGGGCCGCCCGGTTCGACGGGGTGACGTTCTCCGGGGAGGCCAGGTTCGGCGGGGTGATGTTCTCCCGGGCCGCCCGGTTCGACGGGGCGGTCTTCTCTGGGGACGCGAGCTTTTCCGAGGATACGTGGTTTGATTCGGCGGTCTTCTCCGAGGACGCGAAGTTCGACGGCGCGGTCTTCTCCGGAGCCGCGAACTTCGGCGGGGTGGCATTCTCCCGGGGCGCCGCGGCCGACGATCAGACCTTCTTCACGACCTGGCAGAGCGGCGAAGCCTTCTCCGAGGCCACATTCACCGGTGCGAGGGCCACGCCTACGCGCGACCACGTGTGGCCGGACGGGTGGCATCTGGAAGTGGGCCTCGACGGCACCGGATTTCTGATCGCCGACAGCGCGGCTGGAGAACCGAGCGGGAATACCTGATCGCCGACAACACCGAACCAGCCCGGCGCCGCGACCGTGGCGGCCGGGACGACACGGAGGCGGGCACCGTCGGTGTGACCTCTCCCTCAACACACCGGCGGCGCCCGCCTCAACCCCACTGCAGGATGCCCCATGACCTGCAATTGCCACAGGTGCCCCCCAATCGCGGGTCTACACCTAAATCGGTGGAACAAATCCGCCGGATGTCGTCGCAGACCCTTCCGGCGCCTCTCCCCGAGGGGTGACAGGCGCGGCTTGACGCACCTCCACCCCACGGCTGACCAGGGGAGATTCCGCGTGCGTGCCGTACACACGCGGGCCGTGCCTCTGCGCGCCGTACCGCGCGCGGTTCTCGCGAATCGCGGCGAGCCGCGCCTCCTCGCGGCGCCTGCGCTCGGCCAGCACGGCGGCCAGATAGGCGTACGGCGGGACGCCGGGCGGGGGCGGCGGCGCGATGCGGGCGCTCACCTGACCGGCCACCCGCAACCCCATCTCCTCGCGCATCGGCGGGCTGAGCTGGTGCCACCGCACGAGGTACTGCCGGGCGGTGGCGGCGAGTTCGCCGGACAGGCCGGAAAGCTCCAGCGTGGCCGCCCAGGACGCCAGCGCCGGCGGCATCTCGGGGGGCGGGGTCTCGCCCGGCCCGCGCTCGCCGATGACGATCGTCCCGGCGAACACGTCGCCCAGGCGTTTGCCGCGCGGGTTCAGCAGCGAGGTGATGAGCGCCGGGGCGCCGAACAACGGCGTCCAGAACTCCAGGAACCCGGCGAGCCCGCGGAACAGCGCCTGCCGGAAGCGTTCCGGCCCGCCGTCGTCGCTCACCACCCGCAGGCCCAGCGCGAGCTTGCCCAATGAGCGGCCCCGGGTGAGCGTTTCGAACGCGACCGGGTAGCCCACCGTGACGAGCACCATGAACAGGATGAGCAGCGCGACGGACAGCGAGTCGTCGGTCAGCGACGAGGCGTGGGAGACCAGCACGGACGCCACAATGATCACGGTCCACTGCACGACGAAGTCGATCAGGAAGGCCAGGGCGCGGCTGGGCAGCTGGGCCACGCGGACCTCGACGACGACGGCCTCACCGGTCACGACTTCGGACACACTGCGCACCCTACTGCGCCGTGGTCGATAGGGTCCGATCCGTGGACATCGATGCGTTCGTCGCCGCGAGCAAGCCGTCCTGGGACCGGCTGGACGACCTCGTACGGCGGCGGCGCACGCTGCGCGGCGCGGAGATCGACGAACTGGTGGAGCTCTACCAGCAGGCGGCCACGCACCTGTCCATCGTCCGGTCGGCGTCGACCGACGCGCTGCTCGCCGGTCGCCTGTCGTCGCTGGTCGCGCGGGCCCGCTCGGCCGTCACCGGCGCCCACAGCCCGGCCTGGCGGGAGGTGGTCCGCTTCTTCACCGTGTCGTTCCCGGTCGTCGCCTACCGGGCTCGGCGCTGGTGGATCGGCGCCACGGTCGCCTCTCTCGTCGTGGCGTACGTCATGGGCGTGTGGGTGGCGACCGACCCGGCGGTGCAGGGCGTCGTCGGCACGCCGGAGGAGATCCGGCAGATCGTCGAGCACGACTTCGCCGACTACTACTCCGAGAACCCGGCGGCGTCCTTCGCCGGCCACGTGTGGCTCAACAACGCCTGGCTGTCCATGCAGGTGGTGGTGTCGGCGATCCTGCTCGGCCTGCCCATCCCGTGGATTCTGTGGCAGAACTCGGCCAACGTCGGGGTGCTCGGCGGCCTGATGCACGCCCACGACAGGGCCGACGTGTTCTGGGGGCTGATCCTGCCGCACGGCATGCTGGAACTCACCGCGGTGTTCCTGGCGGCGGGAGCGGGCATGCGGCTCGGCTGGACGGTCGTCGACCCCGGCCCGAGGCGGCGGGCGGAGGCGCTGGCCGAGCAGGGCAGGGCCGTGATGAGCGTCGCGCTCGGCCTGGTCGTGGTGCTGTTCGTCTCCGGGCTCATCGAGGCGGGGGTCACCCCTTCGGGCCTGCCGACCTGGGCGCGCATCGCCATCGGCGCGCTCGCGGAGGCGCTGTTCCTCACGTACGTCGTCGTCTTCGGCCGCCGGGCGGAGCGCCGGAACGAGACGGGGGACATCGAACGCGCCCCCGACCTGGCCCCCACGGCCTGACGGGTCACAGCCGGCCGGCGGCCTTGAGCGCGAGGTAGGCGTCGGCGAGCGCGGGTGCGATGTCCTCGGGCAGGGCGTCGACGACCTCCACACCCTGGCGGCGCAGCGTCGCCGTGACCTCACGCCGCTCGCCGCGCAGCCGCTCCGCCGCCGCGGCGTCGTACACCGCCTCGGCGGTGCCCCGGCCCGCCGCCATCTCGGCCACCCGCGGGTCGGCCACCGCGGCGACCAGGACCAGGTGACGCGCCGACAACCGCGGCAGCACGGGCAGCAGCCCTTCTTCCATGGCCGCCGTGTTCAGGTCGGTCAGCAGCACCACCAGGCAGCGGCGGCGGGCCCGGGACAGCACGGCCGCCGCCATCCCGGCCGCGTCGGACTCGACCAGCTCCGCCTCGATCGGCGCCATCGCGTTCACCATCGACGACAGCAGTTCGGTGCGTGACGCGCCGGACACCTGCGCCCGTACGGCCCGGTCGTAGGCGAGGAAGTCCACCCGGTCGCCGGCCCGCGCGGCGAGCGCGGCGAGGAGCAGCGCGGCGTCCATCGACCAGTCCAGCCGCGGCCATCCGGCGGCCCCCGAACCGGCACCCGAACCGGCCCCCCGACCTCGTCCCGGGCCCGGCCCCGCGTCCGCCTCCGAGCCTGGCGCACCGGAGTCCGGCGCGAAGCCCGGCCCGAAGCCCGGTGGCGCCGTCCCGATCCGGCCGGCCGAGGTGCGGCCGGTGTCGAGCACGATCAGCACGCGGCGGTCGCGTTCCGGCCGCCAGGTGCGCACGACGACGTCGCTGCGCCGGGCGCTCGCCCGCCAGTCGATGGAGCGGACGTCGTCGCCGACCACGTACTCGCGCAACGAGTCGAACTCGGTGCCCTGGCCGCGCACCAGCGCGGGGTGCCGTCCGTCCAGCTCCCGCAGGCGGGCCAGCCGCGCCGGCAGATGCCTGCGGCTGAGGAACGGCGGCAGCACCCGCACGGTCCACGGCGCCTCGAACGTCCGCTGCCGCGCCGCCAGGCCCAGCGGCCCGACCGAGCGCACCGTCACGGCCACCGCCTCCCGGTCACCCCTGCGTACGGGCGTGAGCGTCGTGACCAGCCGCCGACGCTCGCCGGGCGGCACGTCGAGCGCCTGCCGCCGCGGGGCGGCCCCGGCCGAGGGCTGCCAGGCGTCGCGCAGCACGCCCCGCAGCCGGCGCGGGCCGGGGTTGTCCACGACCAGCCCGATCACGAGCGACTGGCCGAGCCGTACGCGCCGGTCGCCGTCCCGGTGGAAACGCAGCCCGCGCACACCGCCCGCGAGCAGCAGGTCGGCCGTCACGAGCGCGGCCAGCACCAGCGCGGCGGCCAGCACGACCAGGCCGGGCTCGGGGGCGAGGAGCACCACGATCGCGGCGAGGGCGGCGAGCAGTCCCGCGCGCCCGGTCAGCGCCACGCGGCCCTCACCGGGGCACCGGTACGGCCGACAGGATGCCCTCCAGGATGCCGTCCGGGGTGGCCCCCTCCAGTTCGGCCTCCGGGCGCAGCCCCACGCGGTGCCGCAGGGCGGGCCGCGCGAGGGCCTTCACGTCGTCGGGGGTCACGTACGACCGGCCCGACAGCCAGGCCCAGGCCCGCGCGGCGGCGAGCAGCGCGGTGGCCCCGCGCGGCGAGACGCCGAGCTGGAGCGAGGGCGACTGCCGGGTGGCCCGGGCGAGGTCCACGATGTAGCCGAGCACCTCCGGGCCCACGTGGACCTGGGCGACCGCCCGCCGTCCCGCCGCGAGGTCGGTCGCGGACGCCACCGCCCTGAGCTCCGACAGGTCGCGCGGGTCGAAGCCGAGCGCGTGCCGTTCGAGGACGGCGATCTCCTGCTCGCGCGGCGGCAGCGGCACGGTGAGCTTGAGCAGGAACCGGTCGAGCTGCGCCTCGGGAAGCTGGTAGGTGCCCTCGTACTCGACGGGGTTCTGCGTCGCCACGACGATGAACGGATCGGGCAGCGCGCGGGCCGCCCCCTCGACGCTCACCTGCCGTTCCTCCATCGCCTCCAGCAGGGCGGCCTGGGTCTTCGGTGGCGTGCGGTTGATCTCGTCGGCGAGCAGGAGGTTGGTGAAGATCGGCCCCTCACGGAACTCGAACTCGGCCGTCCGCGCGTCGTAGACCAGTGATCCCGTCACGTCGCCCGGCATCAGGTCGGGGGTGAACTGCACGCGCTTGAAGTCGAGCGAGAGCGTGGCCGACAACGTGCGGGCGAGCAGGGTCTTGGCCACTCCGGGCACGCCTTCGAGCAGCACGTGACCCCGGCAGAGCAGCGCGATGACCAGTCCGGTGACGACCGGGTCCTGGCCCACGACCGCCTTGCCGACCTCCGCGCGCAGCGCCGCCAGCGCCTCCCGCGCGGCGTCGGCCCCGGGAGTCGCCGGCAGCGGCGGAAGCGACGGGGCCGAAGGGCCCGACGGGGGCGGCGGCGAGGCGGCCGGGGGTACGGGGGACGACGCCGAGGGGGCGGCGCCCGGTCCGGGGGTGGTCACGAGTCTCGAACCTGCCTTTCCAGTGTGTCCAGATGGGCGGCGAGGGCCACCAGCGCGGCGTCGTCGGCCGGTTCGGGACCGCACAGCAGCGCCCGCACCGGTCCCGGGTCCTGCCCGGTACGCGCCGCCGCGGCGTCGGCGACCTCCTCGGCCGTCGCCGTACGCGGCACGCCCAGGAGAGGGGCGAGCCGGTCGGCGGTGGCGGCCCGCAGGGCGAGGGCGGCGCGGTCCCTGGCCCGGCGCGACCGGTAGAGCAGGCCCCGCCCCTCCACGGTCTCCGAGGCCCGTACGACCACGGGGAGGCGCTCGGTCACGACCGGACCGAGGCGGCGCCCCCGCCACAGGGCGGTCACGGCCACCGCGACGACGAGCTGGAAGACCGCCCAGTTGACGCCGCCCGGGATGAGGTCGCCGAGCGACCTGGCCGGTTCGCCGTCCGCCCCTGTGGCGCCGTCTCCGCCGTCGGCGGCGTCGTCGGGATCGTCGGGCCAGGTGAGCCAGACGAGCTTCGGCCGCGCGCCGGCCAGGTTCAGCGCGAGCGCCGCGTTGCCGTCGTCCGCGAGCCGCAGGTTGGTCAGGAACGACGCGTCGCCCAGCGCGGTCACCGTGTGGCCGTCCTCGGTGTAACGGACCAGCGTGTGGCCGTCGCCCGCCGGATAGCAGCCCGTGGATCCGGGCGGGCCGGAGAAGGAGAGTCCGCCGGTGTAGACGTCGCCGGCCCGCACGGCCTCCCGCAGCGCGCACCGGGGCGGCCGGGAGCGGGTGCGCTCGACGCCCTTCCTGTGCAGGCCCGCGGCGAGCACGTCGAGGTAGGACGCGTGCCCGGCGATGAGCCGGTCGCCGGGCGCCTCGGCCAGCCTGACGGCGGCGTCATGGTCGCCGAGCATGCTCGCCTCGGTGACCAGCAGCAGGGTTTCCGGCCCCGCGGCGGCCACCGCCGCGCCGGGCGTCTCCACCCGGACGACCTCCACCCCGTGCGCCTCCAGCAGCCGGGCGAGGGCGGCGCTCCCGCCGAGCGAGGTGTCGGCCGGGTCCAGGAGCCGCCCGGGGGGCCGGTCCGGCGCGAGCAACGCGGGCAGAGCCGCCGCGCCCAGCACGAGCAGCACCACCAGCGAGATCCAGGCCGCCTCCCGCCCCCGGCCCCGCCGGGCCCCGGTCGTGGTCCCGGTTGTGGTCGCGGTCACGGGGTCACGTCCGGCGCGAGCGTCATCGGTGCCGTCCTCGCCGTCCCCCGGACTCGGAGGCTTGTGGGCGCGGTCATGCCGTCACGCCCGTGCGGGCCGGCTGCAGGACGTTCACAGCGGCGCGGGTCAGGTATCCCTCGTGTGTGCCGCCGGACTCGGAGGCTTGTGGGCGCGGTCATGCCGTCACGCCCGTGCGGGCCGATCGCAGGCGTTCGTCCAGGGCGGCGAGCGTCAGGTACCCCTCACGGGTGCCGTCTGCCTCGCCGTACGTGACGTCGTCGAACAGGCGTGCCGCCGCCCGCAGGTCCGCCGCGTGGGACGGCAGCGCCTGCCCGGCGGCCTCGGCGAGCTCCATCGCCGTACGGCCCGGCAGGGGGGCGACGACGGCGCGTTCCTCCAGGTCGCGGGCGACGGCGCGTAACCGCTCCCGGATGGCCCCGGCCCAGTCCTCCGCCGCCGCCAGGCGTTCGGCCTCCGACCTGTGCTCGGCGGCCGTCCGCTCGCTCCGCCCGAACACGGCTCCCGGCTCCGTCCTCGCGGAGCCGGAGAAGCGGCGCAGGGCCCATAGGAGCAGCACGGCGAGGACGACCAGGACGACGACGATCACGACGAGCGACAGCACGCCGCCCGTGCCCGTGCCGTCGCCGCTCATCAGGTCACCGATGAACTGGGAGAACTCCCGCCGCAACCGGTCGAACAACGGCTCGTGCTGGTAGCCCGCCCTCGACAGCTCCCGTGCCGCCTCGTCCGCGGCCTGGTCGCGGCCGACGTCGACGGGCGACGAGAAGGAGGCGAGCGACGACGCGAGCGGCGCGAGCAGCACCGCCGTCACGCCTGGGGTCCGTACGGCGGGGTTCCGTAGTAGGGCGAGGCTCCGGGCGGGGTCCCGTAAGGCGGAGAGCCGGGGCCGGGCGCCGGTCCCGTCGCCGCCGCGTGACTCGGGTGCCACAGGTCGTCGACGCCGGTGTGGACCCAGCCCTGCGACTGGTTCTGCGCGGCCGCCGTCTGCAGCACGAGGTCGAACGCCTCGGCCCGCATCCGCCTGTCCGCGTAGAGGAGCCCCGCCACGCCCGCCTGGAAGGGATAGGTGATCATGGAGGCGACGACGCTGCCCGCGGCCAGGAGGATCGTGGTGAGCGCCGTGGCGGCGACCGTGCCCCCGCCGAACATCCCGAGCAGGGAACCGCCGATCGTGAACGGGACTCCCAGCACGCTGGAGGCGATGCCCACGAGCACGGCCGTGAGCACCAGGATGCCGAACACCCGCCAGCTGCCGCCCTTCACCAGCCGCCACGATCGGGCCATCGCGTCGGTGACCCCGCGGCCCTCCAGCACGACCGCGGGGGCCGCCAGCGAGAAGCGGGTGTAGAAGAAGGCGGCGTACGGGATGTAGGCCAGGACGAACAGCAGGCTGACGGCCACGAAGGCGCCCGCCGTCGCGTCGCCCAGCCCCAGGGCCACGAGCAGCGCGGCGAGTACGAGCACCGGCGCCATGAGGATGAGGGCCTGCAGCAGCGCCAGCCCCAGCAGGGCGAGCACCCGCGACCGCGCGAGCTGCCACGCCTCGCCCACCGTGATCCGGCCGCCGAACACGGCGCGGCCGAGCACCCGGGTGAGGATGCCCGTGAGGATCGTGGTGCCCAGGAACGTCATGACATAGGTGATGATCGCGCCGATGTACTGCGCGGCCAGGCCGACGACCGGGAGCGCGGGCGAGGCGGCCGTCTCGTAGGAGCCGGAGCCGTAGCCGTCCAGCGCCGTCCCGAACATGCCGAGGCCGACCGCCTGGCCGAGCGCTCCGGGGATCGCGGTGACGGCCGCGACGATCGCCGACAGGCCGAGCGTGGCCTTCGGGTTCGAGCGGATCAGCTTGATCGTGCCGTCGAAGATGTCGCCGAGCGTCAGCGGGCGCAGCGGGATGATCCCCGGCCGCGGCGCGTCGGGCGGCCGGTGTCCGTATGGACCTTGCGCATAGGGACCCTGGCCGTAGGGGCCCTGGCCGTAGGGACCGGACCCGTAGTGCGGCCCGCCCGCCTGCGGGCCCTGACCGTACGGTCCGTACTGGCCGTAGCCGGGCTGACCATACTGTCCGGGCTGGCCGTACGGGCCGGAAGAGCCGGAAGGGCCGGAAGGGCCGGGCTGGCCGTACTGACCGGGCTGGCCATACTGCTCATGGGACATGGGCTGGCCGTACGGGCCGGGTTGCGGGCCGGGTTGTGGGCCGGGTTGTGGGCCGGCCGGGCCTTCCCGGCCGCCGGGGGCGGCCCAGGACTCGCCCGTCCCGCCGGTCCCGGCGGCTCCGCCGTACGGCGGAGGTTGCTCGGCCGCCCAGCCGGAGGGCACGTCGGGGGAGGAGCCGGGGCCGTCTGTCATGTCCCAATCCTGGCATGATGTACGTGCGTGTGCCGCGCGATCACCAAGTGCCGCCACCGCCGGGTTGCCCGGCGGGCAGGCAGGTGGGGCGCCGGTGTCCCCTCGCGGGCGGAAGCGAGCCCCGGCGGGGGATGGCCGAAACCGGGGCGCGGGAGCACACTTGGAACGTGACCGCACCACGGGATTCCCCCCGGTGTGACCGCATCTGGTCAGATAATCGCGCGCTTGGTGTGCTGCGCCTAAACTCCATCCCGCCTAAACTCCAACCTCTGTCATGGTCGTGTAACACCCGAGTGGCGGCCACCGGTAGCCTGCGGGGGTACCTGTGACAAACGCCCAAATCTCCCAAACGCGTACGAATGAGGGGCCATGAAAGGTCGCGTGCTGGTCGTCGACGACGACGCCGCTCTCGCCGAGATGCTCGGCATCGTCTTGCGCGGGGAGGGTTTCGAACCGTCGTTCGTGTCCGACGGCGACAAGGCACTCGACGCCTTCCGGGACACCCGGCCGGACCTGGTCCTGCTCGACCTGATGCTCCCCGGCGCCGACGGCATCGACGTCTGCCGCCGCATCCGCGCCGAGTCCGGGGTCCCCATCGTCATGCTGACGGCCAAGAGCGACACCATCGACGTGGTCCTCGGCCTGGAGTCCGGCGCCGACGACTACATCGTCAAGCCGTTCAAGCCCAAGGAACTCGTCGCCCGGGTGCGCGCCCGCCTGCGCCGCACCGACGAGCCCACCCCCGAGATCCTCCAGATCGGCGACATCACGATCGACGTGGCCGGTCACTCGGTCAAGCGCGGCGAGGAGACCATCAACCTCACGCCGCTGGAGTTCGACCTGCTGGTCGCGCTGGCGCGCAAGCCCCGTCAGGTCTTCACCCGCGAGGTGCTGCTGGAGCAGGTCTGGGGCTACCGGCACGCCGCCGACACCCGCCTGGTGAACGTGCACGTCCAGCGCCTCCGCGCGAAGATCGAGAAGGACCCGGAGCGCCCGGAGATCGTCGTCACGGTGCGCGGGGTGGGCTACAAGGCCGGCCCCGCGTAGGCGCCCGCTCCGACCATGCCGGTACCCGCGAGAAAGTCCCGCCGCCGGACCCCTGGCCAGATCGCCCGTGGGGTCCGCAGACGCGCGCGCCGTCTCGCGGGCCGGCTGCGGGGTGTCTGGCGGCGCTCGCTCCAGCTCCGCGTCGTCACCAGCACGCTGGTGCTGTCGATGGCCGTCGTGGTCGTCCTCGGCGTGTTCCTGATGCAATCGATCTACGCCTCGGTGCACAACGCCAGCGAGGTGTCCGCGGTGGCGGAGTCGCAGGCCAACAACGCCACCGCGAGCGGTTATCTGAGCCGGCTCTCCGACATCGGCGACGGCGGGCAGGACGGTTCGGCGCCCGGCCCGGTGGGCGATCCCGTCGACACGGCGGCCCAGGCGCTGGCGGACCGTTCCGGCGGCCGCTACGACGTCGTCATCTACAACACGAGCATGGTCGGGCAGGGCAGGGTCTCCAGCCAGATCGACCCGTCGAGCATCCCCGCCTCTCTCCGGGCGGACGTCCGGAACAGCGACGAGGACCACCCTCTGTGGCACCAGACCGTGACGGTGCGCTACATCGGCGCGAAGCAGCCCGGGCCCGCCCTGGTGGTCGGCGCCATGGTCAACGGGAGCTACGAGATCTACCACGTCTTCCCGCTGGGCGACGAGGAGAAGACGCTCCAGGCGGTCCAGCGGATGCTGATCGGCGCGGGCGCCGCGCTCGTGCTGCTGCTCGCGGGCGTCGCCTCGCTCGTCACCCGCCAGGTGGTCATCCCCGTACGGCTCGCGCGCCAGGCGGCGGAACGGCTGGCGGCCGGCCGCCTGGAGGAGCGGCTCAAGGTGCGCGGCGAGGACGACCTCGCCCGGCTCGCCACCTCGTTCAACGAGATGGCCTCCAACCTGGCGCTCAAGATCCACCAGCTGGAGGAGCTCTCCCAGGTGCAGCGCCAGTTCGTCTCCGACGTCTCGCACGAGCTGCGCACGCCGCTGACGACCGTCCGCATGGCCGCCGACCTGCTGTACGAGGGCCGCGAGGACTTCGACCCCTCGTCGGCGCGGGCGGCCGAGCTGATGCAGAACCAGCTCGAACGCTTCGAGTCCATGCTCGCCGACCTGCTGGAGATCAGCCGCTACGACGCGGGGGCCGCGACACTCGACCTGGACCCCGTCGACATGCGCGACGTGGTGCTGCGCGCGGTGGGCGACTCCGAGACGCTGGCGGAACGGCAGGCCACCCGGTTCGAGCTGCGCCTGCCCAACGAGCCGTGCATGGCCGAGGTGGACAGCCGCAGGGTCGAGCGCATCCTGCGCAACCTGCTGTTCAACGCCATCGAGCACGGCGAGGGCCGGGACGTCGTCGTCACCCTCGGCGCCGACCGCGACGCCGTGGCCGTGGCCGTACGCGACCACGGGGTCGGCCTGAAGCCGGGCGAGGAGAACCTGGTCTTCGACCGCTTCTGGCGGGCCGATCCCTCACGTGCCCGCACCATCGGCGGCACGGGCCTCGGGCTGGCGATCTCGCGGGAGGACGCGATGCTGCACGGCGGCTGGCTCCAGGCGTGGGGCGCGGCCGGTGAGGGCAGCCAGTTCCGCCTGTCGCTGCCGCGCGTCGCGGGGACGCCGCTGCGCGGATCGCCGCTCCCGCTGGTCCCGCCGGAGGTGGAGATGCGGCGCACCTGGCGCAGCCACGCCACGCCGGTGCTCACCCCCGCCGTCGGGGCGATCTCCGAGGCCGGGCCCCGCGTACGGGAGAGCGCCGAGGCGGGCGGTTTCGATGCGGACTGAGCGGCGCGCCGCGGTGACCCGCCGCCTCGCGGCGTTCGCGGGCGTGGTTCTCGTGCTGGCCGGCGGCGGGACGGCCTGTGCCACCGTGCCGACGAGCGGAGGCCCCCGGGTCGCCCAGGAGGACAAGAGCAAGGACACGCTCAGCGAGCCGTACGTGCGGATCATCGCGGAGCCGCCGAAGCCGGGCGCGCCGCCCGACGACATCGTCAAGGGCTTCCAGGCCGCCATGGCCTCCTTCGACGACGCCGAGTTGCGGGTCGCCAAGCAGTACCTCACCCCGGGCGCGTCCCAGCGCTGGAACCCGAGGCGGCAGACCCGCGTCTACGAGGGCAAGATCGAGCCGGACCGTACGCAGGACCTCGAACACGCCACCCGGACGACGGTGACGCTGAAGGGGACGAAGGTCGCCACGATCGACTCCGAGGGCAGGTACACCCCCGCGACCGGCGCTCTGGTCGAGCCGTTCACCCTGGTCAAGGTGGGCGCCGAGTGGCGGATCGACATCCCGCCGGACGCCCGCCTGCTGTCGAGCGACGACGTGCGGCGGGCCTACCGGCGGGTGGACCTCTACTACCCCCCGGCCACCCCGGCGACGGGGCTGGTGGCCGACCGGGTGTGGGTGCCCATCGAGCCCAGCAGAGGGGTGCCCGAGACACGGGTCCGCCGGCTGCTCGCCGGGCCGACCTCGTCGATCGCGAGCGCGGTGCGCAGCGCCTTCCCCGCCGGCACCGATCTCAACCGGATCTCCGTCGAGGGCGACACCGTCGTGGTCGACTTCACCTCGCAGGTGGACGCGGTGCCGTCCGACCGCCTCGACGCGCTGAAGGCGCAGCTCGTCTGGACGCTCGGCGACCTGGTCACCGGCCGCACGGTGGAGATCCGCGTCAACGGCGGCGGTTCCGGCGTCCGGTTCCGGCCCGCCGACTACGACGCCTACGACCCGAACGTGCTGACCGGTTCGCCGCAGGCCTACTACATGCAGGGCGGCAGGCTGCTGCAGTACAAGGAGAAGGGCGCCGGCACCCCCGTGCCGGGCGCGGCGGGCGAGCAGCCCGGGAAGTTCACCGAGCCGGCCGTCCTGACCCAGTATCCGGTCCTGGTGGCGGCCCTGGTCAACGGTGACGGCGTCTACGTCGCGCCGATGACCGCGGGCAGCGCGTGGCAGCGGTGGATCGCCGGCAAGAACATGAGCCCGCCCTCCTGGGACCGGTACGGCGCCGTCTGGTCGGCCGAGAAGGTGAGCGCGCACGAGAGCCGGGTCTGGACGGCGGTCGGCGGCCAGCCGCGCAGGGTCGAGATCTCCGAGGAACTGTCGTACGGGCGCATCATCAAGCTGCGGGTCTCCCGCGACGGGGCCAGGGTCGCCGCCATCCTCGACGACGGGCTCGGCACCTCCGTGCGGATCGGCACGATTCTCCGTCTCGGCGAGCAGGTGCGGATCGACGACGTGCGTACGCTCATCGACTCCCGCGACGACCAGCAGATCGAGGACATCGCCTGGCGGGACGCCACCGATCTGCTCGTGCTGTCCAAGGTCAAGAGCGGCCAGGAACTGACGCCGTGGTCGGTGATGGAGGGCAGGACGGACCCGGACGCCGGGCCTATCAAGCTGGATTCGAAGATCGACTCGATCGCCGCCGCCCCCGACCACGTGATCGCCGGAGCCGACGAGGGCCAGGTGATCAGTTACAGCACCGACAAGCAGGCCTGGAACCAGCTCGCCAAGGACGGCGCCACCACTCCCGTCTATCCCCTCGGCTGACCGGCCCGTCCGCCGGAATGTCGGTGGCGGGCGGGATGCTGGGCGCGTGGTGCCGGCGCTGCTCGATCTGATCCTCCCGCCCCGCTGCGCCGGATGCGGCGCGTGGGGCGCGGTGGCCTGCCCTTCCTGCCTGGTGAAGCTGCTCGGGGAGCCGACTCCGCGGCCGCCGGACCCGGCGCCGCCCGGGCTGCCGGACTGCTGGTCGGCCACCGCCTACGAGGGCGCGGCCCGCCGGATGATCCTCGCCTGCAAGGAACGCGGCCGTACGGCTCTCGTGCCGGCCCTGGCCGCCTGCGTGGCGACCTGCGTCGCCGCCTGGCAGACCGAAGCCGAGGCGGAGGGGGAGGCGGCCGTCACGTGGCTGGTGCCGGTGCCGAGCGCCCGGGCCGCCGTCCGCCGACGGGGTCACGACCCGGTGCGCGCCGTCGCGACGGCCGCCGTCCGCGAGCTGCGCGGGCGGGGCCGCGCCGCCGTGCTCGCGCCGCTGCTGCGGCAGCGCAGACGGGTGGCCGACCAGGCGGGCCTGGGCTCGCTGGAGCGGGCCGCCAACCTCTCCGGAGCCTTCGAGGTCGGGGATCGCGCCGTGGGGGCGCTGTGGCCGCCTCACAGCGGTACAGGGCGTGCTGTGGGGTTCCGGGTCGTCCTGGTGGACGACGTCGTCACGACCGGGGCGACGCTGGCGGAGGCGGCGCGGGCGCTGCGCGCGGCGGGCGTCACGCCGTCCGCGGCGGTGACGATCGCCGCGACCCCCAGGCGCGTTCCGTACGTCGCGACACGCCGGAAGCACCACATTCGCGATAATCACGGATGGTAAATCCTGAGGCAGGATCGCTCCTCGCCGCCGCGTAGGTGGACGAGACGGCGGATTCCGCGACCCACCTGCTCCACAGAGGTGTGGACCCCGGATCGGCGGGGATTCCAGGAATATGACCGCGAGTTTTACAAGGGTGAGACGGCAACCCGGATCACGCAAAGTGATCGTCCGGCTCTCCTCTTGGCTGACATTCCTGTCGGCAGCGACTAGCGTTCAGACATGGCACCCGTCCGGGTCCGTGGTTGCGCCGGGCCGACTCCCTCGTGGGGTCCGGCCTGGCAAGCCGATGCCAGCCGCAGGCGAAACGGCCCACGTAAGGCGACTCTTGGTCGACCGATCACGGTGCGGCTTAGAGGTAAGTCCTGCCCTCCCGGGGGTCCAGATGTCCCCCGCCAGAGGAGAAGGGCAGTAGTGGCGACTGAGCCGCGAACCCCTCAGCAGGCGGATGTGGGGACGAAGACCAGGTCGGCCGGACGGGTGCTCCGTAAGCCGTGCAACGCAGTCGATGTGCGAAGGGAGGCTTTGCGTGGAAATCATCGTCAAGGGACGGCACACCACAGTGAGTGACCGTTTCCGTGATCATGTGACGTCCAAGCTGGCCAGAATCCAACGACTGGACAACAAGCTCATCCAGGCCGATGTGGAGGTCTCCAAGGAGTCCAACCACCGGCAGAGCGGGCAACGCGAACGGGTGGAGCTCACCATCCACTCACGTGGCCCCGTCATCCGCGCCGAGGCGTGTGCGGACGACCGCTTCTCGGCGCTGGACATCGCCATCGGCAAGCTCGAAGAGCGGCTGAGGCGGCTCGCCGACCGCCGCAAGATCCACCACGGGAAGAACTGCCCGCCCTCGACGGCCGAGCTCACGGCGGTGATGGAGGACGCGCAGGGGGTGGTCCGCACCACCCGGGAGGAGCCCGGGCCGGTCGCGGAGGTCCAGGCGGTCCAGGCGGTCGCCGAGTGGGAGCCGGAGCCGGAGCGGGTCGAGGATTCCGGGCCCATCGTGCCCATCGAGATGGACGGCGACGGACCGCTGATCGTACGCGAGAAGTTCCACAAGGCCGACCCCATGACGATCGACCAGGCGCTCCTGGAAATGGAGCTGGTGGGTCACGACTTCTACCTCTTCCGTGACAAGGAGGGGGGCCTGCCCAGCGTCGTCTATCGGCGGCGCGGCTACGACTACGGGCTCCTCAGGCTCGTCGAGCCCTGACACAGGTCGTCGCGCGGTCCCCGGCCGCTCCGGCCGGCGTGGCCGCCGTGCCCCGGCCCGGACGGACACGGGCCGGGGCGCCGTGCGACCCCCTGTCGAGGGCCGGACCGGCGCGACGAAGATCCCTAACACTCCGGAACCCGTGTAATGATGGCGATCCAGCGTCCTTGGCCCCCGCAAGGAGGTTCCGTGTCCCGACCCGACGAGGCGGCTCGAGCAGCCGGTAGAAGCGAGCCGATCCGTGTCCTGATCGTCGACGATCACGCACTGATCCGCCGCAGCCTGGAGCTCGCGCTGGCCGCGGAGGCGGACATCGAGGTGGTGGGCGAGGCGAGCGACGGCCAGGAGGCGGTGGAGCTCGCCGACCGGCTGATGCCGGACGTGGCGCTGATGGACGTCCGGATGCCGAAGCTGGACGGCATCGGAGCGACCCGGAAGATCAAGGAATCGGTGCCGAGCACCCGGATCATCATGCTGACGGTCAGCGACGAGGAGGAGGACCTCTTCGAGGCGATCAAGGCGGGTGCGACCGGCTATCTGCTCAAGGACGTCCAGATCGACGAGGTGCCCGACGCGGTGCGCGGGGTGCACGAGGGGCAGTCGCTGATCAACCCGGCCATGGCGGCCAAGCTGATCACCGAGTTCGCGAACATGAGCCGCAAGGAGGCCGAGCGGCCCCCGCAGCTTCCCGTCCCCCGCCTGACCGAGCGCGAGATGGAGGTCCTCCGCCTGGTGGCGAAGGGCATGAACAACCGCGAGATCGCGAAGGACCTGTTCATCTCCGAGAACACCGTGAAGAACCACGTGCGCAACATCCTGGAGAAGCTCCAGCTCCACTCACGCATGGAGGCCGTGGTCTACGCCGTACGCGAGCGCCTGCTCGAGATCACCTGACCGAGCCGCCCCGAAGGGCCGCGTGCCGGGCGCCGTGGGCGGAACCCTGCCGCCGTCGTCACACCTGAGCGGAACCATGCCACCGTCGTCGCGGCAGGCCACGGTGTGGGCGCGGTGTGGGCGCGCGGCGCGGCGTCTTGCGGTTCCGGAGCCGAGGCCGGGCGCGGACGAGGACCGACGCCTCAGCCTTCGACCCCGGCTCCAGGCGGTTGCCGGGCGGACCGGCTCGTCCTGGCGCGTCCATGCCCAGCCGGGCGGTACCGCCACCCCCGCCGCGGGCTGACGCGGGCCGCCGACCGGGTTCCGCAGTCACTTCCAGCTCCCTTTGCAGTGGATCACAAGTCGTGATCACCACCATCCCTCGCAGGGCCGCCGATCACGGCCCCGCGAAACCAGAAGGGGGGTGAAGGCATGCTGAACATCGAGGATCTTCCCGCCGGCGTCTCCCAGCTCGACGGCGAGGAGCTGGAGCTGATCGCAGGCATGGAGCCGGACTGGAGCACCTACGTGTGCACCGCCAGCCAGAAGGGCGACTGCTGGAAGACCTGATCCGACCGCGATGACCGCGGCCTGGTGAGCAGCGGGGAGCCCATCGAGCGGCTCCCCGCTGTTGCGACAGCGAAGGACCATACGACCGTGTTACTGATCATCAGCAGTCATCGCGACGACTCGGTGCACGTCGTGCTGCCCAAGTTGCGAGAGCGCGGCGTGCCGCTGCTGTGGTGGGACGAGGCCGACTACCCCGGCAACTCCACCCTCACCACCAGCTGTCTCGATGGCCGCTGGCACCAGGTGCTGACCTATCGGGGCGAGACCTACGATCTGTCGAAGGTGAGCGCGGTGTGGGACCGGCGCCCCGACCCGCCGTCCGCGGTCGAGGTGCCGGAGCCGTCGCAGCGCGCCTTCGCCGAGCACACCGCCAGGATCGCCGTCACCGGCGCGTACGACCTCATGGTCGGGGCCCGTTGGATGCCCGCTCCGCCGCAGCACGCCGCGGCCGTCGACAACAAGCTGCTGCATCTCTACCGGGCCGCCGAGCTCGGGTTGACCGTGGCCGACACGGTGGTGACCAACGACCCGGAGGCCCTGGTGCCGCTGTGGAACCGGGCCGGCGGCCGGGTGATCACCAAGACGCTCGGATTCCACCCGTTCGAGCGGGACGGGGAGGCCGGGCACCTGTTCACCGCGACGGTGCCCAGGCGGCGGCTGACCGGGCGGCACCGGCTCCGGCACGGCCCGGCGATGCTGCAGCCGAATGTGCCCAAGGCGTACGAGCTGCGGGTCACGGTGGTCGGCGAGCGGGTGTTCGCCGCCCGCATCGACTCCCAGGCCTCACGGTCGACCGCTGTGGACTGGCGGCACTACCACGACACCAACGTGGGCTACACGGCCTACGACCTGCCTCAGGACGTCGCCGACCGCTGTGTCCGCCTGGTGGCCGGGCTGGGTCTGAGCTTCGGCGCGCTGGACTTCATCGTCACCCCGGACGGCCGTTACGTCTTCCTGGAGCTCAACGTCAACGGCCAATGGGCCTTCGTCGAGCTCCGCACCGGCATGCCCATCAGCGACGCCATCGCTGACTGGCTCGCCACCAGCGCCGGGCTCCAGCCGGGAGGCCGCTCCTCGTCCCGACCCGAAGGACTCACCGATGCTCACTGACCGGAGCCCGTCCGGCCCGGCGGCCGCCACCTCTCCCTCCACCAGCACCGCCTCCTTCGCCGACGACCTCGCCGAGGCGGTCGTGCTCCTGCGGGGGTTGCCGACCGCGCGCGACGCGGTGGGCGAGGCACGGCGGAGCGTGCTCGACTGGGCCGCCGCGCGGCCGCACCTGCGCGCTCAACTGGCCGTCGACGAGCCGCCGGGGACGACCCGGGTCGGCTACGACCTGCTCCTCGACCACCCGGAGGGCGGCACCGTCGCGCTGTCGGCCGAGGTGGACGACGGCATCCCGTGGCTGGTGGACCACTCCACCCACTGGGCGGCGGCCAACATCCTCAGCGTGGACGGGGCCGGCCTGTCGATCGCGGGGGCCCTCTCCGCGATCCGCGCTCTGGGCGTGCGCGACCGGCAGCTCCACGAGCGGCTGGTGGACCACCGCATCGTGCTCAACGAGCTGGAGGGCGCCCTGCAGCAGCCGACCACGGCCGAGATCCAGGCGGCCGCCGACGAGTTCCGCCGGCGCCGGGGCCTCACCGGCCGGGCGCAGACGCTGGAGTGGCTGGCCGAGGCGGGCATGTCGCCGGAGATGTTCCAGACCCACGCCCGCACGCAGGCACTCGTCGCCCGGGTCCGGGATCGCTTCGCGGGCGAGCCCGCCCGCCGCCGTCTGGCCGAGCACCCGGAGGACTTCACGGTGCGGCGCGCGGTGTGGGTGACGGGCCGCCATGCCGATGACCTGGGCGCCCTGCTGGAGGGCCCGGTGGAGGACTTCGCGGCCCGGTGCCTGGCCGCCATCCAACTCCCGGCCGGGCCGTACGGCGACACACCGCAGCTGCACGCCGCGACCGCGCTCAGCCCACGGCTGCCCGAGCCGTTGCGGACGGTGCCCGAGAAGACGGCGATCGGGCCCGTCCCCTATGAGGGCGGTCACCTGGCCGGGGTGGTCTACGAGGTCGTCGCGCCCGACCCCGACGCGCCGGAGGTGATGGAAGCGGCGCGGGACGCGGCCTTCCAGGCGTGGCTGGACGAGCGGCGGCGCACGGCGGAGATCCGGTGGTTCTGGCTCTGAGCGTGATCGGGCGGATGCGACGGTGAGGAAGATCAGACGGTTCCTGCTGGCGGCCCAGATAGGGGAGGTGCGGCGGTGAGACGCCGCGTGCCGTTGCGGATGCAACTGGCCCGCAGTGACTGTGGCGCCGCGTGCCTGGCCATGGTGCTCAGCGCGCTGGGCCGCCGCACCGGCCTGGCGGAGGTGCGCGAGCATCTGGCCGAGGGCGTGGACGGGGTGAGCCTGCGGGAGATGATCCAGGCGGGAGCCCGCTTCGGACTGCGGCTACGGGCCTGCCGCGCCCCGATCGACACCGTCCGCGCGCTGCCCGCGCCCTTCATCGCCATGTGGGAGAACAACCACTTCGTCGTCGTCGAGCACGCCGGCCCACGCGGCGCCACCGTGGTCGATCCGGCGCGGGGCCGGCGACGACTGTCGCAGCGGCAGTTCCGGGCCGGCTATTCCGGCAAGGTCCTGCTGGCCGACGCCCCCGCCGGGCTCGCGCCCGCCGCCCGGCACCGGCCCTGGCGCGTGCTGCGCCCGCTCCTGGCACCCGCGCTCGCCAACCGGCGGCTGATCGCCGCGGTGGTTCTGGCCTCGCTGGCGGCGCAGCTGTTCGGGCTGGCGGTGCCGCTGTTCACCAAACTCGTGGTGGACCGCCCGGTGGCGATGGACGTCACGACGCTGGCGGCCGCCGCGCTGTGCGTCGTGCTCGTGTACGGGCTGACGTCCTGGATCCGCGCCCGGACGCTGATCCGGTTGCAGACCTCGGTCGCGGCCGAGGGGATGCGCGCGCTCGTCGGCCACACTCTGGCGCTGCCGTACCGCTTCTTCCAGCGCCGCTCCAGCGGCGACCTGCTGAACCGGCTCAGCGGCGTGGCCATGCTCCGCGATCTGCTCACCGAACAGTCGCTGGCCTTCCTGTTCGACCTGGCCACCGCGGTGTCGTACCTGACCCTGCTCGTCGTGGCCGCGCCCGGGCTCGGGCTGGTGACGCTGGTGGCGGCGGCGCTGCAGGCCGGTGTGGTGCTGGCCACCGCACGCCGCGGCATGCACCTGGCCTTCGCCGCCCTGCACACCACTGCCGCCACCCAAGCCACCATGGTCGACAGCCTGGCCGGCATCGAGGCGGTCAAGGCGTCGGGCGGAGAGGCGGCGGCCGTGGCCCGCTGGCGCGTCCACCACGAGGAGGAACTGACCACGGGGGCGGCCCGGGACCGGCACGTGGCCACTGTCCAGACCGCCACCACCGCCCTGCAGACCGCGCTCCACCTGGGTCTGCTGGTGACGGTGTTCGCCTCGACCGGCGGGACGCTGGGCGACCGGCTCGCGCTGGTCTCCCTCGCCGTCGCCGCGACCACCCCCCTCGCGTCCCTCCTGGGCATCGTCTACCAGCTGCAACTGGCCGCCGCGCACCTCGGCCGCATCGCGGACCTCATGGGCACGCCGCCGGAGCGCACCGGCGGCCTCCGCCCGGACGGCGGACTGCGCGGCGGCGTCACCGTCACCAAGATCAGCGTCGGCTACGACGCCCGTACGCCGGTGCTCCGGGACCTCTCCCTGCGCATCCCGCCCGGGGCGAGGGTCGCCATCGTCGGCGCGTCGGGATCCGGCAAGACCACCCTCGGCCGCGCCCTCATCGGCCTGGTCGAGCCGGTCTCCGGGCAGATCCGCTTCGACGACGTCCCGCTGCGGGAACTCGACCGGCAGTGGCTGCGCGGGCAGGTGGGCGTGGTCACCCAGCAGCCGCATCTGTTCGCCGGCACCATCGCCGCCAACATCGCGGGCTTCACCGACCTCAGCCACCAGGCGATCGAGCACGCCGCCCGCCTGGCCGAACTCCACGACGAGATCGTGCGCCTCCCGCAGGGTTACGACACCCACATCGGCGAGGGCGGCACGCGCCTGTCCGGCGGCCAGCGCCAGCGCCTGGCGCTGGCCCGCGCCCTGGTCCACCGCCCCCGCATCCTGCTGTTGGACGAGCCCACCGCCGCGCTGGACGCGGTCACCGAGGAACGCATCCGCCGCAACCTGCTCAAGCTCGGCCAGACCCAGATCGTCATCGCCCACCGGCTGTCCACGATCCAGGACGCCGATCTGATCGTCGTGCTGCACCGAGGTCAGATCATCGAGGCCGGCACCCACCGCCAGCTGATGATCCACGACGGCCACTACGCGCACCTGGTGCGGCATCAGCACCAGGCGTCCGGCCCCGCGCCGGTTCTCAACCCCCGCTGACAGGTGCGCCGTCCGGCAGCCCGCCGGACGGGCGACGTGCGTGAACGCCTCGGTGCGGGGAGCCGTGGAGCACTCCTGATCACTGTCACCTGATCACTGTCACCGGTGAGAGCCGCGGGCCACGGCGGCGCGCAGCGGGGCCTCCAGTTCGGGCGTTCCGACGCGCTCGACACGTACGCCGGTGCAGCCGACCCAGCTCGCGGCCTCCCACAGGGCGTCGCTCATCGCCTCCGCGTGGCGGGCCCGTGCGCCCGGTTCGAAGCCGACCTGGCGGGCGACCAGGGTGGCGCCCTCGCGGGCCGGGTCGACCCGGCCGATGATCCGGCCGCCCGCGAGCACGGGCATCGCGAAGTAGCCGTGGACCCGCTTGTCCCTCGGCACGTAGGCCTCCAGCCGGTGGCTGAGGCCGAAGACGCGCTCGGCCCGCGCCCGCTCCCAGATCAGCGAGTCGAACGGCGACAGCGGCGTCGTGCGGTGCCGCCCGCGCGGCTCGCCGTCCAGCGCCGCGGGGTCGGCCCAGGCGTTGGGCCCGCCCGCGCCCGCGCCGCGCCGGGCGGGCCAGCCCGACACCCGTACGGGCACGAGACCGGCCGCCCCGCTGAGCAGGGCCTCGTCGAGCAGGGCGGCGTGCGCGCCCCTGACGCGGGTGAAGTCGGCGAGGTCGGCCCGGGTGGCCACGCCCAGCGCGCGTCCGGCGATGCCGGTCAGCCGGGTCACGCACTCGGCGTCCGACAGGTCCCGGCCGAGCAGCTCCGCAGGGATCGCGCGCTCGGCGAGCTCGTAGACCCGCCGCCAGCCCACACGGCGGGTGCAGACGACCTCGCCGATGTCGAGCAGCCACTCAATGGCGATCTTGGTGTCCGACCAGTCCCACCAGGGGTCCCCGTTCTTGGCGCCGCCGATGTCGGCGGTGGTCAGCGGGCCGTCGGAGCGCACCTGCTCCAGCACCTTGTCCACCACGGGCGGCACCTCGTGCCACCGGAACCGCCGCTCCCGGAACGCGCGGCGGCGGAAGTCGTACAGCGGCCACTGCTCGATGGGCAGGACGCAGGCGGCGTGGCACCAGTACTCGAAGGCGCGGGCGGGGGCGTCCCAGTAGGCGCGCTCGACCGCGTCCCGGCCGACCGCGCCGAGCCTCGCGTACGCGACGAGCTCGTGGGAGCGGGCGAGGACGGAGATGGTGTCGAGCTGGACGGCGCCGACGCGCCGCAGCATGGCGGGAACCCCGCCGGCGCGCGCGGCGGCGCCGAGGAAACCCTGGGCCCGGAGGATGATCCTGCGGGCCTCGTCGGCGGTCAGGTCGGTCACAGGAGGAGATGGTAGACGCGGTGACCGACAAAACGCCTACGGCGGTTCGGGGGCGGATGGGCCGCTGAAAGCTTCAGCGGCCTCCTCTCCGGCTTCAGGAGCCGATGGACCGGTGCTCGAACGGGGAGTGGTGCTCCTGCACGTTGATCTCCCGGGGCGCGTCCACGATCACGTCCGAGAAGATGTCGAACGCGAGGGCGAGCAGCCCGCCCACGGCGCAGACGCCCGCGCCGATCCACACGAAGAGCCAGTTCGGGCCGAGGGTCAGCGCCACGCCCCCGATCGTGAAGCCGATGAGGATGATGCTGACGGCGAGCCATGATTTGGCGCTTCCCGCGTGGCTGCCCTGGTGTCCGCTCTGTGCCATACCCCGTTTTCTACCTGATGGGCCGGGCGGTCGGGACATCGGGGGAACCTTCTGGGCGGTTTTCTCCTTATGAGATAGGGGATTGTTGCGCGGCGCTCCGTCGTTTGAGGGTGGCTGTGTCTGGTGATGGAACCGCCTACGATGGTTAGCGGGGAAGTATGTCTCGTCCTCACACCCCGGTGATCGACCGGGGTGAGACCTGCGAGGAGCTTTACTAAAAGTGCCAGCCATTCTCGACAAGATCCTTCGCGCCGGCGAAGGCAAGACTCTGCGGAAGCTCAAGCGCATCGCCGAGCAGGTCAACTCCATCGAAGAGGACTTCAAGAGCCTGTCCGACGCCGAGCTCCGCGCGCTGACCGCCGAGTACAAGCAGCGGCACGCCGACGGCGAGTCCCTCGACGACCTGATGCCGGAGGCCTTCGCGACCGTGCGCGAGGCCGCCCGCCGGGTCCTCGGGCAGCGCCACTTCGACGTGCAGCTCATGGGCGGCGCCAACCTGCACATGGGCAACATCTCCGAGATGCGCACCGGTGAGGGCAAGACGCTCACCTGTACGCTCCCCGCCTACCTCAACGCGATCTCCGGCAAGGGCGTCCACGTCGTCACGGTCAACGACTACCTGGCCAAGCGCGACGCCGAGACGATGGGCCGCGTGCACCGCTTCCTGGGCCTGGAGGTCGGTGTCATCCTGGCCAACATGGCGCCGGACGAGCGCCGCAGGCAGTACAACGCCGACATCACGTACGGCACGAACAACGAGTTCGGCTTCGACTACCTGCGTGACAACATGGCGTGGTCCATGGAGGAGTGCGTCCAGCGCGGCCACAACTACGCCATCGTCGACGAGGTCGACTCGATCCTGATCGACGAGGCCCGCACCCCGCTCATCATCTCCGGCCCCGGTGAGCAGTCGGGCAAGTGGTACCAGGAGTTCGCCAAGATCGTGCCGAGGCTCCGCCGCGGCACCGAGGGCAAGGACGGCGAGGAGAGCACCGGCGACTACGTCGTCGACGAGAAGAAGCGCACGGTCGGCATCCTGGAAGCGGGCGTGGAGCGGGTCGAGGACTGGCTCGGCATCGACAACCTCTACAAGCCCGAGCACACCCACCTCGTGCAGTTCCTGAACAACGCGCTCAAGGCGAAGGAACTGTTCAAGAAGGACAAGGACTACATCGTCGTCGACGGCGAGGTCCTGATCGTCGACGAGTTCACCGGGCGCGTGCTGCACGGCCGCCGCTACAACGAGGGCATGCACCAGGCCATCGAGGCCAAGGAAGGCGTGAAGATCAAGGACGAGAACCAGACTCTCGCCACGATCACCCTCCAGAACTACTTCCGCCTGTACGAGAAGCTCGCGGGCATGACCGGCACGGCCGCGACCGAGGCGAACGAGTTCCACCAGACGTACAAGCTGGGCGTCGTCCCCATCCCGACCAACCGGCCGATGATCCGTCAGGACCAGGCCGACGTCGTCTACAAGACCGAGGACGCCAAGTTCCAGGCGTGCGTCGACGACATCAAGGCGCGCTACGAGCAGGGCCAGCCGGTCCTCGTCGGCACCACGAGCGTCGAGAAGTCCGAGAAGCTGTCGCGCATGCTCAAGCGCCAGGGCGTGCCGCACGAGGTGCTGAACGCCAAGAACCACGCCCGTGAGGCCGCCATCGTCGCGGAGGCGGGTCGCAAGGGCGCGGTCACCGTGGCCACCAACATGGCCGGTCGAGGCACCGACATCATGCTCGGCGGCAACCCCGAGTTCCGCGCCGACCTGGAGCTTCAGCAGCGCGGCCTGTCGCCGTCCGAGACGCCGGACGAGTACGAGAAGGCCTGGCCCGAGGCGCTGGAGAAGGCCAAGGAGGCCGTCAAGGCCGAGCACGAGCAGGTCGTCGAATCCGGCGGGCTCTACGTGCTGGGCACCGAGCGGCACGAGTCGCGGCGCATCGACAACCAGCTCCGCGGCCGTTCCGGCCGTCAGGGCGACCCCGGTGAGTCGCGCTTCTACCTGTCGCTCGAAGACGACCTGATGCGCCTGTTCAACGCCGCCCGGGTCGAGATGATCATGACGCGGCTGAACATCCCGGACGACGTGCCGATCGAGTCGGGCATGGTGTCCAAGGCCATCGCGTCGGCCCAGCACCAGGTCGAGCAGCAGAACTTCGAGATCCGCAAGAACGTCCTGAAGTACGACGAGGTGATGAACCGCCAGCGCACGGTCATCTACGCCGAGCGGCGGCGGGTGCTGGAAGGCGCCGACCTGCACGAGCAGGTCCGGACCTTCGTCGTCGACGTGGTCGACGACTACGTCAAGGGCGCCACCGGCGAGGGCTTCGCCGAGGAGTGGGACCTCGACAAGCTGTGGAAGGCCTTCGGGCAGCTCTACCCCGTCTCCGTGACGGTCGAGCAGCTCGTCGAGGAGGCCGGCGGCGCCAAGGAGGACCTCGACGCCAAGTTCATCGCCGACAAGATCAAGGAAGACGCGCTCCAGGCGTACGACCGCCGCGAGGAGCAGCTCGGCCCCGAGGCGATGCGCGAGCTGGAGCGCCGGGTCATCCTCTCGGTGCTCGACCGCAAGTGGCGCGAGCACCTCTACGAGATGGACTACCTCCAGGAGGGCATCGGCATGCGCGCCTATGCCCAGAAGGACCCGCTGATCGAGTACCAGCGCGAGGGCTTCGAGATGTTCTCCGCGATGCTCGACGGCATCAAGGAGGAGTCGGTCGGCTACCTGTTCAACCTCGAGGTCGAGGTGCAGGCCAACCCGATCGTGGAGGAGAACGCCGAGGAGGACACGGCGCTGTCGGAGACCGGGTCGATCATCGCCAGGGCGCTGCGGCAGCCGTCGCGGCCGACCGAGATGGTCTACACCGCGCCTGGCGAGAGCGGCGACGTGGAGGTCAGCCGGGTCAGGTCGACCCCCGAGCAGCGCGCCGCGTACGGCGACGTCGAGCGCAACGCGCCCTGCCCCTGCGGCTCGGGCAAGAAGTTCAAGCGCTGCCACGGCGACCCGCGTAACCAGCAGGCCTGACCGCCGGGTGTGACCTGAGCTGAGGAGGACCCCGCCGGACATGTCCGGCGGGGTCCTCTCATGACCGGGCGTCGGGGGCCGGGGACGCGCGGGGTCAGGCGGTCTCGAAGTCGGTGACCAGCCACTGCATGCCCTGCCGCTCCAGCCGCACGGCGAGCACGCGGCTGCGCGGCCCGCAGTTGACCAGCAGGCACATCTCGATGACCCCCTCCAGAGGCCGTTGCACGTGCGGGAGCCCGGTGAGCGGCGGCCGCTCGGTGTCGATCATCTTTCCCGCCCGGACCAGCTCGCGGTAGGCCCGCTCGGTGAGCCGGCCGGCCACCGTCTCCGGCGGTCTGCGGCCCGCCAGGATCTCCGCCAGCGCCTGGCCGAGCCCGCGCAGGCGGCGCTCGTCGGTGAGGGAGCCCCCCGGCCGCCCGTACGGGTAGGACACGGGCGGCGCCGGAAGGGTCGCCGGGGCGAGGGCGAGCGCGCCGTAGGTGACCGGGCCGCCGTCCCGGTCGTCGTACGGAGGATCGGCCGGGGGGACGGACGCGAGCCGTGGCAGGGGGACGGGCTTGGGCATCGGGACTCCGCTCTCGCGCGCCGGGTTCTGACGCCTAATAGAGATTTCGGTCATCCCGCCTGATACCGGGGTCGCCAACTTTGCCGAGAATCGCCGCCGTGTGCCGCCGTTCGTCCGGGAAGATCCGGCGGAGCTGGGGGAACATCCCCTGTTACCGGAACATGGCGAAGAACGTTGAGGTCATCCGGAATTCGTGGAGAACGCGACAGGGGCGCCCGGGATCGCCGGGCGCCCCTGCTCCCCGCAAGGGGGTGTGACGCGTCAGGCGCGGGCGCGCGCCGTCTCGGCGCTCTCCCCGGAGTCCACATCGGGCTCGGGTTCCCGGCCGGGCGTCAGGATGTTCAGCTTCTTGATGAGGAAGCTGAAGATCACGTAGTAGAGGACGAAGTAGACGACGCCGATCAGCATGATCAGCCAGAAGTTGTGCGTGTTGTCCTTCGTCGCGTTCAGCGCGGCGTCGATGGCTCCGGCGGAGAACCCGAAGCCGAGGCGTCCGTCCAGGAACGCGACCAGTGCCATCGAGACGCCGGTGAGCAGCGCGTGCACCGCGAACAGCACCGGCGCCACGAAGATGAACGCGAACTCGATCGGCTCGGTGATGCCGGTGACGAAGGAGATCAGCGCCGAGGAGATCATGATGCCGCCGACGGTGGCGCGGCGGTGCGGCGGGGCGGCCCGCCACATCGCGATGGCGGCGGCCGGCAGGCCGAACATCATGACCGGGAAGAAGCCCGCCATGAACGCGCCGGCGCCGTCCTGCCCGGCGAAGTAGCAGTTCAGGTCGCCCGCGGCGTGGGTGGCCCCGACGGTGCACTCCGGCACGGTGAACCAGACGATCGAGTTGACGAAGTGGTGCAGGCCGAAGGGGATGAGGCCCCGGTTCACGATCCCGTAGATGCCCGCGCCGAGCGTCGAGTTGTTCGCCAGCCAGCTGCCGAAGTTGGACAGCCCCTCACCGATCGGCGGCCAGATCAGGCCGAAGACGACGCCGAGGACGAGCCCGGCCAGCGCCGTGAGGATCGGCACGAAGCGCCGCCCGCCGAAGAAGGCCAGGTAGGCGGGCAGCTTCGTGCGGTAGTACCGCTGCCACAGGACGGCCGCGACGAGGCCCATGAGGATGCCGCCGAGCACTCCGGTCGGGTTGGCCGACGCCAGGTTGAGCGCCTCGGCAGGCTTGCCGTCCGCCCCCAGGACGGACTGCGCCACCTTCTTGTGCACCGCCGCGTCCGCGGCGGCGTCGAAGAACATCAGGTGGGTGACCCGGTCCCAGACGAGGTAGCCGACCACGGCCGCCAGGGCGGTCGAGCCGTCGGCCCGCCGGGCGAAGCCGACCGCGACACCCACCGCGAACAGCAGCGGCAGCGCGTCGAACAGGGCGCCGCCCGCGCCGCCGATGACCTGTGCGATCTTGTCCAGGGTCGCGTTGTCCGTACGGCCGAGCAGGTCGTCCTGGCCGATCCGGAGGAGGAGCGCCGCGGCGGGCAGCGCCGCGATCGGAAGCATCAGGGAGCGGCCGATGCGGGAGAGTGCGGTCATCACCGCGTTCTGGCCCGAGGGTGCGGCCGGCAGGCCCGCGTCGGCGGAGGTGGAACTCATGGGCTGTTCCTCCAGGATGGGGGTAGCTAGAGGCGTCTGGCCGGGGCTCCGAGGAGCGTCCGGAGTTGGTAGCGGTCGGCCCGGTAGGTCGAGACGCCGAGTTCGGCGCAGACCCCGCCGGCGAAGGACCGGCGCTGCAGCAGCAGCACGGCCCCGCCCCGGGGCAGTTTGAGCAGGTCGGCGTCGCTTGGATCGGCGACGCCGCCGTCGATGGTCAGCTCCCCGGCGTCCATCACGAGCGCGTAGCGCGACTCGAGCAGGGCGTACAGGGATCGTCCGGTCAGGTCGAACTCATCGAGGCCGGGCGCGAGCTTGACCGGGATGTGGGCCCGTTCGATGCTCAGCGGTTCCCCGTCCGCCGTGCGCAGGCGCTCGATGAAGTGGACGGCGTCGCCCGGCTGGATGCCGAGCTGCCGCGCGAGGTGGGCACTGGCCCGGACCACCCGCCGGTCCAGGTCGCGGGAGCCCGGCTCCATGCCGCGCGCCCGCATGTCGTCGGTGAAGGAGGTGAGCTGGAGGGCCAGCTCGATCTTCGGCCGCGCCACGAACGTGCCCTTGCCCGGCACACGGTGCAGCCGCCCCTCGGACACCAGGTGGTCGACGGCCTGCCGTACCGTCATACGAGACAGGTCGAAGCGCTGGCTCAGGTCGCGTTCGGAGGGGATCGCCGCGCCGATCGGCAGCTCGTTGTTCTCGATGAGGTCGAGCAGGATCTCCCGTAGCTGGAAATACTTCGGCACCGGGCTGTCCGGATCGATCTGGGCCACTGATCCCTCCCCTCTCGCTCCGGATCGTGTGGATAAGTTAAGGTTCTTACTGGTCTAGTCCGGACTAGACCACAGCCGGGAAATATGTGTCAATGTATGGGCCGGCGACGGATCCATAACAGACAAATCTCGCCAAGCAGGGGATGATCACTGATGACGACCAGAATGCGCGGTGAGATCGCCGAGCAGCCCGCGGCGATCCGGGCGACGCTGGACGCCCTGCTCCCGCGGACCGGCGAGGTCGAGGCCGTCGCCCGCGGCACCCGGCACCTGCTCTTCGTCGCCCGCGGGACCTCGGACAACGCGGCCGTGTACGGCCGCTACCTGATCGAGGCGCGGACGGGCCGGATGGCCGCGCTGGGCGCCCCCTCGATCGCCACCACCTACCGCCGCAGACTCGACCTCGACGGCGTGCTGGCCGTGGGCCTGTCCCAGTCCGGCCGTACGGAGGAGATCGTCGAGACCCTCCAGTGGGCGAAGGACTGCGGCGCGCGGACCGTCGCCGTCACCAACGGAGGCGAGGACTCGCCGCTGGCGCAGGCGGCCGACCTCGCGCTGTGCACGCTCGCCGGCGAGGAGAAGGCCGTCCCGGCCACGAAGACCTACACGACCCAGCTCGCCGCGCTGGCCGTGCTCGCCATCGGCCTCGGCGCCGACGTCGACCCCGACGACCTGCGCCGGGTGCCGGACGCGGTGGAGAAGCTCGTCTCCGACCCCGGCGACCTGGACGCCGTGGTCGAGGGCCTGGCCGACAAGCCCGGCGTCGTCGTCTCCGGCCGCGGCCTGGCGTTCTCGACCGCGCTGGAGCTCGCGCTCAAGCTCAAGGAGGCGTGCTACCTGCACGCGATGGGCCTCTCGTACGCCGACCTGCTGCACGGCCCGATCGCGGTCGTGGACGCCGACACCCCGGCGATCCTGGTCGCGTCCGGACAGGGCCCCACACTCGCGGGCACCGTCGCGCTGGCCGAGCGGGTCACCGGCGCGGGCGCCGCCGCGTACGGCGTCGGGGGCGGCGAGCGGCTCGCCGCGGCCTCGACCGCCGCGCTGAACGGTCCGGACCTGCCCGAGTGGGTGGCGCCGTTGGGACTCATCGTCCCGGGGCAGTTGCTCACCGAGGCGCTCGCGCGCAGGCTCGGTATCGACCCCGATTCCCCCCGCGGTCTGAAGAAGGTCACCCAGACCGACTGAACGACGGACCGACCGAATACCAGGAGGACCCCCATGGCTGCAGACGCCGAGGCGATCATCGCCGGGCTCGGTGGCGCCGACAACATCATCGAGGTGGAGCCGTGCATCACGCGGCTGCGCACCGAGGTGCACGACGCGTCGAAGGTGAACCAGGCCGCGCTCAAGGCGGCCGGCGCCCACGGAGTGATGGCCGCGGGCAACGTCGTCCAGGTCGTGGTGGGCCCCGAGGCCGACACCATCGCCAGCGACATCGAGGACATCATCGGCTGAACCGGCAGGTCACGACGGGCCCGCCGGTCCCTCGCCCGTCCCTCACGGGTCTCCGGCGGCCCCTGCGTGACGCCTGCCCGGAACCTCAGGGAAGGGCGCTTCATTGACGACTGTTCTCGCCCCTGTCGCGGGGGCGGCCATCGGGCTGTCCGCCGTGCCCGATCCGGTGTTCTCCCAGGCGATGGTCGGCCCCGGCACCGCGATCGATCCCCGCAGGGAGCCCGTCGAGGCCCTGGCCCCGATCGACGGCACGATCGTGAAACTGCACCCCCACGCGTACGTCGTGGTGGGCGACGACGGCAGGGGCGTGCTGGTGCATCTCGGCATCGACACCGTCCAGCTCAAGGGGGAGGGCTTCCGCCTGCTCGCCGCCGAGGGCGACCGCGTACGGGCCGGTCAGCCGGTGGTGGCCTGGGACCCCGCGGTCGTGGAGGCGGGCGGCCGGTCGCCGGTCTGCCCGGTAGTGGCGCTCGACGCGGTGCGGGACGCGGTCGGCGGGATCGCCGAGGGCAGCGTGAACGCGGGCGACACGCTGTTCGAGTGGGCGTGAGGCCGTCGTGAAGGCCGCGCTCTTCGATCTCGACGGCACTTTGATCAACACGGAGATACGCAGCCGGGCCCTGTGGCGGATGCTCCTGGACAGCCACGGGATCGCCCACGACGAGACGCTGCTGCGGCGCTTCATGGGCCGCCGCGGCTCCGACGTCATCCCCGAGGTGTTCCCCGACATGGACGCGCGGGTGCTGATGGACGAGATCTCCTCCTACTACGGCCATCCGGACCTGCCCGGCATCGTGCCCGTGCCGGGCGCGGCCGACCTGGTCCTGCGGGTCGCCGGGCACGGGTCGCCGCTCGCGCTGGTGACCTCGGCGGATCGGGACTGGGCGGTGGAACGGCTGACCGAGATCGGGGTCCTGGAGGTGGTCCGGACCATCGTGTCCGCCGAGGACGTGACCGTGGGCAAGCCCGATCCGTCCGGCTATCTTCTGGCCGCGGACCTTCTCGGGGTGGACCCCGCCGCGTGCGTGGTGTTCGAGGACTCGCTCGCGGGTATCGAGGCGGCCCAGGCGGCGGGTATGACCTGCGTCGCGGTGGCCACCACGCATCACCCGGATGAACTGTCGCATGCTGATCTGGTAATCCCAGACATGTCGGGTATTGACTGGCCTTTGACGGAACCACCCGCGGTCTAGACCACCGCGCGGAGTGAGGAGAGAACGTGGCCGAGCGCAGAGTCAGTGTCACGTCGGAGGTCGGGCTGCACGCCCGCCCGGCGGCGACGTTCGTGCAGACCGCGGCGAAGGCGTCGTTCGACGTCACCATCGCCAAGGCGGGCGGCGCGCCGGTGAGCGCGAAGAGCATCCTGTCGGTGCTTGCGCTCGACGTACGGCAGGGGGAGTCGATCGTCATCAGCGCGGAGGGCGAGGGGGCCGACGCGCTGCTCGACGAACTCGCCCAGATCGCCGCGGCCCCCTGACGCCGGCGGACGCGCGGTGAGCACACGGCGGACGCCGTCGGGCGGCGAGGCGACGGGCACGGGAGCGGGAGCGGGGGACGGGGTGACCGGTCCGGCGGCCCTCACGGGGGACGGGGAGACGGGCCGGGAGGCGCCCGGCAGGGGAGGGACGGTGACCGGCCCGGGGTCGCTCACCGGCACGGCGGTCAGCCCCGGCGCCGGATACGGCCCGGCCCACGTGCTGGCGGGGGAGATCCCCGAGCCGGACAAGGAGTCGCGCCACGGCGGCGACGCCGCCGCCGAGCGGGTCCGCGCCGAGCGGGCGGTCGAGGAGGTGGCCGCCGACCTCGAGGCGCGCGGCGCCAGGGCGGGCGGGGAGGCCCAGGAGGTGCTCGGCGCGCAGGCGCTGATGGCCCGCGATCCCAGCCTGGCGGCGGAGGTGGGCGCGCTGATCGACCGGGGCGTGGCCGCCCCGCGCGCCGTCTTCGACGCCTTCGGCAAGTACCGCGACCTGCTCGCCGCGGCCGGAGGCTACCTCGCCGAGCGGGTGACCGACCTCGACGACATCCGCGACCGGACCATCGCCGTGCTCACCGGCCTGCCCATGCCCGGCGTGCCGGCGAGCGCCGCCGAGCCGTTCGTGCTCGTCGCCAGGGACCTCGCCCCGGCCGACACCGCGCTGCTGTCGAAGGACGTGGTCGCCGCGTTCGTCACCGAGCAGGGCGGGCCGACCAGCCACACCGCGATCCTCGCCCGCGCGATGGGCGTGCCCGCCGTCGTCGGCTGCGCGGGCGCCACCGCGATCGCCCCCGGCACTCCCGTGCTGGTGGACGGCGGCTCGGGTGAGGTGCTGCTCTCCCCCGGCCCGGACCGGGTCGCGGCGGCCCGCCGGGCCGTCGAGGCTCGGCGCGCGGCGCTGTCGGCGGCCGACGGCCCCGGCGCGACCGCCGACGGTCACCCCGTGCCGCTACTCGCCAACATCGGCGGCCCGCGCGACCTGCCCGGCGCTCTCGAACACGGCGCCGAGGGCGTCGGTCTCTACCGCACCGAGTTCCTCTTCCTCGACCGCGCGTCGGCGCCGTCCGCGAACGAGCAGGAGGAGGCCTACCGCGCGGTGTTCGAGGCGTTCCCCCGCGGCCGGGTGGTGGTGCGCACGCTCGACTCCGGGGCCGACAAGCCGCTCGCGTTCCTGCCGCCGCCGGAGGAGGAGCCGAACCCGGCGCTCGGGGAACGCGGCCTGCGCATGTTCCGGCGCTACCCCGAGATCATGGCCGCCCAGCTCGGCGCGCTGGCCGCCGCCGCGGCGGGCACGTCCGCCAAGGTCCAGGTCATGGCGCCGATGGTGGCCACGGCCGAGGAGGCCGAGTGGTTCGCCGAGGCCTGCCGTACGGCGGGGCTGGACAGCGCGGGAATCATGATCGAGGTGCCGTCGGCGGCGCTCCGCGCGACGGACCTCATCCGGGCCGCCGACTTCTTCTCGATCGGCACCAACGACCTCACGCAGTACGCGCTCGCGGCCGACCGCCAGGTCAGCGCCGTCGCCGGGCTGCAGGACCCGTGGCATCCGGCGGTGCTCGACCTGATCGCCATGGCCGCCTCGGCCGCCACCGAGGCGGGCAAGGGCTGCGGGGTCTGCGGCGAGGCGGCGGCCGATCCGGTGCTCGCCTGCGTGCTCGTCGGCATGGGGGTGACCTCGCTGTCGATGGGCGCTCCCGCGCTCCCGTGGGTGCGTGCCGCACTGGCCCGGCACACACTCGGCGAGTGCCGTTCCGCCGCCGCCGCGGCCCGGTCCGCCACCTCCGCGCGGGACGCCAAGGCCGCCGCGCGTGCGGTGCTGCCCGGCCTGGAGGACCTCGGGCTCTGATCCGTACGGCGTGGGCGGCGGGCGCCTCGTCCCGCCGCCCATGCCAGTCCGCGAGCCGGTGGGTGAGCAGGCCGGAGGTGCGGTTACGGTAAAAGGCGTGCCAGGACTCAGACAAGGCGGGGTCATGCTCGCCGCCCTCCTCGTGGCCGGATGCTCGTCCGGAACCGGCGCCGCCGGCGCGCAGGCCTCGCGGGGTGCGGCCGCGCCGGTGTCCGCGTCCGCGGCGGCATCCTCCGCCGCCTCTACCGCCGCCACCCCGGCCGCGTCGTCGTCGGAGGCGTCGGCGGAGGGGGCGTCGAAGGGGTTGGCCGAGCGGACGCTCTCCTCGATGAACCTGCGGGACAAGGTCGCGCAGCTGTTCACCGTCGTGGTCTGGGGCGCGAAGGCCGGAGGGCCGAGCAAGGAGAACCAGGCGCGGTACGGCGTGGCGACACCGGCGGAGGTCGTGGAGAAGTTCCGGCCCGGCGGGGTGATCCTGTTCGACTGGGCGGGCAACGTGTCGGGGGCCGGGCAGGTGGCGGCGCTCACGACCGGCCTGCGCGAGGCGGCCCGCGAGGACGGCGGCGCGCCGCTCATGATCGGCGTGGACCAGGAGAACGGCATCGTCTCCCGGCTCCGCGCCCTGGTCACCAAGCTTCCCGGCGCGGCGCAGATCGGCGCGACCGGCCAGCCCGCCAACGCGCGGGACGTCGCCCGGGTCACGGGTGAGGAACTCCGCGCCCTCGGCATCTCCCTCGACTTCGCCCCGGTCGCCGACGTCAACGTCAACCCCCGCAACCCGGTCATCGGGCCGCGCGCCTACGGCTCGGACCCGAAGAAGGTGGCGCCGATGGTCGGCGCGGCCGTCGACGGCTTCCACGCGGCGAAGGTGGCCTCCGTCGCCAAGCACTTCCCCGGCCACGGCGACACCTCCGTCGACAGCCACACCGGCCTCCCGGTCATCAAGCACACGATGTCCAAGTGGCGGACGCTGGACGCGCCGCCGTTCCGCACGGCAATCGCCCACGGCGTGGACGTCGTCATGTCGGCGCACGTGGTGATGCCGCAGCTGGACCCCTCGGGCGACCCGGCGACGCTGTCGCACCGCATCCTCACCGGCCTGCTCCGCGACGAACTCGGCTTCGGCGGCGTGATCAGCACGGACGCGCTGGACATGGCCGGGGTGCGCAAGAAGTACGGCGACAGCGAGGTGGTCGTGCGGGCGGTCCTCGCCGGGGCCGACATGCTCCTCATGCCGCCGAACCTCCCGAAGGCGTACGACGCCATCCTCAAGGCGGTCAGGTCGGGGCGGATCTCCGAAAGCAGGATCGACGAGTCGGTGCTGCGGATCCTGCGGCTGAAGGAGAGGCGCGGCCTCTTCGGGCCGATCCGCACCGACCCCGGCGCGTTGCGGTCCCCCGAGCACCTCAAGGTGGCCCAGCGCGTCTTCGCCCAGTCCCGCTGAGCCCCTGCCCGCTTGAGCGCTGCCCGCTTGAGCGCTGCCCGCCTGAGCCCTGCCCGCTTGAGCCCTTGCGCGCCTGAGCCCCTGGCCGCCTGGTCTCGCGCGGGCTTGGGCGGGGCGGTCGCCGGGGGAGACCTATATTTGGAAGGCACGTCGGCTGGGAGGCGCGGTGCTCAAGGGTGTGCTGATCGACTGGGGCGGGGTTCTGACGACGAGCCTGACCGAGTCCATCGTGGAGTGGATCGAGGCCGACCGGATCGACCCCCGGCACTACCGGGAGGTCATGCGCGCGCTGGTCACCCAGGCCTACCAGGCCGGTGTCCAGTCAGGCGGAGAGAACCCGATCCACGCGCTGGAGCGCGGCGAGATCCCCATCTTCGACTTCGAGCGCGAGCTGGCCGCCCGCCTGGTCACCCTCGACGGCGGCCAGCCCGAGGCCGACGGCCTGCTGACCCGGATGTTCGCCGGGTTCCGGCCGGTCGAGGAGATGAACGAGATGCTGCGCCTGGCCCGCGTCGCGGGGCTGAGCACCTGCCTGGTGTCGAACTCGTGGGGCGACCACTACACGCGCGAGGGCTGGGAGGCCATCTTCGACGCGGTCGTCATCTCCGGCGAGGTCGGCATGCGCAAGCCGGAGGAGCGCATCTTCCACCACGCGCTCGGCCTGCTCGCGCTGGAGGCGGGGCAGTGCGTGTTCGTCGACGACATCGAGGCGAACATCACGGCGGCGCGGGCCCTCGGGCTGGTCGGCGTCCACCACACCGATCCCACGGCGACCATCGCCGAGATGGAGCGCCTGTTCGGCGTGCCGCTGCGCGCGGCACGCTCCGCGGAGCAGCCGCCCGGTCTGTAGATTCAGCCGCAGGGACGGGCCGGGGGTGTCCCGGCCGCACCGATATCGAGTCGAGGAACGCATGCGCGTGTATCTGCCGTCCACGCTGCCCGCGCTGGCGCGCGTCGTCGCCGCCGGTGAGCTGGGTCCGGCTCCGCTGACCGGCTTCGCGGTCACCCCCGCGTTGATCGAGTGGTACGCCTCGGGGGACACCGAGGAACTGGAGTACGTCGCGCTCACCGAGGCCGCCCGCGCCTCGCTGCGCCTGCTGGCCGCCGGCCCGGCGGCCGGTGACGGAGAGGGCGCCGCCCGGCGGGTGGTCCTCGCGGCCGACGTGCCGGACGAGACCGTGAAGGCCGGGGGCGGCCTGGAGGAGCGCGCCCGCGTCCGGGTGGTCGAGCCGGTTCCGCTGAAGCTGCTCGCCGCGGTGCACGTAGACGATCCGGCCGCCGTGCCGGACGTCGAGGCGGCGATCGCGGTGCTGCCCGCCGCCGACGGCGGGGACGACGACGCGCGGTTCGTCGTGGACGGCGTGGAGGACCACGAACTGCTCTGGTACGCCACGCAGGAGATCCCCGATCTGCTGACCTGACCGGCGCAGTTCACGATTTCGTCACAGGCGCCGTCTAAGCTTGAGACGCGATGACACACATTGTTTGGGACTGGAACGGGACGCTCTTCCACGACGTCGACGCCGTCATCGGCGCGACCAACGAGCTCTTCCAGTCGTACGGCCTCGGTCCGTACGACGTGGAGGGCTTCCGCGAGGTCTACACCCGCCCGATCTGGGTGGCGTACGAGCGGATGCTCGGCCGGCCGCTGCGCGAGGGCGAGTGGGAGCTGCTCGACACGGGTTTCCACGAGCACTATCACCGGCTGATGGAGGTCTGCAATCTCGCCGAGGGCGCGCTGTCGAGCCTGCGCGCCTGGGACGAGTCGGGCCGCACGCAGTCGCTGCTGTCCATGTGGGGCCACGAGCGGCTGGTCCGGAAGGTCGGCGAGTTCGGCATCGACGGTCACTTCCGGCGGGTCGACGGACTGCGCTCGGCGTCCGGGGGTCACAAGGCCGAGCACATGGTCGAGCACCTGCGCGCGCTGGGCATCGACTCGGCGAAGGTCGTCGTCATCGGCGACAGCGTGGACGACGCCCACGCCGCACTGCACGTCGGCGCCCGCGCGGTCCTCTACACGGGCGGCATGACGCGGCGGTCCGACCTGGAGGGCGTCGGAGTCCCGGTGGTGGACTCGCTGGCCGACGCACTCGACTTCGTCTGACGGCCGCCCGGGCTCACGCGTCCCGGCGGGCCTGGCGTTCCTCCACGTCGAGGAGCCATCGAAGCCCGGCACGGCGCGGCGCCGTGCCGGTCCGGGTCGCGTACCCGCGGGCGCCGGATCGCACATTCGGTATGCCGGTGACGGCCGCGGCATCGTCTGCCCCGCCCGTGGGCCGTACGCTGGGCACGATCCCCGACGCACCCCCCCACGGAGGCCGCGATCAACCGCCTCGTTCTCTGGAACGTCGACCTCACGCTCGTCGACGTCGCCATCGTCACCCGCGACGCCTACGCGGCAGCCTTCCGGATGGTGACGGGACGGCCGCTGGTGAAACTCGCGCCGGCGGCGGGCCGCCCCGACTCCGAGATCGTCTTCGAGACCCTGGCCGTCAACGGCATCGCCGTCGAGGACCACCACCTGCCGAGGTTCCTCGACGCGCTGGCCGTCTGCTTCGCCGAACGGCGCGACCGTCTGACCAGGGAGGGGCGTGCGATGCCCGGGGCGCGGGACGCGCTCAAGGCCGTCTCCCGTCTCGACGGCGTCGTGCAGTCGGTGCTCACCGGGACCGTCAAGAGCAACGCCGTCCACAAGCTCAAGGCCTTCGGCCTGGACAAGTGGATCGACTTCGAGGTGGGCGGGTACGGCGAGGAGGTCTATCCGAAGGCCACCCTGCTGCAGGTCGCCCAGGGCCGGGCCAGGGAGCGGCACGGCGCCGCCTTCACCGCGGGCAACACCGTGCTCGTCGGCGACTCCGCCCGCGACGTCCAGGCGGCGCGGATCGGCGGCGCGGCGATGATCGCCGTGGCCTCGGGCCGGTCCACCCCGGCCGAGCTGCACGAGGCGGGCGCCGACATCGTGCTGCCCGACCTCGCCAACCCCTCCGAGGTCGTCGCGGCCGTCGCCCGCCTGACCACCCCGGCCGGCCGTACGGGCCGCTGAGACGTCGGCGTGTGCCGGTGCCCGGCACGACCCTGCCTCTGGAGTACTGGGCCGGGTTCTGATCCCGGTAGCCGCGTTCTCCTGCCCGGCAGAACGAACGTGCACGTCAGAGCGGCAGGTGCCGGTCAAGGGGCGAGCCGCGAGTGGGCGATTCCTGAAATATTCACCGATCCTTGACACCAGCAAGGTCGTCATTGACTATGCGTCTGCCGGAATTCCATCGTGCGGTGTCCCGGCCTGGGTCGGCACCGTCCCGCGTGCGCTGAGAGGTGCGTAGCCGTGGCTTGGACAAGACGGATGACCTTGGGCCTGAGCACGATCGTCGGCCTGCTGACCATGCTCGCCACACCGGCAGTCGCCGGAGGAGCGGCGGTGGCGGCCGCCCAGCCGGCCGGGTGCGCCGCCACCACCTCCGGGACGCACGTCACCGGCACTGGACCGGCCCCGACGGCGAGTTGCGTCGACGACGCCATCACCGGTGAGCCGAGCGTCACGCTCACCGAGGCCGACAACGGCAAGACGATCACCCTTCGCATCGGACAGACCCTCGGCATCTCCCTCCCCGCGGCGTACCGCCCGACCGCCGTCAGCGGACCGGCTCTCGTGAAGGCCTTGACCCGCGGCGGATACCCGACCGATCAGCCGCTGTTCGAGGTGTACCGCACCGGCACCGCCGGTTCCGCCGACGTGAGCACCATGACCGACTACGCCTGCCTGCACACCACGCCCCGGTGTGCACTTCCGCAGAGGTTGTGGCGGGTACACGTCGACGTCGTCGGCATCGGCGGCTGAACACCCGTCCACCAGGCAGCGGTGACAGGTGACGTGAGCTCACCGGGAACCTGGCCGCCAGGCTGGGGTGACGCTCGCCCTGGCCTTCCTCTACCAGCGCAGGTCCGAACACGAACTCGATGTGTCACTGGAGCACTAGGCGGAATGCGGGTGATCCGCAGAGTTAGGTGAGTATACGGATACTCTTGGCAGGCCTGATCACGCGATCGATCCTGAGCGCAAATCTCCTACGCAAGGATTCGCGATGATCAGTCGAATCTCAGCCGTCGCGGTGCTTCTCCTCGGGATGCTCGCGATGAACCTTGCCGGTGGAACCGCCCGAGCCGCCGGTACGCGCCCCTTCTCCGTCACCATCACCCATGTGGAGTGCGTGGACGACTGTGACGAGGAGGGGCTGGAGGCCGCGCTGGAAGGCCACGCCGATTTCTACGCCAAAGTGTGGATAAACGGCGTAAAACAGCCACCGGGTAGCAGCGACGACGACCCGTCTACCCCCATCATCGACAACAACGGGAGCATCGACCCGTTCTGGGTGGTGTCGACGCAGGTTCCCGACAGCGTGGTGAACGTGCCGGTCACCATCCAGATCTGGGACAGGGACGACAGCTCCGGCGACGACCTCGGCGACGCGAGCCCGCGCGACGACGACAACAACCTCGACTTCAGGGTCAGTTACTACAACGGCAAGTGGATCGACCACACCGGCCAGGAGGACCAGGTCAACTGGCCCCAGTCGTGTTCGACGGGGGACGGCGGAGACGACGACGAACCCCGCGTCAAGGTGTGCTTCGACGTCAGCACCGAGTCGACCAGCGGCGACTCCGACGGCGACTTCCTGCTCGACGGATGGGAGCGCAACGGCTACAACGCGGACGGCGACGGCACCGTGGACGTCGATCTCCCCGGCATGGGCGCCGACCCGCTGCGGAAGGACCTGTTCCTGGAGGTCGACTGCCTGGCCGCCGCCGACCACGACCACTGCCCGGCTCAGGGGGCGGTCCAATCGGTCGTCCAGGCGTTCGCCGACGCTCCCGTGGACAACGCCGACGGCACCAAGGGGCTCCAACTGCACGTCGACGTCGGCAACATGTTCCGCCAGGCCCCGGGAACCGCCACCACGGTGCCGCGTGCAGGGACGGCGGCACCGGTGGGGACCTTCGGCAACTACGGAGGCGGCGGCGACCGGATCGCGGAGGCCGGCAACACGGTGGTCGACTGGGACGGAGCCGCCGGCAGGCCGGCGACTAACTTCTTCACCCTGAAGAACATGAACAAGGCCCGCGACCTCCTCTTCCGCTACGCGCTGTTCGTCCACCAGACCAACTACCGGTCCGCGGCCAACGACTGCACGAGCGGCTGGGCGAAGGGCATCCCCGGCGTGAACTTCATCGTCGCCCTGGGCGGCACGAACGCGGGGGGCGGCGCCTGCTGGGGCACCGACGCCGGCGGCCGTTCGGTCGGCACGCAGAACGAGCAGGCGGGCACGCTCATGCACGAGTTCGGCCACACCCTCGGCCTGCAGCACGGCGGCGGCGACAGCGTCAACAACAAACCCAACTACCTGAGCCTCATGAACTACACCTTCCAGGACTGCAGCGTCCCGGCGTTCCCCGGAGTCGTCCCGGGAGGCTGCGACTACTCCCGCGTCGCCCTTTCGCCGCTCAACGAGGTGCTGCCGCCCGGCCTGGACGAGTGCGCGGGAATCGGCGTCGCCGGCGCGGGCGGCAACGACTGGGACGGCGGCGGACTGTCCGGCGCGACGTGCGGGCCGCCGCTGCCGACCGCCAACGTGTCCGCGAACATCAACGGCGACTTCAACGACGCGAACGGCAACGGCACCCAGGACCCCGGCGAGGCAGCCATCCTGGGAACACTGAACGGCTCCGAGGACTGGAACAGGATCTTCTACGGGTTCCGGACCATCGACGGTTTCCCGACGGCCGGCAGGCCCACCGAGGGCGAGCCCGACCCCGACGCCGTCCGCGACAACCGCGCGTTCCTCGCCCCGCTGGTCCGGCCGGAACCGGCCGTGGACACCACCGGCCCGGCAGGCGCCAACCCCGGTGACACCGTCGGCTACGACGCGAAGGTCGCCAACACGGGCCGCGGCCCGGCGCTCTCCACCGAACTCACCGACGTCGCACCCGACGGTACGCGCGCCGTCTTCGACATCGGCCTGCTCCCCGTCGGAGCCGGTGCGACGCGCCACGTGAGCGTGGAGGTGCCGTGCACCGCCGAGGACGGCACGGTCCTGACCAACAGGGCCTCCGCCACGGCCAAGGACATGCTCGGCAACGCCTTCTCCGGCTCCGGCACGGTCACGACCACCGTGCACGCGCCGGTGCTCGCCGTGTCGAAGACCGCCACCCCGTCGGTCAACGCGGGCGAGGCGATCACCTACCGGATCACGTACGAGAACACGGGCAGCGGCGGCGCGGACGACGTGGTCGTCACCGACGTCCTCCCCGCCGGGGTGTACTACAGCAGGGCGCTGGACACGGGAGCCGGGCCCGCGCCGGAGGTGACCCTCAACGGGGACGGCACCCGCACCCTGGTCTGGCACGTCGGCGGCGTCGCCGGCGCCTCGGGCCGCAAGGCGATCGAGTACACGGCCCGGCCGAGCCTGCTCGCCGCGCCGGGAAGCACGGTCGCGAACACGGCCCGGGTGACGTTCACCAACGCCAACGGCTGCACGTACGCGCCCGTGACCGCGTCGGCCACGACGAGGATCACCCAGGTGCCCGCGACGCGCGACCCGCTGAGCCAGGGGTACTGGAAGAACCATTCGCAGCAGTGGACGGGCGAGATCCTCGCCCGCATCCAGGCGACCGACCAGCGTTTCGAGAGGGCGGACGGCTCGACCGCAGACGGCGCCCTGTCGCCGGCCGAGGTCACGGCCGTCCTGACGGCGGGCGGCCCGCAGGTGAACATCCTGCGCACCCAGCTTCTCGCCGGCTACTTCAACCTGGCCACCCGGCGCGTCAACGCCGACACGACGGTCTCCTCGGCGGCGGGCCTCCGGAACGGCGTCCACACCGTCCGTGACGCGGCTCTCTTCGCCGCCGGAACGCTCGCCCTTCCCGTAGCGGGCAACGGGGATCGCTACGGCGACGCGATCCGGATCCTGGACGAGATCAACAACAACAGGAGCGAGGTGTACTGAACCACCCCGGCTCGCCTGCCGGGCCGAGAGGCCGGTTCCGACGATCGGAGCCGGCCTTCCGGCCGCTGCGGAGGAGGCCGACGAGCGTACGGTCGTCGCTCAGAGCGCCCTGAGGAAGCGGGCGGCGACCGGGGCGGCGACCTCCGCGCCGGTGCCGCCGCCCTCGACCACCACCGCGAAGGCCAGGTCGCCCCTGTATCCGATGAACCACGAGTGGGTGGGCGGCTCGTTGCCCGACCCCGCCTCGCCCGACCCCGCCTCACCCGAGCCGTACTCGGCCGTGCCGGTCTTGCCCGCGGCGCCCGGCGGGAAGGAGACACCGCTCGCCGTGCCCTCGCTGACCACGGCGGGCATCAGCCTCCGCAGCGCGGACACGACCGCAGGCTCCAGCCGGCGGGGAGGAGTGGCGTCCGGGACGAGTGAGGCCGGGACCAGCCGGGGCTGGCGCCAGGTGCCCGCGGCGACGGCGCCCGCGACCGCGGCCATGTTCAGCGGGCTGGCCAGGACGCGCCCCTGGCCGATGGCGGCGGACGCGAGGTCGGTCTCGTCGCGCGGCGCGGGGAAGGCGGCGTCCACGGCCGGCACGCCGATCTTGATGGTGGCGCCGAACCCGAAGTCGGCGGCCACCTTGGTCAGGCGGTCCGCGCCGAGGCGGTCCACCGCCATGGCGCCGAACGTGGTGTTGCACGAATGGGCGAAGGCGTCGACGAAGCGCAGCGTGCCGTAGTCGTGGTGCTCGGCGTTGTGGAACGGGAAGCCGCCGATCGTCTTCTCGGCGGGGCACTCGACGGTCTGGCCGGGCGTGACGCCACCGGCGACCAGGGCCGAGGCCGTAACCACCTTGAAGGTGGAGCCGGGCGGGTACGCGCCGAGCAGGGCGCGGTTGTAGCCGCCCGGCTTGTTCACCACCGCCAGGACCTCGCCCGTGGACGGGCGCAGCGCGACGAGCGAGGCGGGTTTGGCCACGCCGTCCAGGGCCCGCGCCCCCGCCCGGTGCACCCGCAGGTCGAGCGTGGTCCGCAGCGGCTCGCCGGGCTTCGCCCCGCCTTCGGCGAGGGTGACGACCTTCGAGCCCGTCCGCGTGTCGACGAGGTCGGCCCGCGCGGACGCGGTGCCGTCCAGGCGGGAGCCGTACTGAGCCCGGAGTGCCTCCACGATCTGCTGCACGGAGCCCGGAGCGTCCGGCGTGTCGATGCGGGTGCCGTCCGCGGCGGTCGTCGGGGCACGTTCGGCGGGCACCGTGGTGAGCCTGGCCCGCACGCCGCCGGTCAGCCGCGGGTGGACGGCCGCCGGGGTCCAGGCCACCTTCCAGGCGCGGTCGCTCTCGACCAGCCGCAGCCTGCCGTCGTACGCGATGGGCAGCGGGCCGGTGAGCCGTGCCCGGAACCGCACGGTCTCCTCCTGGACGTCCCTCACCTGGAATCGCTGCCCGGTCAGCTTCAGGTCGTCGTGGAAGCGGCGGTAGGTGCTCTCGAAAGAGGCCGGCGGGCCGGCGGTGAGCGCGCGCATCGCCGCGTAGTCCGAGCGTGACCAGGCCGCGAGGAAGTCCCGCGCGGTCTCCTCGGGTGAGCCCTTCGTCCGCAGCGCCCAGATGGTCGCCCCCGCGGCCACCACCGGAACGAGCACCCCCGCCGTGACGTACGGCCACCGCCTTCGCTCTCTCATGCGTCCCCCTTCGAGTCGAGTGCGCGTCAAGGGCAGCAGACCGGCCGGGAGTATGTCCAATATGGATATGAACGCGCTTCATGTGCGATTTGGATATGCTCCCAGCTCGTGGACCTTGTCCGGCATCTCGGCTACTTCCTCGTCGTGACGGAAGAGCTGCACTTCGGGAACGCGGCCGCGCGGCTGGGCATGGCCCAGCCGCCGCTCAGCCAGCGCATCAGGCGTCTGGAGGAGGAGCTGGGCATGCGCCTGTTCGAGCGGTCGAGCCGCCGGGTCGCGCTGACCGAGGCGGGCCGGCTGCTGGTGCCCGAGGCCCGTGAGATCGTCGCCAGGGTGGAGCGGATGCGCGACCTCATGGCCGACCTGGCGCGCGGCGACGCGGCGGTCGTGCGTGCGGGCGTGCCTGCCGACCTGGGCGCACCCGTGCTCGCCGCGCTCATCGCGGGGTTCCGCGACCGGCGCCCCGACGTACGGCTGTCGCCCGCCGAGATGGGCACGGCCGCGCAGGTCGCCGCGTTGCTGGAGGGCAGGCTCGACGTCGGGCTGCTGCGGCATCCGGTCGCCGCGGACGGGCTCGCCTACGGGCCCGTGCTCGTCCGTCATCCGGGCGTCCTGCTGGCCGAGGACGACGAGCTCACCGCCTGGGCGTCCGTGCACCTCGGCGACCTGGCCGGGCGGGAGCTGGTGCTGTTCCCCCGGGACGCAGAGCCCGGTCTGTACGACGACACGCTGGCCTCCTGCCGCCGCGGCGGATTCGTCCCCACCGCGATCACCTGCACAGACCGCGTGGAGTTCGCCCTCGGCCTGGTCCTGTCCGGCACGGCCGTCGCGTTCGGCGCACCCGCGGAGACGCCGGGGGTGGTGTGGCGGCCGCTCGCGGGCACGCCCCTGGCCTGGCGCTGCCTCCCGGCCTGGCGGGCCGAGCCGGGGCCGTACGTGCGAGACTTCACGGCCGTGGCCGTACGGGTGCTGAAGGAGAGCGCGGGCATGGTGGACGAGGGAGCGCCGCCCACGCCCCGTGTGGCGCCGCGCCCGGCGACCGGGTTCCTCGCGTGAGCCCCGGCGTGGATCCGCTGGAGCGTGTCTTCCGCAACGCCGGCGTCACCGGATGGCTGCACGCCGTCGACGTCGACGGCGGGCGCGAGGTGGGCCTGCGGGCCGCCGAGCCGGTGGTGCTCGCGTCGGTCTTCAAGCTGCCCCTGCTGCTGGAACTGCACCGCCAGGCCGAGCGCGGGCTGCTCGACCTCGCCGGGCTCGTCCGCGTTCCGGCGGAGGGCCGTACGCGTGGGGGCACCGGGCTGGCGGCGATGCTGGACGACGCCACGCTGTCGCTGCGCGATCTGGCGTACCTGATGATGACGGTGAGCGACAACGCCGCGGCCGACGTGCTGCTGGCGCGGGTGGGCCGGGAGGCGGTCAACACGCTGCTCGACGGTCTCGGGCTCACGGAGACGCGGGTGGTGCACGACTGCCGCGACATGCTGACCAGCCTGTGGGAGGACGCGGGTGTGGCGGACCAGGCCGCCCTGATGCAGGCGTGCGCGGACCCCGAGGTGGTGGCACGGCTGCGCGCGCTCCATCCGGAGCGGAGCAACCGGAGCACGCCACGCGAGATGACCCGGCTGCTGGCCATGATCTGGCGGGACGAGGCGGCGGGCGCCGCCTCGTGCGCGGCGGTCCGCCGCCTCATGGCGCTGCAGGTGTGGCCGCACCGGCTGGCCTCGGGCTTCCCGTTCGACGACGTCGCGGTGAGCGGCAAGACGGGCACGCTGCCCACGCTCCGCAACGAGGTCGGGGTGGTCGAGTATCCCGACGGCGGGCGCTACGCCGTGGCGGTCTTCACCCGGTCGCTCAGCACGGCGCAGAACCAGCCGCGCGCCGACGCCGCGATCGGGGCCGCCGCCCGCATCGCGATCGACCAGCTCAGAACCCACATATGACAGGGGTGTTCTGTGTGGGCCGCGAGGGTGACACCTGGCCCGGGCATGGCGAAGATGGGGGGCATGGTCGAGGAAGGCGCTCTGCTCTGGGAACCCACGCCCGACGTCGTGCGTGCCGCCCGGATCACCCGGTACATGGAACGGCTGGGCCACACCGGTACGTACGAGGACGTGTGGAAGTGGTCGGTCGAGTCTCCGGCCGACTTCTGGACGTCCATCTGGGACTACTTCGGCGTGATCGGCACGCGTGGCGACGGGCCCGTCATCCGTGGAACGATGCCGGACGCCGAATGGTTCGCCGGCTCGGCCCTCAACTACGCCGAGAACGCGCTGCGCGGCCACCCCGGCCGTACGGCGGTGGTCTTCCGCGACGAGTCGGGCAGTCGCTGGCAGTACTCGCTGGGCGAGATCCGCGAGGAGGTCGCCCGGGTCCGGGCGGGGCTGGTGCGGCTCGGCGTCGGGCTCGGCGACCGGGTCGCGGCCTACGTCCCGAACATCCCCGAGGCGCTCATCGCCTTCCTCGCCACCGCCTCGCTCGGGGCGATCTGGTCCTCCTGCTCGCCGGACTTCGGCGCGCCCAGCGTGACCGACCGCTTCGCGCAGATCGAGCCGAAGGTGCTGATCGCGGTGGACGGCTACCGCTACGGCGGCAAGGCGTACGACCGGTCGGAGGTGGTGCGCGAGATCGCCGGGAAGCTGCCGACGCTGCGGGCTACCGTCTGGATCCCCCGGCTCGGCGCTGAGGCGCCCGACGGCGCGCCGAGCTGGGACGACCTGCGCGCCGAGTTCGCGCCGCTGGAGTTCGAGCGGGTGCCGTTCGGTCATCCGCTGTGGGTGCTGTACTCCTCGGGCACCACCGGCCTGCCCAAGCCGATCGTCCACGGCCACGGCGGAATCGTCCTGGAGCACCTCAAGTCGCTGTCCTTCCACCAGGACCTCGGCGAGGGGGACGTGTTCTTCTGGTACACCACCACCGGCTGGATGATGTGGAACTACCTCATCGGCGGCCTGCTGGCCGGCGCCACCGTCCTGCTGTACGACGGCAGCGCGGCCCATCCCGGCACCGAGGCCCTGTGGCGGCTCGCCGCCGAGGAGGGTGTGACCTACTTCGGCACGGGCGCGCCGTACATCGTGGCGTCCATGAAGGCCGGGGTGAAGCCGGAGGGCCTCGACCGGCTGCGCGGCATCGGCTCGACCGGCTCGCCGCTGCCGCCGGAGGGGTTCGCCTGGGTCTACTCCGAGGTCGGGCCCGGCGTGCAGCTCGGCTCGTTCTCCGGCGGCACCGACGTGTGCACCGGGTTCGTCGGCCCGGTCCCGCTGCTGCCGATCCGGGCCGGCGTCATCCCGTGCCGCTGCCTCGGTGCGTCCGTCGAGTCGTTCGACCCCTCCGGGGCCTCGATCATCGGTGAGGTGGGCGAACTTGTCATCACCCGGCCCATGCCGTCCATGCCGGTCATGTTCTGGAACGACCCCTCCGGCGACCGGTACCGGGAGTCGTACTTCGCCGACTATCCGGGCGTCTGGCGGCACGGCGACTGGATCAAGATCCTCCCTGACGGCGGCTGCGTCATCTACGGCCGGTCCGACTCCACCCTGAACCGCGGCGGGGTGCGCATGGGCACCAGCGAGTTCTACCGGGTCGTGGAGCGGTTCGAGGAGATCGCCGACAGCCTGGTCATCGACACCGGGCAACTCGGCCAGGAGGGCAGGCTGCTGCTCTTCGTCACGCTCGCCGACGGCACGGCGCTGTCCGACGACCTTATCTCCCGGCTGCGTACGGCCCTGCGCACCGAACTGTCGCCCCGGCACGTACCCGACGAGATCCACGAGGTCCCCGGCATCCCCCGCACGCTGTCGGGCAAGAAGCTGGAGGTCCCCGTACGGAAGATCCTGCTCGGCACGCCCGTCGACCGGGCGGCCAACCGCGACGCCATGGCCAACCCCGAGGTCCTCTCCCACTTCGCGCCGGACCACTGAGATCGCCATCTGTATAAGTACACTTCTAAGAAGTCCACTTATAAGAAGCCCTTCGACCATCGGCTTCCGGCGGTTCTGGGGAATCGAGGACCCCCGGCTCGCGCTTCAGGTGAACGCCATCGTGGGCGGGACGCCGGCGTACCGGACCGGCTTCGTCGACCACGAGGCGCCGGGCGAGGATCTCGACGACTGGGTGGTCAGGCGGGTGCTCGACCCCGCGGTGCCGCTCTTCCGCGAGGCCCGATACCTGCTGACGAACCAGATGGAGATCCGCGACGAGGCGCTCTACCACGCCGTCCTCGGCGCGATCGCGGCCGGGAACAACACGCGGGGCGGCATCGCGGGGCACATGGAGCGGAAGGCGACCGACATCGCCCATCCGCTCGCCGTGCTGGAGGACTGCCGGCTCATCCGCAAGGAGATCGACCCGATCCGCAAGCGCTCGCTCTACCGGGTCGCCGAGCCGCTCGTCACGTTCTACGAGGCGATCATGCGTCCGGCCTGGAGCCTGCTGGAGCGGGGATGGGCCGACCGGGTGTGGCGGGGCGCCGGAGCCAGGTTCGCGGCGCAGGTGGTGGGCCCGCACTTCGAGCACGTCTGCCGGGAGTTCGCGCTCGCCCACGACTGGGACGGCGAGTACGCCACCGAGGTCGCCGCGGGGATCGCCCCCGGCGGTGGCAGGGGACAGAACATCGAGGTCGACGTGATCGCCCTCGCGCCGCAGGACGACCACCCGCGCCGGCTCCTGTCGGTCGGCGAGGCGAAGCGGTCGCAGACCATGAACGTCGGCCACCTGAAGCGCCTGGCGCAGGCCAGGGACCAGCTGCACATGCGAGGGCTCGACACGCGCGACACGGTGCTCGCCCTCTACAGCGGCGCCGGTTTCGATCCCGCGCTCACCGAGGCCGCCGCCCGCGACCCCCGCGTCCTCCTGGTCGACCTGCCCCTGCTGTACGGCGGCGCGTGAGCGTCATCACCGCCTGAGCCCGGAGTCCACGGACCTCACGGGCCCGTCCGGATGCCCCTCCGCCACGACGCGTTCGTACGCCTCCTGGAGGAGCTGGGACGCGCGGGGGCGGCCGGGGTCCGGGCGGGGGACGCCGAGGTGCGCCTCGCGCAGCTCGTCCATCAGGTCCTCCCAAAGGGGCGGGCCGCCTTCCTCCAGCAACCGCGCCCGGATGGCCAGCGCCGGTGTCGTCGGGAGATGCCGCAGGCCCCAGGAGCCGAGCGCGACCATGATCGGGACCGTCTGGATGCCCGCCTCGGTGAGACTGTAGGTCCCCCGTCGTCCGCGCCCCGCCTCCTCGTGGGTCAGGAGCCCCTTGGCGACGAGGGCCTTGAGGCGGCTGCTGAGGATGTTCGACGCGATCCCCTCCATGGAGTTGGCGAGCAGGTCACGGAAGTGCCGGCGCCCACCGAAGATCACGTCGCGCAGCACGATGAGGCTCCACCTGTCTCCGAGCGCCTCCACCGACCCGTTGATCGGGCAGCCCGACCGGGGCTCGTCTCGCATCGCCGACCTCCAACTGGTTGCGTTTTACAATTACCCAGTCTACGCTCCTTCTTAGTGATTGCAATCCGCAATCACCTGTGGAGATCGGGAGATCAACCATGTCACGTGTCAGGGTGCACAACTTCGCCGTCTCCCTGGACGGCTTCGCCACCGGCGAGGGGCAGAGCCTCGACGAGCCGTTCGGCCACGCGGGCGAACGCCTGCACGAGTGGTTCTTCGAGACGCGTACCTTCCAGGCCATGCAGGGGAAGACCGGCGGGAGCACCGGGGTCGAGGACGCCATAGTCCGCACGTGGGACACGGGCATCGGGGCGGAGATCATGGGCCGCAACAAGTTCGGGCCGCAGCGGGGACCGTGGGAGAACCACGACTGGAACGGCTGGTGGGGGCCGAACCCGCCGTTCCACACGCCGGTCTTCGTCCTGACCCACCACCCCCGGCCCTCCGTGAAGATGGAAGGGGGAACCACCTTCCACTTCGTCGACGCCACCCCCGAGGAGGCGCTGCGTCAGGCCCGCGAGGCGGCGGGCGGCCTCGACGTGCGCATCGGCGGCGGGCCGAGCACCGTCCGCCAGTTCCTGGCCGCGGACCTGGTCGACCACATGCACGTCGCCGTCGTCCCGATCGTCCTGGGCCGCGGCGAACGACTGTGGGACGGGCTGGAGGAACTCGAGAAGCGCTTCCGCGTCGAGTCGGTGTCCACTCCCAGCGGCGTCACCCACGTCACCTTCACCCGACCGTAAGCCACACCCGTAAGCCAACCCGAAAGGCCGGCAGACATGACCCAGACCATCACTTCGGAGGACGGCACGACCCTCGCCGTCGACACGATCGGCCGGGGCGCGCCGGTCATCCTGGTCGGCGGCGCGTTCAACGATCGCTCGACCGTGGCCGCGCTCGCCGCCGAGCTCGCACCGGCGTTCACCGTGCTGACCTACGACCGGCGCGGCCGGGGGGCCAGCGACGACAGGAGCGAGGACTACCAGGTGGCGAACGAGGTCGCCGACCTGGCGGCCGTCATCGAGCACGCGGGCGGCCGGGCCTCGGTGTTCGGCCACTCCTCCGGCGCCATCCTGGTGCTGGAGGCGGCCGGGCGCGGGCTGCCGATCGACCGGGTCGCCGTCTACGAACCGCCTTACCACGCCGACGAGGACCAGCCGAGGCCGGCGGCCGACATATACGACCGGCTCAGGGCGCTGGTCGCGGCCGGGGACCGCGACGGCGCGACCGAACTGTTCCTCCGTGAGGCGGTCGGCGTCCCGGCCGAGGCGGTCGCCGGGATGAAGGCCGGCGAGGGATGGGCGTTCATGGCGGACAAGGCCCCCAGCCTGCCGTACGACGTGCTGGTCACCGCGCCCTGGCAGGGGAGGCCGCAGGAGCGGGTCGCCGGGATCGGTGCGCCGGTGCTGGCGGTCTACGGCGACCAGACCTCGCCCGGCCTCGCGAAGGCGACGGAGGCGGTCGCGGCGGCCCTTCCGGGCGCCGAACTGCGGGTGATGCCCGGTGAGGACCACGCGGTGCTGCAGCGACCCGCCGCACTGGCGCGCATCCTGACGGAGTTCTTCGCCTGAGTCGTCCGCGGCGCCCTACGGCCGAGGAGACGCGGTACCGTACGGCGAGAGATCCCCGGCGGCCGTGAATTGTCGGAGCGGGCGGATACCTTCGGAGCGGCATGCGAATCGATGGCGCGATCACCGGACTGCTCGGCAGGGAGCATCCTGCCGCGCTGCTGCGTGCCGAGATCGGACGTGCGGTCGCCAGCCACGGCGGCCTGGTGCTGGTCGCCGGTGAGGCCGGCATCGGCAAGACCACGCTCGTCGCCAGCGTGGCGGAGGAGGCCAGGCGCCTGGGCGCCCTCGTGCTCGGCGGGTCGTGCTGGGACTCCGACAGCGCGCCGGGCTACTGGCCCTGGGTGCAGGTCCTTCGCGGGCTGCGGCGCTGCGCCGCGCCGGGGGAGTGGGCGGCGGCCGAGGAGGCCGGGGGCGCCGGCCTGTCCGCCCTGCTGGGAGAGTCGCCGGGGGCCGACGCGGCCGACGGCTTCCGGCTGTACGACGCGGTGACCAGCGCCCTTGTGTCGGTCTCGCAGAGCCGTCCCCTCGTGGTCGTCCTCGAAGACCTGCACTGGGCCGATCCCGCGACGCTCCGGCTGCTGGAGTTCGCGGCGCAGCACACCTGGTTCGAGCGGGTGCTGCTGGTCGGCACCTACCGTGACGTCGAGGTGGAGTCGCCGGATCATCCGCTACGCCCTCTCGTGCTGCCGCTGACGGCGCGGGCGGCGACGATCACGCTCACCGGGCTGGGACGGGAGGAGGTCGGCGCGCTGATGACCCGCGCCGCCGGCCGGGAGCCGTCCGCCGATCTGGTCGCCGAGGTGCACCGGCGCACCGGCGGCAACCCGTTCTTCGTCGAGCAGACGGCGCGGCTGTGGAGTGGCGGCGGCTCCGTGACCGCCATCGCCCCCGGCGTCCGCGACACCCTGCTGCGCCGGCTGTCCCTGCTGCCCCGGCCGGTCATCGGCCTGCTCACCACCGCCGCGGTGCTCGGCCGGGAGTTCCACCGCCAGGTGCTGGCCGCCGTCGCCGAGACCCCCGTTCCCCACCTGGAACGGCTGCTCGACCAGGCCGTGGCCGCCCGCCTCGTCGTGGAACGCGGGGGAGACACGTTCGCGTTCGCCCACGACCTGGTCCGGCAGACGCTGTACGAGTCGCTGTACGAGCCGCCGGACGGATCGCCGGGCGGGTCGCCGGACGGGGGAGAGGCGCCCCGCCTGCACGCCGCGGTCGTCCGGGCCGTCGACGGGTCGCCCGGCCTGGCCGAGCACGTCCTGCCCGCGGACCTGGCCCGGCACGCCTACCTCGCGGGAGAGCGGATCGAGGCGTCCGTCGCGGTGGACCGGCTGCTCGCCGCCGCCCGGGGCGCCGCGGGCCGTCTGGCGGTCGAGGAGGCGATCGGGCACTACCGCAGGGCGCTGGAGCTCGCGGCGGCCGGCGAGCCGCGCAGGCGGGTCGTGATCGCGATCGACCTGGGCCGCGAGCTCGTCCAGGTCGACGACCACGACGGCGGGCGGCGGGCCTTCGAGGAGGCGGCCGCCGTCGCCCGGGAGGCCGGCGACCCCGAGTTGCTGGCCCGAGTGGCGCTGGCTGTCCACGGCGCCTGCGGCGAGGCCGGCGACCTGTCCGGCGGCGACGGCCACCGGTTCGCCGCCGGCCTGCTGCGGGAGGCGTACGGCGCGCTGCTCGGGGAAGGCCGTGCGCCCGGCGAGGAGCTCTCCCCCGAGCGTCTCGCGCGGGAACTGGCCGTGCGGGTCGTGGTGCTGGCCAAGCGCGGCCAGGACGACGAGGCGCTGACCTTCGGCCTGTGGGCCTATCACGCCGCGATCTGGGGTCCGGGCACGGCGGCGCAGCGGGCGGAGCTCACCGGAGAGGTGCAGGCGCTGGCCCGGCGCACGGCCGACGTGGAGATGGAGAGCGTCGCCGCCGCCCTGCGCTGGGTGGCGCTCCTCGAACAGGGCGACCCGGGATATCTCGCCCAGTTCCGGGAGTTCGTCGTGCTCGGCCGCCGAAGCGACCTGCCCCGCATGGACATGGCCACGCTCGCCGACCGGAGCATCATCGCCGCGCTCACCGGCGACTTCGGCGAGGCGGAGAGCGTCCTCGACGAGCTCACCGGGTTCACCTGGCAGCACGGGCACGACCAGTTCGGTTACATGCTGCATCACCACCGCTGGGCCGTACGGCTGCTCCAGGGCAGGTTCGACGACCTCGACGAGGTGCACCGCGTGCTGCGCCGGAGCCGGCATCCCTGTCCGGGGCTGCTGGAGGGGATGACCGCGCTGCTGCGCGGCGACGGCGGCGCAGCGCTGCGTCACTATCGCGACGCGACGGCCGGGGGAGAGCCGTGCCCGCGCTCGGCCCGGCCCCTGTGGCTGCGGTTCCAGGCCATGATCGCGGCGTGGTCGCGCGATCCGCGGCTGTGCGACAAGGCCCGGGCCGATCTCGACCCGTACGCCGGCATCTGGGCGGTCTCGATGTACGGCTGGGACATCGGCGGCCCGATGGTCTTCTGGCGCGCCCTCGTCGACGCGGCGCAGGAGCGGTGGGACGAGGCGATCGAGGGGTTCACCGCCGCCCGGCGGTCCGCCGACCTCCTCCTCGCCCGCCCCTGGTCGGTCGAGGCGCGGGCGCATCTCGCGGAGGCGCTGCTGGCCCGGGGCCGTCCGGACGACGCGGAGTCGGCCGGCAAGCTGCTGGCCGACGTGGAGAACGAAGCGGACCGGCTCGGCATGCGGCACGTCGTGGAGCGCGCCCGCCGGGCGAGGCGGCGCGCGTCCCCGTCCGCCCGCTCACCCGGCCGTACGTCGGGCGGTGCGCGGGACAGTGCGCGGGACGGCGCGCCCGGCCCCGTGCCCGGCGTGGGCGACGAGTTCCGGCGGGACGGCGCGGTCTGGACGCTGACGTTCGCGGACCGCACCGTGCGCCTGCCCGACGCCAAGGGCCTGCGCGACCTCCACAGGCTGCTGAGCCACCCGGGGGCCGACCTGCCCGCCGTACTGCTGCTCGCCCCGGAGGGCGGCCGGATCGTCGTCGCCGCCCGGCGGCTGGGCGGCGACGCCGTCCTCGACGAGGAGGCCAAGGCCCGTTACCGGCACCGGCTCACCCTGCTCGACGAGGAGATCGACCGCGCTGTCGACCGGGGTGACGACGGCAGGGCGGCGGAGTTCGACCGGGAGCGGGCGGCGCTGCTGGCGGAACTGCGCGCCGCCTCGGGCCTCGGCGGGCGCGACCGCCGCCTCGGCGACGAGGCCGAACGCGCCCGCAAGGCCGTCACCGCCCGGATTCGCGACGTCCTGCGCAAGCTCGACGGGCTCCACCCCGCGCTGGCCGCCCATCTGCGCGGCGCCGTCTCCACCGGAGCGACCTGCCGGTACCAGCCCGATCACGAGATCGCCTGGCGGCTGTGATCCTCTGTCTCACCTGCGGTTGTACAGGCGCATGGTCAGTGCGCCGAAGACCGCGACGCACACCGCGCCGCTGACCAGCACCCAGGTGATCTCCCCGGTGTCGGCGGCGCCCGCCATCAGCGAGCGGGCCGCGGTGACCAGGTGCGAGATGGGATTGACGCCCACGAACGCCTGCAGCCAGCCCGGCATCGTCGCCGGGTCTACGTAGACGTTGCTGAGGAAGGTGAGCGGGAAGAGCACCAGCATGCTGATGCCCATCACCGACTTCTCGCTGCGCAGCAGCAGGCCGAACATCGTCCAGACCCACGAGAACGCGAACGAGAAGGCCACCAGCAGGGCGATCGCGGCCACGACCCCGACGACGCCGCCCTGCGGGCGGAAGCCCAGCACCAGGCCGACCACGAGGATGACCGTCGCCGCCATCGTGTAGCGGAACATGTCGCCCAGCAGGTAGCCGACCATCGTGGACGGCCGCCAGATCGGCAGCGTGCGGAAGCGGTCGAAGACGCCCTTCTCGATGTCCTTGTTGACCTCGACCCCGGTGTACATCGTGATCATCACGACGCTCGTCACCATGATGCCCGGCAGCAGGAACTGCAGGTACTCGGTCGGCGAGCCCGCGAGCGCGCCGCCGAACAGGTAGGTGAACATCAGCGTCATCATGATCGGAAACGCGGTGACGTCGAAGAGCTGCTCGGGCACGTGCTTGATCTTCAGCATCGCCCGCCAGCCGAAGGTCATCGAGGCCGACAGGGCGCCGGGGCGCGGTGGGCGTGCCCCCGGGGCCAGGACCGCGCCCAGCGTCTCGGCCGCAGGAACGAAGGACGTGCCGGTCTCGGTCGTCGTGGCGCTCATACCGTCGTCTCCCGCGTCTCATACGTCTCGTGCGTGTCGTGGTGCGTCTCGTGGGTCTCGTGCGACCTGTGCCCGGCGGGCCTGCCGGGTCCGGCGGCGGGCCGGTCCGCCGGAGCGGAGCCGTGTTCACCACCGCGCCCCCCGGCGCGTCCACCGCCGTGCTCCTCGGCGCGTTCCCCGGCGCCGGTCAGCGCGAGGAACGCCTCGTCGAGGCTGGGCTGGCCGAGGGAGAAGTCGTCGACGACGATCCCGGCCGCCGCCAGCGACCCGAGGGCGCGGGAGGCCCGCTCGGCGCCCGCGTCCGCGTCCCCCGCCGCGACGCGGGCGGTCAGCGCCACGGGATCGGCCTCAAGATGGACGGCGGTGCCCAGTTCCCCGGCCAGCACGCGCTCGGCCGCCGGCCGCTGCGCGGGGTCGCGCAGCCGTACGTGGACCATGCCCGCGCCGACGGACGACTTCAGCTCGCCGGGGGTGCCCTCTGCGATGACCCGGCCGTGGTCGACGACCGCGATGCGCGCGGCCAGCCGGTCGGCCTCGTCGAGATACTGCGTGGTGAGCAGCACGGTCGTGCCGTGGGCGACCACGATCCGGACGATGTCCCAGACCTGGTTGCGGCTGCGTGGGTCCAGGCCGGTCGTGGGCTCGTCCAGGAACAGCAGGTCGGGCGTGTTGAGGATGCTGGCCGCGATGTCCAGCCTCCTGCGCATGCCGCCCGAGTAGGTCTTGACCTGCCGGGCCGCCGCGTCGGTCAGCCCGAAGGCCTCCAGCAGCAGCGCGGCCCGGTCCCTGGCCGCGGCCTTCCGGTGACCGAGCAGCCGGCCGAGCAGGACGAGGTTCTCCGTGCCGGTCATCTCCTCGTCCACCGAGGCGTACTGGCCGGTCAGGCTCACCCGGGCGCGTATGGCGTCGGGTTCGCGCAGCACGTCGTGGCCGAAGACCCTCGCCTCGCCGCCGTCCGGGCGCAGCAGGGTCGCCAGCATCTTGACCGCGGTCGTCTTCCCCGCCCCGTTGGGGCCGAGCACGCCGTACACGGTGCCCGCGGGCACCCTCAGGTCGAGCCCGTCCACGGCTCGGTTCTTGCCGAATATCTTGACCAGGCCCGATGTCTCTATCGCCAGGTCCGTCGTGCGGTCCCGCATGATCTGTCGTCTCCGTTCCGTTCAGCCCTTCACGGAGGAGGCGCCAGATCCCGGCCACCCGATCGCTAGATCCGATCTAGCGATCGGACGGTGCGAGGTCCGGGGCAGGCGCGGCCGGCCGTGACATCTGTCGTGGCCGGGTCGTGACAGACGGCGGAGGTACGCGCAGGGGCGGCGGTGGAGGCTCGCCGCATGAACCTTCATCACGGCGCCCCCGCACTGTCGGTCGCGGGGCTGCGCAAGGCGTACGGCGGGACCCGCGCGGTCGACGGGATCGACCTGGTCGTGGGCCCAGGAGAGGTGGTGGCCCTGCTCGGCCCCAACGGCGCGGGCAAGTCCACCACGATCGACATGATCGTCGGGCTGGTCCGTCCGGACGCCGGGCAGATCGCCGTGTTCGGCGCGTCTCCCCGCGAGGCGGTGCGAAGCGGCGTGATCGGCGTGATGCCGCAGGAGGGCGCGCTGCTCGACGACGTGACCGTGGGGGAGACCGTGACGCTGATCGCGTCCCTCCACCGGACACCGCCACCCGTCGAGGAGGCGCTGCGCCGTGCCGGGGTGGCGGACCTCGCCGACCGGCGGGCCGCGCGGCTGTCCGGCGGCCAGAGACAGCGGGTCCGGTTCGCCATGGCGCTGGTGTCCGGCCCGGACCTGCTGGTGCTCGACGAGCCGACGGCGGCGATGGACGTCACGGCCCGGCGGGAGTTCTGGCGGTCGATGCACGCGTTCACCGGAACCGGCCGCACCGTGCTGTTCTCCACGCACTACCTGGAGGAGGCCGAGGCGTACGCGGACCGGGTCGTGCTGATGAACGCGGGCCGGATCGTGGCGGACGGCCCGGTGCCGGCGGTCATGGCCGAGGTGTCCGGCCGTACGGTGACCGCCGTCGTGCCCGGCGCCCGCGCCGAGGACCTGGGCACGCTCCCCGGCGTGACGGCGGTGCACGTCCGCGAGGGCAGGGCCGAACTGCGCTGCGTCGACTCCGACCTGGTCGTACGGGAACTGCTGGCCCGCCATCCGGACGCACGGGACGTCGAGGTCGGCGCGCTGGGCCTGGAGGACGCGTTCCTGCGCCTCACCGGAACGCCGGCCGGAGCGCCGGCCGGAACGCTGACCGGAGCGCCGATCGAGGCACCGGCCGAGGAGACGGAGGCCGCGCGATGACCGGGTATCTCGCGTTCGAGATCAGGCGGACGCTGCGGGACGCGAAGTTCCTGTTGTTCGCGGTCGCCCTGCCGGTGGGGCTGTACCTGCTGATGGCCGACCGTTTCGCCGACCGCGGGGCTCCCGCGTCGTACGTCATGGGCGGTGTCGCGGCGTTCGGGGCGATGAAGGCGGCGCTCGACACGGGTGCTCGCACGGCGGTGGAGCGCGACATCGGCTGGCAGCGCCAGTTGCGGCTCACCCCGCTCAGCGGCGGCGGCTATCTGCTGGCCAAGGGGTCGGTCGCGATGGTCGTGGCGCTGCCGCCCGTGGCGGGCGTGTCGCTCGTCGCCGCGCTCGCCGGCGGGGTGCACCTGTCTCCCGGCGGGTGGGTGTCGGCCGTGCTCGGCGTGTGGGCGGGCACGGTGCCGTTCGCCCTGCTCGGCCTGCTGATCGGCCAGCTCGCGACCGCCCGGAACCTGCAGGCGTACCAGGGGGCGGTGGTGCTGCTGCTCAGCTTCGTCGGCGGGCTGTTCATCCCGGTGAGCACGTTCCCGCGGGCGCTCGCGACGGTGGCCAGAGTCCTGCCGAGTTACTGGCTCGCGCAGGTCGGGCACGCCACCACCCTGGGCGGTGACACCTGGCGGGCCGCGCTGGTGCTGACGTCGTACGCGCTCGTGCTCGGCGCCGCCGTGGCCGTCCGGTATCGCCACGGCGCCGCTCAGGCCTAGGGTTGACCGACGTGGGCGATCAGGACGATCAGGGCGTATGGGGGCGTTCGGCTTGGCCGATGTGGACCCCGGCCCGGCCGGTCTCCCGTGCGGCCCGCATCCGTGGCGTCGCCGTGCTGTCGCTCGTCCTGCTCTGGCTGCTGGGGGAGTCGCTGGGGCCGGGCCGGGTCTGGCCGGAGGCCCCGGCGGTGCGCGTCGCGCTCGGAGCCGTCACGCTCCTGTACGCGGCGGGCTGGCTCGGCGCCATGGTCGGCGGGGTCCGCCTGCCGCCCCGGCGGCGGATCCTGCTCGTCGGAACGCTGTTCGCGCTGGCGGTCGTGGCGGCCCTGCTGCGCGACGGCCCGCTCCGCCTCGGCCACACGGGCGTGTTCGGCTTCGCGCTCGTCGTGGCGGTCTGGCTGCTCCCGGCGCGCTGGAGCGTGCTGCTCGGGCTGGTGACCCTGGCTCTCCAGGTGTTCCTCGGTCCCGTCGACTGGGGGCACGTGGGCGGGCTCGTCCCCGGGATCGTGATCCCGGTGGCCGTGACGCTGCTGATCCGGCTCGTCGTCCAGCTCGGCCAGGCCCACGAGGAGATCGCGGCGCTGGCCGCCGCCGCGGAGCGCGACCGGCTGGCCAGGGACCTCCACGACGTGCTCGGCCACAGCCTCACCACGATAACCGTGAAGAGCGGCCTGGCCCGCCGGGTGCTGGAGAGCGGCGGCGACCCGGAACGCGCGCTGGCCGAGTTGCGCGACGTCGAGCGACTGTCCCGGCAGGCGCACGGCGAGGTGCGCCTGACCGTGTCGGGCCGCCGCCGGCCGTCCCTCGCGGCCGAGCTGGCGGGGGCTCGCGCCGCGCTGCGGGCCGCCGGGATCGGCGCCGTCCTCCCGCCGTCCGCCGACCACGTCAGGGCCGAACTGGCCGGGCCCTTCGCGTACGTCCTGAGGGAGGGGGTCACCAACGTGATCCGGCACAGCGGCGCGACCCGGTGCGAGGTGCTGCTCGGAGACGACTGGCTGGAGGTGCGCGACGACGGCCCCGGGCGGAACGCGGCGGAGCCGGGCAACGGGCTCTCCGGCCTGGCCGAACGGCTGCGCGCCGTCGGCGGGCGGATCGAGGCGGGCCCGCTGCCCGCGGGCGGCTTCCGGCTGCGGGCGAGCCGCACGTGATCCGGGTGAGCGCATGATCAGGGGGAGCGCGTGATCAGGGTGTTGCTCGCCGACGACCAGGCGCTCGTACGCGGCGCGCTGGCGGCGATGCTGGCGCTGGAGCCCGACATCGAGGTGGTGGCGCAGGTCGGCTCGGGTGAGGAGGTCGTCGACGCGGCCCGCCGCAGCCGGCCTGATGTGGCGTTGCTGGACGTGCAGATGCCCGGCAGGGACGGGCTGGCGGTCACCGCCGACCTGCGCGCCGCGCTCCCGTCCTGCCGGGTGGTGATCTGCACGACCTTCGGGCGGCCGGGCTACTTCGCCCGTGCGATGGAGAACGGCGCCTCGGGCTTCGTCGTGAAGGACGCGCCGCCCGAGCACCTGGTCGACACGGTGCGGCGGGTCCACGCGGGACTGCGGGTGGTCGATCCGGCCCTGGCCGCCGAGTCGCTCGCCAGCGGGTCGAGCCCGCTGACCGCGCGGGAGCGCGACGTCCTGCGCGCGGCCCGGCAGGGCGGCACCGTGGCGGAGATCGCCCGGAGCCTGCACCTGTCCGCCGGGACCGTACGCAACCACCTGTCCGCGGCCATCGGCAAGACGGGAGCGAGCACCCGCGCCGAGGCCGCGCTCATCGCCGACGAGCACGGCTGGCTCTGATTCTGCTCTGATCCGGCTTCGGGCGGCCCGCGGTCACCGCGGGAGAGGCGTGCTCGCGGGCCGGAACATCGCGGGGTTGCGCGACGCCCAGGCGAAGTAGGACGACGCCTGCTCCCGGAAGGGCCGGGGCCGCCAGGACAGCGTCCGCCGGGCCAGGGAGACGTCGCTCGCCGCGTCCCTGCCGAGGCGCGCGTCCGGATCGAGATCGAGCTCCAGGTCGGCGGCGTCCGGGGGGACGACCCGCACGAGCCCGTGCCCCGCGTGGTCCTCGGCGATCCGCAGCAGCTCGCCGAACGGGACGCGGCGGCTGTGCGGAGGCCAGGACGGCGTCGAGCACGGCGCTGGTCCCCATGACGTTGACGTCCACATAGTCGGCCGGGCGGGTCCGCTCCCAGCTCGGCACGTGGGTCAGCGCGGCGCCGTGCACGACCACGTCGAACCCCTCGGAGAGGGCCTCCCGCAGAGTTTCCCGGTCCCGTACGTCGGCCTGGACCACCCGCACTCCGGAGTCTGCGGTCAGGGGCGACCGGTCCAGCAGCGTCAGGCGGACGCCGAGGTCCGCCCGCAGCCGGGCCGCCAGGACGGCCATCGCGAATCCCCTCCACCGGTCAGCAGGACGTCCATCGCCGATCCTTTCCCTCGCACCGCAAGTGTGTCAACTGTGACACACAAATCCACCTTCCTGACCATCAAACCGCAGAACAGGTCATTTGATGTGTCGCTATTGACACACGCTTCCCGTGGGTGGCAGGGTCGGGGCCCACGGGCGAGAGCCGCCCGCGAGGAGGTTCGAGTGACCACTGTCAACGAGACGTACGCGCACAGCCTGGAGAACGCGGACCTGCGCGCTTTCTACGAGGCCGCCGGCTTCGCCGGGCGCGTCGGATGGGGCGAGCGGCCGGCGATCCTCGTGATCGACATGGCCGGGGCCTGGGCCGATCCGGAGGAGCGGATCGGCTCGGACCTGTCGGCGGTGTCCGACAGCATCGTCCGCATCCTGGAGGAGGGCCGCCGCGCGGGCCTGCCGATCATCTTCACCACCATGGCGTGGGACCCGAGCCTGGCCGAGATCGGCGAGGTGGTCCGCCGCAAGACGCCGCACAGCGAACTGATGCTGCACGGCACGGAGCGGGTCACGCTCCGGCCGGAGATGGGCCGCCGTCCCGAGGAGCCGCTCGTCGTCAAGCCGCGCGCCTCGGCGTTCTTCGGCACGTACGTGGACGCGATGCTGATCTCCGCCAAGGCCGACACGGTGATCGTGGTGGGGTGCAGCACCAGCGGCTGCATCCGGGCGACCGCGGAGAGCGCGTTCAACCGGGGATTCCACGTCATCGTCCCGCGTGAGGCGGTCGGCGACCGGAGCCCCTCCGCGCACGCCGCCAACCTCTTCGACATCGACGCCCGCTACGGCGACGTGCTGCCCGAGGCCGAGGTGCTGGACCACCTGCGGTCGCTGCCCCAGACCCATCCCCGCGCCGCGGGGGAATGACCGATGACCGACCGGCAACCTCCGGTGCTGCGGGCCACCGGGCTCGCCAAGTCCTTCGGCCACGTGCAGGCGCTGCGGCACGGTGAGCTCACCGTCCACGCCGGGGAGGTGGTCGCGCTCGTCGGCGACAACGGCGCCGGCAAGAGCACGCTGATCTCCTGCATCTCCGGCGCCCACCTGCCGGACGCCGGCGAGGTGAGGGTGGACGACCGCCCGATGCCGCTCGGGTCGATCAAGGCCGCGATGGAGCACGGCATCGCCACGGTCTACCAGGGCCTGGCGATGGCACCCGACCTGTCGGTGGCCGAGAACCTGTTCCTCTCCTGTGAGCTGCGCCGTCCCGGCCTGCTGGGACGGCTCGGCCTCCTGGACAAGAAGGCGATGCGCGAGCGCGCCTGGGAGCTCATGGACAGTCTCGGCATCACCACCCTCCAAGACGTGACCCTGCCCGTCGGCGACCTGTCCGGAGGACAGCGCCAGGTTGTCGCGGTCGCCCGCGCCGTCTCCCGCGCGGGACGTCTGGTGATCATGGACGAGCCGACGGCGGCGCTCGGCGCCCGGCAGTCGCAGATGGTGATCGAGACCATCAGGGCGACCCGCGACCGCGGCCTCGGCGTGGTCCTCATCTCGCACGACCTGCCGAGGGTGCTGGAGGTCGCGGACCGGATCGTGGTCATGCGGCTGGGCCGGGTGGTGGCCGACCTTCCCGCGCGGGAGCTGAAGATCGGCCAGATCGTCGCGCTGATGCTCGGCGAGCAGAACGACCCACGTGAGGAGAGCCTGCCGGCATGACCGCGACGCAACCGACACTCCGGGCCCCGTCGAACCGCGCCCGCGCCGGCGCGCTGATGCGGTCCACCCCCGCCTACATCGTGGTCGCGCTGGTCGCGCTCGTCGTGGTCTTCACGATCATCTCGCCCGAAGGGCGCTTCCTGGACGCCACCAACCTGCAGGCGGTCGGGCGCAACAGCGCCGGGCTCGTCCTGCTGGCCGTCGGCCTGACCTTCGTCCTCGGCGCCGGGCACATCGACCTCAGCGTCGGCGCCACGCTCGTGCTGTCGTCGGTGGTCGCGGGCACCGTGGCCGTGGACATCGCCGGACCTCCGTCGGCGTCGGGGGCCTTTCCGAGCGCCGGTCCCGCCATCGCCGTCGCGGCGCTCGCCGCGGTCGTCGTCGGAGGGATAGCGGGGCTGGTCAACGGGCTGCTGGTGACCAAACTGAAGGTCAACTCCTTCGTCGTCACGCTGGGCACGATGGGCGTGGCCACCGGTGCCGCGCAGGTCCTCACGAACGGGTCGAACGTCGCCGGGATCCCGCCGGACGTCCAGACGTCCTTCGGGCTCAACTCGATCGCCGGGATCCCGCTGCCGCTGGTGCTGGCGGTGGTGGTCGCCCTGGTGGCCGGCGTCGTCCTGTCGCAGACCAGCGCGGGCCGGCACGCCCTCGCCATCGGCTCCTCCTCCGACGGGGCCATGCGGGCGGGCGTCAACGTGCAGCGCAGCACGATCGCGGTCTTCGTCATCTCCGGGCTGATGGCCGGGATCGCCGGCTTCCTCGACATCACCCGGTTCGGCACCACGGCCATCTCCGGGCACGAGACGACCATGCTGCAGGCGCTGTCCGCCGTGATCATCGGCGGGACGAGCCTGTTCGGCGGACGCGCCTCGGTGCTGGGCTCGGTCCTCGCCACCTTCATCCCGACCATGCTGCTCGCCGGGTTCGTCATGGTCGGCGTCTCGTCCTTCTACCAGAACATCGCCATCGGCGCCGTTCTGATCATCGCTGTCTGGCTCGACCAGCTGCGCGGCAAGTAGCCCCCTCCCGCCGAGATTCCCCCTGCCGAGATACGCGCCGAAACACGGAGAACCACCATGAACGTACGCACCAGTGTGCTGGCCGCCGCGCTGACGGCGACAGCCCTGACCTCCGCCGCCTGCGGCTCGTCCGGTGACACCGGCGCGGCGGGCGGCACGAGCGGCGCCACCGCCGAGCAGAAGTCCGGCCCCCTGCAGATCTCCCTTCTCACGACGTACAACGGCCTGCCCTTCTACACGGCGATGCAGTGCGGCGCGCAGGACGCGGCCAAGAAGCTGGGCGGCGACATCACGGTGAAGGCCGACGGGCCGTCGCGGGGCATGAACGCCGCCGACCAGACCCCGGTCCTCGAAGGGGTGGTCAGCCGGCGCCCCGACGGCATGATCTTCGTACCGGCCGACCCGGCCGCGATGGTCGCGCCGATCAGGCTCGCGGTGAACGCCGGGATCCCGGTCGTCACCACCGACGCGACGCTGAACGAGAAGGTGGCCAAGGCGCAGTTCCGCGGGGACAACAACGCGGGCGGCGCGCTGGCGGCGGAGGAACTGCTCAAGCGGGCCAAGGGGCAGAGCGGGAAGGTGCTCGTGCTGGACACCCGGCCCGGCCTGCCGGTGACCAACGAGCGCGCCGAGGGGTTCGTCAAGGCGCTCAAGGACTCCGGCTCGAACCTGCAGATCCTCGGCACGCAGTACTACGAGGACGACCCGACCAAGGCCGCGACCATCGTGCAGAGCTCGCTGGGCGCCAACCCGGACATCGTCGGCATCTTCGCGACCTCCGAGTCGGGCGCGATGGGCGCCGTCTCCGGGCTCCAGGCCGCCAAGGTCGACAACGGCAAGATGACCGTCATCGCGTACGACGCGGGCCCGACGCTGGTCTCGGCGCTGCGCGCCGGGACGCTCGACGCGCTCGTCGCGCAGGGCTCCTACACCCAGGGGTACGACGCGCTGACCCGGCTCGTCCAGGACATCCGCGGCGAGGTGCCGCAGGGGGCCGCCTTCGACAACGTGGTGCCGAACGCGATCGTCACCTCCGACAACGTCGACTCGCCGGAGATCAAGAAGTTGCTCTACCCCACAAGCTGCTCTTGATCGTGGCACTGTCGCTGTCGAACATCATCAACGCGAATTCAACGAGGGGATCGAGATGACGGCCGACCTTGCCGGGAAGGTGGTGGTGGTGACGGGCGCGGCCTCCGGGCTGGGCGCCGCGACCGTCCGCGACGTCCTGGAACGCGGCGGGCGGGTGGTCGCCGTGGACCGGGCGCAGGACGTCAAGGCGCTCGCGGGGGACGGGGTGCTGCCCGTCGTCGCCGACGCCGCCGACGAGCGCCAGGTGCTGGACGCCGTACGCGCGGGGGAGGACACCTTCGGCCTGGTGAACGGCGCGGTCGCCTGCGCGGGGATCACCCGTGCCGGGACGGTCGACTCCATCAGCCTGGACACCTGGAACGAGGTGCTGCGGGTCAACCTGACCTCGGTCTTCCTGCTCGCGAAGGCCGCCGTCCCCGCGATGCGCCGGGCGGGCGGCGGCGCGCTGGTCGCGGTCGCCTCGCAGGTGGGGCTCGTGGGCTACCCGGAGAACGTCGCCTACTGCGCGGCGAAGGCCGGGGTGATCAACCTGGTCCGCGCGATGAGCGTGGACGCCCGCGACAGCGGCGTCCGCGCCGTGGCGGTCTGCCCCGGGCCCGTCGACACCCCGATGCTGCGCGAGGGCTTCGCGCAGACCGGGGAGGGGTACGACCTGGCGGCGTCGCGGGTGCCGCTGGGCCGCGTCGCCCGGCCGGAGGAGATCAGCGCCACGATCTGCTTCCTGCTGTCCGACGCGGCGGCCTTCGTCACCGGCACGGCATGGACGGTCGACGGTGGCTACACAGCGCAGTAACCCCGAGGCCGGCGAGCCCGGCCCGGCGGCCTCCGTCCCCGCCCCTGCCTACGCCTCCGTCCACGCCTCGCTGGAGCCGAGGGCCCTGGAACTGCTCCGGGCCATCGCGAACTCGCCGGAACCGCTCGGCGCGCGGGAGCTCGGCCGCCGCATCGAGGCCGGCAACCGGCCGCTGAGCGAGTCGACGGTGAACCGGCTGCTGCGGCGGCTGGACGAGCAGGGCCTCACCCGTTCCATGGACGGCAGGGGACGGGTCGTGTCGGAGGCCGGGCGGGCGCTCGCGCAGCGGGCCGCGGCCGAGGTCACCTGGCACCAGCAGATCGGCTCCCTGGAGATCCGTACGGTGCAGGACGTGCGCGACCTGCTGGTCGCCCGGCGCGGTGTGGAACGCGAGATCGTCCGGGAGGCGGCGACGTCGGTCTCGGGCGAGGACGTCGAACGCCTGCAGTCGGTCATGGAGGAGTACGAGCGGTCCGTCCACACCGAGGAGCGGCGCCGCGACGTCTCCACAAACTTCCACAAGGCGCTCGCGTCGACGGTGGAGAACACGATGCTCCGCGCCGTCGCCATGGTCATCTTCGATCCCCGCTTCGACATGCTGGAGCACGTCCTCGACATGGTCACCGCCGGGCGCGGCACGACCATGAACTCCGTGCACGAGCACGAGGAGATCATGCGCGCCATCCGGGCCGGCGACCCGGACGCGGCGGAGGCGGCCATGGTCCGCCACATCAACCGCCTCATCGCCGACGCCAGCGCCGTGGTCGCCCCGTCCACGCGCCTGGCGATCGAACTGCTGCTCAAGAACCACAGCCCCGTCATCGGCGGCGGCACATGACCCTGGAGGAATCCGTGACCACTATCACCCCGATCATCACCGACGCCGCGGCGGCGCCGAGCGCGTCCTACTCCCAGGGCATCGTGGCCGGCCGTCTCGTCGTGACGGCGGGACAGGTCGGCCGCGACGCGGTGACCGGCGAACTGCCGGCCACGCTGGCCGGGCAGGTGGAGTCGGCCATCGCCAACCTCAAGGCCGTGCTCGCGGCGGCCGGGCTCGACCTGTCGCACGTGGTGAAGACGACCTGCTTCCTCACCCGGATCGAGGACTTCCCGGAGTTCGACGCCATCTACCGCAAGCACTTCTCCGACCCGCTGCCCGCGCGCAGCACGGTGGGCGTCGTGCTGGCGGGCGACCTGCTGTTCGAGATCGAGGCGTTGGCCGTCAAGCCCGAGGAAGTGGCATGAAGCCCGGTTTCGACCTGCTCATCCGCGGGGGTGAGGTCGTCAACGGCGACGCCAGGGCGGCGCTGGACGTCGGCGTGGCCGGAGGGCGGATCGCCGCCCTCCTCGCGCCGGGTTCATCGGCCGCCGCCGAGCGGGAGATCGACGCGACCGGGCTGCTCGTCATGCCCGGCGGCGTCGACACCCACACCCACGTCGCCTGGCCGTACGACGACACCGTCACGGTGGACGACTGGCACTCGGCGACCCGGGCCGCAGTGCTCGGCGGGACGACCACGATCATGGACTTCGTCCCGCCCGCCGAGGGCGGCCTGGCCGCGCGCTGCCGCGCCCGGGTCGAGGAGGCCGCCGCCGACGCGGTGATCGACTTTGGGTTCCACCCGATCCTCACGGCGTCCGACACCCGCGACGTCGAGGACATCGGCAAGGTCATCGCCGAGGGCTTCACGTCGTTCAAGATGTACACGACGTACGAGGACCGGCGCGTCGACGACGGAGCCGCCTGGACGCTGATGCGGGCAATCGCCGCGAACGGCGGGCTGCCCGGCTTCCACGCCGAGAACCACGAGATCCTCACCAGCGCGCTGGACGACCAGGTCCGCTCCGGCCACCTGGGCCTGGCGGACTATCCCCACAGCCGGCCCGGGCTGGCCGAGGCCGAGACCATCCACATGGTGTCGATGTACGCCCGGCGGCTGAACACGCCGGTCTACATCTTCCACGTCTCCGGCTCCGACGCGCTCGACGCCGTACGCTTCGCGCGCCGCGCCGGGACCGTCGTCCACGCCGAGACCTGCACGCACTACCTCGCGCACGACGAGAGCGTGTTCACCGGCGAGGACGCGTGGCGCTTCGTCATCTCCCCGCCGATCCGCGGCGCGGCCGACCGGCTCGACCTGTGGTCGGGGATCGCGGACGGCACGGTCGTCTCCGTCGGCTCCGACCACTGCGCGTACGACACCTCCGCGAAGCGGGGCTGGGAGCACGACCACCGCCACATTCCGGCGGGCGCCCCTGGCATCGAGGCCCGTACGCCGGTGCTGTGGAACGAGGCCGTGAACGTGCGCGGGCTGGATCCGTGCCAGTTCGTCCAGGTCTCGGCGGAGCGCGCCGCGCGGGCGCTCGGGCTGTTCCCGCGCAAGGGCCGCGTGGCGGTCGGCGCCGACGCCGACCTCGTCCTGTGGGACCCGGCCCGCGCCTGGACCGGCGCCGACCTGCGGCCCGTCTCGCCCGCCACCTTCTCCCTGTACGAGCGGTCGAGCGGCACCGGGCTCGCCCGGCACGTCGTCGCCGGAGGCCGACTGGTGGTCGAGGACGGCGAGTTCGCGGGGGAGAAGGGCGCCGGGCGCTTTCTCGCCCGCGCGCCGATGGCGCGGCCGTGAGCGCCCCCGACGTCGTCACGTACGGCGAGATCATGGGCAACTTCGTGGCCACCGAGGTGGGCCCGCTGGAGAAGGCCACGCTGTTCGAACGGCGGCTCGCGGGCTCGGAGCTGAACGTCGCGGTCGCGCTGGCGCGGCTCGGCCACCGGACCGGATACGTCGGCCGCGTGGGCGACGACCCGCTCGGGGACGCCGCCCGCGCCCGCCTGCGCGAGGAGGGCATCGACGACACGCACGTGCGCGCCGAGGACCACGCGGTCACCGGCATCCAGCTGAAGCAACGCGTGCTCGTCGGGGACCCCCGCTACGTGTACTACCGCCGCGGGTCGGCCGGGTCGCTGCTCGCGCCGTCCCCCGAGACGCTGGCCTACGTGGCGTCGGCCCGGCACCTGCACGCGACCGGCATCCCGCCCGCGCTGTCCGCGACGGCCCGCCGGTTCGCGTACGAGGCGATGGAGGCGGCGCGGGACGCCGGGGCGGGCGTCACCTTCGACCCGAACCTGCGTCCCACCCTCTGGCCGGACCACGGCGAGATGACGCGCCTCGTGGACGACCTGGCCACGCGGGCCGACTGGGTGCTGCCCGGCGTCGCGGAGGGCGAGGCGCTGACCGGGCGGCGCGAGCCGGAGGCCATCGCCGGCCACTACCTGTCGCGGGGAGCGCGCGGGGTTGCCGTCAAGCTCGGCGCGGCGGGGGCCATGCTGTTCACGCCCGAGGGGTCGTGGACCTGCCCGCCGTTCCGGGTCGTCACGGTCGACACCATCGGGGCGGGCGACGGGTTCGCGGCCGGGTTCGTCAGCGGCCTGCTCGACGGTCTCGACGAGGAGCGGCGGCTCCGGCGCGCGTGCGCCGTGGGGGCGCTCGCCACCAGCAACAAGGGCGACAACGAAGGCATGCCCACCCGTGCGGAACTGGACGCTCTCCTCGCGGCGGACCTACCGGTGGAAGGAACGCGATGACCGCGCGCAGTCTCCTCGACGTCGTCCAGTCGGAGGTGGCCGGAGTCCTGGCCGAGGTCGGCCCGGCCACGCTGGAGACGGCCGCCGACCTGCTGGACCACGCGCCGCGGATCTTCGTGGCGGGGGAGGGCCGGTCGGGCTACATGGCCAGGGCGTTCGCCATGCGCCTCGTTCACCTCGGCCGTACGGCGTACTTCGTCGGCGACACCTGCACGCCGTCGACCGGGCCGGGCGACCTGCTCGTCGCCGTCTCCGGGTCCGGCACGACGGCCGCCACCGTACGCGCGGCGCGGGCGGTGACCGACGGCGGCGGGGAAGTCCTCGCGGTCACCACCGCGCCGTCGTCGCCCCTCGCCTCCGGCGCGCGGCACGTCCTGCACGTACCCGCCGCCACCAAGCACCGGCGTGAGGGCGAGGCGGCCACCGTGCAGCCTCTGTCGAGCCTGTTCGACCAGTGCACGCACCTGCTGCTCGACTGCGTCTGCCTGGAGCTCGCCCGGCGGCACGACGTGACAGACGAGCAGGCGAGACAGGCCCACGCGAACACCGAGTGATCCAGGGTTCTAGACGGTGGACGGCATTGGCGCCGGGGCGGTCCTGCGTTCCTCCTGGAAGCGTGTGATCGACAGGACGACCGCGACGGCGAGGGCGGCGGTGACGACGTACGCGGCGTTGACGGCGATGTCGAACAGTGCGGCCTCTCGCATCTCCGGCAGTTCCTCGGCGTTCAGGTACCTGCGGCCCGCTCCCTTGGCGACCCACATGCTGACCAGCCACGTCAGCCACCAGGCCCAGACCAGTCCGGAACGGCGGGCGGTCGCGAGGTTTCCGGTCTCCTCGACGGCGCCGGGCTTCGACGCCGTCCAGATGTCGTCGACGATCTGCTTGGGATACCACCAGCAGAGGATCGGGAAGCCCCATCCGAAGATCAGCCAGGGCCTGGCGCGCCGGTGCGGCCACGGGCTCAGCGTCTCGGCGTTCGTCCGGGCCCGGAAGAGCCAGATCAGGAACACGACCGCGGTGGCGACGTAGACGACGGTCTCCACCAGGCCCGACAGGGCGTAGAGCGTGTCGCTGGCGTCGCCGTCGGCCTGGGAGACGGAGGCGGGTTCGGTCAGGAACCTGTCGATGAGCAGGGCCCGCTGCACGTCGACGGCGGAGGAGAGCACGCTCACCAGGGAGTCGGCGGCCAGCATCACGACGGCCGCCGTCCCCAGGGTTCGTATCGGCCGCAGCGGCACGGGCGGTGCTGTGGGGTACACGGAAGACTCCTCATAGGGGTGAGGAATCATCATTCACCGCCGTACGGACGTGATCACCTGAATTCCCGTTTCGTGATCATTGCTCTCAGTCGGGTTCTGGCGGGCTCCTTAGGGTGTGGTGATGGACGTGAAGATCAGCGGTGTTCCGGTGCACGTCGTGGAGCACGGCGACGGAATGCCGGTTCTGGCGTTGCACGGTGCGGGCGTGGACCATCGGGAGATGGCCGGCGCGCTGGAGCCTGCGTTCCGTGACCGGCCCGGTTATCGGCGCATTTATCCGGACCTGCCGGGAATGGGGCGCACCCCGTTGCCGGACTGGTTCCGTGGCTCCGACGACACCTTCGATGTCGTGCTCGGTCTGGTCGACGCTCTGGTCGGCGACGAGCCTTTCGCGGTCGTGGGCCACTCCTTCGGCGCGTACCTCGCGAGGGCCGTCGCCGACCGGCGCCCTGAGCGGGTCGCGGGACTGGCGCTGGTCTGTCCCATTGGCGAGGAGATACGCGACGTGCCCGCGCACGCGGTGCTGCACGGCTCGACCGGCGTGGCCGACGCGCTGAGCCCGGACGAGCAGGCCCAGTTCCGCGATTACTTCGTGGTGCATACGCCCGCCATGGTGGAGCGGTTCCGGGAGTACGTGGCTCCGGCCCTGCCCCTCGTCGACGGCGACGGCCTGGAGCGGATCTCCGACCGATGGCGGCTGAGCGACGCCGCCGCGGACGCGGCACCGTACCCCGGCCCGGCGCTGATCCTCGCGGGGCGCCAGGACTCCACGGTGGGGTACGCCGGTCCGTGGGAGCTGGTGGCGCGGTATCCGCGTGCCACTTTCGCCGTCCTGGACCGGGCCGGTCACGCGCTGCCGCACGAGCAGCTCGGCCTGTTCACCGCCCTCGTCGCCGAATGGCTCGACCGGGTGGACGAGCACCGTACGGCGTGACGCCGGTCTCAGCCGCCGACGGCGCGGAGGGCTCCAGGGTGCCGGCCGGTGAGCCGGTCGAGCCTCGCGGCGGTGGCGTCGTCGGCGGGGAGATAGGCGATCAGGAGCTGGCTGTCGTCGTCGGACAGGCCGAGGGTCTCGTAGGACAGCCGCAGTTCGCCCTCCTGCGGATGCGTCAGCCGTTCGACGCCGGTGCGGTTCGGGCTAAATGGGGCCTTCAACCGATCGGTGAAGGGGGCGCCCACCGCCAGGGTCAGCTCGTCGACGAGATGGCCGACGTGTGGGTCCTCCTGGCGAAGGCCCAGGCCGAGGTTGGCGATCCGCTCGTCAGCCACCCGTTCCCACTCCGGATAGGCGGCCCTGGCCCTCGGGTCGGCGAACAGGTAGCGCAGCAGGTTGGCCGGCCGATGGTCCAGCAGCCCGATGGGGCCGGTGAGCCGCTCGTAGCCGTCCGTGTGGGCGAGCACGTCACCAAGCCGGTTGATGACCAGTGCGGGGGCGGGTTCGAGCCGGTCGAGCAGCGCCCGGACGGTGGGACGCACCGACTGCGCGGGCGGCCTCTGGCACACGCCGACCAGTCGGCCCGCGCCGTCGGCCGCCTTGTAGTGGTTCAGCAGGCGGAGGCGCTCGTCGGCGGACAGGCGCAACGCGTCGGCGAGAGCGGCGAGCACGGGCATCGAGGGGTGACGATCCCGCCCCTGCTCAAGCCGGGTCAGGTATTCGACACTGATCCCGGCGAGCGCGGCCAGTTCGGAACGGCGCAGGCCCGGGGTACGGCGCCGGCCGCCGCCGGGTAGCCCGACCTCGGCCGGGGTGACGGCCTCGCGGTGGGCCCGAAGGAACTCGCCCAGAGTGTTGTCGCTCACGATTCGCAGGCTACCGAGCGACCTCGTCTCCGATCGTGGCCCTGCCGGGGCCAGCCTCGGCCCGGCCTCCCTTCGATGGTCGCCGCCGCCGGATCCTTGGGTTTCCACTGTGATGAGGAGCGTCGAAATGGATCTGGGACTCACCGGCCGTACGGTCATCGTGACGGGAGCCTCCGGCGGCATCGGCCGCGAGATCGCTCGCGGGTTCGTCGCGGAAGGGGCCGACGTCGTGCTCACCTATCACCACTCCCAGGAGGGCGCGGAGCGGCTCGCCAAGGAGATCGGCGGACGCTCGCTCGTCGCGCCGTACGAGCTGGACGACGACGAAGCGGCCCGCACTCTTGCCGAGACCGTGATCGAGTGGTCCGGCCGGATCGACGTGCTGGTCAACAACGCGGTGCACTGGGGCGCCACCGAACCGGATGGAGACCTCTCGTTCGAGGCCGTGTCCGACGAGAGGTGGCAGAAGACGATCCGGGCCAACGTCGAGGGCGCGCTCCGGCTCACCCGGGCGGTCGTCCCGTCCATGCGGGAGCGCCGATGGGGCCGGCTGGTGCACATCTCCTCTGCCATCGCGGTGGACGGCATGGCCGGTGGTGAGTACTACGGCGCGGCAAAGGCGGCACTGCACGGTTTCAGCAGGTCCGCCGCGTTCGGGCTCGGCAAGGACGGTGACATCCTGTCCAACGTCGTCATGCCCGGCCTCACCAGGACGGAGACCAACGGCACGATCGTCGAGCAGGCGGGCGGGCACTACAGCGCGCTGGCTCCGATCGGCCGCCTGCTCGACGCCGCCGAGGTCGCGAGCGCCGTCGTCTACCTGGGCTCCGCCGCCAACACCGGCATCACCGGACAGGCCGTCAAGGTCACCGGCGGAGCGTGAGTGCGGCCGCTCGTCCCCTACGGCGCGAGCAGCGGGAGCGCCGCGAAGGCGTGGTCCTGCCACAGCAGCCGCGAGGCCTCCTCCGGGTAGGCGGTGACCGTCGACGGAGTGTCGAAGAGTTGGGTCAGGCGGCGCTCGGCGTCGTACGGAGGCCAGCCCGGGTCGCCGTGCGCGGCGAAGGCCGTCCACGCCGTACGGAACCGTGCGGACAGCTCCTCCGCCGCCGGGGAGGGAGGGTCGCCGATCAGCATGGCGGGCTGTCCGCTGCTCAGGTTGCCGAACACGAGCGGCACGTCCAGGCCGTGGCAGGCGCCGAGGGCGCCACCCAGCCCCGGGGCGGGCCACGTCAGTTCGTAGAGGTGGGCCTGTCCGCCCCCGGCGATCTGCGCGTCGGCGAGGTGGAGGCTCGGCATGCGGAACAGCCAGTCGGCGTTGACCAGTTCGTACAGCTCCTCGTCGTCGGCGGCGGGGAACGCCTCCCGGTAGCGGCGCGTGCCGTCCGGGCCGGGAGCGAGCATGCGCAGGGCGGTCTCGGTCTGCTCGGATGTGACCTGGCCGAGGACGCCGTCGATCAGGCTGAACAGCCGGTGCTCGTCACGGGTGTGCCCGACGAGAAGCTCGACGTCCCGGGCGGCGCCGTCGGCCAGCGCCTGCCACGGCGTCGCCGGCAGGACGTCGCCGTCGACGACCGGAGCGAACGGGATCGGCCGATGGGTGATCTGCCCCCAGCGCTCCCGCCACCGAGTTATCTTCGCCGAGATCGCGTCGCCCGCGGCGGGCAGCCGGGCCGGGTCCACCGCCGACAGGCCGGACACCGTCGGCCGTACGCCCAGCTCGGCGGCGCAGGCGGCGGCGACGTCGGCGGCCAGCTCGGGGGAGAAGAACGTGCCCGGCACACTCTGCGCGACCGCCCGGCGGAAGAGCCCGGCGGCGCGCGGCATGGCGAGCAGCGCGGCGACCGATCCGCCGCCCGCCGACTCCCCGAAGACCGTGACCCGCCGCGGGTCGCCGCCGAACGCCCGGATGTCGTCCCGCACCCATTGGAGGGCCGCGACCTGGTCGAGCAGCCCCCGGTTGGCCGGGGCTCCGTCGATCAACGCGAAACCCTCGATGCCGAGCCGGTAGTTGAGGGTCACGACCACGGTTCCGCTGGCGGCCAGGTGCCCGGCGTCGTACTCCGGAAGGCCGGAGTCGCCCGAGACGTAACCACCGCCGGGAATCCACACCATCACCGGGAGTCCCGCCACCGGATCCGGCTCCGGCGTCCACACGTTGACCGTCAGCCAGTCGTCGCCGGCGGTGTCCTGTGGCCCTCCTAGCAGGCTGGACTGCGGGGGCGGCGAGCCGTACGCGACCGCTGGGCGCACGCCGTCCCAGCCGCGCACCGGCCGCGGCGCGGCGAACCGCAGGGCCCCGACCGGCGGCTCGGCGTACGGGATGCCGCGGAAGACCGCCAGGCCCGCCTCCCGGCCGCCGCGCAGGACACCGGCCGCCGTACGGACTTCCGGCTCGGACGCGTACGGGCTGCCAGGCGCGGTCACGGCCACTTCGCGGTCTCCTCTCCGTCCCTGCCCGGCCGAGCATCCCAACGCGCCCCACCCACCGGCAAACCATTTTGGAGAGCCCCCATGAGCCTGAAACCCACTCCGGCGTGGGCTTTCGTCGGATAGGCAAGTGCTTGATGCTGACGCTGAAGAGGGGACTGGCATGGGAGCGCATCTCGCTGGCTACAGGGAGGCCCTGGCCAGGCTCGGGGAGCTTCTTGACGCGGCCGAGCGGGGCCGGAGCGCGACCGTGCGCTGTGGTGATCGGACCGTAGCCGTGGTGGACCGACACGCCCTCGCTCGCATCTATCCGTCCAAGGTCCAGGTAGTGGCCGAGGAAAGTGGATGGTCGGCCTTCATCCCCGGCCTCCCGGTCGCGGCGGACGGATCGACGTTCGACGAGGCGATCGGCGAACTGCTCGACGCACTTCGGGAGTACGCCGAGGACTGGCAGGATCACCTGTCCGATGCCCCCGACCACCGGGACAACTGGGGCCTGATGCAGATGATCTGCCTGAGCAGCGATGCGCAGCTACGGCAGTGGCTGGTCGGGGTGTCTCCCTGACATAGCCATAGCCAGCCCATGAGGATCACGAGCACTACCGGCTCGTGACGCTACGTGTCTGGTATGAATTACTTGTTTTTCTGTAGTTAGAAGTACTACGGTCGTATCCATGATGCTTGTCACCGGGGCGACGGGGCTCAGTGGGTCGATCGTCGTCAGGGAGTTCGCGCGGCAGGACGTTCCGGTCCGAGCGCTGGTCAGAGACCCGGGCAAGGCCCGGAAGCTGCACGGACTGCCCGGGGTGGATGTGGTCGAGGGGGACATGCTGCGCCCCGAGACCCTGACGGCCGCTCTGCGCGGCGTGGAGCGCGTGCTCCTGATCTCCTCGCCGAGGGAGCGGATGGTGGAGACGCAGTGCGCGTTCATCGACGCGGCCAGGGCCGCGGGCGTGCCGCACATCGTGAAGTACTCCGGCAAGGAGTCCGGTGTCGGGTTCGACCCCGGCAGCTTCACCGGGACGCGTGAGCACCTGGAGATCGAGCGCCACCTGGAGGCGTCCGGCCTGGCTTGGACCCACCTGCGCCCGAGCCAGTTCATGGAGTTTTACCTGCCCGGCACCTCCACGGGAGTGGATTCGCGCCGCCGGGAGCTGCGCATGTCCATCGGCGACAGCAGGCTGTCGCCCGTCGCCATCGAGGACGTCGCCAGGGTCGCGGTCGCGCTGATGACCTCCGCCGGCCACGAGGGCAGGGCGTACGACATGACCGGCCCGGAGGCGCTGACGATGAAGGAGATCGTCGAGCACATCACAGAGGCGACGGGAACCGCCTTCCGCCATGTGGAGCTGCCCCTGGACGACAAGCTGCGCGAGTGGACAGAGGCGGGGACGCCCGAGCCGTCCGTATGGATCCTGCGCGAGCTGCTGGCCGAACGGAAGCGGCGCCCCGAGTCCCATGTTCGGCTGGAGACCCATCGGGCCTTCGGGGTGCGGCCCACGAGCTTCGCCGAGTTCGCCCGACGCCACGCGGCGGCCTTCCTCGGGCACCGGCGGTAGCGGACCGGCGCCCCGATCGGCACCGGACTACGGGAAAGCAAGCGTCCGCTCCGGGATGAGTAGGATGAGCGACGTGACCACGGCACGCACGTACGGCGATCCCTGTGCCGCCGCGCGCGCTCTCGACCTGCTCGGCGAGCGCTGGGCCTTGATGGTCGTCCGGGATCTGCTCTTCGGCCCCAAGCGCTACAGCGACCTGCAGAGCGGCCTGCCCAACGCCAGTCCCACCGTGCTCTCGCAGCGGCTGCGCGATCTGGAGGAGGGCGGGGTGATCCGGCGGCGCAAGCTGGGCCCGCCGGCTCGCGCGTGGGTCTACGAGCTCACCGAGTGGGGCCACGAACTGGAGCCGATCCTCGTCCACCTGGGCCGATGGGGCCGTCACTCTCCCCCGAAGGAGACGACGGCACCCCTGGGAACCGATTCCCTGATGCTCGCGATGAAGAGTCACCTCGATGCCGCCCGGCTGGGCGACCTCGACGCCACGTTCCTTGTCGACGTCGGAGAAGACGTCTTCACCCTCCGCGTGTCCGGCGGCGAACTCGCGATCCGGCGGGGCGAGCCCGACCGGTGGGACGCGGCCCTGCGGACCGAGCCCGCCGTCCTCAAGGCCCTGGTCATCGACGGGACGCCGCCCGGCCAGGCCGGGGCGGAGATCACCGGCGACCACGCGGCCCTTCAGCGGCTGCTGGACGCCCTTCATCCGGGAGATCGAACGTGAGCGTGTCATCGGCGTCGAGTGAGATTTCGTCCCTCCTCGGTTATCTGGACTGGAAGCGGCGGCACGTCCTCGACATGGTGGACGGCCTGGACGAGGCCGACCTCCGGCGCCCGGTGCTTCCGTCCGCGTGGACCCCGGCCGGCCTCGTCCGCCATCTCGCCATCGACGTCGAGCGCTTCTGGTTCCGCGCCGTCTTCGGCGGCGATCCCGACGCCGTGGCCTCGCTCGCCACCCCGGCGGACGCATGGCAGGTGCCCGGCGACCGGCCCGCCTCGGAGGTGTTCGACCTCTACCGCGAGGAGACGGCGCGCGCCGACGAGGTGATCGCCTCCAGTGCCCCGGACCAGGCGCCGCGCTGGTGGCCGGACTACCGCGACGACGAGCCGCCAAGCGACCTGCGTGAGGCGATCCTCCATGTCCTCGTCGAGACGGCGACGCACGCCGGCCACCTCGACGCGGTCCGCGAACTGATCGACGGCAAACAGTTCCTCGTCCTGGACTGACCGCCCCGCGAGGGTTCTATCGAGCGCGGCCGAGCAGCAGTTCCATCCACAGTGGGCGCATCCGCGCGTACGGCAGGCGTTCGGTCTCGCGGATCTCCGGCCGACCGTCGCTCCGGTCCGTACGGCGGACGAACAGCAGCCCGCCGGAGGCACACAGTTCGTACGCCAGCGGCGAGCATTCATCGCAGGTGTGGGCGACGACCCGGACAGAGACACTGCGCCGGGTCTCGCACATCCACCGGATCACAACGTGGCCGGGCTGCTCGGGAGCCACGTGCAACCCCGGACAGGCGTCCAGGAGTTCGTCACCCGGCCGACGCAATGTCGGCCAGGCTCTCCTGCTCGGCGATGACCCGGCAGAGCTCGGTCAGGTCGTCGCCGTCGACCGTCCGGGCGGCGCCCGCCGCCTCGGCCGCCGGGGAGAACGGCCGCTCACGAGTCGCCCAGAATCGTCCGCGATCGCTCGTCATGAGTCGCCAGCCCCCGGCTGACGCGGTGGTTTTCCTGTCTGGCACGGCTCTGACCTCGGTTCCTGGTCGGGGGCCCTCGTACGGCGTGCCGCCGTCCGGCGGGCTCGAAATCTTTTACGCTTCACCTGCCATGACAGCGCTGGGTAACCTCCCCGGCACAGGTGCGGATGAGGGAAACTGAGGGTCGCCAGGATCACCCCCGGATCCGAGCAGAGGTGCGTTCGATGAGCGATGACCTTCCCGCGTGGGCCGTACGGCTGCGGGCCGAGCGGCGTAACCGGCTGTGGAGCCAGCGCGAGATGGCCCGCCGTCTGGTGGAGGCAGCCGACGAGGACATCCGGCCGCGATTGCCGTCCAGGGAGACGATGGTGCGCCGCATCAAGGCGTACGAGGCCGGGCACAACCGGCCCGGCGACCCCTACCGCGTGCTGTACGCCCGAGCCTTCGCGCTCACCGAGGCCGACCTGTTCGGCGAGAACCGTGGTTCCCGTGTAGCAGGCGAAGGTTGCGGCGTCGCGGGGTCGCGTCAGTGCATCGCGGCGCGATACGACATTCTCATGGACCCGGCAGACGCCGACGTACCCCATCACGGTTCCGTAGCCCCGGAGGTCGTCATGTACTTCCTCGAACAGCTTCCCGGCCACTACAAGGCGGACATGTGGCTCGGCCCCCGCCACCTCATCCCGACCGTCGCGACGCAGGCGGAGCTCATCAGGGAGCTCGCGCAAGCCGCCGACGCGCCCGTACGCCGCGGCCTTCTGGGAGCCGGCGTCGCATATGCGGCACTGCTCGGCTGGTTGTACCAGGACGCCGGTGACCTGGGTCGTGCCAGAGCATGGCGGACCGTCGCCCTCGACATGGCGCATCGTTCGCAGGACCTGCAGCTCATCAGCTACGCGCTCACCAATAAGGCGATGCTCGCGGTCGATCTCGACGACGGCCGTACGGTCGTGGACTACACGGAGGCGGCCCTCGCCGACGAGGCCAAGCTGTGCCCGAAGGTACGGATCCTCGCGCTGGTCCACCAGGCGCACGGACATTCGATGCTGCCCGCCAAGGACAAGGATCTCGTCGACCGGTTGTTGGACCGGGCGGCGGTGCTCGTCGACCGGGTCGACGACGAATACCCCTGGGGCAACGCCTGCCGTCGCACTCTCGGATACATCGACGTCCAGCGAGCGACCGCCTATCTGCGACTGGGCGCGTATCGCGAGGCTGTTGCCCTGTGGGATCGGATTCTCGGCACCGCCCCGGAATCGGCGCGCCGCGACAACGGCGTGTTCTGGGCCCGCCAGGCCGCCGCTCTGGCCGCCGTCCCTGAGCCGGAACGCGTCGTCCAGATCGCGTCAGCCGCCGCGTCCGTCGTCGGTGGGACCGGGTCGGCCCGGTTGCGCAAGGAGATCAAGGCCGTCTCGCGGTATGCGACCGCCTGGGCCGGCACTGGTCCCGGCCGCGAACTGGCCGATATCGTCGCGCAGATCGCCTGACCTCATGACTTGGAGACGTGGATGCTCCCTGAGCCGCTGTCAGAAGAGGAGATAGCCGCTCACCTGAGCGAGTTGCCCGGCTGGGAACGCGAGGGTGAGAGCATCGCCCGCACGTTCGCGCACACGTACCACGAGTGCGTTCACCTGGCTATGTACGTCGCCGCCAAGGCTCGGGAAATCGGCCACCATCCTGACATCCACATCACGTGGCAGCGCATCCGCTTCGTGATCACCACCCACGACGCCGGCAACCGCCTAACCGCCAAGGACTTCGAACTCGCCCGCCACATCGACATGATCGCCCCAGGTCACGGCGCTCTAGCCGTCTGATGCCGTTTCCGGGATAATGCGCTCTAAAAGTGTGGGACTTTGGTTTCGGACCATAGCGGCAGGTTTTCCGCGGCCCGCTGTTCGAGTATTTGGGCATCGATATCAAGCGCCGCTACTAGCACGTGCATGGCAAGTAAGGGGGGAATGGCGTTGCCGATCTGCTGGGCGACATCGCTCCCCACCCATGGATAATCGCTAGGAAAGGTCTGAAGCCGCCCTGCCTCTGCGTAGGAGAATCGGGGAAGCGCATTTCCGCTCGGTGTAACCACCCGATTGCGGAATATTTTTCCAGTGACGGTGAACGATGGCTCGGCCGACATGCGCCGACCGCGGGCTTTCGGATCGCCACCCGTGCCATAATTAGAAACGACGACGAAAGGAATGGGCCGGTTCAAGACGTCGCCCATCGCAATCCAAGGCAGTAGCTTTTCGGTGCCGTCAGTGCGCGACATTCCTCTACGGAAGGGGCGATGAGTAGGTTTAGGAAGCGTTGCATCCGCGCCGAGACGCGCAATCAACACCGCTCGACGGCGTGTCTGGGGAACCCCATACTGTTCTGTGTGTAGTATCCCGTGCGCGACATGGTAGCCCCTACTAATGAGGACTGCGCCTACCGCTTCCCAAACGGGCAGGGCGGCTGGCACCTGCTCCAGGACAATCGCTCGATAGGGGTTGCCATTTTCTATTGCCTTAAGGGCCCAGCGAAGAGGTTCTAATACCAGAGCCGTTCGCTCGTCCTGTATCTGATTTAGATCTTCGGTGACATCATCGCCATCGCCCATCCGCCTCACAAAAAGGAGAACTTCGTCGAGGGCCTTGCGTCCGTGTCCGGACCCTGCAACAGTGAATGTCTGGCACGGTGGCCCAGCCGCCAGGACATTCGCGTTCGAGAAACGCCTGGGTTCGAACGCGCGAACATCGCCTTGCTCCGTCAGTAAGCCAGCTGCGCGTCGAGTGGCACAAGCGTTCGCGTCCCACTCGATGCCGATCACAGGTATTCCGAGCCACGTTGCAGCGACGTCAAGCCCGCCAGGGCCGGCAAACAAATCGATGATCCCGTACACATGATCTCCTGGCTGCCCGGCGACGTCACAGAGAGTAGAGCTGGCGAGTACTCGCCGTCGACAAGCCGTTAGAGATCTTCATGGTGTCCGAAAGCATACTCTTCCTTTGCGCACGTCCGCACGGTGGAAGCTGGGACGCCTTCCAGGACTGCTGCCTCGACCGTGGGAGCGCTCAGGCATGAAGCCGCTCAGCCTTCTGCTCCTCAGGCTTGGGCTGCACTAGAGAAGACTGCAGGAAGTAGACCGTCTTGGGCGGCGGATCCTAGGCGAGGCGGCCGCGAAGGCAAGTGGGAAGTGGTCCGAGACGCGCCAAGATCAACCGGTTCCCGCGTACTTTGTACCCCATGGGGTCGAGAGCAGAGTCTTGGGCTTCGAGTGGAGCCACTCGGGCGAGCATGAGATCCAACAAGCCTAGAGACACCAAGCCCGAGCTTGCGCTGCGCCGAGCAGTTCACGCTCTAGGTCTGCGTTACAACGTCGCCGCGCGTCCCTTGCCCACGGTCCGGCGAACGGCTGACCTGGTCTTTCCTCGTATACGCGTCGCGGTCTTTCTCGACGGGTGCTTCTGGCACGGGTGCCCTGCACACCACAGCGTGGCCAAGACCAACGCCGATTACTGGGCGGAGAAGGTGCGCCGCAACCGCGAGCGGGACATCGAGACCGATCGCATGCTAAGAGAGGCAGGCTGGGCCGTCATCAGGGTCTGGGAGCATGAAGACCCAGCGGAGGCGGCGCAACGGGTTGCGAAGGTGGTCCGCGCTATCCGGTCTCAAGTCCCGGTCGTAAGGAGCGCCGACCGGAACGGATAGGCGTTGCCTAGCGTCCCTGGTGTTGTCACGCGAGGCGAGCTGCGCTGGTAGGGCCTGCGATTTCGACGGCCGATACCGCCATCGACTGCGGCGTCGGCGCTACGGCCGGATGATCGACCAGATTCCTTGTACTCCGCATCAGGCCCTCGCCCGTCCTGCTTACATAGGCTAACTTTTGCCTTGAGTAAGAAGGAGCGGGTGGCGAATTTTGTCCCTTTATACCGTTTTCGCGGACTGGGCCAGGCGGCATGGCATCGAGGCAGCTGTGGCCAGCTTCGAGTCGTTCCAGGACGTCGAGAAGTTTCGTCGACAGTTCGAGACTGACAAGGCGAAGGTGCAGGCGGGGGGCCCGCCAATCATCACAGCGGGATCGGACGACTGGTATAGCGGGCCGGTGGAGTCTGACCGCTATTGGCTGGCGTTGAGGGGGCGCTTCGAAGCTGAAGGATGGCCCGACGAGCGGATCGCGTCTGTGGACGGCTCATCAAGCACCGTCGTCGCCCACACTCCCCGGCCGGACCGTTCCAAGTGGGACGCGAAGGGCCTTGTGGTCGGGTACGTGCAAAGCGGAAAGACCACGAACTTCACCGCTGTCATTGCGAAGTTGGCGGACGTGCAGTATCGCCTCGTCATCGTGCTCTCCGGCATCCACAACGGGCTCCGGCGACAAACGCAGGTGCGCCTTGACCAGTATCTTAAGGACCTCAACCCTGATCGTTGGGTGACGCTGACGGAGGCGTCCCGAGACTTCGTGAAGCCATCGCATGACGTGTCGGCCGCTCTCAGCCCAGAGAAGACGGTTCTGGCAGTCGTCAAAAAGAACGCCGCTGTGCTGGGCAAGCTCATCAACTGGCTGGACACGCCCAATGGTCGGAAGGCGCTCGCGTCGGCGCCGGTACTGATCGTCGATGACGAGGCGGATCAGGCTTCGGTAGCTACAGGTCGCATCAACCCGCTCATCCGGAAGTTATTAAGTTTGATGCCGCGGTGCACCTATGTCGGCTATACGGCAACCCCCTTCGCCAACGTCTTCGTGGATCCCACGCAGGAAGATCTCTATCCGAAGTCGTTCATCCTCAACCTGCCGCGTCCCGACGGGTACTTCGGCCCCGAGAAGATTTTCGGTCGCGATGCAGTCGAGTGGGAGCCGTCCGACGAACAGGGCCCGCCGGACGGTTACGACATGGTCCGTATCGTTTCGGAGGCCGACGTTCCCTTGCTTCGACCAGGCAGCAAGGAGCCGGCGGACGGATTCTCCCCGGCCATGATCGACGAACTCGTAGCTGCTGTCCACTGGTTCTGGCTGGCCACGGCCGCTCGCCGGGCCCGCGGTGACAGTGGCCACAGCACTATGTTGATTCACACGTCTGTCAAGATCGCGGTTCATGAGAGTTATGAGGCGCCTTTGGAGGCGCTACGGCAAAATGCTAGGGATGGCCTTGCCTCCGGACGCCCTGAGATTCTGGATAAGTGGCGGAATCTGTGGGAGAGGGAGTCATCACGGGTTCCGGCCGGGGATTTTGACCGGAAGCAGAACACCTTCGACGAGGTGTTGCCTCATCTGGACGATGTCATCGCCGCCACACGGATCGTCCTCGACAACTACCGGAGTCAAGACCGGCTCGACTATTCCGATCCGTCCGTGGTCGCCATTGCCGTGGGCGGGAACACCCTCTCCCGCGGGCTGACATTAGAAGGGCTCGTCGTCAGTTTCTTCGTTAGGGGAGCGACAGCCTACGACACCCTGCTTCAGATGGGCCGCTGGTTCGGCTATCGAACTGGATTTGAAGATTTGCCCAGAATCTGGATGACGCCGAGCCTCGCCGCAGCGTTCCGGCATCTCGCGACCGTCGAACACGAGATGCGGGATGACATCGACCGTTACCAACGGGAGAACTTGACTCCGACCCAGGTGGCGGTGAGGATTCGAACACACCCGGCGCTTCGGATCACGGCCAAGATGGGCGCCGCTCAGCCAGCTTACATCTCCTATGCCGGCCGTCGATTGCAGACTCGGTACTTCAGGCACAGGGATACTGAATGGCTGGACACGAACCGCCAGGCCGCCGAAAACCTGGTCCAGGATGCGGTCCGTCATGGTCACGTCGAGAACGTTGGCGGTGCGCGCCTGATTCGGGATGTCCCCGTGTCGCTTGTGAAGACCTTCCTCTCGCGTTATCAGGTGCATGAGGATTCGCCGGATCTCGACCCAACGTTGATGATCAAGTACATCGATCAGCAGCTCACGAGCGACCCACCGAGTCTGACAACCTGGTCCGTTGCCGTAGTGATCGGAGAGGGCGAAGAAGCGAAGCTTGGCGGCCTAGATATCAATTACGCAATCCGATCTCGGTTAAATGTGAACGACGGCAAACCCGAGCGGGCCGATATCAAAACGTTGATGAGCAAGCAAGACCGGGCTCTCGATCTCGGTTTAACGGTCGCGGCAGCGAGAGCACTGAAGGAGAGCGAACTCGTCGCACTGCGCAACGATGATCCTGTTGGTCGAGACCGGGGACTAATCGTCCTTTATTTGATCGATCCGACGAGCGAACCCGTCAACTCAAGCCAGGGCACCGATGCGGTGCCTCCACCACGTACTGCTCTTGACGCGGTACGGGCGGTTGTCGGCTTGGGCATCACGTTCCCAGGAGACGTTAAGACTAAGAGTATTCAAGCTTCTCATGTCGCCGTAGACCTCACCGACGTCGAGAGCGAGAACGTCGACGAGGCTCTTGGCGTCGACACCGAGGAGCTGGCGTGACTGGGTCGGATTCGACCGTGCTCGAGCGTGCGTGGGCGGTTCTGATGCCCCCACGCGACAGAGGTCTCGCCTCCTTTCCTCTGGAAGTCATGTGCGGCGGGGAGCCGTGTCGCGTGGCGCTCGATGCCAAGGGTTCTCGTCACCTTCTTGTTCCTGGTGGCGACGAGGCTGTGTCCGTAGACCCCAGGCCGGCCGTTCTCGGGATGGTGGTACGCAAGCTCAGCTTCGGGGGCCCTGCTGTCACTTATGTAGATGTTTCGTGCGCTGAATCGGAACTCTTTCCAGAGTTCGACGAGGTCGTGTCCGATGTGTTGGAGGCTGTGTCGGGTGCTCAAAGACCGGCGTCTGCGGCGATACGTGCCGTCACCCGTTGGCGGCGACTCTTCCGGAGCAATCTGCTTCGAGGACTGTCTCGTCAGGCCAAGCTGGGCCTCTTCGCTGAGCTGACGGTGCTGTCATCTCTCGTAGAGGCGAGTCCCGGGTTTCCGGTAGGAGCATGGCGGGGACCGCTCAACGAGCCGCACGACTTCGAGGCAAGCGCCCGATGTCTTGAGGTCAAAGGCCTGAGTGCCGTGAGCGACAGCATCGTTGTGCATGGGTTGGAGCAGCTGAACAGCCACGACGGGCGTCCATTGGATGTAATCCTGTTGCGAGTGGTGGAAGACAGCGAGGGCCGCACCTTGAGCGATCTCGTCGACCAGCTCGGCGGCGCAGTGGCATCACGGGTCGAACTTCGTACGCGCCTGTCGGCGGCAGGCTGGTCTCACCAATCCGATCGACCTGACCTCGACGCATTCGCAGTGGAGGAGGTGCGCAAACTTGTCGTCAGCTCCGATACGCCTCGCATCGTCCCGTCGTCCCTCGTCGCGGGCTCACTACCGGATGGCATCGAGAATCTTCGTTATGAGGTCGACTTCGCTGCGTTGCTCCCGTTCAGTGTCGGGGCTTCGCTGGCCGAAATCGCTGAGGAGGCCGTTCGTTGAGCGGACGCTGGTGGTCGCAGCCGTTCGCGCCGGAAGGCTCAGCCGCGGCGGAAGGCATCGTCAAGCAGTTGGGTCGGCCCGCGCTTGACCCGCTTACCATCCTGGTTCGAGAGGCGGCTCAGAACAGTTGGGACGCACACCTGCCTGACGGGGTGGTCGACTTCCACGTGGAAGTTCGCATGCTCGGCGACGATGTCCACGCGTGGCGTGAAGTGCTGCTGCCCGGTCCGCTGCCTGATTCTAAGGTCGACCTCGAGAAGGCGCTGTGTCCCGAAGCAGTCGTGGTGGTGGTTTCCGACAGAAACTCCAGGGGCCTGGGTGGTCCGCTCCGCGCCGGCCAGCGAGCACACCGTGGAGAAATACCCGATTTCGTGCAGTTCCTCCGTAACGTCGGAGAGCCAAGCGATCACGAGTTCGGTGGAGGAACGTACGGATTCGGGAAGGGGATCTTCTACCGGCTTAGTCGAGTGGGAGCGATCCTCGTGGACACCCACACGTCCGAGGCGGGTCCCAGTAATCGTCGACTCATGGGTGCCGCGCTCGGACACAGTTGGTCTCTCGGCGACCGCCTCTTCACCGGGCGCCACTGGTGGGGGCTTGTGGCGGAAGATGATGTGCCCGACCCGATTCTAGCCTTCGAGGCGGACACGGTTTCGAGAAGCTTGAAGTTACCGGGGTTCGCAGACGGCCGCACCGGTACGGACGTGGTGATCCTGGCCGCTGACCTAGGATCCAGCGGGGCCACATCAGACGCGCATGAGCGCACCCCCCAAGAGGCTGCGACCTTCATCGCATCCTCAATCCTGTGGAACCTGTGGCCCAAGATGGTCCCTGACGAGCACGGGCATCAAATGCGCTTCCAGGTCTACGTTGATGGGTCGGAGATTCTCGTACCCGAACCTGAAAGGTTCGAGGAACTTGCGCCCTTTGTCGAGGCGCTGCGCGATGTCCGAGCGGGCAGAGGCGTTGCTTTCTCGCGTACTGTCCCGCCCAAGCACGCGGGCTCCTTCGGCATGGCCCTGGGAGCCGCCGGTGAAAGCACCCGCCTCCTGGTCAAGGCGGCGAAGCCGTTCGACGGGCCGTCCCACCACGTCGCCCGTATGCGTGTCGCCGAACTCGTTGTGGACTATCTGCCTGGTCCACCCCACCCTGACCCGCGCATAGCTTACGGCGGCGTGTTCAAGTCGTCGGAGGACGCCGACGCACTGTTTGCGTCGGCCGAGCCGCCGACCCACGACGACTGGGTTTCCAAGGGACTAAGCGGAGCTGCACGAGGGGTCGTCGTAGGAGCACGCAGTTTCGTGCAGAAGCAGTTGGATGAGAGGCTCGGCCTCGCGCCACAATCGGGTGGCTCGGGTGGCCAAGGGCTGGGCCAGTTGTCGGCGCTGCTCGCCAGTGTCGTCCCTGCGCGATTCAGCAGCAGTGAGCAGAAGGACAGCACGCTTGATCCTGCTGGTGGCGGTGCGGGTAGAGGTGGGATCGGCATCAACGGCGGCAACGGCTTGGGCAGCGGTGCGCCATCACGACGAGGAGGAAAGCCCCGGTTCGCCGGACTACCGGTGTTGCAGGTTCATCAGGGACAGCCATACCTGGTGGCCACAGTCAAGGTCCCTGCAGCAGATGTCGCAAGAGTCCTGTCCGCGGACGTTGACGTGGTTGTAGAGGGAGGCGGCCGCGAAGGTGAGCCTCCACTCGGTGCTGCCGTGCCGCAGATCATGCAATGGCAGTCGACTGCCGGAGATGTTGTTGTGCGAGGAAGGACCATCCGGATGCCCGCCGGAGAGGAGTCGGAGTGGTACGTCTTCGCCACTCACGTGCCGGACGCCGTCGTGCGCTTTCGCGTGACCCAGGACACGTCTGATGTCGGCTGACGTTCGACCCTATCTGGTGCCGCGTCCGGGCACTGTCTTGTGGGAACCGTGGATGCTGTTGGACGCGGAGGAGTGGAGGCCGTTGCCGGATGCGGTCGAAGGCTGGGATCCGGGTACAAACCTCCGGGCCGCGCGACGAGTGCATATCGACAGTGGACGCTTCAGTCAGGAGACAGGGCTTGATCTCGCAGACGTAGCGGTCACCGTCTCTTGGACTAGCTCGACCACCTCCATGACCGAGGCGGCACTTCCAGTGAAATTCGACCAGAGTGGCACGGCCATCGTCGACACGATTCTCGTCGGTGAACGTCTGTCCGGAATTCTGAGTCTCCGAAGCACAGTCGGCCTCGTTCGCGCCTCACAGGGGCGAAGGGCCGGCGTGGCGACAATCCCCGGGTCCGTTCTCGTGGAACATGTCCAGCGGGTTGTGCTGGAGAACGTGTCTTCCATGTTCCCCGTGCATGAGATCGATTTCTCACACACACGGCTATCGCCCGCCGCCAGTTGGCATCTGGAGACTAGTACGGACCTAACCGCGCCTTTCTACGGAACGTTTCGAGTGCTTATCAATAAGCGCGACCGTGAGTTGAGCACAGCAGTCACCCGTGGGGCCAAGGACAGGCGGCAGCAGGCTTTGCTCGACGAGCTGCAAGCAGGCGTCGCAGCCTTACTACTGGAGCTCGCCCTGCACCTCCGTGCCGAGCTCTCCGAGCGTGAGGAATGGCCGCCAGACAGCGTGGGGGATGTCCTGGAAAGAACCCTCGCCGCGTCTCCGTTACCGCTCGTTGCCCCACCATCGCCAGCAGACCTTTCGGATTTTCGGACCCAGGTCACTGGTGCGGTCAGGAATCTCGGCAGGGGACGGATCTTCGAGTGAGCGATCTGTGGCCTCATCTCCCCACCGTCGTGGGTGCATCCGTCTACACCGAGATTGTGGCAGGATGCCCCCTTATCCAGCGGGCGAATCACCCGGACCAGACATGGGCTCCCGTAGGAGGGCGCGTGCCGGAAAGGCGAGTACAGAACCTGATCGACACTGTCTCGTCGCTGGCAGGCAAGTACGGCTTCCCGGAGCAGGCTGGTCCCGACGCGCGAGTCGCCTTCGACAGAGAGGCGGCCAGGGTGATTCGCGACAAAATGGATCTTTCTTGGGCGGAAGCTGGCAACAGGGACCTCTGGTCGTTCTTGGCCCTCGTGGCACTCCCACATGTGACGATGTGGCGCTTCGGCCTAGACAACAAGGAGCGCTGGATCGCAACCGACCTAACTCGGCACACGTGGGCAAGGCTGTGGTGGCAGGCGGTGGTGTTCGCGGGGCATGAGCACGTTCTAGATTCGCTGAGCGAGAGCGATCTCAACCAGCTCTTGGAGCGGCGCAGCATTGGAGGCGATCCCCGTCTCGTCCGTGAGACCGCTCGGGCCGTAACCGAACTCGCTGCGAATGCTCCCCGCAGACCGGTGATTCGCGATGTCACGCTCAGGCTACGTCGATACCTGGCATTTCTGGACGTGCGAGCCCTCTCCGACCAGCAGGTTCGTGAACTGTGTTCTGTGCTGACGAACGAGACGCTGACCCATCTGAGGGCCACTATGACGGAGCCGCTCGGAGGAGCGCACACCTGACCCGGAAGCGATGTGCACGATGTGATGACCCCCTCACCCTCCTGCGTCGGCATCCTGGATCGACTTGTTCGCTTCTGGCAGGGGGCATGACGACTTGCCACCGTTGCTGCAACCGCTTGTCGAGCAGTTTTCTCAATCATGTTGTTGACGGCGTCGTCAGGGGAGCATCCTGACCGGGAGCACCAGCTGTGTGCGACTCGTTACTGTGCGCGTCGCTCGGTGCTCTCGTGATCCCTGTCTGGCCCTCATCTCAGGAGGACTGACGCGATGCCCCGCCCGACGTTGTTCCGGCTTCTGGTCCAGGAGCGCCACTGGGACGGCTGGGTGGTGTTCTGCGACCGCTTTGAGTGAGCGCTCCGAACAGGCAGATGACGTGGTTCCCCTGGACGAAGGAGTTCACCGCATGCCTAAGCATGAGGGGCAGAAACCGTCGAGCAAGCCCTTCACACCCGAGAAGCCGACGCCGGACGGCGACCGCCCAAACACCGGAGGCGGTCAGCACGAGAAGCCCCAGAGCAAGTGACGTGGCGGACAACGCGCACCTGATCTCACAGCTCCAGGACCTCGACTCGCGATGGGCGGACGCCATGCGGGCGGTGCCGCGTCACCTCTTCATCCCTGACCGGGCGTGGTGCTCGCCTGACGACGAGCCGGGTTATCTGATCGACCGGACGGCCGACCCGGACGGGTGGATGGACGCCGTCTACTCGAACACGGCGATCGTCACCCAGCTTGACGACGGGACGACCGATCTGAGCGCGGGAAGCGGGGACTACACCTCGTCATGCTCCATGCCCAGCATCGTCGCGGCGGGCCTGGACCTGCTCGATCCCTACGACGGTGACGAGGTCCTGGAGATCGGCACCGGAACCGGCTGGACGGCGGGCCTGCTGGCTCATCGCCTCGGTGATGGCAACATCACCAGTGTCGAGATAGATCAGGCCGTCCTCGCCGCGGCGACCTTGAACCTCAAGAACGCCGGGCATCTCCCTCGGCTCGTCCTGGGAGATGGGAGTGCCGGGTGGCGGGACGGTAAGCCCTATGACCGGGTCCACGTCACCTGCGGCGTCGATGAGGTGCCCCATGCCTGGGTCGAGCAGACGCGTCCGGCGGGCCTGATCGTTTTCCCCTGGATGCCTCGGTGGGAGGCCGGTCACCTGACCAGGTTGACCGTGACCGGGGACGGCACAGCTGTGGGGAGGTTCTACCGGGGCTGTTCCTTCATGATGCTGCGGTTGCAACGCCGTGGCGTACCCGAGGCGGCGGGCGACTATCGGGAGTCGTCAACCTACCTCGACCCCCGCCGGATCGTGCGCTCCTCGGTCGGTGCCGATGTGGCGGTCGCGGGCATGATTCCCGACCTGAACGGCCGACACGCCGACGAGGACAACGGCGAGTTCCACCTGTGGCTGTGGTCGGAGGACTCCGACGCTCAGGTGCACTACTCGCCTGAGTACAAGCGCGTGGCCGTTCTCCAACGGGGGCCGCGTGATCTCTGGGACGAACTTGAGGCCGCGTTCCTGTGGTGGGTCTCCACCGGTTCCCCGGGCCGTGAGCGGTTCGGCCTGACCGTCACGCCGGAGGGCCAACACGTCTGGCTCGACTCCCCGGCGAACGTGATCGGGTAGGCGCCTCCGGAGCTGGGTGCGGCGGCACGGCTGACGATCCCGCCACCTTCACAGTAGGCACCCTGACCAGGGAACTTGAGCGATTGCTCAAATCGGCCTACTCTCACGTTTGAGCGACTGCTCAAAACTGTGGAGGTGGCTTGTGGGTCGCTTCGTGTACGTCGAGTGCCTGATCCGAGCGGACATGGATGCTCTCTGGGAGCTGACGCAGACCCCTGACCAGCATCAACGCTGGGATCTGCGGTTCACCGAGATCGACTACCTGCCGCGCGCCGACGGCGAACCGCAGTGGTTCCGGTACGCCATCAGGTTGCTGCCGGGGCTTGTCATCACCGGTGCCGGCGTCACGGCGGGAGACCGCCTCGACGCCGACGACAGGACGTCCGCGCTGCGGTTCGCCTCGGCGCACCCGCTGTCGCCGATCCGCTCGGGCTCCGGCTACTGGCGATACGTCCAGACCCCCGACGGTGTCCGCTTCCTCACCCGGTACGGCTACCGCCCCGGCTGGGGACGGGCCGTGGACCTCGTCTTCCGGCCGCTCATCGGCTGGGCGACCGCGTGGTCCTTCGACCGGCTCCGGCTCTGGCTGGAGACAGGAAGGACGCCCGAGCGCTCCCTGTGGCAGGCCCTCGCCGAGGTGTGCGTACGCGTGCTCGTCACCGCCACGGCCACAGCGCTGGCCCCACCGGCGGCCGCCGTACTGGTCGCGGCGCTGGCGGTCCTCCTGCCGCCGCTGCCCGGAACCCCCGCGGCCCGGCGCTGCCTGCGCCGCCCAACCAGCTCAACCAGCCGCCCGCTCGAACCAATGGCGGCAACAGCCCCGCTGCCCGAACTGGAGACGCGATGACCTCGATCTTCGAACGTACCCTCGGCGCCGACTTCGCCCGCCTGCACCCGCAGTTACGCCGCCGCTTCGGCGTCAGCGTGACCGGCGGGCGGGCCTGCGTCGGCACCGGAACGATGGACCACATCTGGCATGCCGCGTTCACCCGGCCGTTCCTGGCCCTGGGCACCAGGCGCAACATCCTGGTCCCCGAGAAGGGCCGGCGGGTGCCGTTCACCATCGAGAACTACCCGTACGTCGACTCCCACGGACGCGAGACCGTCACCTTCGTCCGCACCTTCGACCTGCCCCGACGGCGGCGGAGGTTCGACGCCACGATGGTGTACGACCACGAGCGGCGCGGCATCGTCGACTATCTCGGCTCGCACCAGCACCTGGCGGTCGACCTGGACATGTCGGTGGACGAGCACGGGGGCCTCGTCATCCGGTCCGGCGAGTTCCGCCTGCACGAGGGGCTCGTCTCCTGCCGCCTCCCCGGCTCCGTGACCGGGACCGCCGTCGTCAGGGAGTCGTACGACGACGACGCCGGGCTGTTCCGCGTCGGCGTCACCGTCTCCAACGCGAAGCTCGGCCCGCTGTTCGGCTATTGGGGGGCGTTCCGGGCGCGCTACGTCGACGTCGGGGAACACGGCGTACCCGCTACGGTGAAGCCGCGGCGCGAAGAGGTGCGCCGCTGAGGGAGAGACGATGGGCGACACCCGCACGAGGCTGCTCGAAGGAGCGCTGGAGACCCTGCGTACGCAGGGCATCGCGGGCGCCTCCGCGCGGGCAGTCGCCACCGCCGCCGGGGTCAACCAGGCGCTGGTCTTCTACCACTTCGGCACCGTCGACGACCTCCTCACCGCGGCCCTGCGGTACGGCTCGGAGCAGCGGGTGACGGTCTACCGCGAGCGGTTCGCGGCCGTGACCTCGCTCCGCGAACTGCTCGACCTCGGCCGCTCGCTGCACGCCGAGGAGCGCGAGGCGGGGAACCTCGCCGTCCTCGCCCAGATGCTCGCGGGCAGCCAGATGGACGGCAAGCTCGCCCCCGCCACCGCGGCCGGCCTCGGCATGTGGGTCGCCGAGGTCGAAGAGGTGCTTCAAAGGGTGCTGACCGGCACCCCGATCGCCGAGTTCGTTGACGTCGCCGGGCTCGCCCGCGCCACCGCGGCCGCGTTCGTCGGCCTCGAACTTTACGAGGGGGTCGACGAGGACGGCGCGAAGCGCGCGTTCGACAGCCTGGAGCAGCTCGCCGGCCTGGTCGCGGCGCTGGACGACATGGGTCCGCTGGTCCGCCGTACGGTCCGGGCCCGGCTCCGCAAGGCCAACTCCACCGAAAGGTGAGTCAGCGCAGCGGGGGCACGGCGTTCTTCGCGCGGTCGAGGGCGAGGGCGGGCCACCAGGTGCCGCCGACCGGGTCCACCTGGTGCCACTCCGGGTCCTCGGGGCCCGGGCCGCCGCGGGTGCACTGGCCGTTCGACATCTCGGGGGCGCGGAGCCACAGGAACGCGTCGGCCAGTTCGCCGCCGGTCTCGGTGGTCGGGCGGGGCCCCACGCCCAGGCCCGGCGGATTGCACCACTTCTCCGGGTCGGCGTACCTGCCCTTCGGCGGCTTCCACCCGCCCCTGCCGTTCCGGCTGGTGTCGAGGACGAAGTGGGTCAGCGACGCTCCGGCCGGTACCGCGCCGAGCTCCGCCCCGGAGCAGGTGCTCGCGGCGTCCTTCGTCTTCGAATACAGGCACAGGGACAGGCTCTCCCCGTACCGTAGGAGCCGGTCGGTCTCCTGGTAGTCCGAGGTGTTCAGGTAGAAGCCGTCCGCTCGCCCCACCCCGGCCTTCAGGAGCCGGTCGGCGATGTCGGCCATGCCCGGCCAGCCCTCGATGCCGCCGTCGAGATACACGGCCGTGTGCGGAAGCCTCCGCAGGCGGTTCACCGCGTAGCCGAGCTCGCGGTAGCGCTCGGCCGCCGCCGCCCTGCCCCCGGCCGGGCAACTGTCGGATCCCGGAATCCTGGTCAGGCTGTTCGGCTCCAGCACGACCACCGCCCGGCCCGAGCCGATCGCCTTCGCCACCACGTCGATCCAGGCGCGGTACGCCCGCTCGTCCGCCTCTCCCCACTGGGAGCAGTCCTTCCTCGGCACCTGGTCGGTCACGATCACCGCGACGGCGTGACGCGCGGTGGCCGCCCGCATGGCGGACGCGACCGTACGGCCGGCCTCGTCGGCGGGCATGTTCAGGTTCACGGGGTGCGGCACCGCCGCCAGGGCGCGCATCAGCGCGGCGTCGGCCTTCCTGCCCTGCGCGCTCCAGATGTTCGCCTGGCGCCGCGCGTCCGGGTCCGCCTGGTACGCGAACCGTACGCCGGGCTCGCGCAGCGGGTTTCCCTTGCCGGGGTCGTCGTCGCCGTCCGCCTGTGGCGCCTGTGACGCGGCCGGGGTGGAGGACGCGCCGGTCCGAGGTGCGGAGTCGTCTCCGGCCACCGCGGCGGAGCGCGTGGACGTCGCCGAGGTTGCCGGGGAGGGCGGGTCGTCCCCGGTGAGCCGTACGGCGGCCACCGTCGCGATCACCGCCAGCCCGGCGATCCCGGCCACGGCCCCGGCCACCAGCCCGCGACGGCTCCTCCGCCCGCCCGGCTGGGTGGTGACCCACGCCTCCGGCTCCGCCCGGGAACCGGTGAGGGCGTCCAGGATCTCCTGCACGGTCGGCCGTACGGCAGGATCCTTGGCCAGGGCGCGCTCGACCAGCGGGCGCAGCGGCCCGTCCAGGCCGTCCAGTCTCGGCTCTCCGTTGATGACCTGGTTGAGCACGACCGGGAGCGGCCCGTTGCCGAACGGCGCCCGGCCGGTGCCCGCGTACGTGACCGTGCCCGCCCAGGCGAAGACGTCCGACGCGGGGGTGAGCGCGCGGCCGTCGAACTGCTCGGGCGACATGAACGCGGGGGTGCCGACGACCGCACTGCTGTGCGTGCCGGTGTCGGTCACGTGGGCCACGCCGAAGTCGATGACCTTCGGCCCGACGGGGGAGAGCAGGACGTTGCCCGGCTTCAGGTCGCGGTGGATGATGCCCGCCGCGTGGACGGCCCGCAGCGCCGTCGCGACGCTGACCGCGAGCCCGTCCAGGCTGGAGCCGCGCAGCGGCCCGTCCCGTTCGACGGCCTCCCGGAGAGTCGGCCCGGGGACGTACTCGGTGACCAAATAAACGGTCTCGCCGTCCACCTCCGCGTCCAGCACGGCGGCGGTGCAGAAGCGGGCGACCCGCTTGGCCGCCTCCACCTCGCGCCGGAACCGGCGGCGGAAGCCGGGGTCGGCGGCGATCGTGTGGTGCAGCAGTTTGACCGCCACCCGCGCGCCGTCCGGCGCCTCGCCCAGGTAGACGACGCCCATGCCGCCCTCGCCCAGCCTGCGCACCAGCCGGTACGGCCCCACCTCGCGGGGATCGCCCGTACGCAGGTCGGCGGGGTGCCGCGGGCCGGACGGCCACCCGGCGCCGGACTCGTACGCCCCGGGTAAGCCCCCCGCCCCGCCGCCGTTCGTGCCGGATTCCGCCATCGTTCGCCCCCGCTGGCATGCCCCGAATGGTCAGGTCAGTACGGGATCTTATTGACCACCACCGGGCCCGGCCACCGCCGAGCACGTGCCACTACGGCGAAGGCGCGAAGAGGAAGAAGGGGCGCTGCGTCGGCGTTCGTCCCCTGGGCGTCTGGACGGGCTCGTGAACGCCACGGGAACCACCCTCAGTCGACCCTGACGACGTACTTGCCCCGCACCCCGCCCGCCTCCAGTGCCCGGTGCGCCGCCGCGGTCTCCGCCAGCGGGAAGCATCTGTCCACCGCGGGGCGCAGTCTTCCCTCCGCCACCTCGCGGGCGAGGTCGTCGAAGAGCGCGCGTTTGGGGTTGCCGCTGAAGAAGCGCACCCGGCCGCGTCCGTGTACGGCGCTGGCGGCGATGTAGCCGAGGGAGGCGGCGGGCCGTGTCAGGTCGAAGGCAATGGTGACCATGCGTCCGCCGGGCGCCAGAAGGCGCCGGAAGGCCCGCAGGTCGGTGCCGGCGGTGTCGAGGACCACGTCGAACAGCCCCAGTTCACTCGGCGAGACGGTCCGATGGTCGATGGCGTGGTGGGCGCCGAGCGTACGGACGAAATCGAGATTGGTGGCGCGGGCCAGGGCCGTCACCTCGGCGCCATAGGCCCGTCCGAGCTGCACGGCGGCGTTGCCGACGCCGCCGGCGGCGCCGCGTACGAGCAGTCGTTCGCCGGGGCGCAGCCTGACCTTGTCGCGCAGCGCCGTGATGGCCGTGGTCGCCACCGGCAGCGCGGCGGCTTCCACCAGATCCAGTCCGTCCGGGACCCGGCCGAGCCGCTCGGCCCGGACTGCCACGTACTCGGCGGCGCTGCCGAATCCGGTACGGCCCACGATGCCCCACACCCGGTCGCCGACCGCGACGCCCGTCACGCCGGCGCCGAGCGCGGCGACCTCGCCGGTGAAATCCAAACCGACGCGTTGCGGGAACTTCCGTCCGATCAAGAGACGGAGGCTGCCGGAACGGGCCGCCACTTCGCCGCCGTTGACGCTGAACGCGCGCACCCGCACGAGCACCGCGCCGGGCACCGGTTCGGGGCGCGGCACCCGGCCCACGTACAGCACCTCAGGGCCGCCGAAGCGGTCGAAAAGCACGGCTCTCATCGTGCGGTCGTCCATCGTTCTCACCTTCGTCGGCAGTGCCGTGCGGGGGATCTGGCCCCGAGCGTAGGCTCACAATCGGACGGCACCGTCCACTTGGACCGGAAGTGAGAGGCACTGGTGGAGGAACCCTCTCGGATCGCCGGCCCGGGGTTGCGGGCCGACGCCCGGCGCAACCGGGGGCGCATCCTCGTCGCCGCCCGCGCGGTCTTCGCCGAGCGCGGGATCGACGCGCCCATGGCGACCGTGGCCCGGAGGGCCGGAGTCGGCGTAGCGACGCTGTACCGGCGTTTTCCGACCCGGCAATCCCTGGTGCGGGCCGCCTTCGCGCAACAGATGGAGACCTGCGCCCGAGCGCTCACCGAGGCGCTGGCCGACCCCGACCCCTGGCGGGGCTTCCAGCGGCTGTTCGAGACGGTCTGCGAGCTTCAGCGGGAGGAACAGGGCTTCCCGGCCGCGTTCGTCGCCGCTTTCCCCGACAGCGCGGCGGAACACGCGCAGGCCCGGGAACGGACCGAGCGGGATCTCATGACCCTGGTCCGCAGAGCCCAGGCAGTGGGCGCGCTGCGGGCCGATTTTCATCCTTCCGACCTCGTCGTCGCTCTGTTGTCCCACTGCGGTCTGGTCACCGCGCTGCCGCATGACGATGCCGCGTCCCGGCGTCTGGTGGCGTATCTGCTCCAGTCGTTCCGCGCCGAGTCGGCTCACGGGGCCCTGCCTCCGCCGAGCGCTCTGTCGCTGCGCGATCTCCCGCTCGCGGCCGGCGACTCGCAGAGACAGCGGCCCTCCAGGGCCTGACGTGACAACGGGTGACGCCCGATGGCCGCCTAATGCAGCCGAGCGGCAACTCCGGCTGATCGCGCCCCGCGATCGCCGAGAGGTGCTCAGTGCACGCAGAGAGCGGACACGGTCACGTCGTAGATGTACCAGCTTCCGGTAGGAGTCGTGTACACGTTGGTCACCCCGGTCGTCTGGTAGCCGGTGCAGTCCCCGCCGGCCGCGAGGATGGCGGCTCGCGCCCCTGCCGCGCCGTTCTGCTGCGCCGTCCCGGGCGTGCTGCCTTCACCGCGAGCCGTCGCGGTGCGCGGCACGGTGTACGAAGGCGGTGGCGGCGCGGGAGCGCACAGGCCGGTCGCGGTTCCGTTGAACTGGTAACCACCTCCGCTCGGTACGACGTACACGAGGGTGGCCGACGAGGTCACGTTCGTGCAGACCTCCCCCAGTTGGGTGGCCAGACTGGCGAGGGCGTTACGGGCGCTCGCCTGGGCCGCCGCCGAAGCCGAGGACTGCGTCTGGCCCCATGCCGAGCCGGTCGCCGTCCGCCAGGTGTCGGCGTGGGCCGCCGCCGGGCTGAGGCCGATCCCTGTGGCGGCGAGCGCCACCGACATCAGCAGTCGGCCGGCGAGCGAACCACGCCGGGATTGTCCGTACGGTTCATCGTGCTGAGCCATCCGCGCCTCCTATGAGCGCCTGGTGAACAGCGACAGGGCGGGAATCCGATCCCCGCTTTCGAGCACGATCTTGGGGCGCGAGGTCATCGTAGATTCGCCGTTTTCCGCTGACCATGCTGCGGCGGCGCAGGTGCGATCGACGCGCTGGTGGGCGGTCCCGGCCGGTGAAAGTTTCCTCGGCGCGGTCCGCGCATTCCGGGCCCGGCCCGGCTCACCCGGTCTGGTCGAGCTGCCGCCAGCGACCGGGGTCGTTGAGCCGTTGCAGCCGCAGCGCCTCGTCGTGATAACCCTTGCGCGCGTCGTCTTCGGCGCGAAAGGCCAGATCCCTGCCGCGCGGCTCGGTCGCCGTCACGTACCAGTCGCCGTACTCGCAGCCGCTCGGCAGCCGGCCCAGGGTGATCTGGAACGACTTGCGGGGATCGGCGGCGGCGAACTCCCACCGGGCCACCGGTTCGGCGCTGGAACAGGCGGACAGCCACCCCGAGGGCAACTCCGTCTGCCGGGCGTCCGCCCGCTTGACCGCCAGGCGCTTCAGCTCCTTCGGGGCGACCTGGAGGTACGCGGCCAGGGTGCGGGACGCCTTCGACAGCCCATACTCGGCGGACACGTCGCGCTCGATCTCGTCCCAGTGGGTGCCGACCACCGGCCCCAGCTCCAGCGCGTCGAGGGTGCCCGACATCAGTTCCGCACGGACCGGGAGGATGTCCTTGAGCCATCCCGCGCCGGTCTCGTGCAGGTTGAACAACTCGGAGTCCTCGGCGTACATGCGCAACCGAAGGAGCAGGTCGTCGTCGCTCGTCTCCACGCTCAGGCCTTCGAGTATGTTCCCGTGCGCGTAAGGCGCGACCGTCTCCGCGGACAGCGCCGTGCCGGGGATCCGGAAGGTGACCGAGCGGGGACCGACGTTCTCGAAGAAGAGCCAGGCGTCGAAGGTCCGCTCGACGAACTGCTCCATCTCCCGCGTGTAGTCCTCCCAATCCACGGACGCGGAGAACGAGGTCGCGGTCACCATCGGCTTCCCGGGCAGCATCCGCAGCACCGACTGCGTGTTCTCGTCGAGAACGCGGTCGAGCACCACGGCCTCGATGTACTTGTAGTGGCGACGTTCGTCCCGGTACTTGCGCCTGCCCATGTCCGCACTCCCTGGAAACGCTCGGTCCGACGTAATCTAATGATCACGCGAAGCGAACGGGCGGAAACGGGCCGAATACGACAGCCGGTCAGGGCGTGAGCGTGGCGGCGAGCACGTCGCGGAACGCCGTCGGCTTACGGCCGAGCACCTCCCCGAGGGCGGGGCAGACCTCGGCGAACTCGCCCTGACGGCTGGCCTCGTACATGCCGAGCAGGAACCGTGCCTGTCCCTCGGGGACGCCGCGCGACACCACGCCGGTGATCCACTCGTCGTCCGGGACGGTGACGCGGGTGATCTCGCGTCCGGTCAGTTCGGAGGCGATGGCGGCGATGTCCGTGAGGTCGAGCGCCTCGGGGCCGGTCAGCGGCGGCGTGATCCCGTCGAGCCCGCCCTCCTCGGCCAGCGCGACGGCGGCCGCCTCGGCGAGGTCGGCGTGGGCCGTCCAGGAGACCGGCCCGTCGGCGGGTGCGACGATCTCACCGTCCCGGAGCCCCTGGCCGATGACCTGGACGATGGTGGCCGCGTAGAAGCCGTTGCGCAACGCGGTGAACGGAACCCCGGACGCGCTCAGGTCCCGCTCCGTCTCGGCGTGGGCCGGCATCGGGAGGAAGGGAGAGGCCGGGTTCGCCCCCATGTGGCTGGTGTAGACGATTCGCTTGGCGCCCGCGGCCGCGGCGGCCTCGATCGCCGTACGGTGCGGGGCGGCGTCCGCCGGGCCGGAGACGATCAGCACCCGCGCCACGCCCTCGAACGCGTACGCCAGGCTCCCGGGGTCGTCGAAGTCGCCCTGCCGGACGCGTACGCCTCGATCCGCGAGGTCTTCGGCTTTCCCGGTTTCGCGCACGCTGACGCCGATCCGTTCGGCGGGGACCCGGGTGAGCAGGTGCTCGACGACAAGGCGGCCAAGCTGACCGGTCGCTCCGGTGACGATGATCACGACTTACTCCTGTGTTATCGGCGATATCGCCAGGACGCTAACACTGAAAAACCATCGATAGCAACTCCTTGCTATCGTTGGAAGCATGAGTGATCCCGGAAGCGAGACGGCCGGCCGCGACAGGACGCGGGCGCACATCGTGTCGGTCGCGGCGGGACTGCTCGCGAGTGGTGGCCGCGACGCACTCTCGACCAGGGCGGTGGCCGCCGCGGCGGGCACCCAGGCTCCGACGATCTACCGCCTGTTCGGCGACAAGGAGGGCCTGCTCGACGCGGTCGCCGAGTTCGGCTTCACCTCATATCTGCGGGACAAGAAGGCCCGGCCGCCCGCCGGTGATCCGGTCGAGGAGTTCCGGGCCGGGTGGGACCTGCACGTCGGCTTCGGGCTGGCCAACCCCGCACTGTTCTCGCTCATGTACGGCGATCCCCAGCCGGGGCGTCGGTCGCCCGCCTCAGTCATCGCCTTCCGCATGCTGGGAGAGCGCATCCGCGCGATCGCCGCCGCGGGCCGGCTGAAGGTCGGCGAGCGCCTGGCGGCTGACCTCGTGCACTCCGCCGGAACCGGCGTCGTCTTCACGTTGCTCTCCATGCCGGAGGAACGGCGTGACATGCGCCTGTCCGAGGTGGCCCGCGACGCGGCGATAGCCGCCATCACCACCGACGCCCCCGCCGTCGAGACCCCCGGGCCCGCGGCGGCGGCGATGGCGCTGCGCGCCACCCTGCCGGACGCCACGGCCCTCACGGACGGAGAGCGCCACGTGCTCGGCGAATGGCTCGACCGCCTCGCCGTCGGGCCCGCCTGAGTGAGTGCGGCGTTGAGCGAACCGCCGCCGGTCGCGAAAAGCGGTGGAGGGCTTCGCTAACACGCACCGGCGAAATTTTTCCGGACTTCAATGTGCGGCCCCTGCGGCCGGTCCGTAAATCGCTCGCTCGGATTAGACGAAATTCCCTATGGATATCCCCCAAAGTGGTGACTACCATCAAGAAGTAAACATCGACTCCGAGGGGGATGAGTAATGGGCCGTGTCAGGAAGTTCGGCGTTTCGGCCGCGGCAGTGACCGCGATCGCCGCCGCGACAACGCTGATGTCACCCACAGCTCCCGCCCTGGCGGCGCCGACCTGCAGCACCAGCGCGCAGATCGGCGTCAGCGGCGGCACCGGCTGGGCGACGTGCAGCGGCACCGGAGTGACTCAGACACGGGTCGTGCTCTTCTGTCAAGACAGTAGCGGTGGCTACACCACGGTCTACGGCCCTTGGGTTGCCAATTCCGTCAAATCAAACGCCAGATGCAGCAGCAGCTCATGGCCGATATCGGTCGGATATCAAACAATCTGAGCCGCGCCCTAATCGCCCTTCATAGTTCCCCCATACCGTTGTGGTCCCGGCACCGCATTAGCATGCGGCCCTTTTCGCCACTGATCGGTGCAGACACCCACTACTCCGCCCGGTGGAGGACTCGCGCGAACAGGCGCTCGACGACACGGCGGATACCCGGTCGCTCGATGACGCGCCAGCCGGTCGTACCAGTACATGTGTTAGTGTTGGTACATGTCAATGAAGAGGACGAACGTCTACGCCGATCCTGAAGACCTTGCCCTCATCAAGGAGGCTGCCAAGCGCCGTGGCATCCCCGAGGCTGAGATCATCCGTGAAGGGATCCATCTGGCTGCGATGGCGAACCGGGTGTGGGACGAGCCGTTGGACTGGCCGACCTTCGAGGGCAGCGGTGAGCCGGTCACCAGCGACGAGATCACGTCGGTGGTGGCCAGGGAGGCCACCGGCAGGTGATCGTCATCGCCGACACCTCCGGCATCATCGCCGCCTCTGATCGAAACGCCTCTGACAGCGTCGGCTGTCAGACCGTTCTCCGTGAGGCTGGGACGGTGGTCGTCTCTCCACTGGTACTGGCGGAGGTCGACCACCTGGCCAAGGTCCGTTTCGGCTCCGCCGCTCGGACGCAGATCACCGCCTTCATCCTTTCCAACGCGCACCGTCTGCGCTTCCAGATTCCGGAAGTCTCGACGGAGGTTCTGGACGCGGCGTGTGCGCTGCGGCACCGCTACGCCTCGTTGGACCTGGACCTCGCCGACGCGGTCAACGTCGTCCTTGCCGCGGAGTTCCGGACCGACGCCCTGCTCACGCTGGACCGGCGTGATTTCCGGGCGGTGCGCCCTCTGACTCCGCACAAGGCGTTCCGGCTGCTGCCGGACGATCTGTAGCCGAGCCTCGCGTGGCGGAAGAGCCGCCGGGAACGTGCCTTCCGCGCGACCTCCGGGGTGTCGAGGCCGGGAACGATCAGCCGGACGCCAGCCGGTCGGCGAGTTTCTGGAGTGTGGCGGCGATCTGGATGTTGGTCTGGTAGTCGTCGCCCATGCGGACGATCACCGTCCGGGTGGCCGGTGACACCACCATGATCTGACCGTGCGCGCCCATCGCGGCGAGGTCCCCTCCGCCGTCGCTTCGCGGGAGGATCCACCAGCCGTTGCGGTATCCGACGGCGATGCCGGCGAAAGTGGTCACCGGTTCACGATTGCCCGGGTCGAGGCTGCGGTCCAGGAACGCTCGGGGCGCCACCTGCTGTCCGGCGACTCGGCCATCGTCGAGCAGGAGCCCGCCGATCCTGGCGAGATCACGGGCGGTCACCACGAGACCGCTCTCGTGGTAGGGGAAACCGTGGTCGTCGACGCACCATTCGGCGGGATACTCCGCGCCCAGATCGTCCCACAGGCGCTGCAGCGGCTGTCGCGTGAGGAACGTCCCGGTCAGCCGCCGGTACGCCAGGCCGACGAGGTTGGGCGCGTAGTCGTTGTAGGTGAACGGTCCCGGCGCGCTCGCGATCTCCGGCCGCCGGACGACGGTCCCGGCCAGGTCGGTCGCGTAGTAGACCGACGGATAGTCCCGGTTGACCCAGGGGAACGAGATGTCGTCGGAGAAGGCGATGCCCGAGCGCATGTCGACGAGATCGCCCAGCGTGATGGCGGAGAACCGGGCATCCCTGGCGCGCAGTTCGGGAACGGCCTGGGTGACAGGCATGCCGAGACCTCTGATCGTGCCGTCCGCGACGGCCCGCGAGACGAGCAACGAGATCACCGTCTTGGACACCGAGAACGCGGAGGCAGGGCGATCAGGCGCCCCGCCGTTGCCGTACCACTCGCACACCAACCGGCCGTCGTGTACGACGACGATGCTCTGCGCCTTCTCGGTGGGCAGCGCGTCGCGGATCGGGCAGTCGCCGGTCGCCGGCCACGGCCGGGGCACGGCGGCCGCGTGCACCGAGGTGTGCTGTTTCCATTCGACGTCGGTGATGCCGGAGTCCTGGTGCGCCAGCACCCGCACGGCGTACGCGGCGTCGCCGTGGGCCATGATCAGCAGGAAGACCGCGACGAGCGTGACAACGGACAGGGGGAGGACCCAGGCGGTGTGCCGCGGCACGCGGCGGACATGCGGTAGCACAGGGTAAGTATATGTCGTATACATTCAAGTGAGGGGAGGTGCCCGGTGCCACGCCCGAAGACGATCGACCGGGCGGCGATCCTGGGTGCCGCGCTCGACGTGGCCGACGCCGACGGCGTCGCGGCCGTGAGCATGCACGCGGTCGCCAGACGACTGGCGGTGACACCGATGGCGCTCTACCGGCACGTCGCCAACAAGGCCGATCTGCTCGACGGCATCGTCGAACTGCTGATGGCTGAGATCGTGCAGGACGTGCCGGCGCCGGGTCCGGCCGCCGGACGTGACGCCTGGCTGGACGCGCTCGTCCGGACGGCCGGCCGTGCGCGGGCGGTGGCGTCCCGGCACCCGGAGGCGTTCACCCTGCTGCTGAGCCGGCCGGCGGCCTCCGCGGCCGCGCGCGAGGTCCGCGCGCACATCCACGACCTGCTCCGTCAGGCGGGCGTCGGCGGCGACCACGTCGAGCGGCTCGAACGCATCGTCACCACCACGGTGCTCGGCATGGCGGCCGGGCAGGCGTCGCAGCGGTTCGCCCACCACCCGCCCGACATGCTCGACGAGGACGTACGCGCCCTGGCCACGTTCGTGACCGCCGGCATCGAGCCCTTCCGCACTCCGTAGCCCGTCGTCAGATGCCCTGGGGGAGGCGGAAGAGGCGGCCGGGGTCGTAGGCCGCCTTGACCTCGGCGAGGCGCGCGGCGTTCGCACCGTAGTACTGCTGCCGCCAGTTGGTCAGCTCCGGGTCGGCGTAGTTGAGGTACGCGTGGTCGCCGAGGTGCGGCCGCATGGCGGCGTGGGCGGCGCGGGTCCAGGCGGCGGCGCCGGACTTGTGGGCGTAGTACTGCACGCTGAACAGCGCCTTGCGGTGCGGGAAGGCGGTCGCGTCCGGGCGGACCCGGGCGACGGCGCCGCCGAGCGCGTCGAGCAGCACCGAGTGCCGTCCCGGCGCGGCGACCTGGGCCAGCAGCGCCTTGATCCCGGCGGACGACAGCGGCGTGTAGGCGAAGTGCGACTTCGCGGTGAACGAGTCGCGGACGAGCCTTCCACTCGGGTTCTGGCCGGGGAGCGTGCCAGGACGGTGGCACTGCGCCACCGTCAGCGACGAGCAGCCCGCCTCCACCATCATCGCGTGGTCGTACGCGGAGACCGCGACATAACGGGTCTTGGGCCCGGAGCCGACCCGGTCGACGAGCTTCTGCAGCAGGTTCTCGCACGCCGCCTTGCCGCCGAGGTAGAGGCCGCCGACCATCACGTCCGGGGACGGGTCGTGGTTCAGGTGGCAGTTGGACCACAGCGCGTCGGGCGCGGACGGCGCCCACGCCTGCCACGCCTTGAGCACGGCGGCCGCCTTCGACCAGGGCCAGTGCAGGAAGAACAGCGTCACCTGACGGGTGGCGTGCGTGCGGAACGTGAACGACGTCGCGACGCCGAAGTTGCCGCCGCCGCCTCCGCGCGAGGCCCAGTAGAGGTCCGGGTGCGACGTGGGGGAGCAGGTCAGCGTCTTCCCGTCGGCTGTGACGATCTTCAGGGACTCCAGCACGTCGCAGGTCAGGCCGTACTGCCGCGACACCACCCCGATGCCGCCGCCCAGCGTGAGACCCGCCACGCCGACGGTCGGGCAGGAGCCCGCCGGGATGCTCACCCCGTGCGCGGCCAGCTTCGCGTACACGTCCACGAGCCGCGCGCCGGCGCCGACCGTGGCGTGACCGCCCGCGTACGACACGCCGCTCATCCGCGACACGTCGACGACCAGCCCGGCGCCCGTGGACCAGCCCGCGTAGCTGTGGCCGCCCGACCGGGAGGTCACCGGCACGCCGAACCGCCGCGCGAACGCCAGGCACTCCGACACGTCGGCCGCCGTCGCGCAGTACGCCACCCCGGCCGGCCGTACGGAGTCGAAGGCCGCGTTGAACACGTGGCGCGCGTTGTCGTACGACGCGTCGCCCGGCCGGATCAGCTTGCCGTCCAGCCCCCGGCCGAGCGCGGACCAGTCGGCGGGACGGGGACCGGCGGCGGCGAACGCCGTGCCCGAGAAGGCGCCGGAGAAGGCGGCGGTCCCGGCGAGGGCCGAGACGCGAAGGAAGCTCCGTCTGTCGATCATGGTCGTACTCCCGAGGTGGTGATCTACCTCGTGAGACGCGTGCTGATCCGGTCCGGTTGGTTACAGTGTCATCACTTCGTCCCTCGTGTCGGGTCTCACTTCGCGCCGATCCGCAGGGCCAGCGCGGGGCACATCTCCACCGCCTTCTGCGCGTCGCCGAGCAGCCACGAGGGGACGCCGGTGTCCATGAACACCGGAAAGCCGTGGTGGTCCAGCTTGACCAGTTCCGGCACGAGATGCGCGCACAGGCCGTGGCCCTGGCAGCGGGTCCAGTCGACCATGAGCCGGACGTCCCGCGCCTCCTCCACGGGCAGGGGGAGCACGCCCTTCGTCTCCCGTCCGCAGCCGCCGTGGAAGCGGTGCTCCTCCACGTCGTCGGCGAACGCGTCCAGGGCCGACAGCACGAACCTGGCCGAGCCGTCCGGGTGGAAGCAGGCGCCCCGGCCCTTCACGGCGGCGGCCGCCCGGCGGACCGCCTCGGGGCCGTCCGGGTCGCCGTCCTGGAGCTGCCGGAAGGCCCGCGCGAGGTCGGGCAGGCCGAGACGGCACGGGCCGCACTGCCCGGCCGACTGCGCGGCGAGGTAGCCCGCCACCCGCGCGGTCTCGCCGAGCGGGCAGGTGTCCTCGCCCAGCACGACCACGATGCCCGCGCCCAGTTCGCCGCCCGCCTCCTTCGCGCCGCGCCGCGACAGGACCGTGCCGTACGCCGCCTCGGCGGACATCCAGGTGCCGTGGTATCCGCCGAGCAGCAGGCCGTCACCGATCTTCGCTTCGCACAGGGCCAGCACGTCGGCCAGCGGCACCCCCGGAGGGGCCTCGACCACCGCGGGGGCGCCCACCGAGCCGCCGACCGTCAGCAGGATGGTCCCCGGCTCCTGCACGGTGCCCACCGCGGCGTACTCCTCCGGGCCCAGCTCGGCCAGCACGGCGAGCTGGGCGAAGGTCTCGGTGTTCGACAGCAGGGTCGGCAGGCCGTACACGCCGCTGTCGCTGGAGCGGACCTTGCGGCCCGGCGGCAGCCCCATCTCGCCGTTGACGGCGCGGACGAGCGCGCCGCCCTCGCCGGAGATGAACCGCTCCTCGATCGCCACGACGCGTACGAGCCCGGTCAGGCCGCGCTCGGCCACGGCGGCGGTGACCGAGGCCTCGGCCAGCTCGCCCGCGCCGACCGCGACCACCACCTCGCGGGAGCCGAGCGCGCTGGCCGCGAGCAGGGCGCCCTCCAACACCAGGTGCGGCGCCCGGGTGAGCAGGGTCTTGTCCTTCAGGCTCGCGGGCTCGCCCTCGGCGGCGTTCACCAGCACGACGGTCTCGCCGTCACGGGCGGACACGGCGCGCAGCTTGCGCGCGAACGGGAACGCGGCCCCGCCCCGGCCCCGCAGGTCCACCTCCTCGGCCATCGAGATGAGCGCGTCGACCGTCTGGCCCGGCAGCCGGTCGTGGTACTTGTGATGGGCGTTGAGGTCGAGCCTGCGATGCTCGTCGAGCCCGGCGGTCAGCCGGGACGGGCCGAGCCGCCGGACGTTGGAGACGCGGTAGGGAATCACACGATCCTCCGGAGGCGGGGTTCCTGGGGGGTGGGCGGAGCATCACTGAGGACGTCGTTCAGAACGTCGTCCGGGAGACCGCCTGAGACGTCCCGCAGGATGTAGCGGGGGACGTCGGGGGCGGCGGGATCGGTGCCGGTGCGGGCGAGGACGGCCACCTCGGGCCGTGCCTGCGGCCTGACCGGCCGCGCGGTTCGCTCGCCGGGGCGCCTGCCGTCCTCCTCGCGGACCGTACGGCGCCCGGTGCCGGTAGTGGTGACGGCGGCGGGGGCGGCGCTCCATTCGTCGGTCGCGGCCTGCCGGGCCGGCCGGGTGGCGGCCGCGAGGCGGATCAGCAGGGCGGCGCCGACCGCCGCCAGGCAGGCCACGTAGCTGAAGGTGACCCACGGCGCGGCGGCCCGGCCGGCGGTCAGGCCGTGCAGGATCGCCACCGGCCACGCGAGGTAAGCCAGGTCGTGCAGCCCTCGCCACAGCCAGGGCCGTTCCGCCTGGGCGAACCTGCCCCGCATGACGCCGGTCGCGACGATCACGATGAACAGGTCGGAGGCCACGACCCCCAGCGAGACGTACACGTTGGTGGACGGCACCACCGACCCGTACGGCGGCACCAGCCCGGCAGCGATCTTCATGCCGATGTGCACGATGAGGAAGCCGATGCCGAGCAGGGCCATGGCCCGGTGGACGAGCTGCACGCGCACCCGCTGCGCGATGGGCAGGATCACGCGGTCGGTCGCCGCCAGGCCCAGGGCGACCGTGGTGGTGAGGCCGACCAGCGCAAAGACGCCGGCGTAGAACGTGAGGAACGACTGGGCCTCGGCCAGGAACGCCGAGCCGCCGGACGTCCGGGTGGCGGCCAGCCCGCCGGTGATGATCACGGCGACCACGACGCCGAGGCTCACGCGTACGCCGCGCCGTTCGAGGTCGAGGCCGGGATTCGGCCGGGTGTGCCGGGAAGCCCCTCTGTTGGGCACTGATTTCCTCCGTCGTACTGCCTGGGGGGTGTGGAGGCGCCGTTCCCCGCCCACTTGGGTGGGGCCCTCGGGTGGGGGTGGCCTGCGTGAGGACCGGGCGGGGAACGGCACGATCGGGGCGCGGCTCAGCAGCGCAGGCCGCGGTTGATGCAGGTGACCACCGACCGCATCAGCCGGTCGGGCATCACGTTCTCGAAGTCGGCGTGGTCGGTGATCGGGTTGTGCCGCTGCTCCGGGAAGCTGTCCACCGCGAACGACGGCCCGCCCGGCACCGAGTAGGCCAGGGTCATGCGCAGTTGCGGGATCGCCCGGGTGCCCGCCGGGCACGCGCCGTTCCGGGCGGGGAAGACGACGTGCGTCCGGTGGTTGGCGCTGTCGGTGTTCTGGCCGTCCCAGCAACTGGGGAAGTCGAGCACGCGCAGCACCAGGCTGCCCCGGGGACAGAGCGGATACTTTCCGGTCAGCCGGTTCGTGAAGCCGCTGCAGGTCCACTGCGCGCGGGCGTTGGCGCCGCCGTTGGTGGCCGCCTTCGCGTCCCCGGTGATGAGCCGGAGGAACCGGGGCATCGCCACGACCCTGCTGACCGGGTTGCCGCGGAACTGCAGCGTGACCGACCGGGCGAGGAGGATCGTGCCGACGTTGCCCTCGGCCGCGCCGCCCGGCTCCTCCGCGTGCCGCGCCGTCGCGTCCTCCGCCGTCGTGTCCTCCGCTGTCACGTCCTGTGCCGCCGGGTTCTCGGCTGTCACGTCTTCTGCCGTCGCGTCCTGGACGTCGGCGGGGGAGGCGTCGGCGGAGGGGGAGGGGGAGGGAGAGGCGGACGGCTGGGCGCCGAGGCCCTGCCGGCTGCGCAGCACCGGCCAGAAGTACGTGGACCTGTCGCCGAGCCGGCAGGTCGTGCCGCCCGCGGCGAGGCTCTCGTCGGTGGAGGACCCGTTGGTCGTGAGGTTGCCGACGTAGTCGTGGACGTGGTGCGCGCCGTTCGACACCCCGGGCGCGACGATGTGGTTGTCGGAGTTGCGGTGGCCGTTCTCGTTGCGTCCGCAGCGGGAGGTGAACGAGCCGCGCCCGGCGCGTACGCCGCCGTCGCCCGGCGGCACCCGCCGGATGTCGGCGAAGTCCTCCAGAGCCGGGCCGACGTCCTCGCACCCCGCGCCCTGGACGGACGGATCGCAGTGGTCGGCGAGGGCGGGCCGGACCCCACCGATCAGCGGGTTCAGCGGGCTCAGCGAGCCTCCGAGCAGCACGCCCGCCATGGCGAGAATGAGCCGTTTTCGCATGGATGCACCTTCTAGACGGTGGGGGTGGGAAGGGTGGAGTAGTCGACGAGTCCCGTGCCTTCGAGCAGGGTCATGTGCTTCATCACGACGTCGACGGCCTGCCCGGCGAAGTCGCGGACCAGGCTGTTGCGGGTGCCCGCGCGGACAGCGGAGACGAAGGTGAACACCTTGCCGTGGGCGTTGCGCAGCCGGTCCGCGAAGACGCGGTCGAACTCGGGGCCGCGCGCGGCGGCCATCTCGTCCAGCCACCCCCGCTGGTCCGGGTTCGGCTGGTCCGGCAGCGGGACGCCGAGCTTGGCGGCGAGCTCCCTGACCTGCGCGTCGAGTTTGGTGTGGTCCTCCACGAGGTGCCTGCCGACGTCCTTGACCTTCTCGCTACCGGCCCGGTCCTGGGCCCAGCGCCCGGCGGGGATCTCCCAGAGCCCCGCCCAGCGCACCCTGACCAGCAGGTCGCGGTCGGCCGGGCCCAGCGGGCCGTAGGGGGTCTGCGTCCAGCCCGCCTGGGCTGACGACGCGCTCCTGGGGACGACCACGATCACCGTGACGGCCGCCGCGAAGAGGAAGACGCCGAGCACCAGGAGTTCCCCGAAACGGAACCGCATCGTGCCTCCTTTCGTGACCTTCGGTCGGAGGTACGCGGCGTCGCCGGGGGAGGTTCAGGACGTAGTCAGAAATAACTGGAGTTACGGATGTGGTGTACGAACAACTAACGCTGGTGCAAATATGTGGCCGTGCGTCGACAACTCGACAGCCGGTTCGTGCGTCTGGACTCCAATGACTACGACGACCCCGATCGAGAGGAACTCCTGATCAGGGAGCTTTACCGCGAGTTCGGCGGTCCGCTGCTGCGTCAGGTGCGCAAGACGACCGGCAACGACCTGCAATGGGCTGAGGATGTCGTCCAGGAGACGCTGGTGCGTGCCTGGCGCAACTCGGCGAAGCTGACATGGGAGCCCCACTTGCTGTGGGCGTGGCTCCTCACCGTCGCCCGCCGCATCGTGATCGACGGACGCCGCCGGCGCGGCGTCCGGCCCAGGGAGGTGGAGGCTCCCGAGGAGGACAGCCTTGCCGTGCCGGACGGCGCGGACCGCACGCTGGCGGCCATCGTGGTCGCGGACGCGCTGCGGAACCTGTCCGCCCAGCACCGGGAAGTTATCGAAGAGACATACTTACGCGACCGGACAGTAAGCCAAGCGGCCGAAGTTCTGGGCATCCCACCGGGTACCGTGAAGTCGAGGCTCTTTTACGCCCTGCGCGCACTTCGTACGGCCCTGAAGGAGAGGGGGGTGGCCAGCTGATGTCCGCGTCGTCGCCGCACTTCGACGTGGCAGCGTACGCCCTGGGAGTGCTGGACGACGACGAGGCCGAGGAGTTCGAGCGGCACCTCGACGACTGCGCGCCGTGCCGGGCGGAACTGCTGGAGACACAGGACCTGCCCGGCATGCTCGACGCCTTCAAGGACGGCTCCATCCCTTCGGAACGCACCATTCCCTGACCGGCCGGCTCCCGGCGTTCCGCCCGCCCCGGTCGGCGCCTCCCCCTGTCAGCGCCTACCCCTGTCAGCCCCCGGTCAGCGCAGAGCAGTCGCCGGGAGGCCGAGCAGCTCCGCCAGCGCGCGTTCGCCTTCGGGGGTGACCTGGACGGCGCGGGTCGAGCCGATCCGCACGCACCACCCCGTCTCCAGCGCGTGGCGGCACAGCGCTGCTCCGGCGAGCCCCGCCAGGTGCGGCCTGCGCTCGGTCCAGTCGAGGCACCCGCGCGCCAGCGGGCGCCGGCCCGACGGGGCGAGGGGCGCTCCCAGGTCGGCGAACCAGCGCAGACCGGCGTCCGTGAGCGCGAAGCCGGTGTCCTGGCGCAGCAACCCGCGTTCGGTCATCGCCTCCGTGACTGTGATGCCGAGCCGGCCCGCCAGGTGGTCGTAGCAGGTGCGGCCGCGCGCCAGCGCCCCGGCCGCGCTCGCGGCCCGCAAAGTACGCGGCTGGTCCGGCCGCCCGTGCTCGGGTGCGGCCTGCGCCGCGAGGTCCTCGATCAGGTGGGCCACCTGGGCGTCCGCCAGCCGTACGTAGCGGTGCCGGCCCTGCCGTTCCGCGGTGAGCAGCCCGCCCTCGACGAGCCGGTCGATGTGCGCGCTGGCGGTGGAGGGGGCCACTCCGGCGTGCCGGGCCAGCTCGCCCGCCGTCCAGGCCCGGCCGTCGAGCAATGCCAGGCAGAACCGCGCCCGCGTCTCGTCGGCGAGGAGCGCGGCGAGCGCGGCCAGACCGGAGGTGACCCGCCCGGAAGACGGCGTGGACGGCATGGACGGCGTGGACGGCGGAGACGGCATGGCCCCAGGATGCGGCACCCACGTTGCGGTCGCGACCGAAGAGTCCGTGGCGACAGAGCCTGCGGCGACGCGACTGGGCGGAACGCCGAGCTGTCCGGAACGCCGAGCCGTCCAGAACGCCGAGTCGTCCGGAACGCGGGGCCACCGTCCGGCTCCTGGGACCGCTGTCCGGCTCGCGGGGCCACCGTCCAGCTTCCCGGACCGCCGTCCAGCTTCCGGGACCGCTATCCGTTTCGGGAGCTGTCGTCTGGTTCGTGGAGCTATCGATCAGCTCGCGGATAATTCGATATCGGGCGAAACGTCCTGGTCCTAACGTTGGCCGGGTGAGAACCGAAACGCGCGTCGACCGCGGCCAAGAGCTCCACCGTCCCGCGGCTCGCGCCGCCCTCGCGGCCGCGGGGGTCACGGTCCTGTTGTGGGCTTCGGCCTTCGTCTCCATCCGCAGCGCCGGAGAGGCCTACTCTCCCGGAGCCCTGGCCCTGGGACGGCTCCTCGCCGGGGCCCTCGTGCTGGGCGTGATCACGCTGGTCCGCCGGCCGGGGTGGCCGGCCCGTGCCGCCTGGCCGGGGATCGTCTGCTCGGGAATCCTCTGGTTCGGCGGCTACATGGTCCTGCTGAACTGGGGCGAGCGTGAGGTGGACGCGGGCACGGCGGCGCTGCTGGTCAACATCGGGCCGATCCTCATCGCGCTCCTCGGCGGCAGACTGCTCGGCGAGGGTCTGCCGCGCCCGCTGCTCGTGGGCATGGCGGTGTCGTTCGCCGGCGCGGCGGTCGTCGGGCTCTCCATGTCCGGCGGCGGCCGTTCCTCCCTGCTCGGCGTGGTGCTGTGCCTGCTGGCCGCGGCGGCGTACGCGGGCGGGGTGGTCGTCCAGAAGCCGGCGCTCCGGCACGCGGGGGCGCTGCAGGTGACCACGTTCGGCTGCCTGATCGGGGCGGCGGCGTGCCTGCCCTTCGCGGGGGTCCTCGTCTCCGAGGCGGCGCGCGCCCCGCTGCCGGCGACGCTGAACATGCTCTATCTCGGCGTCGGCCCGACCGCCGTCGCCTTCACCACCTGGGCGTTCGCACTTGCCCGCACGACGGCCGGCCGGATGGGCGCGACCACCTACCTCGTGCCCGCCCTGGTGGTGCTCATGTCGTGGCTGCTGCTCGACGAGGTTCCCGGCCCGCTCACGCTGGCCGGCGGGGCCCTGTGCCTGGTGGGGGTGGCCGTCTCCCGCCGCCCCGGCCGGGCACGGACCTCCAGCTAGGTCCGGTGCGCGCCGAGTTGACGTCTGTGATGTCATGGGGTGATATCGGGTGCGGTGGTGCCGGGCTTTCGGTCAATGGGGATCGGAAAAAGGGACGCGCCCATCGTGGAGGAGTGGCGCATGCCTGCGACGCCGTACGGCCGGGCCGGGTCCGGGGACGTGCTGCCCCCTCCGCGCAGCTTCGGCGAGGAGGGCGGGCGCCTGTCCTACGGCGGCTACCTCCGGCTGCCCGAGCTGCTCGCCCAGCAGGAGCAGCGGTCCGGGGCCAGCGACGAACTGCTGTTCATCACCGTCCACCAGGTCTACGAGCTGTGGTTCAAGCTCCTGCTGCACGAGCTGGAGCGGATCAGGGACGCGATGACCGAGGGCGCCCTGTGGCGGGCGAGGCACCTGTTCCGCCGGGTGCACGCGGTCGAGAAGGTCCTGGTCGACCAGGTCCAGGTGATGGAGACCATGACGCCGCAGGACTTCCTGGAGTTCCGGTCGGTGCTCGCCCCCGCGAGCGGCTTCCAGTCGGTGCAGTTCCGGGAGCTCGAGTTCCTGTCGGGGGCCAAGGACCCCTCCTACCTCGGTAGGCTGCGGGGCGCGGGCGACGCGGAAATCGCCAGGTTGCGGCGTCGGCTCGCCGAGCCCACGCTGTGGGATGCTTATCTCACCGCCCTCTCCCAGCGTGGCCTGCCGGTCTCCGACGAGGAGATCATGGACTCCCTGCTGGCCGTGGCCCGCGACCGGGGATCGCATGACGATCTGTGGGACCTGGCCGAGGATCTCCTCACCCACGACGAGACGACCGCCCTGTGGCGGATGCGACACGTACAGATGGTCGAGCGCCAAATCGGGACGAAATCCGGTACCGGCGGCTCGTCTGGGGCACCTTATCTCCGGGGGCGGACGCGTTTGCACTTCTTCCCCCTCCTATGGGAACTACGGGCCTGGCTTTGAAATCCTCACAAGGGAGTGAGTTAGCGACATGCCGCTCGAGATGGCGCTGAACCGGCAGGAATCGGATGAAGCGCTGGACGCGCTTCTCCGCACCGCCGCCGAGACCTGCGCACACGCGCCGGGAGCGCCGCACGTGGCCGGGGAGGACCCCCTTACCTTCCTGCGGCGGTACTACCGGAACGTCCCCCCCGAGGACCTGGCCGACCGCGACCCGGTGGACGTGTACGGGCCCGCGACGGCCCACCGCCACCTCGCGCAGAACCGCCCGCAGGGCCGCCCCCTGGTGCGCGTCTACACCCCCACCCTCGAAGAGAACGGCTGGGACCCGGGCCGTACGGTGATCCAGATCGTCACCGACGACATGCCGTTCCTGGTCGACTCGGTGACGACCGAGCTGGACCGGCACGAGATCGGCACGCACCTGCTCATCCACCCGCAGATTCGGGTGCGCCGGGACATGACCGGCAAGCTGCTCGGCCCGGACCAGGAGCACGTGACCGGGCAGATCATCCGCGAGTCGTGGATGCACATCGAGATCGACCGGCAGTCCGATCCCGCCGTGCTCAAGGAGCTGGAAAGCGACCTGCAGCGGGTCCTGCAGGACGTCCGCTGCGCGGTCGAGGACTTCGCCAAGATGCGGGCGCTCGCCGTGCGGACCGCCGACGACCTGTCGGCCGAGCCGCCGCCGCTCGACACCGCGCAGGTCGAGGACAGCATGGAGCTGCTGCGCTGGCTCGCCGACGGCCACTTCACGTTCCTCGGCTACCGGGAGTACCGGCTTGAGGACACCGACGGCGGCGTGGCGCTGCACGCCCTGCCCGGCACCGGGCTCGGCATCCTGCGGGCCGACAAGGCCGGATCGGCCAGCTTCGCGGCCCTGCCGCCGGAGGTCCGCGCGAAGGCGCGGGAGAAACAGCTGCTGATCGTCACCAAGGCCAACAGCCGGGCGACCGTCTACCGGCCCCACTACCTCGACTACATCGGGATCAAGGTCTTCTCGCCCGAGGGCGAGGTGATCGGCGAGCGCCGGTTCCTCGGGCTGTTCACCCACGTGGCGTACAACGAGTCGATCTCCCGCATCCCCGTCCTGCGGCGCAAGCTCGCCGATGTGCTGGACCGGGCCGGGCTGTCGCCAGACAGCCACGACGGCAAGGACCTCATCGAGATCCTGGAGACCTACCCCCGCGCCGAGCTCTTCCAGATCCCCGCGGACGAGCTGCTGCCGATCGCGCTCGGCGTGCTGCGGCTGCGTGAGCGCAAGCAGGTCAAGCTGTTCCTGCGCCGCGACGACTACGGCCGCTACATCTCCTGCATGATCTTCCTGCCGCGCGACCGCTACACCACCAAGGTCCGCCTGGACATGCAGCGGATCCTGCTCAAGGCTCTCGGCGGCACCTCGCTCGACTACAGCACCTCGATCGGCGAGTCGGCGCTGGCCCGGCTGCACGTGGTGATCCGCGGCGAGCGGGGCAGGCCGCTGGGCGAGACGCCGGTCGACCTGGAGGAGCTGGAGGCGCGGCTGGCCGCCACCACCCGCTCCTGGGAGGACGACCTCACCGACGCGATCAACGAATTGTGCCCGGAGGAGGACGCGCCCGCGCTGCTGCGCCGGTACGGCGTCGCCTTCCCCGAGGGTTACAAGGCCGACTTCCCGGCCCGTACGGCGGTCGCCGACCTCAAGCGGCTGGAGGCGCTCGGCGACGAGCCGAACGCCATCGGCATGAACCTCTACGAGCCGTACGGCGCGGCGGAGGGGGAGCGCCGGTTCAAGGTGTACCGGCTGGGCGCGCCGATCTCCCTGTCGCGGGTGCTGCCGCTGCTCCAGCGCATGGGCGTCGAGGTGGTGGACGAGCGGCCGTACGAGATCGACCGCGACCACGACCCCGCCACCAAGGATGCCTGGATCTACGACTTCGGCCTGCGTTACACCCCTTCGGACGAGGTGCACCGCGACGAGTTCAAGCGGTTGTTCCAGGACGCGTTCGCCGTGCTGTGGCGCGGCGAGGTGGAGAACGACGGCTTCAACGCGCTCGTGCTGGCCGGCGGGCTGACCTGGGAGCAGGCCGAGATCCTGCGGGCGTACGCCAAGTATCTGCGGCAGGCCGGGAGCACGTTCAGCCAGTCGTACATCGAGCGGGTGCTGCGCGGCAACGTGCGGCTGGCCCGGCTGCTGGTGCGGCTCTTCGAGGCCAGGCTCGACCCGCGGCGGCCGGACGACGCCAGGCCGGAGGTCTGCGACGCGCTGACCGAGGAGATCCTCGCCTCGCTGGACGAGGTGGCCTCCCTCGACGAGGACCGCATCCTCCGGGCGTACCTGGAGATGATCCAGGCGACGCTGCGCACCAACGTCTTCCAGGCGGACCGTACGGACGGGCGGGACGCCGGGGCGGCCGGCAGCCAGTTCGTCACCGGCAGGCGCAAGCCGTACATCTCGCTGAAGTTCGACCCGCAGGCGATCAGCGTGCTGCCGCTGCCGCGGCCGAAGTACGAGATCTTCGTGTACTCGCCCCGGGTCGAGGGCGTGCACCTGCGCTTCGGCAAGGTCGCCCGCGGCGGCCTGCGCTGGTCTGACCGGATGGAGGACTTCCGCACGGAGATCCTCGGCCTGGTCAAGGCGCAGATGGTGAAGAACACCGTCATTGTGCCGACCGGGTCCAAGGGCGGATTCGTCGTCAAGAACCCGCCCGCGGGCGGCCGGGACGAGATGATGGCCGAGGGGGTGGCCTGCTACCGCCAGTTCATCTCCGGCCTGCTCGACCTGACCGACAACCTGGTCGCGGGGGAGGTCGTGCCGCCGCCCGACGTGGTGCGGCACGACGGCGACGACACCTACCTCGTGGTGGCCGCCGACAAGGGCACCGCGACGTTCTCTGACATCGCCAACGGAGTGGCCAAGGAGTACGGCTTCTGGCTCGGCGACGCCTTCGCCTCCGGCGGCTCGGTCGGCTACGACCACAAGGCCATGGGCATCACCGCCAAGGGCGCCTGGGAGTCGGTGAAGTACCACTTCCGCACGCTCGGGGTGGACGTGCAGACCACCGACTTCACCGTGGCCGGCATCGGCGACATGTCCGGCGACGTGTTCGGCAACGGCATGCTGCTGTCGGAGCACATCCGCCTCGTGGCGGCCTTCGACCACCGGCACGTCTTCGTCGACCCCGACCCCGACCCGGCGCGGAGCTTCGCCGAGCGGCTGCGCCTGTTCGGGCTGTCCCGGAGCTCGTGGGCCGACTACGACAAGTCGCTGATCTCGGCGGGCGGCGGCGTGTGGCCGCGCACCGCCAAGTCGATCCCCCTCTCCCCGCAGACGCGCGCGGCGCTCGGCCTGCCCCACGGCGTCACCGCGCTCGCCCCCAACGACCTGATCAACGCGATCCTGCGGGCCCCGGTCGACCTGCTGTGGAACGGCGGCATCGGCACGTACGTCAAGGCGTCGTCGGAAACCCACGCCGACGCCGGGGACAAGGCCAACGACGTGCTCCGGATCAACGCGGCCGACCTTCGCTGCAAGGTCGTGGGCGAGGGCGGCAACCTCGGCTTCACCCAGCGCGCCCGGATCGAGTTCGCGCTGAACGGCGGCCTGATCAACACCGACTTCATCGACAACTCGGCCGGCGTGGACACCTCCGACCACGAGGTCAACATCAAGATCCTGCTCGACCAGGTCGTCCGTGACGGCGAGATGACCGACAAGCAGCGCAACCTGCTCTTCCTCGACATGACCGACGAGGTCGGCCGGCTGGTGCTGGAGGACAACTACGCCCAGAACGTGGTGCTCGCGGCGGCCCGCGCCCAGGCGCCGGAGATGCTGCACATCCACTCCCGCTACCTGCGGAGGCTGGAGCGTGCCGGGCTGGTCAACCGGGAGCTGGAGTTCCTGCCGTCGGACAAGGTGCTCGCCGAGCGGCGCCAGGCCGGGCTGGGGCTGGCCAACCCCGAGTTCGCGGTGCTGCTGGCCTACACCAAGCTCGTCGTGGACGCGGAACTGCTGCAGTCGGACATCCCCGACGACCCGTCGCTCGCGTCGTGGCTGGTGTCGTACTTCCCCTCGGCGCTGCGCGACCGGCTCCGGCCGTACATGGACTCCCACCCGCTCCGCCGGGAGATCATCACGACCCGGATCGTGAACGACGTGGTGAACTTCGGCGGCACCAGCTTCGTCTTCCGGTTCGGCGAGGAGACCGGCGCCTCCGCGCCCGACATCGTGCGGGCCTACCTGGTCACCCGCGAGGTGTTCGACCTGCCGTCGTTCGTCCGGCAGGTCGAGGCGCTGGACAACGAGGTCGACACCGCGACCCAGCTCGCCATGCTGCTGGAGGGACGCAAGCTGTCCGAGCGCGGCACCCGCTGGCTGCTCGGCAACCGCCGCCCCCCGCTCGACCTCGCCTCCACGGCGCGGCACTTCATCGACGGCGCGGGCGGCCTGCTGCCGCACCTGCCGAAGCTGCTGACCGGCCCCGACCTGGCGGCGTACGAGGAGCGCAGGGACTCCTTCACGGCCAGGGGCGTGCCCGGCGACCTGGCCGAGCGGGTCGCGGCGATGGTGCCGGCCTACTCCACCTTCGACCTCGTGGAGATCGCGACGTACACCGGCAGGCCGGTGAGCGAGGTGGCGGAGGTCTACTTCGACCTGGCCGACCGGCTCCAGCTCGCCCGGCTGCGGGAACGGGTGATCGCGCTGCCGCGCGACAGCCGGTGGAACTCGATGGCCAGGTCGGCGCTGCGCGACGATCTGTACGCCGCCCACGCCACGCTGACCCGGGACGTGCTGATCCACAGCCGGCCGGGCCTGTCGCCGGAGGAACGGCTGGCGAGCTGGACGGAGGCCAACCAGGCCGCGGTGACCCGGTCGCGGCAGACGCTGTCGGAGATCTGGGAGAGCGACACCTTCGACCTGGCGACGCTGTCGGTCGCGCTGCGCGCGGTGCGGACGCTGGTCTCCACCAGCAACCTGCCGCACGCGGAGGCGTAGCCTCCTTCCGCCGGTCCCGGGTCAGCGGTTGAAGCCGCCGGTGACGACGCCCTGGTAGCCGACGACGTGCACGGGCGCGGTGGACGCCTTGGGCGGCACCGCGCTCACGTACTGCTGGGTCTCGACGATCTGCCGCTTCTGGTGGATCATCAGGTCCTTCGTGGGGCTCAGCAGCCAGCGGGCCGCGGCGGGGACCGCCACCGGGCGGCCCTCGCTGCACTTCACCCCCTGGCCCTGGCCCGGTCCCTGCGCGCTGGTGATCCACGAGGACGTCCGGATCAGCGTGTACATCGTCAGCGCGCCGCCGTCCCGGGTGCGCAGCGCGAAGATCGGGTAGTTCGGCGCGGAGGCGAAGATCGACTCGTACGCCATGCAGTCGTCGGCCTTCGCCTTAACCTTGGTCCTGCTGATCTCGTCGTAGAAGCCGGTGGTCTGCGGGCCGGGGGCGATCAGCCCGGAGGCGTATCCCTTGGGGCCCTCCTCGGCGACCGTCGCGTGCAGCGGGCCCATCAGGTTGGGACTGATCGCCACCGACGAGTCGCGCGACCCCAGGGCGATGGCGTACCCCTCCACGTCGAGTTCGACCGCGGGCGGTTTCTCGCCGGGGTTGAGCAGCGACGTGAAGCTGTTGCGCCACGGGCCGTCCTGGCCCTGCCGGACGAAGGTGAACACGCCGGTGCGGGCGCCGCCCGGCCCGCCGTGCCGTTCGGCGGTGGCCGCGAACCACTGGGCCGCGCCGCTCTGCCGGGGCACGAGCACCGTGCGGTGGTCCCAGCGGTAGCTGGCGGGCCGCCTGCCGCCCTGCGTACGGATCTCGGCGATCGTGATCGGGCGCTGGCCGTCCTGGGTGAGCTGGTAGGCCCAGCGGTCGGCGTGGGCCGCCCTGAGCACCTCGTCGGTCTCCAGGAACGTGTCGAGCGCCCGCGAGGCGTCCTTCAGCGTCACCGCGGGCGGGCTCGGCGACGCCGAGGGCGAGGGGGACGGCGCGGGGCTCGCGCCACGCCCGCCGTGCCCGTCGCCCGGAACGGTGGAGACGGCCGCGGCAGGGGCCCGCGGCGGCTCCCCGCCCGAGCAGGCGAGGACCGTGGACGCCAGGAGGGCGAGGGCCAGCGCACTCCGAACGACCCCGTTCACGCCAGCCTCCCGATGCGATCGATGCACATGCTACCGAGGCGCGCTGCCTGACAGGGTCTCCGGTTCGCGTACCCTTTACAGACGTGGCAGTCATCGATCCAGCCGAAGAGATCAACGAGCTTGGCGGCACGCTGAGAGGCATCCAGGACGTGCTCGACCTCGACGCCCTGCGCAAGCAGATCGCCGAGTTGGAGGAGCAGGCTGCCGCGCCCGACCTGTGGAACGACCCCGACCAGGCCCAGCGCGTCACCAGCCGGCTCTCCCACATCCAGGCCGAGGTGAACCGTGTGGACGGCCTGAGCCGCCGCCTGGAGGACCTCCCGGTCCTGTTCGAGCTCGCGGCCGAGGAGGGCGACGAGGACGCGCTGGCCGAGGCCGACAAGGAACTCGCCGCGCTCAGGTCCGAGGTCGGCGCGCTGGAGGTGCGCACGCTCCTGGCGGGCGAGTACGACGCCCGCGAGGCCCTGGTGACCATCAACTCGCAGGCGGGCGGCGTCGACGCGGCCGACTGGGCGCAGATGCTGCTGCGGATGTACCTGCGGTGGGCCGAGCGCAAGGGCTACCCGGCGGAGGTCTACGAGACCTCCTACGCCGAGGAGGCCGGCATCAAGTCGGCGACCTTCACGGTCAAGGCCCCCTACGCGTACGGCACGCTCAGGGGCGAGCACGGCACCCACCGGCTGGTCCGGATCAGCCCGTTCGACAACCAGGGCCGCCGGCAGACCTCCTTCGCGGGCGTGGACGTCGTCCCGGTGGTCGAGCAGACCGACCACATCGACATCAACGAGGACGACCTGCGCATCGACGTCTACCGGTCGTCCGGGCCTGGCGGCCAGGGCGTCAACACGACCGACTCGGCCGTGCGGATCACCCACCTCCCGACCGGGATCGTGGTCTCCTGCCAGAACGAGCGGTCCCAGCTGCAGAACCGCGCGACGGCGATGGCCGTCCTCTCGGCCAAGCTGCTGGAGCGCAAGCGCCAGGAGGAGGCCGCGGCGATGAACGAGCTGCGCGGCGAGTCGACGACGTCATGGGGCACGCAGATCCGCAACTACGTGCTGCACCCGTACCAGATCGTGAAGGACCTGCGCACGGGGGTGGAGGCGGGCAACCCCTCCGCCGTGCTGGACGGCGACCTCGACGAGTTCATCGAGGGCGAGATCCGCTGGATGCGCCGCCAGGAAGCCGGCGACGCCCAGTAGAGACGGCGGCGTCAGTAACCGCTGACGTGTCCGACCGTCGCGACCAGGGCCAGGACGAGGAGCACGATCAACGTGATGGTCAGGGGCGTCAGCCCCAGGAATCCGTGGTTGTGCAGCTTGGCGCGGCCTTCGCGGCAGACGGGGCAGCGGCCCTCCACCACGGGGCCCGCGCAGGCGGCGCAGATCAGATGTTCGCAGCTCATAGCAGCTTTACCGGCCCATCGCTCGAGGGCTAATCGTTTTGTTTCCGTTATGGACGTTCCATGCCAGTGTTACCCCTAGACTGGCCTTCGGCCAAACGGAACGTCGATCGACAGCAAAGTGACCGGCGACCCCCGCACCGGCCGTCCCACCCCCTAGACTGGCTAGCCGTGATGCGCCCGTGATCCATTTCGATAATGTCACCAAGGTCTACGCGAACCAAAACCGGCCCGCCCTCGACCACGTGAGCGTGGATGTCGACAAGGGCGAGTTCGTGTTCCTGGTCGGTCCGTCAGGGTCGGGGAAGTCCACCTTCCTCCGGCTGGTCCTGAAGGAGGAACGGCCCAACTCCGGCTCGATCCACGTGGCCGGCAAGGATCTCGCGAAGTTGTCCAACTTCAAGGTGCCGCACCTGCGCCGCCGCATCGGCTGCGTGTTCCAGGACTTCCGGCTGCTGCCGAACAAGAACGTCTACGAGAACGTGGCGTTCGCCCTGGAGGTCATCGGCAAGCCGCGCCGGTTCATCCGCAAGGTCGTGCCGGAGGTCATCGAGCTCGTCGGCCTGGAGGGCAAGGCCCACCGGATGCCCGAGGAGCTGTCCGGCGGCGAGCAGCAGCGGGTCGCGATGGCCCGCGCGTTCGTCAACCGGCCGATGATCCTGCTCGCGGACGAGCCCACCGGAAACATCGACCCCGCCACGAGCATCGGCATCATGAAGGTGCTCGACCGAATCAACAGGACCGGCACGACCGTCCTCATGGCGACACACGACGCGGCGATCGTCGACTCCATGCGCAAGCGCGTGGTCGAGCTCGAGGACGGCAAGATCGTCCGCGACCAGTCGCGCGGCGTGTACGGCCAGGCGTATTAGGAGTAACTGGGACCATGCGGGCCAACTTCATCTTCTCCGAGGTCTGGATCGGCCTTCGGCGCAATCTCACGATGACCATCGCGGTGATCGTGACCGTGGCCGTCGGCATGGCGCTGCTGGGCGTCGGACTGATGATCAACTCTCAGGTCTCGAAGCTCACCGGCTTCTGGAGCGACAAGGTTGAGCTGTCGGTCTACCTGTGTGTGAAGGGCTCGCCCTTCGACGCGTGCAAGAACAAGGGCGCGGTCACGCAGGAGGAGAAGGGCAGCCTGGAGCAGACGATCCGGGGCCTGCCCGAGGTCGAGTCGGTGAAGTTCGAGACTCAGGCCGAGGCGTACAAGAACTGGCAGAACACCGAGAACAACACGCTGCTGCTGTCGGTGACCAAGGTCGAGGACATGCCGGAGTCCTTCCGGGTGAAGCTCAAGGACCCGGAGAAGGCGGCGGTCGTCGCGAGCAACCTCAAGGGGCAGCCCGGCGTCTCCAACGTCGTCAACGAACGCGACCTGCTCCAGTCGGTCTTCGGCTTCATGGACACCCTGCGCAACATGGCGCTCGGCATCGCGATCCTGATGGTCTTCGCGGCCACCCTGCTGATCGGCAACACCGTGCGGCTGTCGGCGTACAACCGCCGCAGGGAGACCGGGATCATGCGGCTGGTCGGCGCGTCCAACATCTACATCCAGCTTCCCTTCGTGATGGAGGGGTTGATCGCGGGCCTGATCGGCGGCGTCCTGTCCGGCGTCCTGCTGATCCTCGTCAAGATCTTCATCTTCGAGGAGATCCAGACGTACATGGTGGCGCCCCTCGGCTGGGACACCGTCGCCGGTGTGATCACCGGCACCATGGCCATCGGCGTGCTGATCTGTGTCTTCGCGTCGTTCGTCACGCTGCGCCGCTACCTGCGGGTGTGAGTTCCGCGGACCGCGTAGCTTCCCGTAGCTCGTTTTCGCCCTTCGCGGCGACGGTAGGCTCCCCTTATGCCACGTGAGACCGGGCGCAAGCTCATCGCCCAGAACAAGCGTGCCAGGCACGACTTCTTCATCGAGGACACCTACGAGGCCGGGCTCGTGCTGACCGGCACCGAGGTCAAGTCCCTGCGGGCGGGCAAGGCCAATCTGACCGACGGCTACGCCTCGGTCGAGGGCGGCGAGGCCTGGCTGATCAACGTGTACATCCCGGAGTACAGCCAGGGGACCTGGACCAACCACGCCGCCCGGCGCACCCGCAAGCTCCTGCTGAACCGCAAGGAGATCGGCAAGATCGACGCGACGCTCAAGGAGAAGGGCCTCACCCTGATCCCGCTGTCGATGTACTTCAAGGACGGCCGGGCGAAGATCGAGATCGGTATCGCCCGGGGCAAGAAGGACTACGACAAGCGCCAGACGCTGATGGAGAAGCAGGCCAGCCGGGAGATGTCGCGGGCGATGTCCAACGCCGTCCGCCGGCGGGGGGGCCGCTAGACCGTGCGCGCCAGAGTGGTACGGGCCGCGCTCGCCCTGGGGTTGACCGCGCCCTTGCTCACCGGCTGTTTCGAGGAGCCGTCGCCCCACGAGGCGGTGCGCGACTTCCTCGTCGGCTGGCAGACCGGGGACTACGCGGCCGCCGCACGGCGGGCCGACGGCGACCAGGCGGCCGTACGGAAGGCCCTGGAGGACGCCCGCCTCCAGCTGGACGCCGCCTCGGTCCGCTTCTCCCTCAAGGGGATCAGCCAGGACGGCGAGGCCGCGCAGGCCGCCTACCACGCCGAGGTGGACCTCGGGGAGAACAACCCCCTCTGGCAGTACGACGGCACCCTGCCCCTGCACCTGGCCGGCGGCCAGTGGAAGGTGCGGTGGTCGCCGAGCGTCATCCACCCGGACCTGCACGCCGGGCAGCGTCTCGCGGTCGCCACGGTCCCCAAGGGCCGCAGACCCATCCTCGACCGTGCGGGCGACCCCCTGCAGGACGAGACGATGCTGCACGTTGCGGGGGTCACCCCGGCCGAGGTCAAGGACCCCGCCCACCTGTGCGAGCAGTTGTCGAAGATCACCGGGTTCGCCCAGGACCGGCTGCTGAGCCGCATCCTGTCGTCGCCGCCGCAGGACTTCGTCCCGCTCGCGACCTTCGGCCGGACGAAGTTCGCCCAGCTCAAGTCCAAGCTGGAGGCCATCGGCGGGCTGCGGTTCGAGATCGACAACGCGCCGGTGGCCCCCAAGTCGCCGACGCAGATCGTCGGGGTCGTGACGGCCATCACCCCGGAGGCGGAGCAGCGGCTCGGCGGCCCGCAGCGGGCCGGCGACACCCTCGGGAGGGACGGCCTGCAGAAGGCCTACCAGGACCAGCTCACCGGCTCCACCGAGACCCGGGTCGTAATCCTGGACAACGCCACCGGGCGGCAGGTCAAGGAGCTCAAGGCGTGGCCCGGGCGGGAGAACGAGCCGGTCCGCACCACGATCGACAGCCGCCTGCAGAGCGCCGGGGACGCCGCCGTCGCGGGGTCCCGCCCGGCCGCTCTCGTCGCCGTGAAGGCGTCCACCGGCGAGGTGCTCGCCGTCTCCACCAACCAGCTTCACCAGGAGCGGGACGCGCTCGCGGGCCGGTATGCGGCCGGCACCGCCTTCTCGATCGTCGTGGCCGAAGGACTGCTCAGGTCGGGCCTCGATCCCAAGCAGAAGGTGCCGTGCAGCGCCGACCGGACGGTGGGCGGGGCGCGCTTCCAGCAGCCCGGTGTGGACGGCGTGACGGTCCCCAGCTTCCAGACCGACTTCGCCCAGGGCTGCGTCACCGCGCTCGCGTCGCTGGCCCGGCGGATCAACGGCCAGGCGATCAGCCGCAGCGCGCAGCAGTTCGGGATCGGCTCCGGCTGGAAGCTGCCGCTGCGGACCTTCAGCGGCTCGGTGCCCGCCGCCCAGGGCGACGCCGCGGTCGCGAAGATCATCGCCGGGCAGGGCGCCAAGGTGAGCCCGCTCGCGATGGCCCTGGTCGCGGGAGCCGTCAAGTCCGGCACCTGGCGCCCCCCGACACTGGTCACCTCGCCCGCTGCCCCCGACCCGGCGGTGGGGGAGGCGGGCGGGTCCGCCGCGGTCACGCCGGCCACGCTCGACCCGGCGGTCACGGCCAAGCTGCGCACGCTCATGCGGGCCGGCGTCACCTCGGGCGCGGCGGCCCTCGCCACCGCCCCCGGCGAACCCGTGTACGGAGTGGCGGCCCAGGTGACCCAGGCGGAGAAGAAGGAGCGGACGAGGCTGTCGTGGTTCGTCGGCTGGCAGGGGGACGTGGCGCTCGCCGTCCTGGTGGAGAGCGGTGACCTTCAGGCCGCTCCGGCGGTCGCGGGAGGCTTCTTCCGGGGCGCCCAGCCGCAGACCTGAGACAGTGCCGACCTGAGACAGTGCCGACCTGAGAAAAACCGGGGAGCGCGAGGCAACCATTGGGGGCCTGACCGGCGTCTTTCAAGGTGACTGGGACCCGCTCGGGGGGTTGCGGGCCCAGTCGTCGTGATGAGGACAGGGCTCCATCTCGGGGGGAGCCCTGCCATCCGGACCGGCTCGACCCTGCCGGTCGGCCCCCGGGGCGCCGCGTCACGCCGCGCCCCGGGGGCCTCGGCGTCCCGGCGGGAGGAATCGAAGTCGCGTCGCGGCTGTTGTCATGAGTAAGCTTGTGGTGCCGGGCTCTCGGGTCCGGCTCGACAACCAGGCAGCTGGACGACCGTGCAGCTGTACAACCAGGGGGGTGACCGGTTTCGACTTCGGCATTGCAAGTCAGGAGAAGCGGGTCGGGGACTGCGGACATAACCCCGTCAACACTGTGACCGCGACAATTAAGTGCCAATAAGAAGAGCACTGAGGTGAGCCAGGCTTCCCTGGCTCTCGCCGCCTAAGCAGCGAAAAACCTCTGTCAGCCCGGGAGTGCCTCCGGCCCGGAACTGACATCGCTAGGAGGCTCAACCGTCCGACCCGGTCACGGGGCCGTACGGGAAAACAAACAGTGACTGAGCCCGTCGGCGACTCGCCTGTGTGATCGCCGGGGCTGAGAAAAGCACAACAGGCTGCACCCGGAGAAGTCCTGTCTTGGTGTTGAAGGACGCGGGTTCGATTCCCGCCACCTCCACCGGACACGAGGGCCCACGGCCGCGAGCGGATGCTCGCTCCCGTGGGCCTTCGCGTTGTCCGGGCGTCTTCTGTGATGGCCGGCCTTGTTTCGGGCGGCCGAATTGCCGCCCGGAGTATCCGGATGGTAACGGTTAGTGCCGATCGGCGGATCCGTCCACCAGGGGATCGCCATCATGTGCGGGTGAACCGGCGCAGATCGTGGATCGTGCTCCCGGCCGCCGCGCTCAGCGTGGCCGCCCTGGGCGCGGCCGTTGTCGTCGTGGTCAGGGCCGTGTCCTCGAAGGAGGCGCCGAACGTCGCCGACGCGGTGGCGGTCGCGCTGGCCGCCGTGACCTCGGGGGTGGCGGTGCTGGGATGGGCGCGGAATCGGGCCGCGCCCCGTGCGGCCCGTCCCGATCAGGTGTCCGCGGCCAAGGACACACTCGTCGCCCTGGTGCGCAACGCGTGGCGGGCCGAATCGATGATCCGCGGACTGGAGCCCGACCCGATTCCGGTGGTCTGGCGGCTCACCGACGACACCGGCCTGCTGCACCACCGGCACCTGATCGGCGAGGGGAGCCTCGAAGGAGTCGGCAACGCGGTCGCGGAACTGGCCGGAGACTTCCTGAAGCTCCGGCGGCGTCGTCTGGTCATCACCGGCGGTCCCGGCGCCGGCAAGACCACCCTGGCCATCCAGCTCCTGCTGGAACTGACGGGAAAGGGGCGCGACCCGGCCGATCCCGTGCCGGTGCTGCTGTCGCTGTCGAGCTGGGATCCCGCGGCCGAGGACCTGCACTCCTGGCTGACCAGGAGCCTGGAGCGCAATTACGAGGCCCTGGGCTCGGCGGAGTTCGGCTCCGGGGTCGCCCTCGAACTCGTCAGGGGCGGCCACATCCTGCCCGTCATGGACGGCCTGGACGAGCTGCCCCGCCCGCACCGGGCCGCGATCGTCAGGGCGCTCAACGCCTCACTGGACGCGGCCGAGTCGTACATCCTCACCAGCCGTACGGAGGAGCTGGCCGAGGCCGTCGAGGACGCGAAGCAGCCGTTGCCGTCCGCGGCCGTCATCGCGCCGGCGCCGCTCACCCCGGCCGACGCCGAAGGGTACCTGCGCACCTGCCTGCCGCCGGCGCCCGGCCCGGTCTGGGAGAACGTCCTGGACGGCCTGCGTACCGGAGAGCTGAAGGGGTTGTCACAGCTGACGGCCGCCCCTCTCGGCCTGTGGCTCCTGCGCGCCGTCTACATCGACCCGCAGGCCGATCCGGCCCCGCTGACCGGGCGACTGGGGCAGGATCCCGACGAACTGCGGGGTCATCTGTGGGACGGCCTGATCTCGGTGCTTCTCACCACGCGTTCGCCCGGTGCGTCGCCGGCCGGCCGCGCCGGTCCGCCCGAACTGACGCCGAGGCACGTGTGGGACGCCGGCCAGACGCGCCGCCACCTGAGCTACCTGGCCCGTGTGCTCGGCAAGAACGGCACCCGCGACCTGGCCTGGTGGCGGCTGGGCGGCCTGGTGCTCGACGCCGACGAGCGCAGGCGGGCGGCCACCACCACCTGCCTGGTCGTCGGCGTGGTCTTCGGCATGGTCGCCGCGTTCGCGGGCCGGCTCCATCCGCTGGTCACCCTTCCGGTGGGCTTCAGCGCGGGACTGGGGGTGATGACCACCACCCTGCGCGGGTTCACCGGGACACCCGGTCACGTCAGCGTCGAGTTCCGCGGCAGGGTGCGGGATCTGGCACGGCAGATCACGATCGTGCTCCTGCTCAGGATCCTGATCGGGATGGTCAGCGTCTCCGGCGCGGCGCTCGTGGCGGACGCGCAGCCCGGACTCGCGATAGAGGCCGGGATCTGGGCGGGCCTCGCGCTCGGCCCGGGCCTCGTGCTCATCCAGTGGATGCAGCAGCCCACCCCTCTCACGGCGGCGACCACGCCGTACCACGGCTGGCGGGCGAGCCGTACTCTCGCCGTCCTGTGCGCGGCGGTGCCGGGAGTCGGGGGCGGGGTGGTCACCGGACTGGTCAGCGGGCTGGCGAACGGACCCTGGTTCGGGCTCAGGCTCGGCGTCCTGTCCGGAGCCTTCCTGGCGCTCGGGCTCGGGCTCACCATGCTCCGCCACAGCGCGTGGCCCGCCTACCTGATCACCACCCGGCACCTGGCCGAACAGGGGAAGTGCCCGAGGGACCTGATGGACTTCCTGGACGACGCGCACCGGCTGGGGCTGCTGCGGGTGGTCGGCCCGGTCTACCAGTTCCGCCACGCCGACCTGCAGGACCACCTCGCCGCCGGCACCCGGGTGCCCGCGCGGCCGCGCGGAGGGGCCTAGAGTCGTGGCGTGCGTGGGAGGGAGTCCCACGTCAGGAGCCAGGAGGGGAAGCAGGTGGGGGAGCGGTCGGCAGAGCCGGGCGCGGAGCGTGCGGGGGAGCCGCGGGTGGTGGTGCGCAGGTCACTGCCGTCGCAGCCCGCCGTACGGGCGTCGGCCTCGCTGTTCCTGACCGAGGCCGAGCGGCAGGGGGTGCGGGCCGGCCGCACGATGCTGTACGTCGGGCCGGAGCCCGCGCCGGCGCATGTGGCGGCGGGCCTGCGGGTCGAGCCCGGAACGCCGGTGCTGGCCCGGCGCAAGCTGCTGCTCGCCGACGAGGTGCCGGTGCGGGTGGCCACCAGCTTCCTGCGGCTCGACCTGTTCGGGGGGACGCCACTGGTGGAGCCCGGTTTCCTGCGTCCCAGCCTTCAGGCGGCGATCGAGGCACTGGGACACCGCTTCGGCCGGGCGGAGGAGCATCTGATCGCCCGGCCGGCGGAAGGGGAGGAGGCGGTCACGCTCGATCTCGGCCCCGGTGAATGGGTGGTCCGGATCGTGCGCGCCGCCTACTCGGCCGACGATCTCCCGATCCACGTGCTGGAGACCGTCTGCGCCGCCTCTCGCCACATCTTCGAGATCACTCAGGTGAGCGGCGCCGACGAGTTCTGAGCGACATGGGCGTCGATCTCCGCGAGCAGGGCCGACTTGCCCGGGCCGTCGAGGAAGGACGCCCGGACGGCGGCGCGCGCCAGGTCGGCCACTCCGTCGGCGTCCAGCGAGAGCAGTTCCGCCGCGACGGCGTACTCCTGGTTGAGATCGGTGCCGAACATGGGCGGGTCGTCGGTGTTGATCGTGACCGGCACCCCGGCCGCGACCAGCGCGGGCAGCGGGTGCCGCGCCAGGTCCGGTACGGCCCCCGTCCGGACGTTGGAGGTGAGGCAGACGTCCAGCGTGATGTCGTGCTCGGCCAGGTGCTCCAGCAGCGCCGGGTCCTGCACGCTGTGGATGCCGTGCTCGATCCGCTCCGCACCGAGATCCCGTACGGCGTCCCAGACGCACTGGGCGTCGGTGACCTCGCCGGCGTGCGGCACCGAACGGAGCCCGGCGGCGCGGGCCGCGGCGAAGTGCGGCGCGAACCACGCCCTGGGCACACCCGCTTCCGGGCCGCCGAGTCCGAAGCTGACCAGGCCGTCCGGCCGCTGGTCGAGCGCGATGGAGAGCGTCTCGTCGGCGGCCGGGCCCGGGATGCCGGGGATGTCGAAGCACCAGCGCAGCACGGTGCCGAAGTCCGCCTCGACCCGGCGCCTGGCGTCCTCGATCACCTCGCAGATCTCCTCGGGCGCGAACCCCCGGGCCAGGTGGGAGTGCGGGGTGACGGTGACCTCGGCGTACCGCACCCGCTGGGCGGCCAGGTCGCCGCCGACGCCATGGATGAGCGTCCACAGGTCCTCGGGCTTCCTGATGAGGTCGGCGACCTGCAGATACACCTGGAGGAAATGAGCGAAGTCGCGGAAGTCGTAGAACTTCTCCACCAGCGCGGGGTCGGCGGGCACGGGTGTCGAGCCTTCGTAACGCGCCGCGAGGCCGGCCACGATGTGCGGTGACGCCGCGCCGACGTGGTGAACGTGCAGCTCTGCCTTGGGCAGCCTGGCGATGAACCGGGTCAGTTCGGGGGAGATCACGCCCCCGACCGTAACAACCGCGTGGAGGCTCGCTCCAAGCGATTTCCCGGTATCTCACACCACTTTGTCAGGATTGCGGCCTATTGCCCGGCAGGCAGTTCGCTGAGTACGGCCGAGACCGTGCTTCTGGTGCCGTCCGGGTGCAGGATCTCGACCCGCGCGCTGTCTCCCGGCCGGAGCGTGGCCATGATCTGCGACAGCGCGGTGGCGGTGGGGGTCGCGGTGCCGTTGACCCGCACGATCACGTCACCGGGGCGGATGCCCGCCTTGTCCGCGCCGCCTCCGGGGGTCACCGAGCCGACCACCACGCCGATCGGGTCGCCGTTCGCGTCGACCGCGGTGCCGACCCGTACGCCGAGGGCGGCCCGGCGGGTGTTGACGACCCGGCCGTATTTGATGATCTGCCGGGCGACGTCGGTCGCGGTGTCGCTCGGGATCGCGAAGCCGAGGCCGGGCGCGGTGCCCTGCTCGGGATCGACGGCGGCCAGCGTGGGGATGCCGATGACCTGCCCGGACAAATCGACCAGGGCGCCGCCGCTGTTGCCCGGGTTGATGGGCGCGGAGGTCTGTACGGCGTTGGTGATGGTCGCGGCCCCGCCGCCGGCGTGCCGCTCGCCCGTCACGGTGCGGCCGAGTGCCGACACGATGCCGTCGGTCACGCTGCCGGAGAAGCCGAGGGGGTTGCCCATGGCCAGCACGATCTGCCCGACCTTGAGGTTCGCGGAGCGGCCGAACGTCGCGGGTGTCAGCCCGTGGGCGTCCTCCACGCGGATCATCGCGAGGTCGCCCGCCGGATAGCTGCTCACGAGCCGGGCCTTCCTGGGCTTGCCGCCGGTCGCCAGCGTGACCCGGAACTCCGTGGCGTTACCCACGACGTGGGCGTTCGTCAGGATGCGTCCCTCCGTGTCGTAGACGATGCCGGAGCCCAGCGCCTGCCCGGTGGTGATCTGCACGGTCGACGGAAGGACCTTCTTGATGACCTGCTCGTAGGCCGACTCGAGCTCCACCGCCCGAGTGGGCGCGAGTGGGGTGCCCGGCGCCGTCCCCGCCGGAGGCGGGGTGGTCTCGACGCCGGGGGTCCGCGGCGCGCACCCTCCGACGACCAGCGCCGCCACGGCCGTGCCGGCGGCCGTACGGAGGACCTTCCGTGAGAGCTGCATAGCCCCTGTCTACCTGCGGTGATCGTGGCCGCAAGGCGGCGCGCCGCCTTGCGCGCAGGTCATGACCGGTCCCGGACCCGTTGACGAATATTCCTCTAGAATATGGTTCTACGCGGAGTCGGAGCTGGAGGATCACATGGCGATCGGGCTGAACGAGGAGCATGAGGCGCTCCGCGAGTCGGTGACCGGATGGGCCGAGCGGGCCGTGCCCGCCGACGTCGTACGGAACGTGGTCGGCGTCCTCGCCCAGCCGGGAGCCTGGCCTGGAGCTCGGCCTGAAGCCCAGCAGGGCGCGGAGCAGGGCGCGGAGCAGGGTGCCGAGCCGGGAGTGGAGGAGCGTCCCGCCTTCTGGCCCGCCCTCGCCGGCCAGGGGCTGCTCGGGCTGCACCTGCCCGAGGAGTACGGCGGCTCCGGCTACGGCCTGCTGGAGGCGGCGGTGGCGATCGAGGCGCTGTCGGAGCGGATGACGCCCGGCCCGATGGTGCCGACCATCCTCGCCGGCGCAGCGATCCTCGCCTCCGAGGCCAAGGCGCGGGCGGATGTGCTGCCCGGGCTCGCCGACGGGTCGCTGACCGGCGCGCTGGCCCTCGACAGCGAGATCACCGGAGAGATCACCGGCGAGGCGACCGGTGAGAGCGAGGGGGGCGGGCTCACGATCAGCGGAACCGCCGCGCACGTCCTCGGCGCGGGGGTGGCCGACGTGCTGGTGCTCCCGGTGACCACGAACACCGGGGAGGAATGGGTGGCGGTCGACGCCGCCCAGGCGAAGATCACAGTGGTCCGGCCGCTCGACCTCACCCGCGGCGTGGCCATGGTCGAGGTGTCCGGTCTCGAGGTGCCCGCCGAGCGTGTGCTGACCGGTCTGACCAGGAACGAGGTGCTCACGACGGCCGCGATCGTCCTCGGCGCGGACGCTGCGGGGGTGGCCGCCTGGTGCGTCGCCGCCGCGGCCGACTACGCCAAGGTGCGGGTGCAGTTCGGCCGGCCGATCGGCCAGTTCCAGGGCGTCAAGCACAAGATCTCCCGCATGCTGGTGGCCCTGGAGCAGGCCCGTGCCACGGTCTGGGACGCCACCCGGGCCGAGGGCGCGGAGCGCGACTACGCCGCCGCGATCGCCGCGGTCATGGCGCCCGACGCCGCCGTGCAGTGCGCCAGGGACGCGATCCAGATCTTCGGGGGCATCGGTTACACCTTCGAGCACGACGCGCACCTGTACTACCGCCGCGCGCTGACGATCCGCGCGCTGCTCGGCGCGTCCTCCGAATGGTCCGATCGGGTGGCCGCGCTGGCGCTGAAGGGCGTCACCCGGGAGATGGAGATCGACCTGCCCGAGGAGTCGCGGCCGTTGCGCGAGGCGATCCGGGCGGAACTGGCCGGGATCGCCGCCCTGGAGGGCGCCGAGCAGAGGAGGGCTCTCGCGAAGGCCGGGTTCGTCATGCCGCACCTGCCCCGCCCCTGGGGCCGCGCGGCCTCACCGCTGGAGCAGGTGCTCATCCACCAGGAGGTCAGGGCGGCCGGGATCAGGCCACCACAGATGATCATCGGTGCATGGGTGGTGCCGTCGCTGGTCACGTACGGCACGCCGGAGCAGCAGGAGCGCTTCCTGCCCGCCACGCTGAGCGGTGAGCTGGTCTGGTGCCAGCTGTTCTCCGAGCCCGAGGCGGGGTCCGACCTCGCCTCGCTGCAGATGAAGGCGGAGAGGGCCGAGGGCGGTTGGCGGCTCACCGGACAGAAGATCTGGACCTCGGTCGCGCACGTCGCCGAGTGGGCCATCTGCATCGCGAGGTCCGACACCTCCAGGCCCAAGCACGACGGCATCACCTACTTCCTGGTGGACATGAAGGCGCCCGGCGTCACCGTACGGCCGCTGACCGAGATGACCGGGGAGAACCTGTTCAACGAGGTGTTCCTCGACGACGTCTTCGTGCCGGACGAGATGGTCGTCGGAGAGGTGAACGACGGCTGGCGGGTGGCCCGGAACACGTTGTCGAACGAGCGGGTCAGCCTGTCGTCCGGCTCGGGCGGCACCGGGGCGTCGGTGCCCGACCTGCTCGGCCTGGCGGGCCGGCTCGGCCGCGAGCTCACCCCCGCAGAACGGCAGGACCTCGCCGGGGTCGTCTGCGAGGCGCACTCCATCAACGCGTTGTCGTTGCGGGTGACCCTCAGGCAGCTCGCGGGCGACGAGCCGGGCGCCGACGCCTCGGTGCGCAAGCTGCTGTCCACCGCGCACGCCCAGCACGTGTCGGAGGCGGCGGTGTCGCTGATCGGCCCGGCCGCCGTCACCGCCGCCGACTGGAGGCTCGGCGACGCCGGCTACTGGAACCGGGCCGTGCTCGCCACCCGCGCGATGACGATCTACGGTGGCACGACCGAGGTGCAGCTGAACATCATCGCCGAGCGCCTGCTGGGCCTGCCCCGCGACCCCGAGCCGGGCAAGTAGTCCCCGACGTCCGGCCGCTACTGGAACGCCGCTACTGGAACTGGGAGACATGTCTTTCTGGGACGCGGCCGGACGCCGCTGGCCGATCTGGGGCGGGTTGCTGGTCGGCGTGCTCGCTCTCGGCCCGGCGCTCGGGCCCGGGTTCACGCTGGCCTACGACCTCGTGTTCGTCCCGGAGCCGGTGTTCGGCGCGGCGGCCTTCGGGCTGTCCGGCACGCTGCCCCGCGCCGTCCCCAGCGACGCGCTGGTCGCGGCGCTCGGCCTCGTCCTGCCCGGAGCACTGGTCCAGAAGGCCGTCCTGCTGGGGATCTTCGTGCTGGCCTGCTGCGGCGTGGCGGCCCTGACCGAGCGGTGGCCGCCCACGGCGCGGGTGGCCGCCGCCGTGTTCTACACCTGGAACCCCTTCGTCGCCGAACGGCTGCTGCTCGGGCACTGGGCGCTGCTGCTGGGGTACGCGGGGCTGCCCTGGGTCGTACGCGCGGTGTCCGGCGGAGGGCGGCGGGCGATCGTGGTGGCGCTGCTGCCGGCGGCGGCCGGCGGCTTCATGGCGATGATCATCACGCTCGTGACCGCCGCGCCCGTGGCGGCGTACGCGCGCACCAGGGCCCGTGACGGGACACGCGGTGAACCGCTGCGCGTGTTCGCGGTGTCGTGGGTCGTGCTGAGCCTGCCCTGGCTGGTGCCGAGCCTGCTGCGGCCGGGAGGGGTGCCCGGCGACCCGGCGGGTGTCGACGCGTTCGCGGCCCGCGCGGACACGCCGTTCGGAACGCTCGGCAGCCTCCTCGTGCTGTCCGGGATCTGGAACGCCGAGGCGGTGCCGCCGGGGTACGGCGCGACGCTGCCGCAGATCCTGCGCCTGGCGGCGGTCGTCGTGACGCTGACCGGTTTCGCCCTTGGAAGAGGGGTTCCGGCACGGCCGGGTCTGGCGGTGGCGGCGGTGGTGGGGTTCGCCGTGGCCGCGCTGGGCGTCACCGAGGCGGGGCGGGCGGCCCTGCGCGTGCTGGTGACGCACTGGGCGGGGTTCGCCGTTCTCCGGGACGCCCAGCAGTACGTGGCTCCGCTCGCGCTGGCGCAGGCGCTCGGCCTCGGGGCGGTCGCGGCCCGCTTACGGGGTGCGCCGGCGAGTTCGGCGGCCGGTGTGGTGACGAGTGTGGTGGCGGCGGGAGCGCCGCTGCTGCTGCTCCCCACGCTGGCCCTGGGTGGTCTGGGCAGGCTCGCGGCGGTGCCGTACCCGCGGGATTTCGACGAGGTGCGCGCCCGGGTCGCCGCCGATCCCGTCCCGGGGGACGTGCTGCTGCTGCCGTGGGAGGCGTACCGCGCCTACGACTGGAACGCGCGGCGCTCGGTGCTCGATCCGCTGCCCCGCTATCTGACCCGGCGGGTGGCGTGGAACGACATGGTGCGGGTGGGGGACAGAGGGAGAGACGGCGCGGGAGGCGGGGTGGTCGGTGCCGAGGACCCGCGTGCCCTGGCGCTGACGCCGCTGGTGCGGTCGGGGGCCCCGCTGACCGAGGGGTTGCGGCGGGCCGGATTCCGCTTCGTCGTGCTCGACGGCGACCAATCGAACTGGAACGAGTTCCACTCGCGGCTCCGGGGCGCCCGGCCCGTCTACACCGGCAGGCACGCCGCGCTGTACGCCATCGACGCCCCTGAGCAGGCGCCCGATACGGGTCCGCCGGCCTTCATCGTTATCCTGGGCTGGTTTGTCGCTTTTTCGTATATCTACCTTATGGTAAGAGAATCTGGTTCTAGTGTCGTCAGGCGTCGATCGTCGAATGTCGATCTCAGGCGTGGCTGAAACGGTCGAGTGAGGAGCCCTTCCATGCGCGTGCTTCTGGCGGTGGCCGTCGGCGGTCTGCTCGCCGTGGGTGCCACGGTGGGCCTGGTCAACGTGGCCGACACGGCTCCGAGCCCGGTGAACAAGCCTCTGTACAACTACGGCAGCCGCTGACCGCCCCGCCGTGCCCGCCCCCCAGCCTCGGCAGGAGGCCCGTCCCCTGCTGGAGATCGTGGTCCCCGCCCGCAACGAGGAGGCGCGGATCGCCAGGGGACTGACGGAGCTGTGCGAGAGACTCGCCGCGCTGCCGTACCCCGCGCGGATCGTCGTCGTGGACAACGCCAGCACCGACGCGACGCCGGACGTCGTGCGCGCCCTGCCCCCGCGTACGACGCCGATCCGGCTGATCCGCTGTGAGACGCGCGGCAAGGGCGCGGCGGTCCGGGCCGGGCTGCTCGCCACCACCGCGCCTCTCATCGGGTTCTGCGACGTGGACATGGCCACCGACCTCGCCGCCCTCGACACGGTGGTCCGGCTGCTCGGCGCCGGGCAGCCCGCGGTCATCGGCTCCCGCGCCGCGCCGGGCTCGGTCGTCGAGGCGCGGCACAGCCGGGTGCGCAGGCTGGGCGCCTGGGTCTTCCGCGCCCTGGCCCGCCGGGTCACCGGCCCCATCGGGGACACCCAGTGCGGGTTCAAGTTCTTCCACGGCGACCTCGGCCGCAGGGCCGCCCGGCGACTGCGCACGACCGGATTCGCCTTCGACGTGGAACTGCTGGCCCACGTGCACCTGCTCGGGGCCGGCGTCCGGGAGATCCCGGTGGCCTGGAGGGACGTCGGCGGCTCGACGTTCTCGTGCTGGCGGCACAGCTGGGGGGTCTTCCTGCAGATCGCGGTCATCTGGGTCAGGACGCGGCCCGGCGGCCGCGCGGCCCGCCCCCGTCTCTCCCTGTCCTCCGATCACGCGTCATCCGATCATGCTTCCTCCGTCACCGCCTGACCCCTGCCGCGCCGGCCTGCGTGTCGCCCTCGTCAACTGGCGCGATCCCTGGCACGAGCGGGCCGGGGGCGCCGAGGCGTACGCCTGGGAGATCGGCAGGCGGCTCGCGGAGCAGGGGGCGGACCTCACGTTCCGCACCGCGCGCGGCCCCGGGCAGGCGGCCGCCGAGAGCGTGGCGGGGATCAGGATCGTCCGCGGTGGCGGCACCTTCACCGTGTACGCCCGTGCGGCGGCGTGGCTGTTGCGTCGCCGCCGCGAGTTCGACGTGGTGATCGACTGCCAGAACGGGATCCCGTTCTTCACCCCGCTGTTCGTGCCGCGGTCGGTGCGGGTGCTGTGCGTCGTGCACCACGTCCACGACGCGCAGTTCGGCGTGCACTTCCCCGGCTGGCTCGCCCGGCTGGGGCGGTTCCTCGAAGGCCCGGCGGCCCGCCGGGTCTACCGGCGGCACCTCTGCGTGGCGGTCTCCCCGTCCACCGTCGAGGCCATGCGGCGCAGGCTCGCCTGGACGGGGCCGATCACCGTCGTGCCCAACGGCGGGCACCCGCCCCGGCAGGCCCGCCACGAACGGACCGAGCGGCCCTCCCTCGTCTGCGTGGGGAGGATGGTGCCCCACAAGCGGATGGAGCTCGTCGTCGGCCTCGCCGAGACGCTGCGCGCGGAGTGGCCGGATCTCACCGTCGACCTGGTCGGCCGGGGTCCCGAATTCGGGCGCCTCACCGCCCTGGTGGCCGAGCGCGGGCTCACCCACGTCGTACGGCTGCACGGGCACGTCCCGGAGGAGGAGAAGGAGCGGCTCGTCGGCCGGGCCTGGGCGCATCTGTCCGCGTCCCAGGGCGAGGGCTGGGGGCTGAGCGTGCTGGAGGCGGCCGCGCTCGGCGTGCCGACGGTCGCCTTCGACGTCGACGGCCTGCGCGACGCCGTACGCGACGGGCGTACGGGCTGGCTGGCGGGGGAGGGCCGGTCGCTGGCCAAGGTGACGTCGGAGGCGCTCGCGCTGCTGTCCGACCCCGCCCGGGCGGCCGATGTCGCGCGGGAGTGCCGCGCCTGGGCGGCCGGGTTCACCTGGGACCGCAGCGCCGCGATGTTCGCCGGGCTCCTGCCGGACGCGCCACGGAAGGGCCGATGAGCAGCCTCCCGGACAGCCATACGAGCAGTCACCCGAGCAGCCCCATGAGCAGCCCCATGAGCGGCGCCATGAGCGGCCACCCGAGCGGCGCCATGAGCGGCCACCAGAGCAGCCCCATGAGCGGCGCCCGGATGCGGAACCGGCTGCGTCTGCTGGCCGCCGCGCTCCTGCTCGTCGCACTCGTGTTCCGCACCAGGCCCGGTGAGCTGCTGGCCGACACGAAGATCGACCTGACGGTCGCGCCCGCGGCGTTCCTCGGGCGGGCGCTCGGCCTGTGGGACCCGGCGCAGTTCGGCCAGTTGCAGAACCAGGTCTCCGGCTATCTCTTCCCGATGGGCCAGTTCTTCCTGGGCGGGAAGCTGCTCGGGCTCGACGGGTGGGTGGTCCAGCGGCTGTGGATGGCGCTGCTCGCCGTGACGGCCTTCGCCGGGATGAACCGGCTCGCGGCCCGGCTCGGGATCGGGACGCCGGAGACCCGCCTCGTCGCCGCGCTCGCCTTCGCGCTGGCGCCCCGCGCGGTGTCCGACCTCGGAGTGCTGTCGGCCGAGGTGCAGCCGATGGCGCTGCTGCCCTGGATCCTGCTGCCCCTGGTCACCGCCGCGCGCGGCGGCAACCGGATGGTCTGCGCGGCCCGCTCGGCGTTCGCGGTGGCGTTGTGCGGCGGGGTCAACGCGGTCGCGGTGGGCGCGGTCCTCGTCGTCCCGGTGCTGTTCGTCGCCACCCGCGACCGGGAGGTCCGGCGGGTGCGACTGCTGGCCTGGTGGCTGGCGGGGGTGGCCGCGGCGACCCTGTGGTGGACCGTCCCGCTGCTGCTCATGGGCAGGTACGCGTTCTCGTTCCTGCCCTACACCGAGAGCGCGGCGACGACCACCCAGGTGACCTCGCTGCCGAACATCCTGCGCGGCACCGCGGACTGGGTGGCCTCGATCACGGGCGGTGCGGGCCCGGGAATGCCGGTCGGCTTCGAGCTCACGCACGCGACCTGGGCGGCCGTGGCGACGTGCCTGCTGGCCGCGGTCGGGCTGGCCGGCGTGCTGCGGGCCGACGTCCCGCACCGGCTGTTCCTGACGCTGACGCTGCTCGCGGGCCTGTTCGTCATGTCGGCGGGCCACCTGGGCGCGCTGGAGTCGCCGCTCGCCCCGGCGATCCGCGAGCTGATCGACGGTCCCCTCGCGCCGCTGCGGAACCTGCGCAAGTTCGACCCCGTGGTGCGTCTGCCGCTCGCCCTCGGCATCGCCCACGTGCTCGCCGCCGTACGGCGTCCCGACGCGAGGGCACAGTCCAGGACACAGCTCGGGGCGCGATTCAGGGCGCGGCTCCTCACCGCCGGAGTGGTGGCCGCGCTGGCGGGGATCACGCTGCCCGTCATCCAGCTCGGGCTGGCCGGGCCGGGGACGTTCCGGGAGATTCCCGGCTACTGGCACGAGGCCGCCCGATGGCTGAACGGCCGGGCCGGCGACCAGGCGGTGCTGGCGCTGCCCGGGTCCGCGTTCGGGGAGTACACCTGGGGACGGCCGCTCGACGAGCCCATGCAGCAGCTGTTCACGGTGCGCTGGGCCGAGCGGCAGATCGGGGCGGCGGGCTCGACCGGGCTCACGAGGGTGCTCGACGCGGTGGACCGGCAGGTGGCCGCCGGGCGCGGGTCCCCGGGCCTGCGCGAGGTGCTGGCCCGCCTCGGCGTCCGGTTCCTCCTGGTGCGCAACGACCTGGACCGCCGCGCCATGGAGGGCACCCTTCCCGCCCGCGTGCACCAGGCGCTCGCCGACACCGGCGGCATCTCCAGGGTCGCCTCGTTCGGCCCCGACGTCGGGTCGAGCTGGGACATGGACGACGCCGTGCTGGGCCAGGACCCGGCCTACCCCGCGCTGGAGGTGTACGAGGTCGGCGGCGCCGCCGGCGTCGTCTCGCTGCTCCCGGCCGGTGACCTGCTGCGCGTGTACGGCGCTCCGGAAGGGCTGCTCGACCTCGCCGACCACGGCCTGCTGAGCGGGCGGCCTACCGTGTTGAACGCGGACCCCGGCGACGCCCGTGAGGCCGTCGTCACCGACTCGCTCCGCCGCAGGCAGCGGCACTTCGGCACCATCCGGAGGGGCGTCTCGCCGACGCTCGCCGATGGGGAGTCGCCGCCGAGGACCGGGGTCGTGGACGACTACCTGGAGCCGGGCTGGGCGCCGTTCTCCGCCACCGCCGCCTACACCGGCATAGCGGGCGTGTCGGCCTCCTCGTCGGCCTCCGACCCGGGAACGATCGCCATGCCGCAGTCGCCCGGCCGCCTCCCGTACGCCGCCCTCGACGGGAACCCCTGGACGATGTGGCGGTCGGGCGGCACGGACGGGCCGCTCGGCCAGTGGATCAGGGTCGACTTCGAGCGGCCGCTGCGGCTCACCCGGATCGGGGTGCGGTTCGTCACCGATCCGGTCCTCGGGCCGCCGCCCGTCCGGGTCGCTGTGGAGACCGCGGCCGGCCGCGTCGAGCAGGACCTCACGGATGGGTCGGGCACTGACGCCCAGAGCCTGCGGGTGCCCGACGGGCCGTCGTCCTGGCTGCGGCTGCGCGTCCTGCGGCTGGCCGAACAGCCGGAGGACGCGTCCGGCTCTCCCTTCGGCAGCTCGGTCGGCATCGCGGAGATCACCGTTCCCGGCCTCGCCGCCGGCCGGACGTACCGGTCGCCCGACGTCTCCGGGCGGACCGCCGGGACGCCCACGACGTACGTCATGACGAGGGCGGCGGGAGAGGAGCCGCCCTGCGTGCTCGGGCCGGTCCGGTGGCTGTGTCAGCCGTCGGCGGAGCGGCAGGGAGAGGAGGGCTACACCTTCGACCACACCGTCACCGTCCCCGCCGCCGGCTCTCCGACATTGACCGGCCGGGCCGTGCTGCGGGACGCCGCCGCCATCGACCGGTACGCGCGACTGACTGAATTTCCGCAGGTGAGCGGGTCGAGTGTGGCCGTCGACCAGCCGGTGGCGGCGGCCAGGTCGGCCTTCGACGGCGACGCGCGCACCACCTGGATCAGCGGCGAGAACGACCGCCATCCGGAGCTGTCGATCCGGTGGGCGAAGGCCAGGACGGTCGGCCGGATCGTCGTCCAGCGCCCCAGGGGAGCGCGCCCGTGGACGTCGGTGCTGCTCACGGCGGGCGACGGCAGCGTGCGCGGCGGCTGGCACGACGACGAGGGCGAGGTGCGGTTCCGCCCGGTGAAGACCGACCGCCTGCGCATCCAGTTCTCCCCGGCGGCCCCGCCGCTGCAGGTCACCGACGTGCTGGTCGACGGGGTCCGGCCGCTGCCGGACATCGCCGGGGTTCCGTTCACACTCGACTGCGGCTTCGGGCCCGCTCTGACGATCGGCGGCGAGCGGGTGGCGACCCGGGTCGAGGGCGTCTACGGCGACGTGCTGACCGGGCGCCCGCTGCGCTTCACCTCCTGCGGCGAGGTGCGCGTCGCCGCGGGCGCCAACCGGATCCGGGCCGTGCCGCTGGACCCGTTCCGGGTGGACTCCGTCGTGCTGGACCCCGTCGTACTGGACCCCGCCGTACTGGATCCCGTCGTACTGGACTCAGCACACCCCACCGTTTCGAAGCCCTCCGGAAGGGTCTCGGTCGAGTCCTGGGGCGCCTCGCGCCGCACGGTGTCCGTCTCGGCGGAGGCCGACGCCTACCTGGTGGTGGGGGAGAACTTCAACCCGGGCTGGACCGCCACCGTGGCGGGGCGCGCCCTGACGGCCGTGCGGATCGACGGCTGGCGGCAGGCGTGGCGGGTCCCCGCGGGCACGTCGGGGGTCGTCCGGCTCGACTACACGCCCGACCGGGTCTACCGCGTCGTGCTGGTCGCGGGCCTCGCCGGTCTGCTCCTGGTGGTGTGCCTCGCGACGCGTCCGGTTCGGCTGCGCGCCCCGCGGACCGTACGGACCAGGGCGGGGGCGGTGGACCGGCGGCTGCTGCCTGCGGCGGCGGCCGCGGCGGGGTGGTGGATCGCCGGTCCCGCGGGCCTCGCGGTGGTCACCGGTTGCGTTCTCGCCGCCCTGTGGGGAAGGCCGGCGCTCGGCCGTCTCCTGCGGTCGCCGCTGCCGGCGGTTTCGCTGCCTGTGGTGTCGCTGCCTGTGGTGTCGATGTCGGTGGTGTCACTGCTCGTGCCCGCCGGAGTGCTGGCGACCCTCTCGTGGGGCGACTCCTGGCAGCAGCGGGCCGCGCAACTGCTCTGCCTTCCCGTTGTCTCGGCGCTACTGGTCGGGCTCGCGGCGCCTACGGCGGCCGAGTCGAAGCCCGAGTCGCCGGGCGGGCTGCTCGACGAGGAAGTGGCTCAGGACGGCGACCAGGACCGAGACGGGCACGACCACGAGCAGCACCGGCCAGAACCCGCCCGTTAGGGGCTTCATGTCCGCGAGCCGGTAGAGAGCGGCGATCACCAGCACGTGCCACAGGAACAGGCTGTAGGAGACACGGCCGAGGAAGCGCATCACCGGGTTGCCCAGTGCCCTGTCGGCGAAGCTCGCCCGTCCGTCCGAGAGCGCCAGGGGCGCGACGAGGAAGACCGCCGTGATCCCGTAGAGCGCGGTCTTGAAGCACGAGGCCCAGAACGTGTCCCCGCTCAGGGTCCTGGGACCGGTCAGCTCGGTGCTCGCGACGACGAAGGTCAGCGCGGAGATCAGCCAGCAGGGACCGGCGGAGGACCCGAGCGCGCGGCACAGCACGCTCACCCGGCCGCTCGGCCGCGCCTTCGCCCAGGCGGCGAGCAGGGAGACGGCCATCCCCAGGGAGAACCACAGCAGGTAGCGTGGCAGGTGCATGCCCATCGTCGGCTTCCAGGTGGGCCAGAAGGTCAGGGCGATGTAGGCGAACGAGACCGAGCCGAGAAGGGCGAGCGCCACCAGGGCGCGGGAACCTCTCCGGTCCACGTCACCGTCCCGGCGCGTCGCGAGGAACGCGACCCCCGCGCCGAACAGCGGGAGCGCCAGGTAGAAGGTCGCCTCCACCGGGAGGGTCCACATCTGGTAGAGCCCCTCGGGGCCGGTCCCGGTCCACCAGGGGTCGGGATCGTAGATCGAGAGCAGGCCGAGCCATTCGACCCACGTCCGCACCGAGCCCAGCCGCGCGGAGTGGAACGCGACCAGCCCGGCGATCACCGCCACCCAGTAGGCCGGAAGCACGCGGAGCGCGCGCCGCCACAGGTAGACGCGTACGTCGGGGCGTCGCCCCGAGCCGAGGAGAGCGGCCGCCCAGGGGCGGTAGAGAAGCAGGCCGGAGAGCACGAAGAAGATCGCGACGCCCACGTCGCCGTGGGCGACGAGCCAGGAGAACTCCGTGTCCCCGTACATCTCCCCGGTGACCGAGGCGACGTGCAGCGTCAGCACGAGCAGCGCGGCGACCGCCCGGATTCCGTCGAGGGAGTTCAGATGACCGCCGTCGCCGGGGACCGGTCCCGCGGGCGTGTCGAGGTCGACCTGCGTGGCGGTCAAAACTGATCACTCCGGCACATAGGCGTACGATCGGCACACTTTATCTCAGGTCCGGCGCCGCAGACGTCCGTAAATAGAACGTGTTCTTATCGATTTGGCGGCCGTCGCTGGCGGCGGTCACGAGCCCGCACTACGATACGCGGGCCAACCAGACGAATTCGGCATAACAGGTTCCAGGCCGTACTGGGGAGATCCCGGAGGACTTGATGAGACGGACCGGTGGACTCGTTCTCCTCGCGCTAGGGGTGTTCTTCGTCGTGCTGGCTCCGCTGCTCCGCTTCTGGGCGGCGGACCGGCTCGTGCACGCGCCCGCGGACCAGGACAGCACGACGGAACTGAGCGCGCCGAACGCCCGTTACTTCAGCGTCGCCGACATGAAGGTCCTCACCGGGAACCTCGCCATCACCGTGACCACCCGCGGCGACACGGCGGAGTCGGCCGGCGACCACGTCGTGTGGGACCAGTTCACCAACGTCAACGACGTCACCAACGAACGCCGCGGCATCTCATTCAGCCTGTTCCGCAGCGCCTTCAACAAGTACGACGGCACCGGGGTCAACTGCTGCCAGGTCAACGTGGACAAGACGCCGGTGCGGCTGCAGGGGCAGATCTTCCTGTTCCCCTTCGGGGTCGAGAAGAAGACCTACCCGGTCTACAACCCCGCCGCCAAGCAGGCCTTCCCGGCGGAGTTCGCCGGGGAGGAGGTGCTGGACGGGCTGCGGGTCTACCGGTTCGTGCAGAAGATCCCCCCGACGGTCACCGACACGCTCAAGGTGCCCGCCACCGTGCTCGGGATGAAGGGGAAGGGGGACAAGCAGGCCGAGCGCGTGTACGACGGCACGACCACCTTCTGGGTCGAGCCCGAGACCGGCCTGCCGGTGAAGCAGGAGCAGCGGCGCCACGAGGTGCTGAAGACCGTCGACGGTGTCGAGCGCACCCCCGCCCTCGTCGGTACCGCGACCTACACCCCGGAGACGGTCGGCTCGCTCGTCCGCACGGCCAGGGACAACATGAACCAGATCGCGCTGCTCAAGACCACGATCCCGCTGGTCTCGCTGATCGTCGGTCTCGCGTTCCTCCTCGTCGGCGGCTGGCTCATGCGACCCGAGCGACCGGAGCGGTTCGAGTATTCGGAGCAGCCGTCGTGAGACATCTCGGCGTTCTCGCGCACAGCACGGGAGGAGCCGCCCTCTGCTTCCTCACGTTCTGCGAGGAGGGCTTCCACCGGACCGGCCGCAACGAGCATCCCGACATCACCCTGGACTACATCGCCTTCGGCTACAGCATGACCGCCTGGGAGGCGGGGGACCACGCGACCGTCCGCGCCACCCTGGCCAGGAGCGCCGATCGGCTCGCGCGGGCCGGCGCCGACTTCTTCGTCTGCCCGGACAACACCGCCCACCTGGCTCTGGAGGCGCCGGGACCGGACCTGCCGCTGCCGGGCCTGCACATCGCCGAGGTCGTCGCGGAACAGGCGGCGGCCGAGGGGCGCACGCGCGTCGGCGTCCTGGGCACCAGGTTCACGATGGACGGCCCGCTGTATCCCCGTGCGCTCGCCGCCCGCGGGATCGCCGCCGAACTGCCGGACGCCGGCGACCGCGACCTGGTCGACAAGGTCATCTTCACGGAACTGGTGAACGGCGTGATCAGCGAGGCGTCGCGCCGGGAGTACCTCCGGGTCATCGAACGGCTGGCCGCCCGCGGCTGCGACGCGGTCGCCCTCGTCTGCACCGAGATTCCGTTGCTGATCACGCCCGAGGTCTCCGCCCTGCCGACCCTGGACTCGACCCGTCTGCTGGCCCGCGCGGCCTACGAGGTCGCCGTCGGCGAGCGGCCGATGCCCGTCTGGCGCGGCGGCGGAACGCGGGAAGGCTCCCCCGCCGGTCGGGCGGAGGAGCCTTCCTGAGCTGGTGATCAGCCGGTGACCAGGGTGAGGCCGTAGACGGAGAGGATCTCGTTGACGGGCTGGAAGTAGGTGGTGCCGCCGCTGGAGCAGTTGCCGGAGCCGCCGGAGGTCACGCCCTGGGCCTGGCTGCCGGAGATGAACGAGCCGCCGGAGTCGCCCGGCTCGGCGCAGACGTTGGTGCGGGTCAGCCCGCTGACCGTGCCCTGCGAGTAGCGGACGCTGGCGTTGAGCTGCTGCACGGTGCCGCAGTGCCAGCCGGTGGTCGAGCCGGACCGGCAGATCGAGGAGCCGACGGCTGCCACGGAAGAGCCCTTCACGACGACGTTGCCGCCGCTGTAGTTGTTCACCCAGGGCCTGACGGTCCAGTTGCTGTTGACCGCCGCCCAGGAGTAGTCGTTGCCGGGGAACGAGTAGCCCTGGAAGGTGCCCATGAGGACGTGGTTGTAGCCGTACACGGTGCTTCCGGCGGTGGCGCAGTGCCCGGCGTCGACGAACCCGGGCGTGCTGCCCTTGCGCACGGAGAAGCCGATCGAGCAGCGGGCCGAGCTGCCGATGTAGTAGGCGTCGCCGCCGCGGATGTCGTAGAAGGTCTGCGGCGCTTCGCCCGACCGCTCGACGCGTACGGCCGACTTGTCGGCGCCGCTGGCCGCGACGAGCTTCTCCGCCGCGGCGGTGTCGGAGGCCAGCACGACCACGCTGTTGGTGCGCACGTCGACGTACCAGAGAGAGGCGGCGGAGGCGGGCGCGCCGGCGGCGGCCTTGTCCAGCGCGGCCGCGGTGGCGTCGAGGGCGCCCAGATTGCGGGAGACGACCGTCGGCTGCGCGCCCGCGGACAGGATGGCGCCCGCCTTCGAGGCGTCGGTGGTGGCGACGATCAGGCTGTCGGAGGTGACGCCGGAGACCCAGGATCCGGCGTAGGCGTCGCCGAGCGTGGCCCGGACCTTGGCGTCGGTGTTCATGGCCTTGGCCTCGTTGGCCAGGCGGGCGTTGGCCTGGTCGGCGCTGAGCCCGAGGTCGCGCTGCATCGCCTCGATCATGCCGGGCGACGGAGTGCCGATGGAAGAGGCGGAGGAGTTGCTCGGCTCGGCCAGGGCCGGGGTGGCGACCGTGGCGAGGGCCGTGACGGCCAGGGCGCATGCGGCGGTTACCGTGCGTCTGCGGAGCATGTGGGGCTCTCCTTGTCTTCGGGGGGTGCCGTCAACGTAACCGACCATCCGCGTCACGCGGATCTATCAGTTCGCCCCTATCACGGCGTTATGGAAAGCTCCTCCGCGAAGGATGTCACGGCACGGCACCATAGTCAGGATTGGTGACGAGCCAGTCCGCGTAGCGTGAGCTGCGCCTGACGGCGTCAGCGTACGCGGCTCGTGCCTGGGCCGCCACCACCGGCGCGGCCCGCGCGCCGATCGATCCCGAGTGCCAGCCGAGCAGGTGCCGCCAGCCCAGCGGAGCCCCCGCCAGCGGCATCATCACGAGCCCGGACGTGAGCTGGAACGTGGCCTGGCACAGGGCGACGGCCTTGCCGACGCCGACCAGGTGCAGGCAGGTGCCGACGTCCGTCTCGTAGATGGACTCGGGCACGAACCCGGCACGCGCGCAGGCGGTGGCGAAGCAGTCGGAGAAGCACCCGTCCCCCGGGGCCACCACCCAGCGCTCGTCGGCGAGGCGGGACAGCTCCAGTTCCTTCTCCCCGGCGAGGGGGTGCTCCTCGCCCAGGAGCACGAAGACCGGGTCCATGCCCACCGTGGTCCAGCTCATCGCGTCGGCCGGAGGCGGGGGGCTGTCGCCGCACCTGCCGAGGAGCACGAAGTCGAGCCGGCCGGCCGCGGCCAGCCCGGTCAGCTCGTCGGCCGACCAGGAGGTGCGGGTGGTGATCGGGATCCCGGGCTGCGCCGCGGTCAGCCGTTCGACGAGCCCGCCGAGTATGGGGCCGTGCGTGGCGCCGAGCCGGTAGCCGGGCAGTTTGACCGAGGTGTTGGCGAACCGTACGGCGTCCTCCTGGAGGTCGCGTACGGCGGGCAGCAGCACCCGCGCGCGGGCCAGCACCATCTCACCGAGGGGAGTGGGGCGGGCGCCGTTGCGGTCGCGTTCGAACAGCGGCCCTCCGAGTGAGCGTTCGATGCGTTTGAGCTGGGCGGTGAGGGACGGTTGGGCGAGGCCTAGCCGGGTGGCCGCCTTCGTGACGCTCCCGGCTTCGGCTACCGCGTGCACGATCCTGAGGTGGCGGATCTCCAGATCCATACCGGGAAACTACGGCGACAGTGGTATGGCCGCAATCCCACATTGTCATGAAATTTGACTTTAACGCGTGAGCAGAGGGGGCGGTGCGGCTCGTGCGGCGCCCTGCGCTTTACTGACGGTGGAGTGTCACGAGCGGGGGAGGACGCCGGATGAGCCGTGCCCTGGACGATGCCCGGGACGAGACGCCGGAGGCCGCGCCGATCCTCGGCAACGTCCCGGGGTCGTACGCGCTGAGCGTGTTCCGGGAGCGGCATCCCGTCCTGATCAAGCAGGTCAGGGAGGCGTTGCCGTACACACCGGACCGGCGGCGCGCGCTCGACCGGCTCCTCGGCGAGGTCGAGCGCGACGTCATGGAGCCGCTGGAGCCGTCCGCGCACGACGGCGCCGCCTGGGCCGAGTGGGGCCGCGGCAAGATCGGCGGCCGCTGGGTCGACGCGCCGTTCCTGTGGGCCGAGAGCTACTTCTACCGGAAGCTGCTGGAGGCCACCGGATACTTCGGCGACGGCCCGTGGCGGGGGGTCGACCCGTTCGGCCCCCTGAAGCAGGCCGAGCTCGACGGGCCGGACGTGGACGGAGAGCTCGCCGCGCTCGACGAGACCGCCGCGCTGTCCCCGGACGAGCGGGCCGAGGCGCTCCTGCTCGGCTCACTCTGGGGCAACCGCGCGGACCTCTCCCACGGCGCCACAGGCGCCGGCGGCGGCGAGCGGGCCACCGGCCTGGTCGTGGACGACGGCCCCCTGCTGCGGGCGCTGCTCGGCGACCTGGCTCCGGCGAGGATCTGCCTGGTCGCCGACAACGCCGGGCGGGAGCTGCTGCCCGATCTCGTGCTGGCCGACCATCTCCTCGCCCACGGGCAGGCGAGGGAGGTCGCGCTGCACGTCAAGCCGGTCCCCTACTTCGTGTCCGACGCCACGCCGTCCGACGTGCTCGCGTGCCTGCGGTGGCTCGCCGCGGCCCCCGGCCGGGCGGGGGAGGCCGGCGCCCGGCTCTGGGCGGCGACGGAGGACGGGCGGCTCACGCTGCGGGCGCATCCGTTCGCGTGCGCCCCGCTGCCGTACGCGGACATGCCGGACGACCTGCGCGGCGAGTTCGCGGCGGCCGACCTCACGATCATGAAGGGCGACCTGAACTACCGCAGACTGACCGGTGACCGGATGTGGCCCCCGGCCACCCCGTTCGCCGCGGTCACCGGCTACTTCCCCGGTCCGGTCGTCGCGCTCCGCACGCTGAAGTCGGACGCGCTCGTCGGCGTGCCCGAGCGCACCGTGGCCGAGCTGGACGCGACCGGCCGCGCCTGGCGCACCAGCGGCACCCACGCCATGATCCAGGGCCGCGGCGGTCCTCAGGTGGGCTAGAAGCAGGTAGCGGACCTGCTCGCCCTCGTCGCGGAGGCAGTCGCCGTTCAGCCGGGGCGGCTGGGCCGTGTCGTCGACGATGGCCCACGCCATGCCGCCACGTGCGCCTGCCCCTGTGTAGGCGCACGTGTGTGTTGGCGCACGTGCCGGGCGGCGACGCCGATCCGTTCCGGATCGCCGCCCGTGACGCGTACGGCGGTGCAGTTCAGCTCCTCGGCGACGACCCGCATCTCCTCCCGGACCGTCTCCGGGTCGAAGCTCTCCCGCGAGGTGTGTCCACCCGGGAGGAAACCGGTGTCGTAATTGATGCCTCTGCCTCTCATCGCCCACTCCTGGCCTCGATGCCGACCATCCCCATGATCGGCCCGGAACCGAACGCGCCCGCGAGCACAAGCCCCAGCGCGATGGCGGCGAGCAGCAGCACGTTGGACAGCCAGATCATCGTGGCGACCGGCAGCGTGAACGCGCCGACCAGCCGGACCACGCACTCGGCGAGCAGCACGCCGCCCCAGATCGCGCTGAACCTCCGCTCGGCCCGGCGGAACCGGGCCGAGCCCTCCGCGAGCCGCTCCCAGGCCGCCTCCTTCGCCGCGTTCCCCTGCGTGACGAACAGGCGCATGCCCGCGGTCATCACCGGCCGCCGCGTGAACGCCGAGAGCAGGATCGCCAGGCTGAGCACCCCGCTGAGACCGGAGTCCTTGGCGATCATCATCCGGGCGTCGCCGGTGAGGAAGCTCAGCGCGATGCCCGCCACGTTGACCACGAGCGTCAGCGCGGCCATGCCGTTCAGGGTCCGTTCGCGGACGATCCCGGCGATCACCCGGATGGCCGGGATCACCCCGCTCACGGCGAGCGCGGCGACCTCGCTCAGCCCGAACGCGCCGTGCAGGACGTAGTAGCAGGCGAGCGGCGCGGCGATGTCCAGCGCCAGCGGGACGAGCATCCGGCGGAGGTTGCCCTTCCGCGCCTGGGCGGCGTCCGGTGAAGCGGCCGAAGCGGCCGGGAGGGCAGGGGAGGTCAGGGTCTGCGTCATCGGCGCGGCTCCTCCGGGGGTGGGCGCTGGTGTCTTCCTGCGCCTCAAGCCTCCCGGAACCCGGTTCCGCCGGACAGATTCGCCGATCCCGACTCCGGCAGTACAAATGTCCCGGGTCGCACGACCGGCGGGTCAGGCCTTCGCGGCGCCCTCACGGGCCAGGGCGGCGACGACGCCGAGACCGAGGTAGACGACGCCGCTGCCCCGGTCGAGCCGCCGCCGGGCACGCGCCGACGACCGCAGCCGCCCGGCCAGCACCGAGGCCAGCAGCGCGTACGTGCCGTCGCTGGCCATGCCGAGCGCCACCCAGACGGCCCCGAGCACCAGCACCTGCGGCGCCACCGGCCCGCGCGCGGGATCGATGAACTGCGGCAGGAACGCCAGGAAGAACATCGCGGTCTTCGGGTTGAGCACGTTGACCACGAACCCCTCGCCGAACAGGCGGCTGTGCGAGGCGACCCTGACCTCGGCGGCCTCCGTCTCCGGCCGCCGCAGCAGCTTGCGTACGCCCAGGTAGACGAGGTAGGCGGCGCCGAGATACTTGACGACGGCGAACGCCGTGGCCGACGCGGCGAGCAGCGCGGTGATCCCGAGCGCCGCGGCGGCGATGTGCACCAGTGAGCCCGCGTGGACGCCGAGGACCGACACCAGCCCCGCCGTACGGCCCTGCGCGACGCTGCGGGTGACGATGTAGAGCACGGCGGGTCCAGGCACCACGAGCAGGGCGAGCGTGGCGGCGGCGAAGAGGGCGAGTGCGGGCAGCGTAGGCATGTCCGGATCGTACGGACGCCGCCCTCGTGCGGGCATCCCGATTTTTCGCGAACGCCCGGTCAGAGCGCCCAGTCAGGGCGCCCCTTCAAAGCGCCCGGTCAGAGCAGGGTGAGCACCCGGGGGCCGTCCTCGGTGATCGCGATCGTGTGCTCCATGTGGGCGGCCCGGCTGCCGTCGGTGGTGTGCAACGTCCAGCCGTCCGCCGCCGTGAGGTAGCCGTCCCGGCCGCCGGCGATGAACATCGGCTCGATGGCCAGCGCCAGGCCGTGCCGCAGCGGATAACCCCGCCCGGGGCGGCCGTGGTTGGGCACCGGCGGGTCCTCGTGCATCCGGCGGCCGATGCCGTGGCCGCCGAAGTCCCTCGGCATGCCGTACCCGGCGTCGCGGGCGACCGCGTCGATCGCCGCGGAGATGTCCCCGATGCGGTTGCCGACGGTCGCGGCGGCGATCCCCGCGTCGAGCGCCCGCCGGGTCGTGTCGATCAGCTCCACGTCACCGGCGCGGGGAGTGCCGACGACGAAGGTGACGGCGGCGTCGGCCGTCCAGCCGTCCAGTTCCGCCCCGCAGTCCACGCCCACGACGTCCCCGTCACGCAGCCGGTAGTCGCCCGGGACGCCGTGCACGATGGCGTCGTTGACGGACACGCAGATCACCGCGGGGAACGGGCTCGGCGCGAAGTGCGGCCGGTAGCCGAGGAAGGGCGAACGCGCCCCCGCCTCGCGCAGCACCTCCCGCGCCGTCTCGTCCAGTTCCCTGAGCCGCATCCCGACGGCCGCCGTCCGGCGCGCGGCGTCGAGCGCGCGGGCGACGACGCGCCCCGCCTCCCGCATCGCGTCCAGCGCTGCGTCGGTCTTGATCTCCACCATGACGCACCCCTCCAAGTGGCACCAATAACTATACCGGTATAAGTATCCCGGTATTAGTATCACAGTCATGGTGAGAGTGCCCCTGACCCCCGAGGAGCGGCAGCGGGGGGAGCGGTTCGGCGCCCTGCTCCGGCAGGCGCGTGGCGAACGCAGCATGATCGAGGTCGCCGCGGCGGCCGGGCTGTCGGCGGAGACGCTGCGCAAGATCGAGACCGGCCGCGCGCCGACCCCGGCCTTCTTCACGGTCGCCGCGCTCGCCGCCGCGCTGGGCCTGTCCCTGGACGAACTCGCCGCCGCCTGTGCGGAAGGCCCGAACGCCGCGGCGGAGTTTCGCCGGGCCGGCTGAATCTTTCACCGGCCCGCGGCCGCATCGCCCGGCCACCGGCGACCGTCTCGGGCGGCGTTCGCCCAGGTGGACCGGCCCGGCGGCGTGCCGTACGGCCGGTGGGACGAGGGTGGTGGGACGAGAGCGCCAGGCCGCGGTTCCTGTACAGGCCGCGGAGAAGAAACGACGCTGGGAGCACCGCCGGTGATCGCCGGATGGTCCTGCGTCTTCCTCGTGGAGGTGTCGATGCGACTCGCCCCCGCCCGCCTGCGTCGTGCGGCCGTTCTCGCGGCCGTCGTGGCCACGGCGTCCGCCGCGGCCGGGCTCGCCGGTCCGGGTGCGGCCGTCGCCGCTCAGGGAACAACGGTCTCCAGTTCCTCGTGGAGCCCCTCGCCGACCCCCACCGTCACTCCCACGCCCGGCGTCATCGTCTCGCCGTCGCACATCGCCGTGCCCGAGGGCGGCTCGGCGGTCATCCACGTACGGCTCAGCGGCCGGCCGTCGTACGGCTGGGTGACCGTCGACAGCGAGCGGCTGTCCGGTGACTCCGATCTGCTGATCGGCCCCCGGCTGCTCTTCCCCGCGGACACGTGGAGCACCTGGCAGACGCTCCTCGTCTTCGCGGAGGAGGACGCCGACTCGTCGAACGGCACCGCCACGTTCCTGTCCCGGATCAGTCAGCTTCCCGGCACCGGGACCGCCGTCTGGAGCGCCACGGAACTGGACAACGACGGCCCCACGCCGTCCCCCGCACCGTCGCCCGCGCCGAGCTGAGCCCGGAGCAGGGCGGCGACCAGGGCCGCCGTGGCGGGCGGGTCGGGCGGCTCGCCGTACGTGGCGGCGTGGACCCGGCGGGCCGGGCCCGGTAAATCGGAGGTCAGCACGTCCGGATGACGATGGGCCGACAGCGCCAGCCGGGGGAGGACCGCCACGCCCAGCCCGGCGGCGACCATCGCCTGCACGGCCACGTAGTCGTCCGTCGTGAACGAGACGCGCGGCTCGAAGCCCGCCTCGCCGCACAGCGCGAGCAGATGGGCGCGGCACCGCTCGCAGCCCGCGATCCAGGGGGCGTCGGCGTACGCCGCCAGGTCGCTTCCTGAGGCGGCCCCCAGAGGAGTGACGAGAAGGCTCGGATCGTCGAGCAGGTGGACCAGCCGGACGCCGTCGTCCTCGGGGCCGGTCCCGCCGTACCGGAAGACGACGGCCACGTCGACCTCGCCCGCCCGCAGCAGGCGCAGCGCCTCGGGTGGCTCGGCCTCCATCAGGCGCAGGTCCAGCCCGGGATGCTCCCTGGCGAGCCGCTGGGCGGCGGCGGGGACGAACGTGCCCAGGGCCGAGGGGAAGGCGGCCAGCCGTACGCGCCCGGCCCGCAGCCCGACGTGCGCGGACAGCTCGGCGGACGCCGCGTCGAGGCGGCCGAGGATCTCGGCGCCGCGTTCGGCGAGCAGGCGGCCCGCCTCCGTCAGGCGGACGCCGCGCCCCACCCGCTGCACCAGCTTGGCGCCCGTCTCCGCCTCCAGCCGGGCGAGGTGGTGGCTCACCGACGGCTGTGAGTAGTGCAGCTCGCGGGCCGCCGCCGTCACCGTGCCCGCGCGGGCCAGCGCGACGAGGACACGCAGTCGTACGACGTCGATCGTCATCTATCAACCATGTCTATCGGTTTCCTCGAACACTTCAGTTGGACGTATTCACCAGTGTGCGGCCACGCTGGTGCGTATGACAGGCATTCGCGACATTCTGGACGCTCGGCGGCTTATCGCCCACCAGCTCCCCGAGACGCCCATGTGGTCCTATCCGGTGCTCAACGCGGCGGTCGGCGTGGAGGTGTACGTCAAGCACGAGAACGTGCAGCCCACGGGAGCGTTCAAGGTGCGCGGCGGCATCACGCTGCTGGCCCGGATGGCCGACCGCGGTCGCGGGGTCGTCACGTACTCCACCGGCAACCACGCCCAGTCGATCGCGTACGCGTCCCGCCTGTACGGCGTGCCCTGCGCGGTGCTGATGCCGGACAACCCGAACCCGGCCAAGGTGGCGGCGGTCGAGGCGCTCGGCGCGACCGTCGAGGTCCGGGGCGCGACGATGGTGGAGACCGCCGGGCACGCCCGCGATCTCGCCGAGCGCACCGGGCGCAGGCTGATCGGCCCGGCCGACGAGCCGGACATCATCGCCGGGGTCGGCACGCTCTACGCCGAGATGTTCGCCGCCCGGCCGGACCTTGACGCGGTGTTCGTGCCCGTGGGCAGCGGCACCGGAGCCGCGGCGGCGTGCCTGGCCGCGGCCGCGCTCGCGCCCGGCTGCCGGGTGATCGCCGTCCAGTCGGCGCAGGCCCCCGCCGCGCACGACTCGTGGCGGCTGAACGCCCTGGTGAACCGGCCGGTCAAGACCGTCGTGGAGGGCCTCGCCACGGGCTCGGCGTTCGCGACGCCCCAGGCCGTGATGCGGGACCGGCTGGACGATTTCGTCCTGGTCGGCGACGACGAGATCCTGCGGGCCCAGCGGATGCTGCTCGGCGAGGCCCACACGCTCGCCGAGGGAGCGGGAGCGGCCGCCCTGGCCGGGCTGCTGGCCCGGCGCGAGGAGTTCGCCGGGCGGCGGGTCGCCGTCGTCTGCACGGGCGGCAACGCGGGCCCGAAGGAACTCGCCCGCCTCCTCGCCGCCCTCTGAGCCGCCCTCTGTGCCGCCCTTCGCGCCGCCCTTTGGGCCTCTGTCAGGGGCCGAGGTCGCGGCGGGTCGCCTCCTCGACCTCGTGCAGGCTCTGCCGGGTGAGTTCGAGCTCGGTCGTCAGGTCGTGCAGCGCCTGGCCGCCGCCGTCCGCGCCGCCGGAGGTCGCGGTCATGGCGGAGATCTCGACGGCCCGCGCGACCAGGCCCTCCAGGCTGATGGCGCCGGACTCCAGCCGGGCCAGCACCCGCTCCCGCGCGCCGGACAGCCGGCCGTACACCTCACGCTGCGCGTCCAGCGCGGCGATCGACCGGTCGAGCTCACCCGCGACCTCCTGACGTGCCGTACGGCGGGCCTGTGTGAGCCGGGCGCGTTCCTGGTCGAGGAAACGGGGGTCGAAACGGGCGAGCGCGGACCCGGTGACGGAGGCGTGCCCGGCCAGCCGCCGCAACGTGCCGACCGTGTCGTCCACCTGCGGGCGCATGTCCGCGATCCGGTCGAGCAGGATCTGCCCGCGCATCGAGCCGGCCAGGTCGGCGAACGACCCGGCGGCGCGCTCGGCCCGCCGCAGCCAGGCCTCCTCCGCGCTGCCGCGTGCTACCGGCGGCCCCTGCGGCTCGGGGCGGCTCTCGTCTCCTGTGGACTGCCACGCGGAGGCGAAGGCCTTGGTGAGCCACACCGCCACGCCGGCGACGGCCGCCCCCGCCGGATGGACGTCGACCGCCCAGGCCGCGCCGGCGGCCGTGGCGCCCAGGAGCAGCGCCCAGGGGTCGCGCAGTTCCTCGGTGAAGCGGGACAAGGGGGCTCCCGGTCAGAAGTCGGAGATCGTCAGAAGTTGGAGATGACGGCGGTGAACACCTGGTCGATGCTCACGGGCTTGCGGGAATCGTAGGCCGCCGCGTCGGTGCTCTGCGAGATGCGCCGCAGCACGTCGAGGTCGGCGTCGCCGCCGTACGCGATGGTGAACATGCGCACCGTGTCCTGGCCGGTCTCCTGACGCAGCTGCGGCAGCAGGTCGTCGAGGGAGATGGAGTTGTTGTCCTCGTTCTTGCCGTCGGTCAGGAACACGACCGCGTTGATGGCGTCGCCGCTCTGGTGCCGCAGCACCTCCTGGTACGACGCGAGGGCGGTGTCGTACAGGCCCGTGCCGCCGCTGGGGATCAGGCCCTGGATGCGGCTCTTGAGGCGCGACTGGTTGTTCCTGCCCATGGGCACGAGCTCGCGGTAGTCCTTCTCGCCGTCCTGCTTGAGGGAGAACATCCACAGGCCGACGCGGTCGTTCGGGCCGAACTGCGGCAGCGCGTTGACCGCGGCCTGCTTCGCGAGGTCGAGCTTGGTCTTGCCGGTGCCGGAGACGTCGGCGCCCATCGAGCCGGAGACGTCCATCACCATCAGCACGTTGGCGGGCTTGCGCAGCTCCGCCCAGCTTCGCAACATCCGGTCGAGCACCTGCGGGGTCGGGGTGCTCAGCGTGGTCGCCGGCTGCTTGGGGTCGAGGCCGTCGGCGGCCGTGATGTGGCCGGTCGGCTTGCCGTCGAACGACCGGAACGCGTACTTCGCGAACTCCTTCTGCTGGTCGGACGCCCGCAGGTACTTCAGGAAGTCGGCCGCCGCGGCCTTCTTCGCCGCGTCCGCCCAGGACAGCACGGCGTACGGATGGTCGGAGAAGAGCGTGCCCTCCTTGGGATAGATCGCCACCAGCGGGACCTTCGGCTTCGCGTGGTCGCCGAGTGTCTTCGGGTCGCCGGTCGGGTTGCCCTGGTTGTAGTCCCACACCGACTTCTCCTCCACGGTCACCGCGGAGATGTAGGACATGGCCGTTCCCGCGTCGTCGGCGCGCTGGAGGTTCGTCAGGAAGGTCAGCGTGGTGTCGCCGTAGTGCACGATGGACCGCTCGACGCCCTTGACGAAGTCGCGCGCCTTCGCCCCGGTGACGTCCCGCTCCGTGAGGTCGCCCGACAGCCCGGTGGCGGCGAAGTAGGCCCCGACGGTCGCGTTGAGGCCCGAGGTGGAGAAGTTCGGGTTCGTCTTGCCGAGGCGGAACCGGCCCCACTCGGGATGGTCGTACTTCGCCCAGCCCTTCGGGTCGTCGGCGAGATCGAGGACGTCCGACCAGCCGATCTTCTTCGACGGCCAGCCGAGCGCCTGCGCCATCGGCTTGGGCATCGCGATGACCAGCGGCGACTTGGCGATCGTGGGGTTGTCGGCGGAGGCCGGCGACTGCCGGTCGCCGCCCTCGACGCGGTGCCGCAGGAGGGCGACCCACCCGGCGGACGCGGGCGTCCACACGTCCGGCTTCGGCCCGTCCTGCCGCGCGTTCCAGCCGCGTGCCAGCGCCTGCATCGCGTCACCGGACGCCTTGGAGCTCACCACGACGTCCACGCACCGGCCGTCCACCTCGTGGCCGCTGTAGCTTTTGGCCATCGTGCGGAGCAGTTCGGCCTTGTCGCTGGAGGCGGAGACGGTCAGGGTGATCCCGTCGTCCCCGCAGGCACGTCCGGCCGAGTCGCCGCCCGCGTCGCCGCGGAAGGCTTTCCCGACGTCGGGCATCCCGCCGAACACCGTCTTGAGGCCGACGATGAGCGCTCCCGCCACGATGACCGCGACGATGAACGGGGCCACGCTGCGGCGGCGCTTCTGCTGCGGTGGGGGATACACGGATCTCCTTCATGTCAACGGGATACCGGTACTAATCCCGACGAACGGCGGATCACCTTAGTTGCCGATCATCTCGCCCCGCTAACACCGCGGTCATGTTCCCGTACGCGGCCGGCCGCGGCTTCGCGTCTCGAACCTGCAACTTTCAGGTGCGCGCTCCGGCCGATGAGGCCCCCTGTCAGGCAGTTCGCGGGATGCGGCCGCGGTGTCGAAGCGCTTCGTTGACCCGTCCCGTCCTCGTGGTTACGTTCACGCCACCACCACCCGTATGTAAACCGCATCCATGTAGCCGAACGAGGTCACCGCCTGGGATCCGCGCGCCTCATCTCGGCGCTGCCTGCTCGAACGCCGGTCGGCTGGACCGGTGTCGTCATCATCCTTGGGTTGAAAGGGGACAGGAAGATGTCCGTACGCAGACATCACGCGGCGTTACTTGGAGCGGTCACCGCGGTGGCCGCAGCCGCCGCCGGGCTCGTCGGAGTGACCTCCTCGGCGGCGAACGCCGCCTCGGGCTGCCGGGTCGACTACAAGGTCGCCTCGCAGTGGGACGGCGGGTTCGTCGCGGACATCGCGATCACCAACCTCGGCGACCCGCTGTCCAACTGGACCCTCGGCTGGTCTTTCGGGGCCGGCCAGACGGTCAGCAGCGGCTGGGGCGCCACGTTCGCGCAGAGCGGCGCCGGTGTCACCGCGACGAACCTCTCCTACAACGGGTCGATCGGCACCGGTGGCAGCACCTCGATCGGCTTCCAGGGGACGTCGGGCTCGTCCAACCCCGTGCCCACCGCGTTCACCCTCAACGGGGTGTCCTGCACCGGCGGGGTCACCGGATCGCCGTCCGGCCAGCCCTCCCCGTCGCGCACCCCGTCACCCAGTCCCTCACGCACCCCGTCACCCAGTCCGTCGCCCAGCCCGTCCCAGACCCCGGGCGGCAACGGCAGCGGCCTGGTCGGCTGGGCCACTCAGAACGGCGGAACCACCGGCGGCGGGAACGCGGGCACGGTCACGGTCAGCAGCGCCTCGGCCCTGACGAGCGCGATCCAGGGGACCACCGCCTCCGTGGTCCGGGTGTCCGGCACGATCTCGTGCTCGGGCATGCTCAGGGTGGGGTCGAACAAGACGATCGTCGGCGCCTCCGGGGCCACGATCGTCGGCTGCGGCCTGAACGTGTCGGAGGCCAAGAACGTGATCATCCGGAACCTGGTCTTCCGGGACTGGAGCGACGACGCGATCAACGTGCAGTACTCGACCAACGTGTGGATCGACCACAACACACTGTCGCACGGCTACGACGGCGCCATCGACGTCAAGCGGGCCAGCGACTTTGTGACCGTGTCGTGGAACCACCTCTTCAACCACGACAAGACGATGCTGCTCGGTCACAGCGACGACAACGGCGCGGAGGACCGCGGGCACCTTCGGGTGACCTACCACCACAACTGGTTCGACGGGACCACCCAGCGGCATCCGCGCGTGCGTTTCGGCAACCCGGTGCATGTCTTCAACAACTACTACAACCGCAACAGCGGGTACGGCGTCGCCTCCACCGAGGGGGCGGGTGTGCTGGTTGAGGGCAACTACTTCGAGAACGTGCAGGATCCCTACCACCGCGGTGAGGGGTCGTCGGCCCCGGGCAACCTCGTGGCGCGCAACAACTACCTGGTCGGCTCGGGAAGCGGGGACGCCGGCGGCAGCGTGGCCTCCATCCCCTACTCCTACTCCCTCGACACCCCGTCGAGCGTCAAGTCCGTCGTCACGGCCGGCGCCGGCGCGCGCTGAGCCCTCCCACACACCGGCCGCCGTCGTGTCCACGACGGCGGCCGGCGGTCGTTGCGGGGGCGCGCCCGCCGGGAGCGTCACACGTGTGTTTCATGAAACTTTCACCGCGATGGCCGCGGCACTTCGGCTCTCACCTGGTCGGACCCGCGGGCGGCCGGAGCGGACGGTGAGATGCCCGGTGCTGCGTTGACCCGTATCCGCGTGCTCCGTAACTTGGAGTCAGTTCCGATTCATGAATGCCGTTTACATTCATGAATTCCTCGTGGGACCAGGATTCATCCCCTCGGTCAGGGGTCCTGCACGACACGCAAGGAGCTCGGCCTTGAGAAGGAGCACCAGAAACGCAGCGGGGGTAGTCGGCGCCGTCGCCGGGGTCGTGGCCCTGGTCGGCGGTGTGTTCACCGGCGTCTCCAACGCCGCGCCGACCACCGGCGCCTACCGCATCGTCAACGGCGCCAGCGGCCTGTGCCTCACCG